>JBBSQB010000001.1:0-273752 GCA_038258245.1 Chthoniobacterales bacterium
CCGTTGGGGGGTCCCCACGGGGGCCGTTGCGGCGCCCCTGGCGACCCCCGGGTTCCCCCCCGCCACACGGCTACAGGCCGCTGGCAGATCGCGCGCTACCGCTGCTCGGTCCGCACGCCGGGCGCGAACTCAGACGGTGAGGGTGTCGTTGCTACGTTCTTTTTGATTAGGTACCAGAGCGCCGTCGCGAGCAGGAGGGAGATCAACTTCGCTTGCCAGTTGTGCAGGATCAGCTTCTTCATATTTACCCAGGAGGATTTCGCTCAGGCGTTTGCGGAAAGTTTCCGGCGTGAAATTGCGCTCGATCCGCCGCCGATGGCAAATGGAAAGCGCGCCCGTTTCTTCTGACACAACGACGGCAATCGCGTCCGACTCTTCCGTAATCCCGAGCCCGGCCCGATGCCGCAAACCAAGGCTGCGATCGAGCGTCTCGCGCTGGCTCACTGGAAAAATGCAGGCCGCGGCTGCGATGCGCCCGTCGCGCATGATCACGCCGCCGTCGTGCAGCGCCGATTTCGGATGGAAGAGCGTGAGGAGCAGCTCGACCGAAAAATCGCCGTCGATGGTCACGCCGGTTTCCTCATAAACCTTGATCGATGTATCGCGTTCGATGGCGATGAGGGCGCCGAATTGTTTGTTGGCGAGCTGCGCGATGGCGTCGGACAAATCCTGCACCGTCTCGCGCTTTTCGCTCGTTAGGGAAAAAATCGGATGCCCGCCGAGCGCGGCGAGACCGCGGCGCAATTCCGGCTGAAAAATGACGACGAGCGCGACGGCGAGGAAGACGGAGAAGCTGCGCATGATCCAGCCGATCACGACCAGATTCAACAACTGGGAGATCAGCGTGAGCGTGAGGAAAACAATGGCCAGACCGGTCAGGACCTTTGCGCCGCGCGTCCCGCGAAAATAGAGGTAGCCATAGTAGAGGCCGACGCTGAGCAAAATGATCTCGAACACGCTGCGCCAGCGCGCCAGCCAAAGCTCGGTGAATTCATGAATCATGCTGCTGTTTCGAGAAGCGCTTCGGCCGTCCGCAGCGCCGCCTGATTTTCCTTCACATCGTGCACTCGCAAGACGTGTGCCCCACGCTCGCGCAACAGCGCCGTGAACGCCACCGTCGGCGCGAGCCGATCTTCCATTGCCGCCGCGTCCGCAATTTTGGCGAGGAAACCCTTGCGCGAAACGCCCACCACCAGCGGCCGATCGTGCACGGCGAGGCGATCGAGATGGCGCAAGAGCGCGAGATTGTGCGACAGCGTTTTGCCGAAGCCAATTCCCGGATCAAACGCAATGGCCATGGGATCGATGCCGCATTTTATGGCGCGCGCATATTGTTGTCGAAAAAAATCAGCCACCTCCGCGACGACATCGTCATAATGCGGCGCGTCCTGCATGGTGCGCGGTTCGCCCTGCATGTGCATGATGACGAACGCGGCGCCGTGTTCCGCCGCCAGTGCGAAAATCCCTGGATCGCCGCGGCCCCCGGTGATGTCGTTCACGATCGAGGCGCCGGCTTCCAGCGCGCGGCGCGCCATTTCGAGCTTCGAGGTATCGATGGAAATGAACGCCTCCGTCTGCGCGTGCAAACGCTCGATCACCGGCAGCGCGCGCGCGCTGTCCTCCTCCAGCGCGATCGGCTCCGAGCCGGGCCGCGTCGATTCGCCGCCCACGTCGATGATGGCCGCGCCTTCCGCCGCGAGGCGCAAACCATGCGCGACCGCCCGATCCGCGTCGCAAAACTTTCCGCCATCGGAGAAAGAATCGGGCGTGACATTAAGCACGCCCATGAGCAAGCTGCGCGACGTTAGATCGAGTTCGCGGCCGGCGACTTTCCATTTCGTTGCGCGCATGTGCGTGAGACTATCACACGCCTCCCGTTATTCGACCGCCTGACTCGTTAGACTCCGATGAAATCCAATCAACCGCTCAAAGAGCAGATCATGGCCGTGATCCGCTCGCCTAAATACCGCCCGCTCGCCAAAGTCGATCTGGCCAGAGTCCTCGGCCGCCAAAGCGGCGTGCGCATGGGCTTGAACGAAGCGCTCCGCGAACTCGAGCAGGACGGCGAAATCGCGCGCATTCGCAAGAATCGCTACGTCGTTCCCGAACAGGCCGATCTCGTCACCGGGACGTTGCAGGTGCATCAGGCTGGCTACGGATTTCTGATCAGCGAAAAGACCGGGCAGAGCGACACGTTCATTTCCGCCGAGAACACCGGCGTCGCCATGAATGGCGATCGCGTCGTCGCGCGCATCAATCACGAGGCGGATTACGCGCGGGCGAAAAAGAAAACGAGCGGGCGCGGCGCGGAAGGGCGCGTCATCCGCATCTTGAAACGCGCACACGACACCATCGTCGGCACGCTGCAGCAATCGCGGAATTTTCACTACGTCGTCGCGGATGATCCGCGGCTCGTCCACAACGTTTACGTCCAGGCGCCGGTCGCCCTTTCGCGCGAGCAACGTCCGCCCGCCGTCGGCGATAAAGTGGTGGTGCGGCTCGATTCCTGGGAATCGCGCCACGTCAATCCCGAGGGAACCATCGTCGAATTGCTTGGGCGCAGTGGCGATCCGGGTATCGACATGCTGTCGATCATTCGGAAGTATCATTTGCCCACGGAATTTCCGCAGGCGGTCGACGACGAGTCCGCGCAAATTCCAGAGCGTGTCGATCCGCGCATGTGCGAGGGGCGCGAAGATTTGCGGTCGCAATTCATCGTCACCATCGATCCGGATGATGCGCGCGATTTCGACGACGCGATCAATGTCGAGGAATTGCCGGGCGGCGGCTGGCGGCTCGGCGTTCACATCGCGGACGTCTCGGCTTACGTCACGCCAGGGAGCGAACTCGATCGCGAAGCCTATCGGCGTGGCAACAGCGTTTACCTGCCGGACCGCGTCATTCCGATGTTGCCCGAACGCTTGAGCAACGGCGTTTGCAGCCTGAACCCAAACGTCGATCGCCTCACCCAATCGGCGTTCATCGAATTCACGCGGGACGGCAAAGTGAAGCAGGCGCGCTTCGCCCGCACCGTTATTTGCAGCGCGAAACGGCTCACCTACCGCGAGGCCTACGCCATCCTGCAAGCGTCACCTAACGACCAATTAGGCGAACGCCTGCACGCCGCCTGGCGGCTCGCCTCGCTCCTCCGGCGCAAACGTTTCGCCGCCGGCTCGCTCGATCTCGATTTCCCGGAAGTGAAAGTGCGGCTCGACGAAAAAGGCAAACCGGTCGCCCTGGAACGAATCGAAAACGACGAATCGCATCAGCTCATCGAGGAGTTCATGCTCGCGGCCAACGAAGCAGTCGCAGCCACGCTGAAGAACCGATCGATCCCGGCCATCTATCGCGTTCACGAAAATCCGGAGCCGGAAAAGCTGGCCGATTACCGGGAGTTAATTCTGAGCTACAACTATCGCGTCGGCGATCTGACACAGCGCGCGGAGTTGCAAAGGTTCCTCGCCTCGCTGCGCGGCAAACCGGAAGAGCAGGCGCTCAAGATTGGTCTACTCAAAAGCTTGAAGCGCGCCCGCTACGCCACGCAGCCGCTCGGTCATTACGGCCTCGCCATAAATAACTACACGCATTTTACCAGCCCGATCCGGCGTTACGCCGATCTCGTTATTCATCGCACGCTCGCCGAACTCGAAAGTTCCCGGCGCAGTCGCGGCGACGTCGGACAGCTCGCCGGCATTGCCGAACATATTTCCATCACCGAACGCGTCGCCGCCGAAGCCGAGATCGAAGCGACCAAGCTCAAGAAGATGGAATTCTTCCAGCGCCAGCTCGACGCGCGCGATCCGCAAATTTTCCGCGCCGCGGTGCTCGACGTCCGCAATTACGGCCTGCTCATCGAGCTGCCCGATGTGATCATGACGGGGCTCATTCACATCTCGTCCTTGCCCGAGGATTTCTTCACCTTCCAGCCGGCGCAACGGACGTTGGTCGGCCGGCAATCACGCCGCCGTTTCACCGTGGGGGATGAGCTGCGTGTTTACGTCGTGCGGGTCGATATTTTCAAACGCCAGGTCGATTTCGCGCTCGCCGAAGAAAAGAAAACTCGCGCGCGCCCGAGCAAGAAAAAAAATCGGCGGCGACGCTAGCAGCCCAGGCCAGCTTCGCTCAGTCCGTCAGGACGCCCTCTCAACTCTCCGTCCTCCACCCATCGATCGAGACCGCACAAGCAACGCGACATTCGCGGACGGCTCGCTGCGCTTCCCCGTGATTTTAAGAAAATTCCGGTAAAAGAAATTTAGGCTTCCGTTCCACGCCAGCGCGGCGCAAAATTCGCGTTCCTCGTTATGGATAATGTGATCGAAGCGAGAGAACTGCAGATCGAGAAAAAATATTTTCACGTACAACTGCGTGAGAACGATCGCGGCCGCTTCCTGCGCATCACCGAGGAAGCGCACGGCCGGCGCAATACCATCATCGTCCCGACAACCGGCATCGATGAATTCACGGCCGCGGTCGATGCAGTGCTGGCCGGCAACACGCGACTTTCGCCCGCTTCCTGAACGGTGTCATGCACCTGAGCCTGTAGCCGTTTCGCTATGCGAAACGCGGGAGTTGGTTCTCGTGGTCTTCCCCGACCGAGGAAACGTAAAGCGCGGGAACCGACGCTCGTGGCTGAATCAATCTCGCGTTTCGCACAGCGAGACGGCTACAGGGGAGCTTCTATTTCTGCGTTCCTGTTTTCGTGATTCGTTAGGTGGCCACCGACGCGAGGGCCGAGGGAGCAGGATTTTATTCCTGGCTTCCTGGTTTCCAAATTCATCCTCTTCCATCATGGAATATCCGCTGCTCGCAACCGTTTCGTCGCTGCGTTGACACACCAATCGCGTCCCTTAGTTTGGGGCCGCTCATCCCTCCGCGGGCGAATCTTTATTGCATCATGGCCAAAAAAACGACTTCCGCCCGCGGCCGCGCCGCGAAAACCAGCCGCAAATCCCGCCCTTCCACCAAAGCAAAAAAATCATCGCGTTACGTCTACTATTTCGGCGATGGCAAGGCGGATGGCGGCGGAAAAATGAAGCCGCTCCTCGGCGGCAAAGGCGCGAATCTCGCCGAAATGACGCGCATCGGTCTGCCTGTTCCTCCCGGGTTCACCATCACGACCGAAGTCTGCACCTATTACTACGAGAACAAGCGCACCTACCCGCGCGAACTCGAGGCACAGGTCGCCGCCGCGCTCGCGAAGGTGGAGAAATCGGTCGGCAAAAAATTGGGCGACAAGGAGAAGCCATTGCTCGTCTCCGTCCGCTCCGGCGCGCGCGATTCCATGCCCGGGATGATGGACACGATTCTTAACCTGGGAATGAACGACGCAGTCGTCGAAGTGATCGCGCGCAAGACTGGCAACGCGCGCTTTGCCTGGGATTCGTATCGCCGTTTTCTGCAAATGTACGGCGACGTCGTCATGGGTGTGCAAACGCGGGAAGGCGAGGATCACGAGCCATTCGAAAGCGTGATCGAGCACCTGAAGGACGAGCGCTACGGCAAGCATGAATTTCCCGACATGCAGTTGACGGTCGCTGATTTGAAGGAACTGGTGCAGCGCTTCAAAGACCTGATCAAGGAACGCACCGGCAAGTCGTTTCCGCAGGATGCGAAGGCGCAATTGTGGGGCGCGATCAGCGCCGTTTTCGGTTCGTGGATGAACGACCGCGCCATGGTTTATCGGCGCAAGTACGGCATCCCGCACGATTGGGGCACGGCCGTAAATGTGCAGACGATGGTCTTCGGCAATATGGGCGAATCGAGCGCGACCGGCGTCGCCTTCACGCGCGATCCGGCGAGTGGTGAGAAAGTTTTCTATGGGGAGTATCTCATCAATGCGCAAGGCGAAGACGTCGTGGCCGGCGTGCGCACGCCGCATCCGATCGCGAAACTGGCGAAGGAAATGCCGGCCGCGCATCGAGATTTGATGAAGTTCCGCAGTCTGCTCGAGAAGCATTTTAAGGACATGCAGGATCTCGAGTTCACCGTGGAAGAAAACCGGCTGTTCATTCTGCAAACGCGCAACGGAAAACGGACCGGCCACGCCGCCGTCCGCATCGCCGTCGACATGGTGGGCGAGAAATTGATTTCAAAACGGGACGCCGTAAAACGCATCCCGGCCGATTCCCTCGCCCACTTGCTCGCACCGATCTTCGATCGCAAGTCGGCAGGCAAAGCGAAGAAAATCGGAAGCGGCCTGGCCGCGGGACCGGGTGCGGCGTCGGGTCACGTCGTCTTCACCGCGAGCGAAGCAGTCAAGCGCGCGGAAAAAGGCGAGAAGGTCATTCTCGCCCGTATTGAAACTTCGCCGGAAGATTTGCGCGGCATGATCGCCGCGGAAGGAATTCTGACGGCGCGCGGCGGCGTTTCCTCACACGCGGCGCTCGTCGCCCGACAGATGGGAAAGGTTTGCGTCTGCGGCGCGGCCGGCATTGAGATCGATTACGCGAAACGGACGCTGACGGCTGATGGCACCACGCTCAACCAGGGCGATTACATTTCGATCGATGGCTCGAGTGGCGAAGTCTTCGCCGGTGAAGTGCCGACGGCGCCTTCTGAGATCGTGCAGGTATTGGTCGATCGTTCGCTCGACGGCAAAAAGAGCGACACTTACCAGCGCTTTAAAAAGCTGATGGGCTGGGTGGACGAATTCCGCAAACTCGACGTGCGCACCAATGCCGATACGCCCACGCAGGTTGAGAACGCCGTCGCTTTCGGCGCCCAAGGCATCGGCCTTTGCCGCACCGAACACATGTTCTTCGAGGGCGATCGCATCGACTCGATGCGCGAAATGATTCTGGCCGATAACACGGAAGATCGTGCAAAAGCGCTCGCCAAGCTGCTCCCGTATCAGCGCGACGATTTCGCCGGCATTTTCAAAGCGCTCAAAGGTTTGCCGGCCACGATCCGTTTTCTCGATCCGCCGCTCCACGAGTTTCTGCCGCACGAAGCCGTGCAGCAGAGCGAACTCGCCAAAAAATTAGGCATGAACGCCGACCACATCGCGCGGCGCGTGCGTGAGCTGCATGAATTCAATCCGATGCTCGGCCATCGCGGTTGCCGGCTCGGCATCGTTTACCCGGAAATTTCCGAGATGCAGGCGCGCGCCGTTTTCGAAGCCGCGGCCGATGTTCAGAAGTCCGGCGTCAAGGTGCACCCGGAAATCATGATCCCGCTGGTCGGTTTCCCGCGCGAGCTGAAGTTGCAGATCGATATTGTGCATCGCGTGGCCGGCGAAGTGGCGAAGCAGCGCAAGACAAAATTTAAGTACCTCGTCGGAACGATGATTGAGATCCCGCGCGCCGCGCTCGTGGCCGATGAAATCGCGCGCGACGCCGAATTCTTCAGCTTCGGCACGAACGACCTCACGCAAACCACACTGGGCATGAGCCGCGACGATTCGGGAACGTTTCTCCCTGCCTACGCCGAGCTCGACATCATCGAGACCAATCCATTCGCCGCGATCGACCAAAAAGGCGTCGGCCGCTTGATGCGCATGACCTGCGAACTCGGGCGCAAGACCCGACCCAGAATCAAACTCGGCATTTGCGGAGAACACGGCGGCGAACCATCGAGCGTGAAGTTCTGTCATGAACTCGGCCTGCAATACGTCAGTTGCAGTCCGTTCCGCGTCCCGATCGCGCGGATGGCTGCCGCACAAGCGGCGCTCGGCAGCTAAGCCTCTTTCGAGTCCGCCGCGCGCTAGCGCGACCGCGCCGCCAGAAAAGCGGACCAGGCATTCCAGGCGCGTTCCCAGTCTTGCTTTGCGTGCCAGCCTTCCGCCTCGAGGAAATGGAAGTAGACGGGGGATCCCGCCATCTCGGTGAAATGGCGCGCCGTGTTGAGAGCGTCGTCGATTTTGCCAGCCCGCATCTGCGCTTGATAGAGAGCCACTCCCACGCCGTAGTCGTTAGGCGCGGCGTAGAATTTTTGCTGTAACTGTTCAAGCGAAGCCGTTGCTTCTGTCGGCGGCAAAATGGGAGGCGGCGCGTATTGATGCAGGATTTCGGCGGCCCCGCGAAAATCTTTCTGGCCGGCATAGTAGTGCGCCAGTCCCGACCAGGCGACGGCGCGCCAACCGGGATGCGTCTCGACCGTGCGCACCAATTCGCCGAGATCACCGCGCTCCGCCCACAGTGAAAGGACGCGCGCTTTCTGCGCAGCCGAGAAGTTGTCGAGGTTCGGGTCGTGGCTGAGGAAATCCTGCAGGGCGACGGGGAAGCGTTCGCGCGAAACGCGTTCCAGCCCGGCGATGACCAGCTCGGGATCGTTCCCGGCCAATTGCGTGAGCTCGGCGAGGAAGGCGTCGGTCGCGCGCGGGACGTTGAAGAACATTTGCCCGTAAATTTCGGCGCGGCGTTTGCCGGCTCGCCGCAAAGCTTCGCGCCAGGCCGTAATCGAGAGATACGATTTGCGCGTCAGCCAGAAATTGCCTTCCTCGAACGGCACTTCGAAGCCATTCGGCTCAAGGAAACGGGCGCGCCGGAAATCGGCGATCGAGGTCGCGACTGGTTTATCCGCGCCAATTTTTCCGAGCGCGCGCTGGAAATAGAGCTGCCAGTCCAAAGGGCACCAGCGCAGGCCCTGATCCGCGTCGTGAATTGCATCTTCGAAACTGCGCGAGCGATTGGCGATGACGGCCGATTTGCGCAACATGTCTGCGCCTAACGAGCCGGGCACCGGAATCTTTGCTCGCACGGCGCCGATCCAGACGACGGCCGCGGCCAGCAGAATCAAACCGGCCAGCCGGGAAAGGATCGGGACAACGCGGCTGCTGCGAAAGGCAAACGGCCGATACAGCGAAAGCCCGAGTAGAAAGACGCCGGCGAAAGCGGTGCCGACGCGGTGCGCGGAGACATCAATGAAGCCGTGTAGCCCGAAGAAAATGGCGGCGACAAGCGCAGCGAGACGCAGTCGTTGATTGGTTCCTTCCTTAAGCGGGAAAACTTGCCTAACGAGCAGAACGACGCCGATGAGAAGAAGCGCGATCGCCGGCCAGCCGAGCTCGGACCAGATCCAAAGCCAGTCGCTCTCAGGATGAAACGAGCGCGTATCGGCCACGGAGGCGACGCGCGAGATAGCGAAGATTCCCTCAAAGTTACCGAGCCCGAGGCCGCACCAGGGCGAGTTCTGGATCAAGTGCCAGGCGTCGCGAAAAATGGCCCAGCGAAAATCGCTGGAAATGCTGCCGCCGGTGCCGGCGCCGCGCAGATGAAAACGCTCGAGCGTTTTGCCGCCAAAAATCAGCAAGCCAGTGAGCAAGGCGAGCCCGAGCGAAAGGCCGACCGCGAGACGCGCGGCGGTCGCCCTGCGAAAAAGCATGATGGCCAGCCAGACGGCGCAACCGCCGAGCAAAATCAAAATGCCGGCCCGCGAGAAATTGAGAATGAGCGCCGCGCCCAGGACGAGGAAGCCGAGCGCGGAAAGAATCCAGCGCAGCCGCCCGCGGCGGAAATCGTCCTGGCCGGAAGCGAGCAGCACGATGGCCGTGATGCCGAAGAGATCGCCGGTCTGGTTGCGATTTGGGAAAGGCCCGAAGCCGCGTTCGTTAATCCAAAAAGGCGGCGCGACGTGGCGCAGATACAGAACGATGCAGGCGAGGGCGAGCAGGACGATGCCGAAACCGAAGACGCGCGCCTGTTGCCGGACATCGCGCATTTCCAGCTCGCGCGCCGCCATGTAATAAAACCAGCAAAGGCCCGCGAAGAAGCTGAGGAGACATTCGAGCGTGACCCACGGTTGCGGCGAGAGCGTTTGCGGGAGCGCGATCCCGAAATCGTTCGTCAGGATGGCGCGCCAGGCTGGTTGGAAAAACCAGGCGGCCGGGAGAAAAGCGAGCGCGGCGACCGCCAGGAGCGCGACGACGATTCCATTGAGCCAAAGGCCGAGCGAATGCCGCGGCGGATCAAAAATGAGGAGCAGGGCGAGCGCGACGAGCACGAACGCTTCGGCCCATTTGGCGGTCGCCCCGCCGAGGGCGCAGGCGAGCAGCGGCACCAGCGCGATGAGCGTGTTGCCGATCGTCGCGGGCGTGCGTTGTTCGCGAGTAGCTTGTGCGCCAGGATTTTGCATCAACTAAGAGCCGCTTTCACTGGTATGGTAGTAGCTTTTCCAGACAACAGGTCTTGGGCCATCTAAGCAATGAGAATTCAGTCACAGTGCCGATCAGTTGAACCGACGCAAGCCGGGCGTAACTTCCTGCCCGCTCCTCGCACCCAACCATGCTGACGCAACGCACGGAAGGTTTAAATCGCCTTTTCCTGCTCTGCCAGATCGCCCTTGTCGCCGGTCTCTTCTGGCTCGGCGTCTGGATCATGGTCACCTTTTATTCTGCCGGCGCGCAACTGACCTGGCGGCGCTACAGCATTTATTGCAGCCTGCTCGTCCTCGGCATGACGATCGAATCGCTCAGCCGCAATTCCACCAGCAATTTCCTCCTGCGCCACGAATTGCTGCGCCAGCATCGCCTCAGCCTGCGCCAAACGCTCACCAGTGTGGGCACGCTCGTCCTCTATCTCATCGCCACGAAGGATGCGTTCATCTCGCGCATTTTCTTCTTCAACTTCGTGCCCGCGCTCTATTTCACGCTCCTCCTCGCGCATCACTATCTGCCCGCCTTCCTCGCCCGCACCATCTTCGCCGGTGCGCGCGCAGAGAAGACGCTGCTCGTCGGGTCTTCCCGCAAAGCCGGCCTCCTGCGCGATTGGTTGAAGCGAAAATCGGAAATCGGTCTGCGCACCATCGGGCTTATTTGCGATGAACGAATCAAGGAAACGCCCGATGGCATCCCGGTGCTCGGCAACTCCGACGACCTCGAGCATATCATCCGCGAGCGCCAAATCACCCAGATCATTCTGCTCGAGATTCCGAATTCGAATGAGTTGAACCGGCATCTCATCGGCCTGTGCGATCAGCTCGGCATCCGTCTGCTCATCGTCAGCGATCTCGAGGAAAAACTGCGCCATCCGATCACCCATTTTGAGGACGACGGCTTCCGCTTCATCGGCCTGCGCGAAGAGCCGCTCGAAAATCCGCTCAACCGTTTTTGCAAACGGGCCATCGATCTCCTCATCTCCGTGCCGATCATGTTGATCGCCTTTCCCATCCTCGCCGTCGTCGTCTGGATCGCGCAACGCGTGCAATCGTCCGGCCCTCTTTTCCACGCCCAAACCCGCGCCGGCATTCAAAACCGGCAGTTCGTCATCTACAAATTTCGCACCATGCGTCCCGATCACGAGGACATCACGCGGCAGGCGAGCGAAGGCGACGAACGCATTTATCCGCTCGGGAAATGGTTTCGTAAATTGAGCATCGATGAAGTGCCGCAATTCTGGAACGTGCTGCGCGGCGACATGAGCATCGTCGGCCCGCGCCCGCATTTGATCGAGCACAACCAGCAATTTGCGCGGCTGATGGCGAACTATCACGTGCGCACGTTCGTCAAACCGGGCATCACCGGTCTGGCCCAGGTGCGCGGTTTTCGCGGTGAAGCGCACAACAATTCCGACGTCGAAAACCGCGTCGCGTGCGATCTCGAATATCTGGAGAACTGGAATCTCTCGCTCGAATGCGGAATCATCATCCGCACCTTCGCGCAGTTCATCCTCCCGCCGCGGACGGCGTATTGATTCGTTAGGGTATCCGGGCAGAGACCTGTAGGGCGTTTCTGTGAAACGCCCCCGTCAACAAGGCCGCGTCTCACAGAGACGCCCTACACTCGGCGAAGGCGCTTCTTCAACTCGAACGTTTTCGCGACGGAGAGGAACTCATAAAAGCCGTGCAGCCGCGCGAAGTAATAGCCTTCGCGGCCATCCAAAAAACCGCATTGCCAGAAATAAACGTAGAGGAATCGGAGTAGCGGGCGAAACGGCAGCCGATGCGACAACTGCTTTAACTTCCGCCGTTGCCCAACCGGCGCATGGCTCAAATCCCCCGCGCTCCCCTGCAACATCCGATCGACTGCGACCCGCGCTTCCCAATTCGAATAGCGATTATGCTTTTCGACAAAAACTTCCACCGACGGAAACGCGTAATGATCCATCTCGCAGCGTAACCGCCCGGTCGGGCCATTCACCACGACGTGCTCATGCACTTCGTTATCGCCGCTCTCCGTCGCCGCAGCCGTCAACTGCTCGTACCGGCCTAACGAGTGACGAAAAAGGCGCAGATTCCAGTTCGGATAATAGGCATGCCGCAGCCAGCGCCCCATGAACATGAATCGGCGATTGATCCAATAACCGACCGTCGTGTCGGCCTCCGCGATCGCCCGGACAAACTCTGCTTCCGCTTCCGGCGGCAGGACTTCATCGGCATCGAGAATGAAGACCCACTCGTGGCGGAACGGCACATTCTCGAGCGCCCAGTTCTTTTTCTTCGGCCACGTGCCGTTGAAATGAAATTGCACCACCCGCGCCCCATGTTCCTCGGCGATTTTGCCCGACGCGTCGCTACTCTGCGAATCGACCACGATGATTTCGTCCGCCCAACTGACCGATGCCAGACAACGCGGCAGATTGGCCGCTTCATTCTTGATCGGCACCAGGACCGAAACCGGCACGCTCATCGCGAATGCAAAACCTTCGCCGGATTCCCCGCCACCACGACATCCGCCGGGACATCGCGCGTCACCACGGAACACGCGCCGATGATGCTGCGCGCGCCAATGGTGATGCCGGGCAAAACAAACGCGCGCGCGCCGATGAAAACGTCTTCCCCGATGGTGATCTTGGCGGTCACGAGCGGGAGCGACGGTTGCCTGAAATCGTGACTGCCGGTGCTGAGATAAACTTCCTGCGCGACGGTGGCCCGCGCGCCGATCTCGATTTCGCCGAGTGTGTAGGCATTCGCGCGATCACCGAGACAGGCGCGATCATGCAGAGTCAGGTTTGACGGAATGGCAATGCGGGCGCGCTGATGGACGAAGGGCCGGCCATGGATCTTCGCGCCGAAAAGCTGGAGCCAAAACAATCGCCACGGATTGGCCGGCTTCGGCGTCCAACTGCAAAAGATGAGCCAGCTAAACTCCCAGAGGACGCGGAGCATACGATCGCCGGTCGCCCACGGCGAGGCGTAAGCGGAGGCTTGTTCGGGCTGGACGATTCGTTCCTCGATCATTTCAGGATGCGTTCAAAGTCTTGCAGGAATTGGGCCGCGACATTGCCTAACGAAAACTCGAAGGATTTCCGATAACCTGCGTCGGCGACGCGCGCGAGCAACGACTCATTCGCGGCAAGCGCGGTGATTTTCCGCCCGAGTGATTGCGCTGGCTCGGCTGTGCGATGATCGAAAACGAATCCGGTTTCGTCTTCGGAAATGAAATCGCGAAAACAATCGAGCGAGGAGACGAGCACCGCGCAGCCGTGCGCCATCGCCTCGAGCGGTGCGACCCCGAACGTCTCCCCTCGCTCGGCGAGCGAAGGATAAACGAAGAGGCGCGACGCCCGAAAGCGCGCTTCCAATTCCCTGGGATCGAAGATCGGACCGGTTAGCTCAACATGGCCAGCGTAGGCGGCGAGGGATCGCAAACGTTCGTCATATTCCGCTCCGCCGCCGCCATACTTGCTCTCGCTCGGACCGACCAAAACCAACTTCCAATCGGCCAGCGTCTCCCGATTGGCGGCGAATGCTTCGAGCAAAAGATGCACTCCTTTTTCCGGATGAAGCCGGCCGACGTAAAGAATGATGCGCTGGCGCTGAGCGAAGGGCAGCGGGGCGGCGCTCGAAACAGCTACCGGAGCCGGATTAGGAACGACCGAAATCTTGTCGCGGAGCTGCGGCACTTCTTCGGCAATGGCGCCCGCGATCGCATGGGTGAGCGATTGCAGCCGAGCGACATGACCATAAAAGCGCAATTGCCCTTTCGGATAGCGAGCGACGTGGACGTAGATTTTTCCGCGGCTGGCGTCGCGCAGGAGGATGGGAAGCCAGAAGGTATTGGTGACGACAATATCGGCCGGCGGGAGGACGGGTTTCACGCGCCATGAGTAGATGAGATCGCAGATTTTCAGCCAGACGAGGGAGCGCGGCGTGTCGAAGCCGGCGACGCGGAGATGAGTGATGCCATCGACGGTTTCGCGTCGCGGGAATTGCGGAACGGCGCGCGAAATCAAAGTGACCTCGTGACCGGCGCGGGCGAATTCCTGCGCGAGAGCGAACCAGCATTTCTCGACCGCACCGCCCATGATCGGCGGCACGGGCAGGAACGCGCCGAGCACGATGGTGATCTTCACAGCGCCGGCTCCTCCAACAGCCTAACGAGTTGTGCAGCTGCGTGGCCAATCTCGAAACGCTGCGCGAAGCAGCGGCGCGCATTTTCGCTCATGCGGGCGCGCGTCTCGGCGGAGGTTTCGCGCCAGCGTTGCAGCAGCTTCTTCGTGCCATCGAGAGTGTCGTTCTCGACAAAGCCGGCGGCGTCTTCCTGAATTTCGCGCCAGATATTGACGCGATCGGAGATGAGCACGGGCAGGCCGACGGCGAGCGCTTCGGCAACGGCCATGCCGAAATTTTCCTGGTGCGATGGCAGAACAAAGGCATCGGCCGCGGCGAACGCGCCGCTCTTCATTTCGCCCTCCAGCATCCCCGGGAAAATAACGCGCCGCAGGCCGAGTTCGTCCGCGCGTTCCCGCAACGCTTTTGTCCATCCGACCTGATCCGGGCCGGCGAGGATGAGCGAAAATTCTTCGCCCGAGCGTTCCAATTCGGCGAACCCTTCGAGCAAAAGATCGCAACCTTTCTTGCGGTGAATTCGCCCGAGAAAGAGAAGCGGCCGGCGGCCTTTGAGCTCCGGGTATTTTTCGAGAAAACGGTTCGGGGTGTCATCCGCCTCCGCCGGAGTTTCCACGCCGAGCGGTGAAATTTTTTCGCGGCAGCGATAAAGCCAGAACGACTTCCGCGCAGCGAGACGCTCCTCTTCCGAAGTGAAAATGACGGCGCGCGCGTCGCGCAGGACGCGGTAGTCGGCCCACGGCCAGTAGAGCCATTTCTTAAGATGCTTGAGCGGAAAGGTGCGCTTGAACCATGGATCGAGCATGCCGTGCGGAAAGACGTAATACGGAATGGGCGTGCCGGCGTAACGACGCCAGGCCGCGAAGCTCAGGTATTGCCAGAGACCGTGGACGAGGACGCGATCGAATTGTCCGCCGTGGCGTTGCAACCAGGCGGAGAGTTTCGCGGAATAACGATAACTCGTTAGGCCGACGCCGAGGGCGTGGACGTTGAGGTCGGTTTGAGAAAGCCAGGGGGCGTTCGGCTCGTCGAGCGCGGCGATTTCGATTTGGTGGCCCAGGTTGATGAGGGCGGAACTGAGACTGCTAACGCCGCGGGCGACGCCGCCGGTGCTCGGATCGAGCGTTTGCACCATCTGCAGAATTTTCATGTGCATCGCCAACGTTCGGAAAAGTTCGTTTCGGCGAGTCGCCGAAACCAGCACGCGAGTCGCGTGCGCTCCCCGGAGGCTGTCCTCACCGTTTTCATCTAAACAACGAAGCCCTCAGTGCGGCGGAAGTATTCGTAGTCGGACGGAAGCGTTTGCACCGACTTGGCCGGGACGCCGGCGTAGAGTTGATGGGTCTCGGTGAAGCTTTTGTTGAGGAGGGATTTCGCGCCGAGGACGCTGTAATCGGGCAGCGCGCTGCCGCCGAGAATGACAGAGTTCGTTCCGACGAAGCAGTAGTCGCCGATCCGGACCGCGGCGGAAGCCTGCCGGTTGCGCGCGAGGTCGATGCTATGGGTGAGGATCTGCGATTGGAATCCGGCGAAGGTGGTGAATTTCCCGATGGTCACCGTGTTGGTGCAATCGATGAGCTGCCGATGCGTGATGGCGGAATGCGGGCCGATCAGCAGTTGCGGAACACGATCAGTCTCCTCGACGAAGTGACGCGCGCCGCCGCGAGGGAAGCCGGTGATCCAGTTGAGATTTCCAATGGAGGAATGCTCTCCCAATTGCAGCAGCGCGATTCCTTTGCAGACGTTGAGATGGCCGATGCGCGCCCCGGCTTCCATGACGAGGCGCTCCGGCAAAATGAAGGAGAGCCCGATGCGGCTGGTCTCGTGGAGTTGATAACCAAACTGTTTCTCCAGAAATCCGCGCCGGATGCCCCAAGGAAGCAGGAGGCTGCAAAGCATCAGGAATTTCTTCATGGGATCGCTCCGATGTTGCGGTAGAGATCGACGTAACGCGCGATCATTTTTTCGGCGCGAAAGTTCTCGGCGTTTTCGAGGCTTTTCCGGCTCCAATCGCTTCGCACCGCTGGATCGCGCAGGCGAAGAAGATCGGAGGCGAAACCTTGTTCGTCTTCGAGTTCGCGGACCAAACCCGCGGCGCCGGCTACTTCCGACATGGGTGGTTGATTCGCGCAAAGGACGGGACAACCGCAGGCCTGCGCTTCGATGATGGGCGAGCCGAAACCTTCGAAGCGCGAGGGAAAAAGCAGGGCGAGCGCGGAGCTGTAGAGCGCTTCGAGCAGTTCGCTCTCCGGCTGCTCGACTTCGACGATGCGGTCGGCGAGGCCCAGTTCGTTGCCTAACGACCGCAATTCCGGGCCCAGGCGATCGCCGGCAAAGACGAGTTGGCCGTTCCATTTTTCGCGGGTGAGTCCAAAGATGCGCAGCAGGCCGTCGCGATTCTTGCGACGGAAATTGGAGCCGACGTGGAGAACGAACGGTTGCGCGGGATCGAGCCCGGAAATACTGGCGAGCCGGGCGCGCGCGGTTTCAGGCAGAAGCTGGCGGTAAGGATAGTTGAGGCCGTTTGGGACGACCTCCAGAATGGGGCGATTGTCGCGGCGTTCGATCAGTCGGTTGGCGTCGCGCAAGGTCGCTTGAGAAACGCAGGCCACAGCGGTGGCGCGTTGCAGGCCGCGCAGAATCCAGCGTTGCAGATAATTGCCGGCAAACGACGCAGGACAATCAGTCTCCTCGCCCAACGCACCGCGGACAGCGAGCAGATCGTGACAGGTGACAACGACGGGCGTTTCCGCTACGTGCGCCGCATACATGGCGTTAGAATGATCGCAGATATGGACGACGCGCACGCCGGCGAGCGCGCGCCGCAACCGCCGCGGGAAGAGCAAAAATTTATCGAGATAAGCGAGCCACTTTTGCGCGAAGCGCCCGGCGAACCGCACGCGGCCGAAAAATGCTTCGGGCCGAATGGCGGTGGCCGGAACGCCGGCGGCGGCGAGACCTTGCAGCATCATCGTTTCAAAACGCCGCATGCTCTGCTGCTGATCGGCCGGGTAATTACCGATCAGGAGAACCATTGGACTTCGCGCGGTCTTCCGATGTGCGGCGGAGGCGGGCAGCGTGCGGCGAGCTCTTCGGCACGGCCGGCCGAGCGGGAGGCAACTCCGGCGCCTCAAGCGGGACCGGCTCCGTTTCTGGAGTGGTGGCCGCGAGGCAAAGGCCGGCGAAAAGCGCAGCAAAACCCAGAATGGTCGGCTGCCCGAATTGGCCGTTGAGGAAGGTGACGAACATCGAGCTGAAAAGAATGATCGGCAGGGTCTCGCCCAACCCAAGCGCACGCACGCTGCGCAGGCCGAGATAGACGGTCAGGGCCACGCGCCAGATGATAAAGGACAAGCCAAGGATCGGGCCGCCTTCGAGGAGGAGGCGCGACCATTCGCCTTCGCCCAGCAGAAAGCCGACGTGGCCGGTCACAAATTTCGCGCCGGCGTTGGTGCCCAAGCCGAGGCCGTGACCGAAAAACGGCAGCCGATCGAAGACGCGAAAGCCTTCGATGAATCCGGCAAAGACGCGGCTGATCATGCCGCCCGCGATCGTGGTATCGGTCGCTTCGGCTGATTCGACGAAGCGATTGGAGAGAATGCCGAGCCCCTGCTGGAAAATGGGAAGATAACTCATGGCCCAGCCCAGCACGGCGACGAGCAGCAGGCTTTTCCCTATTTGATTAACCGCTTCCGGGCGCACCACAAGAATGACGACAAGCGAAAGCAGGACGAGACCGACGGTCGCGACGACGGACCGGCTGCCGGAAACGACGATGCAGACGACCAGCGCGAAGCCGGCGGCAAAGAGCAGCCAGTTGCGATACGTCGTGCGCGAGAGAATTCCGTGGATGAGAAAGGCCGCGGCCACGCCGACGAAGCAGATAATCCCGGAAACAAATGAGAACGTCCCGGGCGGCCGAATTTTGCCGCCACCGGCGGTGATCTGTTCGCCTTCGCCAATGCCGGCGGTGCGATTGATGGCCGAATCGGGCGAGGCCTGAAATTGCGCGGCCATGAGCAGCGCCATCGGAATGAGCGCGATCAAAATCCATTTTCCCATCCGCTTCACGTCCCGCGCGTCGAAGACATTGGCGATCACGAAAATGAGCGGGAGATGAAGGAAATTGGAACGAAAACCGTAGGCGGTGACGAGGAAGTTCGTTTTGAACGAGAGATAGGGGAGAAGAACGAGCATGCCGACGAGGGCAGAGAGAAAGGCGATGATCCCGAGCGTGATTACGAAAGGGTGGCGCGGAAAAACACCGGCGCGCAACGCGCACAGGTAGATCAGGAGGACGACCGGATCGCGAATGATGAGGAGCGGATCGGAAAGTTGCGGGAGGATCCATTTGCGCAACGCGCCCTCCAGAATGAGCAAAGCCATATAGGCCCAGATGAGAAGGCGCGTGTACTTGAGCGCCTTCTCCCGGCCACGATCCGGCGGGATGACGCCGGGCGGCGTGAGGGGGCGGTTAAAGCCCTTGAATGCGGAAACTCGAGGCGAAGAGGTCAAGTTTTTGCGTGGTGGCTAAATTGAAAATGACGAACTCCGAAACTCGAAGCCCGAAACAAGGACAAAATCCAAATCACGAAACGGGGGCGTCCCATGGACTGTTCGCGCTTGCTCAGCGCAAGCCTCATCGCGCCATCTGACAGAGCGGGGAACGCCAGTCTCCCAGCGCTTCGAACTTCGTCATTCGGCCTTGTTTCGGATTTCGTCATTCGGATTTCGTCATTCCGCCCCGGGCCCGGTCTGAGGCTCCGCCTCGCTGTGGACTTGCATGAGCAGATTGCTTCGAATGAAGAACCACTTCCCGTGCCATTGCAACCATGCGAGCCCGATAATCCGCCCAGCTCCGTTCGGCGGCGCCGCGGCGGGCGGCCTCTTTCATGGCGGTGCGGCGGACGCGATCGGTGGCGAGCAACTCCAGTTTCTCGGCAATCGCTTCCGCGGAACGAATCGGAACGATGAAACCGTCAATTCCTTCCTGGAGGAGATCGGGGCCGGCCGTGTGCGGCGTGGTGATGACAGGCAGGCCTTGAGCCATGGCTTCAAGAAGAACCAGGCCGAAACCTTCGAAAAGCGAAGGGAGAACGAGCACGTCGTGTTGACGCATGAGGGCGAGGACTTCGCCATGCGGGAGCGAAGGAATCCAACGATGTCGACGGGTGGCGGCTTCGAGCGGCTTGCATTGGTCGCTCGTCTTGCGACCGAGCAACGTCAACTCAACGCCGTTGCCTAACGAATCGACCGCTCGCAGCAAATAAGACAGGCCCTTGCGTTGGCCTAACGAGCCGACAAAGAGCACGCGCAATCGCTGCTCTCGGAGGGACGCGCTTCTGCGCGTCCGCGCGTCGTCCTCAGCAACCGTCGGCGCACCGTAAGGAATGACGGAGACGCTGGCGGAAAAGGAAGCGGTGGCCAGCGTTTGTTTGGTGAAGCTGCTGGCCACGACGACGTGATCCGCGAGGTGCAATTCTTCTTCCTTGCGCGCCAGCTTCTCTTCGCTGTCGCGCGTGCCGGTGAGCGTCTCGGCCCAGGCCGGTTCGCGCTCGCGTTCCTCCGCATAAATCTTTTGCGCGGCGCGCCAATAACCGATCGGCAAGTCGTAGACGCAGGAAACGTCCACTTCGCGCGCGGCCTTGAAACTGGCGAGTGCGCCATCTTCGTAGGCGTAGACGAGATCGAACGGTTTCGACTTCGTGCGCAGGCGCGCAGCCACGCGGCGATCGAGATCGCTCATCACGGCATCGATTTCGGGCCAGCCGAAAAGGAGGCGTCCCAATTCGAACATGGGCAACGTGCGAACGAACGGCCGCAGCTCCGCGCTGGCCGCGCGGCGCCGCACTTGATTGCGCACGGCCGCCGGCAGCAATCGATCGATTACGCCGTGAGAATTCCAATTCAGACAGGTCCAGAATTCGCCTAACAAGTCGGCTTCCTGAAAAGCGAGCGCGGCCTGGCGCACGTTTTCGTTGCCCGTCGGATGTGAGAGCAAAATCATGACGCGATCTTTTGCAGAAGGTCGAGATGCTGCCGCGCGACGACGCGAGATTGAAAGCGCGCGAGATGTTCCGGCGCCGCCGCGCGCAACGAAGCGATCAAGTCCGGCTCGGTCAGGATGCGGCGCAATGCCGCGGCCAGTTGCTCGACCTCGCCGTTGGGAAAGATGAGGCCGCAGGGACCGATCGCTTCCGGCATTCCGCCGTCGGCCGAGCCAACGATGGCGCAGCCGCAGGCGATCCCTTCCAGCGCGACGATGCCGAACGGTTCGGCCCAACGCGAAGGAATCACCATGATGCGATGCTGGTTCAATGCTTCGACGAGCGCGATGCCCGATTTCCCGCCAGCGAACGTGACCTGCCCGGACAATCCGAGATCGCGCGCAAGCTGGCGCAAGGTCGCCGATTCCGGACCGTCGCCAATGACGGTGAGATCGGGCGTGAGGCCGTCGTTTTGCAACCGGGCGAGCGCCTGGAGCAAGAGATCGACGCCTTTGTCGGAGACGAGCCGGCCGAGGAAAACAAGCGTCTTGTCTCGCGGAGCGTTGGGTTGTTCCTGGAAAAGATCGTCGCGATAAGGATTCGGAATCACTTCGCCCCGATCGCCGATGCTTTCGGCAACGGCTGCGCTGATGGAAACATTGGTGACGCGATCGAGCAGGCTGAGCTTGATGCGATCGTTCCAATCGATCTGGCCGCGCGTGTTGCGGATCCAGGTTTGATGCAGAATGAGCGTCGGTTTGCCGAGAAGGAGCGCCGGGATGAGCGTGCGCAGGCTGATGTTGTTTTGAAAGACAACGTCGCCCCAGCGGAAGAGGCGCAACAATGCCGTTAAATGCGGGCAGCGCGTCACCCGATAATTTCTGGGGCCGTCGTCGTCCGGCGTTTCTGTGATTAATTCCACTTCGTGCCCGGCGGCGACGAATTCCTCGGCCAGGAGAGCGGAGACGGTCTCGATGCCGCCGGTGCTCGGCGCGAAGGCGTAGGAAGAAAAGAGAATCTTCATCGCGTGAAACGCGGCCGGCCGGTCCGGCCGATCAGAAAATCTTTCACGGCGCGGAAACGTGCGCCTGGCGAGAAGGCAAAGGCGCGGCCGGGCGATTGGACGATGAGACGAAGCGTGTTGAGCGAAATGAGCGCGGCCCGGATGAGCGCGGCTGGCGTTCCGAAATAATCGCGCACGAGCAGGAGTGAATTGCGCGCGAAGAGGTAGCTGCGCAATGGACTCGACGTCCACGTGCCGGGATTCACGACGACGGCGCCCCAGACCATCGCCACTTGCCAGTCGTTGCGCCGGGCCCGCGCGCCGAGTTCGTGTTCGTCGCCGTAAGCAAAATAGCGTTCGTCGAAGAGGCCGATCTGTTCGAGACATTGGCGGCGGATGAGCATGAGCGTGCCGTGCGGAACATCGACTGGTTGTGCGACGCCGGCTGGTTGCGGCGCCGCCAACTCCTGGTAAACACCGCGCCGCGCGGAGAGTCGCGCGACATGCAGATCGGGCGCCAGATATTGCGGACAGGCGATGCCGAGCCTGGGATTCTTGTCCAGTGCCTCGACGAGCAAGCGCAGGCAATCGGGCTTCGGGACGGTGTCGTGCGCGCTGATCAGGCACGAGGCAGGGCCGGGCGCTGCCAGCCATTTGCGCAAGACGACATTGAGCGCGCCGCCCCAGCCTTTGTTCTCGTCCAGCCTAACGAGTTCGATTGATGGATCGACTCCTTCCTGCAACTGACGCCATGCTTCCGGTTTGGAATCGTTGTCGACGACGACGATCTCCAGGGGAACATCCTGCGCACGCAAGGCGGCGATCGTCGCCAGACATTCCTCCGGCTGATTCCAGTGGACGACGAAAAGAGTGACTGGGCTCATTCGTTGTCCTCTTGTTCACTCGTTAGGGCTTCTGTGATCGTATTCCAGAAACGCTGGTGTTGATCGGCCCGGAGGAAATTGCGGCGCGCCAGGCGAAGCGCATTTTCGGTGATCCCGGCTACGTTTTCCCGCTGCAAAAGACGGCGCAGAGTCGCGGCGATTTCGGCTGGATCCAGTGAGGCGGCAAAGGCAGCGGCGCCATTTTCGCGAAGCATCTTCTCCGCCGCGGTGCCGGCCGGGCCGTGATAAACAATGGGCAGACCGCTTCCCAGATAGGTCACCATTTTGGTCGAGAGACTGTAGGCGCCGAACGCTTCGTCGGCTTTGCTGAAATGAAGCGGAAGGTAGAGGGCATCGGCCTCGGCGAGGTCGGCCTGGACATCGGCTTCGGAACCGAAAGGGAGCACGCGCACGAACGAGCTTTGCCGTTGCAATGCCGGGCGCAGGTAGTCGCACCGAAGCGTAATCGAGCAATCGCCCTTCTCCGGAAATTGCGGCCGCAGTAACTCCAACGCCTGGATGAACGCCTGTAAGTTTTCTTCGTAGCCGAGATGGAAAAGGCCCATGAAATAAATGCGCAGTTGTCCAGTGCGAGGGCGGGCGGCCGGAGCGACTTCATCGAGTCCATCGGTGATGACGAGAACTTCCTGGTCGCCGTAACGCCGTTGATATTCGAGGCCGAGCTCGCGCGAAATGACGAAACGCGCGGCCGCGCCCTGCCAGGCTTCGGCGAGCGCCTGCTCGAGTTTGGCCGCCGGCACGCGGCCCGACCCGGTATAGACGACGTCGTCATGCACCTGGAGGAAGAAGGGCAGCCGCATTTCCTTCGCGAGCAAAAATGTGTCGTGAAAATCGAGGCCGCCGTGGGCGATGGCGTGCAGGGCGCACGCGTTGGCGATGGTCACCTGTTCTTTGAGCCGGCGCCGGAATCGGCCCGAGAAGATCGGGGTTAACGGATGGATGAAGCGGGTTAATCGCGTGCGCTCGACGCGGCCGAAATCGGGTCGAATCGGGACATGCCGCTCGTCGCGATAGGGTCGCGCGGGCGCGGCGGAGGCGGTGCAAATCGAAACGACCCGCAGCGGCGCATCCTGCAGGAGCGAGCGGAGAATGCGCGGCCCGCCACCGGGCGACGCGAGCGCAAAAGGTTCAGTGAAAACGACGCTGCGCTCGATGCGCTCGATGGTGGCCGCGTAACGGCGGGCCGTTTCCGCCGCGATATCGGCGCAGCGATAACGCGCGGAGAGCGCCATGCACTCCGTCGAAAAGGCGGCGTAGGCTGCAGCGTCCATTCGCAAAACGCGGAGAGCACGCTCGGCCAGAGCGCCGGGTTCGCCGACGGGCGAGAGCAATCGTTCGCGCTGCGCTTCCAGAATTTCGCGAGGGCCAGGAACGTCGTAGGCAACGGTCGGCAAACCGGCGGCGAGCTGTTCGAGCACGGCGATGCCGAAGCCTTCCACGTAGCTTGGAAAAAGTGCAACAGTCGCGCCGCGCAGGAGCGCAGGGAGATCGGCAGGCTCGAATTCCGGGATGCATTCAATTTGCGGCGCCGCGGGCAGTCCGAGTTGCGCAAGGATGGCGTCAGCCGGCGTCATGGTGCCGAGGAATTTGAAGCGCGCTTCCGGCATTTCCTCCCAGATCCGGCGGATGATTTCCGCCCAATCGCCCGCGCCTTTACGCAGGCTCCACGCGCCGAGGAAGACGATCTTTCGGTTGCGCAATCGTTCTTCGGCGGGAAGGGCCGCGTTTTCGAGCGCCGCACGATGCGCGTCGCGCAAGCCGTAGGGCTGAACGATGGCTGCTTTTTCAGGAGCGGAGGTTTCGTGCAGCTCACGCAATTCGGACTCGTTAGGCAAATTGAGCAGGTCGCAAGTATGAATCGCCTTCTCGGCGTTGCGGCGAAGCCGGCGCATGAGCATTCCGTAGTAGAGAGAACTGAGAAGGCCGCCCGGCTTTTTGTCCGGCCAGCGGCGGCGGGAAAGTTTTTCGAAGCGATGGTAGAGGCGATGCAAGCCGACGGAGCGCCCGACGAGCAGCCCGCGAAAGCCTAACGAGTCGCGCGAGAAAGGACAGGTTCCGATCAGCGCATCGACGACGTCGAAGCGGCCGGCGTTCTGGCGAAGGTACGCGGCCGCCCGCGCGGGAAAGTTCGCGAAGCGAAGGGCGGACAATCGCTGCGACGAAGTGGGCGTGGGATACGCGTCGGTCAGGCAATATTTTTCGACGTGATGACCCGCCTGTTCCCATTCCGCGACCAGATCGGTCATGACGCGGGCGGCACCCAGCCGAGGATCCCAAGGAAGGCTGACGACGGCCAGAATGCGAAGCGGACGGGTGGATGAATCGCTCATGATCGCCAAAGCGTTGTCCAAAATTTATGCCGCACCGGATTCACATAATGACGAAGAGCAATTGCGCTGCCCGCGGCGCGGTCGGTGTAAATGGTTTGGTCGTCGAGGCGCAGGACGTATTTGGCTGGATCGAAGGGAGCAGCGCCGTTCGCGTGCATGGCGAGGTGCGCCATCGTTTGGTTGGTGAAGAAAGTGGGCTGCTCGGTGAGTTCGCCAAAGCGAGCGAGGGCGAGCGACCAATCGAGCGGACGAAAGAGAAAGAGGACGCCGGTGTTCACGGGATTCTGTTGTTCGGTGGCGGAACGGAGAAGACGTTCGTCGCCGGAGAATTGGCAATCGGCGAGGTAAAGTGCAGGGAGATCGGTGCGTTGCGCTTGCACAAGCAGATCGGCCGCTCCGGGAAAAAAGAGGACGTCGGAATCGAGGTAAAGCGCCGGGCCTTCGCACGGCAGCGACATGATGAGCGCGAGTTGTTTGCCGGTGAAATGATGGGATAGGTAATCGCCAAGCGTCATCCCGAGCGGAGCCGAGGGATCCGGTGGAGTGAGCTTTAAGGTTTCGCCCCGGGATCCCTCGACTGCGCTCGCGATGACTTTTTCTTGGAAAACGACCGAGGGATCGAGTTGCTCCAGGAGCTTTCGATCGCCAACCGAATGGGTCCCATCGGAAACGATGGTGAAGCTTTTGGGACGACCGGCGTGCCGGAGAAAGGAGCGAATGGAAGCGACCTGCTCCGGCAACGCGGCCGCGCCCGAGTAGGAAAAGACTTCGAAGGGAAGAGGCCGAGCTGGCTGGATGGGGCGACGCGCCAACCACGGAAGCAGCCAGCGATAAATCCGCCTAACGAGCCGGCCCTCGGCCATGGCAAAGTGGTAGGCGTAGTTCGGCATTTCAGGCCGTGCCGCTGACGCGTGCCAGGCTGCGGAAGCCGCGCAGGCTGAGGATGCCGTTGAGGAGCAGATTGGGCAGCGTTGAGTAAAGGTTGAAGAGCAACACGCCGGAGACGCTGGAGAAATCGGTGAAGGGAATGAGGGCGGCTTGCGTGATGAGCGTTAACGGAATGTAAAGCCATGAGCCGGTGATCCAGGCTTTCGAGGCGTTCAGCGTCCAGAAGGTGCCGGTGATCGCGCTCAGGACGGAGCCGCCGACCATGAAGAGAAGTTCGCGCTGCAAATGCTGGTAGCGGCCGCCCAGGACGAAAAGAAACTCGTTAGGGAAAAGCGCGGCGCCGGCGGTGACGGCCAGGCCAAAGAGGCCGACGCCGCCGACGATGGCGAGGTAAAGCCAACGCAGTTTACGCCGCTCCTGGCAGCGGGCAAAAGCGGGAACGAAAATGTTGGTGAGCAGATGGTTGATGATAACGAAGACCATGGCGAGGCGGCCGAGCGCGCCGACTTCCGCAACCGAGCCGGCCCGGCGGCCGAAGAAGCTGATCAGGAAAACGGTGATCTGTCCCTGGAAGCAAAAGAAGATGACGTTGGCCGCCTGGTTTTTGATGAAACCGATCATGGCCGCGCGATCGTCGGCGTTGTCGGCGGCGCGCAGATCGATGACGCCACTGACGTAGCGGCGCAGCATGAGGTATTGGACGAAGATGGCGGCCGAACTGATGGCGATGGCGAGCCCGGCGTTGAGAAAGACCAGGACCAGGGCGAGCAACAAGATCAGTCGCAGGCTTGCCCCGGTGAGATCGATCATTTGAATGCGCCCAATATCGGAGCGCAAACGCGGCACCACGCTGAGAACGCCGACGGAGAGTTGCGCAAGCAAGCCGGCGAGGACGACGACGATCAGGATCGCGTTGTAAGTGAGCGACGCTCCGTTCTTGGCGAGCATGAAATAGAGAACGGGCGTGACGACGACGATGGCGGCGAGGCCCATTTTACGACGGAGCCGGAGCGCGGTGTTGACGAGTTGGCCGAAGCGATGGCTGTCCTGCCAGACGCGTCCGCCGATCGAAACCAGGCCGATGCTAATACCGACATCGGCGAGGAGATTGATGGTCCCCTGCATGGTGTTGGCGATGGTGTAGTAGGCGTAATCGCGCTGCTCGAGATGGCGGACGATGAGAATGCCGGCGAGAAAGCTGATGAGCTGCACGCCGGCCTGGATGGAAGCAAAGTTGCCGATGACGCGGGCGCGATGGAGCGCGCGCCGGATGAGAGGCGAAGAGGACTCATCGAGCGCCGGCGGGTTGGTGGGGCCGAAGAAATTCATCGTCCGTGGCTCAGACTAACGAACAAAGGTGGCGCGGCCACAAATCTTCGAGCGAGACCGGGCGGCAAGCGGCGCTCCGGTTGAGACCGCTTAGCTCGGTTGCACGCGATTGGTTCGCTCGGCGGCAGCGCCCGCGGTCAACGCTTCCGGCTCGGTCGTGGCGGGCGGCGTGTTGTAGTATTCCGAGTACTGGTAGTAGTAGTATTCGGGCAGCGAAGTATCGACGAAGTTGAGAATGACACCGGGCACGTTGACCTGCCGATTGTAGAGGAGCTCGAGCGATTTGCGGGTGAGCCGCGCGGAGGTATAACCGAGGCGCACGACGAAGAGGGTGGCGTCGATCTTGGGCGCGAGGCTGGTCGTATCGTCGGCGGCGAGGACCGGCGAGCTGTCGATGATGATGTAGTCGTAGTGCTGGTAAAGTTCCTGGAGCAATTGCTCGGTGGAATCGCGCAGGAGATGTTCGCTCGGCTGCGAAATGGTTTTGCCGCGGGGCATGACAAAGAGGCAGGGATAGGCGGTCGGCACGACGACTTCCGGCCAGAGCACTTCCTGTTTTAACACTTCGGCAAAACCGAGGCGCGACGAAATGTCGAACGCTTCGCGGATGGCGCCGCGGCGCAGATCGCCATCGATGAGAAGCGTCTTCGCGCCGGAGAGGGCGAGGGTAATGGCGAGGTTCGCCGAGACGGTGGACTTGCCTTCGTTGGGCACGGCGCTGGTAACGAGGAGCGTCTTCGGGCGTGGCCCTTCGTAAGGCATGAAGAAGATGGAGGAGCGGACGTTGCGATACGACTCGGCGAAGACATGGCGGGCGTCGTCGGGCTGGAGAAGCGTGACTTTGCCTTTCACTTTTTCCTTGGGAATCTGGCCGAGAACGTTCTCAGAGAAGAGATGCTGGAACTCGGTGAAGGACGACATGCGATCATCGATCCGATCGAGGAGCAGAAGGATGGCGATGCCGGCGATGGCACCGAGGCCGAAGCCGATGAGGAGGCTCTTGATGAGACCCGGCCGCACCGAGATCGGCGCGCTGGCCCCTTCCATGATGGAGACCTGGTCGCTGCCATCGACGACCTGCGAGACGTTTACGTCCTTCAAGCTATTAGTGAGGCGATCGTAGAGTGTCTTGAGGCGGTCGACTTTGTCCTTGATACGATTGAACTGGGCGAGGCGCTGGCTGAGATCGAGCGCTTTCGCTTCCTGTTCTTTGATATTGGTCTGCAGATTTTCCATCTGCTTGCCGATCGATTTCTGGCGGGTCTCCAGTTTCTCGACGGCATCGGCGCGAAAGAGTTTGATGAGTTCTTCCTGCTTCGTGATCTCTTCGTTGATCTTGATGATCTTCGGGTGCTTCGGCCGCAAATCCTTGGACAGAAGGTCGCGCTGCGCTTTGAGCAACTGCACCTGCTGCTTCGCTTTCAGGTAGTCGCCTTCCGGTCCCATGTCGGAGAATGGCATGCTCGTATCCGACGGATTTCCGGCGGCCGTGGTCGCGCCGGGCGACGCGCCGGGCAGCACCTGGGTGCGATCGAGATTTTGATCCAGGTCGAGGAGTTGCAGGAGCTGATATTCGGTCTTGAACTGCGAGTACTGCTGATTCAGGCGCACGAGGTAGGCCGCGGCGCTGTTTCCCTCCTGCTGGATGAATCCGATGCTGTTCTCTTTTTGGAACTCGAGCATCTCGTCCTCGGCGCTGCGCAAATCCTTTTCCGTCTGCAACAACTGCTCGGTGATGGCGGTAGTGACGTTGTGGCCTTTGTCTTCGCGCATCCCTTTTTTGAAATCGAGATACTTCTGCATGGTGGCGTTGAGATAGGCCTGCGTGTAATCGGGCGCGCTGCCGATGGCGGTGAGCTCGAAGATGGATGTGCGCGGACGTTGCGCGACGTTGATGTCGACCGGGACGGGCTGCATTTCCGGATGCGTGGAACGGACGAGCGCCTCGGCGCTGCGGCGCACTTCGGCGCTTTGCATGAGTTGAATCTGCGTGCCGTAAAAATTGACGCTGTCCTCGCTGTAGACGGCGCCCTGGCTGATATCGAGCTTGCCGTTCAACATCATGTTGGCGAGGGAAAGAAACTTGGGCGGCGCCTGATAAATCATCCAGGCGGCAACGAACAAACCGGTGCAGACGGTGAGCAATGGAATCCACCAGCGGCGTTGCAAAAGCGCCTTGTAGCGGTGCATGCGCGTGATGAGCGTGGTGGACCAGGAGCCAGGGGCAGGACGGGCGAGAGCGAGCGGCGTTTGCATGATTACATGTTGATCAACCGCTGCGGGACGTAAATCTGGTCATCGGGCTGCACGACCATGTCTTCTTCAGTGTGCCCTTGTTCGATGACGCGTTTGAGGTCGACCACCACATCCTTACCGTTCTTGCGGGTGAGTTTTACTTTCCGTTTATCGGCAAAGTCGCCAAAGCCGCCGGCGCGAATGACCGCCTTGCTCACAGTGTAGGTTTCGTCCGACGGAATCTCCTGCGGCCCCTGACTCTTGACCGAGCCGTAGACGTAAACTTTGCCGCGCGGTTTATCACTCACCCGATCGATCGCGATGATGACGGTGGCGTGATAGTAATATTCCTTCTCGAGTGCGTTTTTGATTGAGAAGGCCAAATCTTTGCAGGTGCGTCCGGAGGCCTGGACGAGACCGATGTAAGGGACTTCCAGTTCGCCGTTGTCGTTCACGCGCAGGTGCTGCGATTCCTGATCGCGATCTTCCACCACGCGGAAGCTGACGAAATCATTTGCCCCCAGCCGCTTCCGGTCGTCGAGCACCGACATGGAGTTGGTGCGCATGACCGTGTCGCTGGTCGAAGGCAGCGGAGCCTCGACGGCGGTGGCGCGGGGGATGGTCGGGTAGGGCGTGGCGTCCTGCGCGTTAAGCAAAGGCGTCGCCACCAATAAGGCAGCGAGGAACGATGTGAACGCCGGAATTTTCATGCGGTTGCAAGGGTCTGCCTCGGATTAAAAACTGTAGGTTCCATCCAAGGAGACGCGATTTTGTTCGTAATCGCGTAAAGGTACGTCGGAGTCTTTTTGCGTGTATTGATAACGGGCTCCCAGCGTGACGTGCGGGGTGAGCTGGTAACCGAGGGTAAGCGCGCCGCCGTAGCGGTGCGAATGCTCGGAGAAGAAGCCGCCGGATTCGTCGGCGTCTTCATAGAAAAATTCGGTCGAGAGCAAGGTGTTGCGGATGAGGTTCCAGCTCACGGTGTGGCGAATATAATTGAGGAGAATGTAGTTGGAGTTGATGCCGAGCTGCGATTCGTGGCCAGCGGAGAGCGACTGACTGATGACGGCATTGAGGCGATGAGTGATAAGCACGTTCGCGTAGAAATCATTCAGATCGTTCGAATCAAAGACCGCGCCGCCTTGGTCGAAACTGATCAATTGATAACCGCCTGCCGCACGCACTTTGAGATAGCTGGTCAACTGCATTTCCGCAAAAACACCGACGCTATAACTGGTCGAATCGTTCAAAACGGCCTGGTCGTAGCGGGTAAAAACGGCGCTCGATTCCAGACCGACGCCGGTGGTGGGCGTGAGCGTGAAGTTAATGCTGGCCGTCAATTCCTCGGCGTTGCGGTTGAGATAATCGAAATTCGAAGTGGTCGAGATGTAATTATAATGGTCGTAGCCGAAAGTGGCGACCGCCTGGTTCAAATCCCACAACACGGAAACGCCGGCGGTGTTTTCGAAACGCCCGTAATCAACCGTGTTACTCAATGCGACGTTCGAGATCGGATCCTGTTGGAGGGAGAAGCGATCGTGGAAGTTGATGCGGAAATCGGCGACGAAGATGTCGAAGGAAATGGCCGAACCGGGCGAGAGCAGGACGCCGTCTGTGTCGTTGCTCGGGTGATCGAGGTAAAAGGAGTAGCCGACGCCGAGGTCGAGCTTGAGCGTGTTCAGCTGGGTGATCGGCCAGATGGCGTTCACGTTAAACTGCGGGCGGATGATGACGTCACTTTGCGTGTTGTTCTCGGCGAGATTGATGTTGTCGTTGTACTCGACCCCTACCGTGGTGCTGAACCGAAACCGGATCGGTCCGGCGAGCAGGTTGTAAGGGATTTGGTCGATCGATTGGCGGCGCGCTTCGGCGGAGGACTCGCCAGCCAGGGAAGGCCGGACGGCGTCTTGAGCGCGAAGACCGGTGAGCGCGGTGAAAAGAGATAGCGCGAGGATGAACGCGCCTTTTCTCCAAGGCTGAAATGTGTGGTGGACGTGAAGGCGGCTCATAGACGGGTCAAGTTTAAGGTTAGCAGATGGAGTACCAAATGGTGAGATTGCAAATTGCGTCTCACTTGTCGAGTGACATCGAAACGAAATTTCTTTCGCACCGGCCTCAGAGCCGGCGTGTGGTTCATTCCTAAACATAATGGTACTAATCCGGCCAAGTTTTACTGGCGTAAATTGCGTTCATCAAGTGAATTCGCCCTGCCAATTGCTCCGCCGTTTACAATAAACCTACTCCTCCTCACGGGGAAAATCGCGGCCCGGCGTGGCCCGTTCTAAGCTCACGAGACGACATTATGAAAGAAACGTCATCGGTTATGGGATCACGCCGTTGCGTGATGGCCGCGCTCGGTGCGGTCCTCCTCGCCTTCATTCCCGGCCTCCACGCCGGCGAGCCCGTCACCCTCGATGAGAAACCGCTTCATTATTCTCTACAGGAAGGGGAAACCGTCGTCATCGTCCGTGTTCCAAAGGCGGTTCTTCTCGAAAGATTCGCGCTCATCAACGAAAACGCCGCCGCCCGCGGCCAACTGAAGATCGCCGTCGCCGATTCCTGCCTGGCGGTGAACGACCCGAAATGGATCACCGTGAGCGGTGACGTGGCTTTCGTGCACAAACGCCTCTTCAATCTCTCCATGCTCGGAGTCGAAGCGAAATTTGTGAAGCTTTCCTTCCGCGTGGAGAAAGCGCAGCAGATCGCCGCCACCGGCCTCTAATTTCCGTCAACCGCCGGTCGCGAAGCCGGGATAAAGCGTCATCCCGCCATCGACGAACAAGGTCGTACCAGTGACGTAATCGGAAGCGTCCGACGCGAGCCAGACGGCTGCGCGCCCAATATCCTCCGGCTGCCCGATGCGGCCGGCCGGAATCAGCTTCAGCAATTTTGCGAGCGCTTCGGGCGTTTCCCACGCCGATCGATTAATCGGCGTCTCAATTGCGCCGGGCGCAATGCTGTTTACCCGAATCTTTTTCGGCGCCAGCTCCTGCGCCATGCTTTTCATCAGCAGCATGATGCCGCCTTTCGAACTGGCGTAGTTCGCATGTCCCGCCCACGGGATCACTTCGTGCACCGAACTCATGCAGACAATCTTGCCCGTCGCGCGCGAAATTTCCGGCGTCGGGCCGCGCCGCAAAAATTCCCGAACCGCCTCGCGCGCGCACAAAAATTGGCCGGTTAAATTCACGCCGATGACGGTGTTCCACTGCTTCAACGTCATCTCCGCAAAGGTGGCGTCCTGCTGCATTCCCGCATTATTAATGAGAATGTCGATGGTGCCGAATTTCTCCTTCATCGTCGCGAACATCTCCGTGACCTGATCTTCCTGGCTTACATCCGCGCGCACTGCGATCGCGTCGCTCCCGCTCTCGCGAATCTTCGCGACCACGCGCTGCGCTTCTTCTTCGTGAGAATGAAAATTGACCACGACATCGGCGCCGGCCGCGCCCAACGCGAGAGCGCAGGCTTCGCCAATGCCCGAGCTGCCTCCAGTGACCAGAGCTTTCTGGTTCGTGAGCGGTTTGGCGGGATCGAAAGAGGGCGTGGCAGCATCCATTTTTCACTTTTCGCACCGATCCAAGAGGTCGCCAAAAATATCTCACGCACGTTCCCGGCTGATGCTGCCAAAGGCATGGAACTAGCTACCCATTTTCCGCGGCCAAAAGCCGCCCAAAACCGCATGCGACTGGCCACCGATAAAGCACCCACCCAAACGAAATCGAAAGCCGTCGGATCTGCTTCTGCCGTCACCAACAAACCATCCGCCACCAATGAAAATGTACGTCCTGCAAATCACGCGATCGAATCTTCTTCCCCGCAACATTCTGCGCTGGCCGCGCGGGCTACGCTTGATGCGATTCGGGATTGGGATCTAAATTCCGGCGCGCTGCTTTGGCCGCAGGGATTGACCGTGCTGCTCGGTTACGCGCCCGCCGCCGTGCCGGAGACGATCGCTTTCTGGCAACAGAACTTGCATCCCGAAGATCGCGCTCGCGTGGCCCAGGAAATAAACGCAGCGCTCCGCGGTGATGCCGAAAACTGGAGCGGGGAATATCGCTTCCGGCGCGCGGATGAAACCTACGCGCACCTTCTCGAGCGCGCTCTCATTGTGCGCGACGAAAAAGGGAAAGCGCAGCGCCTCGTCGGTTCGCTCATGGACATCACGGCGCGCAAGCAGTTGCAGGATCAAATCTTTCGCTCACAAAAAATGGAAGCCTTCGGGCGGCTCGCCGCCGGCGTCGCGCACGATTTCAATAACTTCCTCACCACCATTCTCGGTTACAGCGACCTCGTGCTGGGCGAATTGCCGGCCAAGAACAAGTGCGCGAAACACGTCACCGAGATTCAGCACGCCGCCGGGCGCGCTTCCAGCCTGACCAACCAACTGCTCGCCTTCAGCCGCAAACATCCGCTCGAGCCGCGCGTCGTTGAAGTGAACGCGCTCGTCACCAATCTCGAACTCTCCCTCCTCCGCCTGCTCGGCGAAAACATTTCCGTCGTCTGCCACTTGCATCCCGATCCCAAAGGCCTGCATCTGCGCGTCGATCCCGAACAGCTCGTCCAGATCCTTCTCAATCTCGCGGTCAACGGCCGCGACGCCATGCCCGACGGCGGCATTCTCACCGTCACCACTGCCGAAACGACAATCGGCCAGGACGAACTCGACGCTTCCGCCGAGCAGATCAAACCCGGCGATTACGTGGAAATCAACGTCGCCGACACCGGCGTCGGCATGAGCGATGAAGCGAAGAAACATCTCTTCGAACCATTCTTCACCACCAAAGACGAAGGCTGCGGCAGCGGACTCGGCCTCGCCACCAGCTACGGCATCATCCGCCAGAGCGGCGGCACCATTCGCATGGAGAGCGAACCAAATCGCGGCACCATCGCCACCGTCCTGTTGCCCAAGGCGGAGACGCCGCCCCCGCCCTCGCGTCGGCGTTCCAAAATGCCGACCGGCACCGAAACCATTCTCGTGCTCGAAGACGACATCAGCGTGCGCCACATTTCCGTCCGCGTGTTGCGCAATCTTGGCTACGACGTGATCGAAGCGGCCACCGGCAGCGACGCCCAGGAACTGTTTTCGCAGGATGGCGATCGCCAAATCCACCTCCTTCTCACCGATGTCGTCATGCCGCAGATGAGCGGCCACAATTTTGCTCATTGGCTCAAAACGGAAAGTCCTGAGACGATCGTCATCTTCGTCTCCGGCTACCTGCAGGAAGCCGTGCCCGGTCTCGAATCGGATCTCTATTTCCTGCCCAAGCCCTTCACGCCTGAGCAACTGGCCGACAAAGTTCGCGCCGCGCTCGATTCCCACGCCAAATCCTAATCTTAATCCAACTCCCGCCCGGAACGGATTAAGAGCAAGATTAAGATTAGGAGCAGGATGAACGAGATTGCCGCTCCCGCGCCCGAGGTATATGCAGAACGCGTGATCACTTTCCAAGACGTCGAACAGGCGCGCGAGCGAATCAAAGGTGCGGTCTACCTTTCACCCTGCCCCCACTCCATTCCGCTCAGCGAAATCACCGGCATGGAAATCTTCTGCAAGCTCGACAACTTGCAGCGCACCGGCAGCTTTAAGGAACGCGGCGCGCGCAACGCCCTCGTCCAGCTTCCACCCGAGCAGCAAAAGCGCGGCGTCATCGCCGCCTCCGCCGGCAACCACGCCCAGGCCCTCGCCTACCAGGGCAAACTGCTCGGCATTCCCGCTACCGTCGTCATGCCGAAATTCGCGCCCCTCATCAAGGTGGCCAATTGCCAGAAACTCGGCGCCACCGTCATCCAACACGGCCAGGATTTCGGCGAAGCCAAAGCCCGCGCTCATGAGATCGCAAAGGAGAAAGGCCTCGCCTACATCGATGGCTACGACGATCCCGCCATCATCGCCGGTCAAGGCACCGCCGGCATCGAGATCATCGAGCAAGTGCCCGATCTCGACGCCGTCATCATCCCGGTCGGCGGCGGCGGCTTGATCGCTGGCGTCGCGCTCGCCGTGAAAAGTTTGCGGCCGCAGACCCAGGTGATCGGAGTCGAAGCCGAAGGCGTCGCCAGCTTTTCGGCCGCGCTCGCCGCCGGCCATCCCGTTCGCACCGAGATGAATCCCACGCTCGCCGACGGCCTCGCCATTCCACAGGTCGGCGCGAATGCCTACGAAACGGCCAGCACCCGTATCGATAAAATTGTTACCGTCACCGAAGAACAAATCGCCATCTCCATTTTGCGCATCGTCGAGCTCGAGAAAGGCGTCGTCGAAGGCGCCGCCGCTACTCCGCTCGCCGCCTGTCTCTCCGGGAAACTCGATGAACTCAAAGGCAAGCGTGTCGTCATCCTGCTCTGCGGCGGCAACATCGATCCCAACATCCTCAGCCGCGTGGTCGAGGCCGGTCTCGTTGCCGACGGCCGCCTTTGCCGTTTCACCGCCGTCATCAGCGATCGGCCCGGCGGCCTCGCCGATTTCACCGCGCAGATCGCGTCGACTGGCGCGAGCATCAAACAAGTCGTGCACGATCGCGCTTTTGCCGGCTCGGATGTTTCCGCGGTGCATGTCGTTTGCACAGTGGAGACACGCAATCACGAGCACCTCGCCGAAGTCCGCGCCCGCTTGAAGGCACACGGCGTGCAAACGTTCGATTCGCGGTAGCCACTTCGGCGGAGAACGGCGTGCCATGCTGGTCATCCCGAGCGGAGCCATCAGGCGCAGTCGAGAGATCCCGCGACTGCGCTCGGGATGACTGCACAAACGTCGCCCGCTTGCGCCGATTTTTCGGCTCCGTAATCTCTCCCGATGCATTCCGCGGATTCCTCGAGCGACCATTTTGATTCCTTCGCGCGGCGCCACATCGGCCCGCAAGAAGAGGAAATCCGCCAGATGCTCGAGACCGTCGGATTCGAAGATATCGACGCGTTGATCGATGCGACTGTGCCGAAAAACATCCGCCTTGATCGCCCGCTCGATCTCCCCGCCGCCAGCAGCGAAGCCGATGCACTCGCCGAGCTGCGCGCCCTTTCCCGTCAAAACAAAGTGGCCCGCAACTTCATCGGTGCCGGTTACTCCGATTCCCTCACGCCGCCTATCATTCAACGGAACATTCTTGAAAATCCCGGCTGGTACACCGCCTACACGCCGTATCAGGCGGAGATCGCGCAAGGCCGTCTCGAAGCGCTCCTCAATTTCCAAACGATGATCACCGACCTGACCGCGCTCGACATCGCGAACGCGTCATTGCTCGATGAAGCGACCGCTGCCGCCGAAGCGATGGCGCTTTGTCACGCGGTTGCTTCCGGCCGGAACAAATTCTTCGTCGCCGACAACTGCCATCCGCAAACCATCGCCGTCGTGCAAACGCGGGCGCAGCCGCTCGGCTTCGAAGTCGTCATCGGCAATTTCGCCGACTTCAAATGCGACGACACTTTCTTCGGCGCGCTCGTCCAGTATCCCGCGACCGACGGCGCGATTCACGATTACGAATCCTTCGCCAAAGCTGTGCACGACGCCGACGCCTTGTTCGTCGTCGCCGCCGATATCCTCGCGCTCACGCTTCTAAAACCGCCTGGGGAATTCGGCGCCGATGTCGCCGTCGGCAGCACGCAACGCTTCGGTGTTCCGCTCGGTTTCGGCGGACCGCACGCCGCCTTTTTCGCCACGCGCGACCAACACAAACGCCACATGCCTGGCCGGCTCGTCGGCGTTTCCCACGATGCCGAAGGCCGTCCCGGTTATCGTCTCGCTTTGCAAACGCGCGAGCAACACATTCGCCGCGACAAAGCCACCTCGAACATCTGTACCGCGCAGGTCCTGCTCGCCGTCATCGCGTCGATGTACGCGGTTTATCACGGGCCGAACGGGCTGCGCGCGATTGCCCGAAAGATTTATGGTCTAACGAATCGATTGGCCGCCGCTCTGCGCGATGCCGGTCTCACCGTCAGACATCAAAACTTCTTCGACACGCTTTGCCTCGAAACAGGCGAGCACGGTGCCGAAGACGTCATTCGCCTCGCCGCGGAGAAGAGCCTCAATTTTCGTAAACTGAGCGAAAAAACTATCGGCATCTCGCTCGCCGAGACGACGACCGAAGCCGATCTCGAAGCGATCCTTTCCGTCTGGAAGTCAGGCGGCTCGCCTGACTCGGCGGACGGACGGCCCTCCCGTCCTTCCCCATCGGGGCAGGCCAGCCGCCCGCCCGCCGAGACAGGTGAGCCGCCTATCCTCCTCGCCCGCACCTCCGAGATTCTCACTCATCCCATCTTCAACACGCACCACACCGAAACGGAAATGCTGCGCTACCTGCGCCGCCTCGAGTCGCGCGATCTCTCGCTCTGCCATTCGATGATTCCGCTCGGCTCCTGCACGATGAAGCTGAACGCGACCGCCGAGATGTTTCCAATCTCCTGGCCGGAATTCGCCAAACTCCATCCTTTCGCGCCTAACGACCAAACCGCCGGCTACCGCGAAATGTGCGAGCAACTCGAAAGATGGCTCGCCGAAATCACCGGCTTCGCCGCTGTTTCGCTTCAACCGAACGCCGGGTCGCAAGGCGAATACGCCGGCCTGCTCGCCATCCGCGCCTATCACGCATCGCGCGGCCAGGGCGCGCGCAAAATTTGCCTCATCCCAAATTCCGCACACGGCACCAATCCGGCCAGCGCCGTCATGGCCGGCTTCAAAGTCGTGCCGATCGCTACTTTGAAAGACGGCGACATCGATCTCGCCGATCTCCGCGCCAAGGCCGACGAACATAAGGACGACCTCGCCGCCCTCATGGTCACCTACCCGTCGACGCACGGCGTTTTTGAAACAACCATCCGCGAGATTTGCGAGATCGCGCATGGGCACGGCGGCCAGGTTTACATGGACGGCGCGAACATGAACGCGCAGGTCGGCCTTTGTCGCCCCGGCGATATCGGCGCCGACGTTTGTCATCTCAATTTGCACAAGACTTTCTGCATCCCGCACGGCGGCGGCGGCCCGGGCATGGGACCGATCGGCGTGGCCGCGCATCTCGCGCCGTTCCTGCCGGACAATGGAAAGGTCGGCCCTGTTTCGCAGGCCTTCTACGGCAGCGCCAGCATCCTCACCATTTCCTGGATGTATATCCGCATGATGGGATCGGACGGCCTAACGAATGCAACGAAGGCCGCCATTCTCAACGCCAACTACATCGCCAAACGCCTCGACGGTTATTTCCCGGTTTTGTTCAAAGGCAAACGCGGCCTCGTCGCGCACGAATGCATCATCGATCTGCGCCCCTACAAAACGGCCGGCGTCGAAGTCGAAGACGTAGCGAAACGCCTGATGGATTACGGCTTTCACGCGCCGACCGTTTCCTGGCCCGTTGCCGGCACCATGATGATCGAGCCGACTGAAAGTGAAGCGAAGGCCGAGCTCGATCGCTTCTGCGATGCGCTCATTTCCATTCACGGCGAAATCCAGGCGATGGCCAACGGTCAGGCCGACAAAACGAACAACGTCCTCAAGAATGCGCCGCACACCGCCCGCGCGCTCGTCGCCGATAAATGGGATCACCCCTACTCCCGCGAGCAAGCTGGTTTCCCGGCGCCGTGGACGCGCGATTTCAAATTCTGGCCTGCCGTCGCCCGCATCGACAGCGTCTACGGCGATCGCCATTTGATGTGCTCCTGTCCTCCCATGGAAGCCTTCGCCGAATCCCAAGTGGGACAACCAGGCGCGGACAGAACGGCGCCCGTCCCTCCAAAAGCAAGTGGGACGCTCAGCGTTCTAAGGTAAGCGTCTCACCTTCGCGGGCTGGCAACGCTCGTAGGCTTCGTGGTCGGGCATATAAACGACGTCGCCATTCGGGTCGTTAGGCGATAGCCCAGGCAGGTTCCCGGGTGATTGGCGAACATGGTTCGCACGCCGTTACCTTCGACAACGCAGAGTTGAACGGCAGCGGCACACTCGCAGAAGCCACCGGCAGCGGAAGCAACATCCTCACGATTGATCTGACGAACATGGCCAGACCATCACCGTGACGCTGCACGGTTTCGACGATGGGACTGGCCCGCAGGATTCCGTCATCCCAATGCGCATTCTCGTGGGAGACACGACCGCGGACGGCCAGGTAAATGTGTCCGATATCGGCCAGACCAAGTCAGAAGCGGGGCGCGCCGTGACGAGCGCGAATTTCCGCGAAGGCATCACCGTCGATGGAAACATCAGCAGTGCCGATGTGGCGCTGGTGAAGGCGCGATCGGGAACGTCACTGGATGGAATGCTCCATCGGGAAAGCAGTTCTTCGAAAGGCGCAGCAACCAAGACACGCCCGCGATTTCATTAGCCGGAGAGCGCACGCGCCGCGCGGGCTGGTGTTGGCGCCGCGCCAAAACAACATGTCTTGCGCCCGGGAAAAAGTTCATGCCGGCGAGGGCGCCGGCATCAGTACGCGAGGCGCGTGCGCTCCCCAGACGAGAGATGGGATCCACTGCGCGAATGATCCGCGCTGCCAGAACTACTCGTCCCCCTTGCCCTTGAATGAATTTCACCGCGAATCGGCCTACGTAAACCGCAGCCTTCGCGCAAAGCTGCGGCAAGTCGAGATGCTACGGTAAGTCGCACCGGATTTCTGTGACAGTTATTTTGTGAAGTAATCCAGGGATCGTCGAATTGTGATTTCCTTAGGATCACAACAGGTGGCAGATATCTCTATTTCGTCTTTGCCTCCCTTTCCTCCGCCCGTCCGTAGAATAATCTTCGCATTTTCTAAATCTTCAGCGGTGAATCCGTTTCTGAGGAGGACTTGTTTAGCCAGAGATACCTCGTTGAGCTTGACCGCTCTTTTTAGCTCGTCACGGTCGTGCTGATTGGTCTGAATCCGGGTTTGGGCTTGAACAGCCTTTTTCTGCAGCGAGGCGGCGTCAGCTCTTGAGGAGCTGTCGGCGAAATGGGGCTTCTGTTCTCCACTACTCATTTGCGCCCATGCCACGGCCGGAACAGCCAGGAGGCCGAGTAAAGCGAGTACGAAGGTTATGATACTGCGCGGCGGCTGCATTAACGGACAGGATAGCAGAGTCACCTTTTCCCAAATACTTTCAACCGGAGAAAAGGTTGTGAGAGGGGCGGCAAGAGGACGTTACTGAAAAGTAAGAAGGTAAAAAAGGATACAACGTCCTATCCCCGGAAGGGACCGAAGAAAATAAAATCAATTCACCGGGAGACGATCACAAAAGGGGATTGGGTCTGAAGGCTTGGCGTTTCGGGGTAGAGATTCAGACACCCGAAGCGAATGTCCAGCACCGCTTCGTTAGTGGGCGCATTCGGGACGGTCCAATCGACATAATGCACCTTCGGGTTACGCTGCTCTGTGATAAGACTGTAGATTGTCTTGCCACCATCGAGTGAAAGGAGGATTTCCGTCTCACACATCGACAGGTCGACGTTTGGATAGTTCGTCGTCCATTCGATCCGCACAACTTGTCCAGGAATCAAAACCTGTCCCGGCCTTGGCGAAATCAGCCTGGCACGGTATTGCTTTTTATCATTCTGCGCGAATGCCATCCTAGGCAGTTGCGGAGCCAAAGCACATGTTAACGCAAGCATCGCCAGAAGTAATCGGTGGTTTTTCATTTTCTCACTCCATCCGAGTGAGCGTCGATTGTCAATAGCAGTTTGCGCCGCAAGAACGTCTTCATTGGTCGTCACGCCGGGAAAACAAACTTTTCGGGGCAAAGTCGCTGACCTTGTGACGTCTATAGAGTCGCAAAAAATCACAAGAGTGACATCCAGACGCCGATATCCGCCCAACGGCTTGGCGCCAAGGTTTTCGCACTCAAAATGAGTCCTCGACATCTGGTGGGAAATAATTCCAGAATGGCGTCGTTTCTGGCTTTTCGCTATCCGCCCTTACTCGCCGCATCAATAAAAACACACATGAATACACGTCTCCACCTGACTCTGCTTGCCGCCCTTTTCGCGTTCCTCACGCCGGCCGCGTCCCCCTTGCACGCGCAGTTGCTTGCGCCGAACAAGGGCATTGATGTGCCGGATGGCACACGCAAATGCATAAAGCCCAAAGACCGTGCACCGATTCTCACCAATCTATTAGTGCCATTGGCCTGTCTGGAGTCGGTTGTAAACGTCAGTGCAACGAACGGCAACCAGGCTGAGAGTTTCGTAAACGTCAACCCAACCAACCCAAACAACCTCGTTGCCTTCTCAAACACCAACGCAAACAGCATCTTCCGCGCGTACTCAACAGATGGCGGCGCGACCTGGACGCGCGGCACAGTCGCCACGAATGTGGCGTGCTGCGACGGACAGGCGGCCTGGGACACGTTCGGTAACCTCTTTCTAGTCTACATCAACAACAGCGTTAACCAGATCAACGTGATCTTGAGCACCGATGGCGGCGTCACATTCAGTTCACCAGTAACCGTTGGTACTGGCAGCGTCGACCAACCGTCCATCGCGGTGGGCAACGGCAGTGTGTGGGTCGACTGGAATTCGAGCGGAAGTATGGTCGCTCGTGGGGCATCAGTCACGGGTCTCGGCGTTTGGGGACCATTTAACGCGCAACAGGCGATCCCGTCTGCGTCCGGCAGCTTCGGAGGCATCGCCGTCGGACCCGGCCCTAACGGCGGCAAGGTCATCGTCACCTATCAGAACCCAACTGGTGGACAAGGTCCGGCGACGATTTTTGCCAATGTTGATGCAGATGGTTTGGGAGCGGGCGGTTTCGGCGCGCGCATCACAGTTACAGCGACCAATGTAGGTGGTTTCGACTTTATCCCGGCACAGAACGGACGCTCAATCGACGCTGAGGCGGGGGTAGTATGGGACGCCACCGGTGGGCCGTTCAACAATCGCATTTATCTCGTGTACACGGACGAGACGGTCAATGAAAACAGCGACACCGACATTGAGATGCGCACTTCGACTGATGACGGCGCGACGTGGAGCGCGCCGGTGCGCGTGAACGACGATCCAGCGACGCCGATTCGCAGTCAGTTTTTGCCCTACGTCGCGCTCGATCCCACGACCGGCACGGTGGCAGTGGGCTTTCACGATTGTCGCAATGACAACGGCGTGCCCGGTTCAGGCGGAACGAACACGACGGCTAACGACGATGCGGAATACTACGGCACCTACAGCACCGACGGCGGCGTGACCTGGGCGCCGAACGTCCGCTTGAGCGGCGGGTTCTCAAACGCGGCGGCATCGGGCAACGGCATCGACTTTGGTGACTACGTTGGTCTGTCCGCGTTCGCGGGCAAGCTCTTTACGGGGTGGGGGGACAACGCGAACTGCGATGGCACGAACCCGAATGGCACCTTACACGCGTTTGACCTCTACTCCGATCCACTCATCCTGCCGGCGTCGACACCTACAGTGACCGGTGCCGTGTCTCGAAAGATGCACGGAGGGGCTGGCACTTTCGATATCGATCTGCCACTCACCGGCACACCCGGGATCGAATGTCGCACTGGCGGAGCCACCAGTGATTTTACGATGGTGGTCACCTTCTCGGGCAATGTGAGCGTGGCTGGCAGCCCGCAAGCTGAGGTGATATTGGGCACGGGCTGTGTGGGGACCGGCGGTGTGTGCAACGGAGGAAACGTTAGCATCAGCGGCGCCGCGGTAACCATCCCGCTGACCAACATTGCCGATAACCAGACCATTAATGTGCGGCTCAACGGAGTGAACTCGGCGGCTGCTGCGCCTTTAACCGATGTGGTTATACCATTGAGCCGAAACTTGGGTGATACCAACGCAGATGGCAATGTCAATGCGGTCGATGTCGCCCAAACCAAGTCGGAATCGGGGCAAGCGGCGACGAGCGCGAATTTCCGCGAGGACGTCACCGTGGATGGGGACATCAACGGCGTTGACGTTGCTCAGGTGAAGGCCCAATCGGGAGCATCACTCCCAGGAATGCGCGACCGACAAAGCGCTTCTGCTAAACGCGCAGCAACCAAGACGCTCCCGCGATTTTAGCAGGATACTTCGGCGTTCCAGAACGACGGTCTCACCTTCGCGTGCCGCGGAAACTTTGATGCTGCTGCCATTCTCGACCGCGGCTTGTTGTGCGTGTGCGACCATTTCCTCCAGCTTGCTGTCGTCGTGGTCGGGGTCGTGGCGGAAAAGGCAAACCCGCTTCGCCCCGGCGCGGGCGGCCAGTTGCACGATGTCGTCGGCGCAGGGTGTGTCTGAAACCGCGACGCGACAGGTATTCGATCGCGTCGTATTGTGAGTCGGCGATCACGCCGCGCAGCGCGTTCGTCGCCATCCTGACCGTTTTCTCGAAGGCATGATCACCGCGAAAGGACGGGCGAAAAAATGAGAGGGCGAATTTGCCGGTCCCTGCTCAGCACTGCCTTGCTCCTCTTTTGGGTGAGCCTGCCGAGCTGCACAAAACCGAAATCGGACAAGGTGCAGGGTTATATCGAGGGCGAATTTATCTACATCGCGTCGCCTTTGGCGGGAGCGTTGCAAAAGTTGCACGTGCAACCCGGCGACCAGGTGAAGCAGGGCGATCCGCTTTTTGAACTGGAAGACACCTCGGAGAAAGTGGCGAGGGATCAGGCGCGCGCGGCCCTCAAGCTTTCGAAAGAGGAATTCAAGCGCCAGGAACGATTGTTTCAATCGGGCGCATCGGCCGCCCCAGGAATTCGATCGGGCCCGCGCGGCGCGCGATCAGGATCGTGAACGCCTCACCCAGGCCGAATGGAATTTTTCGCAGAAGAACCAGAACGCGCCCCGCGCCGGGCTCGTTTTCGACACGATGTATCGCGAGGGCGAATGGGTGTCGGCGAATCGCCTGGTCGTCGCGTTGCTCCCGCCGCCAAATGTGAAACTGCGCGCCTTTGTGCCCGAGGAACGCGTCGGCTCGATCCATCCTGGCGACGCTGTGCGCGTCTTTATCGATGGCGCGAGCGGACCGGTCGAAGGGAAAGTGAGCTACGTCTCGCCACGCGCAGAATACACGCCGCCGGTCATCTATAGCCGCGAGAGCCGAAGCAAACTGGTCTTTCTCGTCGAGGCTGTTTTCGATTTGGACGTTGCAGTAAAATTGCACCCCGGCCAGCCCGTCGACGTCGAATTCGAGTCGCTCAGGCGACCGCCTGACTCGGCGGTCGGGCGGCCCGCCCGCCCAAATGGTTGCCCGAAAAAACGGGCGGGCCGCCCGTCCTCCGCTGCGGATCGACCGCCACGACGACGAAGCTCATGATTGGCCAAACACCGCGGCGCCACATTCGCCGCGCCATTCTCCTTCAATTGAATCCCGCGCACGGTATCGGGGTGAAGCGGTATCGGCAAAGGCTGGGAGCGAGAGCCTGAAGCGGGACGCGACAGGATCCCTCGGCCCCGAATGCTTTCGGGAATCGACTGCGCCTCGCGGCTCCGCTCGGGATGACTAGTCTAGGACTCGGGCGCGAGTTCCGGCGTGCTGACGGCGCGGGTCGGCACGAGTCGCAAGGCGGAGCCCTGCGTTTCTTCCTCAGCGGCACCAGCTTCGTGATATTCGGCGTCGCCATTCACCTGCCAGAGATCGTAGAGCTTGGTGTCGGCCAGAATATTTTCAGCGCACAACATCGCGGTCATCATGGCGTGATCTTGATTGTTGTATTTGTGCATGCCGTTGCGGCCGACGAGATGGAGATTCGGGTAACGCGTCTCCAGTTCCTCGCGAATGGTGTCGACGTGCTGCGCATAATCATCGTCGTAAACCGGGTAGGCTTTCTTTTGCCTAACGACACATCCGTCCATGACGTCACCCTCCTGCGCGAGGCCGATTTTGCGCAGCTCGCGCTCGGCCAGTTTGAGCAGGTCGTCGTCAGTTGAATCCCAAAGGCCGTCGTGTTCGAAGCAAAAATATTCGAGGCCGTAGCAGGCGCGTTCGGTATCGGGCAACATCTCGGGTGACCAGGAGCGAAAGTTTTGGATGCGGCCGACTTTGACGCTCGGGTCGTGGATATAAATCCAGTTATCGGAAAACATGTCCCGCTCTTTCAAGATGAGCATCACGGTAATGAAGTCGCGATACTTCAGGCTGGCCGCGGCAGTTTGGGCCTGCTCGGAAACGGCCGGCGTAAGGCCGCGGATCAATTCGCGCATCGGCGCCGAGGAGATGACGTGCTCGGCCTCGAGCGCTTGTTCGCGGCCGGCGCGATCGCGGAATTGCACGGTCCAGGTGCGCGTCTGTTCGTTATAGGCGCAACCCGTCACCTTGCAGCCCATCTCCAAATCGCCTCCCATTTGCTGCACTTTCTCGGCGCACGCTTCCCACATCATGCCGGGGCCTTTGCGCGGATATTTGAAGGAATTGATCAATGTCTTGATGACCTTGCTGCGATCCTTCGGCTGGCGTTGCGGGAAAAGCGCGTTCCTGATGGCGCTGCCTAACGAAAGGCCTTTGATGCGTTGCGCGGCCCAATCGGCCGAGATGTCCTTGCAGTTCATCCCCCAAACTTTCTCGGTGTAGCTCTTGAAGAAGGTGTTGAAGAGGCGGCGGCCAAACTGGTTGCTCACCCAATCCTGAAAATTACGAGGGTTGCGCACCGGCAGCAGGCGGGCTTTCAGCCAGGAAAAAACGCAGAGGATCGATTTAAAAATGCCGAGCTTGGTCAATGCTTCGAACGGCTTGAGCGGATAGGCGAAAAATTTGCCGCCGTAAAAAATGCGAGAGGAACGAGGCCGCTGCAACATGTCGTTAGGCAAAATCTCGGCCCAGAGATCTTCGACCGCTTTCGATTTCGAGAAGAAGCGATGGCCGCCGATGTCGAAGTGAAAATCTTTGTAGGTGGCCGTGCGTGAAATGCCGCCGACGTAAACCGGATCGGCTTCCAGCACGGTGACGTCGACCTCCTTTTTGGAAAGAAGGTAAGCGGCGGTCAGCCCGGCGGGGCCTGCTCCGATGATGGCGACAGTGGTTTTCATATCTTGCTAAGCGATCCAGTAACCCTGGGTAAAATTAAACACATACCAACATTCCAAACTGAGACCGGCTGCACTGAGAAGCGCGACCGCGGCCATGGCCAGAGCCCGAACGGGGACGGGCGGCAGGCGTAATTGACGCAAATAATGTAAAAGCGCCAGCACGATCAGCGCGTGCACGCATAAGTCATATCGCAGCATGCTCTCCAATTGGACGGACGCGACGCCCGCGACCGAGATGGCGAAAATGGCGAAGGCGCAAAAGTAAAGGCCGATGCGGCGCGACCATCCGGTATTGCGGCGAAGGGCGGTCAGCAATTCACCCACGGCGATAACCACGAAGAGGAGGGCGGCGAGTGAAGTGGTGAGCTGGCTGGCCAGGCTGGCGTTATCGAGCGGCGGAATGAACCAGTGATAATTGGCCGGACGAAAGACCGCCAGGTAATCGGGCTGGATCGCCCAGCCTGCTTTCTGCGTGAGCATGTAAAGATCCCAGCGGCCCCAACGCAGTTGGCACCAGGCAAAGAACGCGACCGCGCCGAGCATGGCGACGAAACTGAGGACGACCGCCGGCCGATACGCGCGCCAGGATTTCCAGCGATGAATGAAAAGCGCGCGCACCACTGGATAACCGGCGCAGACGAGGCCGACGATCCGTGTCGCCGACATGAGAAAACCGTGCGCACCGGCCAGCACTTTGGCAGCGCGTCCTTCCGCGCCGCTCCAATAGACGAAACCGGCCAGCGCCATTAAGAAGAGCGATTCCGAATAACCGGCAATGAGAAAGAACGCTGCCGGATGCGCAACGATGGCCAGCGCGCCAAACCAACGAAGGGCCGGTCGCAACTGCCAGCGCTCGGCGAAAAGGAAGAAGTAGGTCCAAAAACCCCAGGCGGCAAGCTGCGCCGTGACGAGCAGGGCGTCGAACGGATTCAAGCGCAGGAGAAAAGCGATCGCCTTCGCCAGTAGCGGATAGGCAGGAAAAAAGGCGACGTTGGAAACTTCCATCACCTTGTGATCGACCGGCGGCATCGTCGTGCCGTACCCGCGCGTCACGATGTTCATAAACCAATAGCTATCATGCTGGACAAGGCCGCGATAACGCTGGCCGAGGGTCAGCTCCGGTTGGGCGGCGCAAAGTGCCATGGCGATTTGCAGGAGGGTAACAAGCAAGCCGGCCAGAAGCGCACGCTGCATAACGCGGGCACTGGTCATCTCTGATCGGATGGCAAAAGGGCTGGCTTCATTCGCTCGGGTCGGGCGGGTTTTGTTGGACGCGCGATCACTGCATTTATTCGCGGAGCACGAGGGAAATGTCCTTTCTTCTTTTCCGCGGTTGATTTGGGAGGGAGTGTTGGCTTTTCGGAGCGGGGCGAGGATTGCCTTCGGAGGTCAGGCGGCTCGCCTGACTCGGCCGACGGGCGGCTCGCCCGTCGAAGCGTTCGACCCGCTCGAGGTGGGAGTGCTTTGGGGCCGGGCCAGCGGCCCGAGCCCGAGTCAGGCGAGCCGGCTGACCTCCATCGTGATCGCGTCGCTCGTTAGGCGCGGCGGCGGCGGAACTGGCGTTCGACCAATTCGAGCGGCGCAACAAAACTGCGCGGCGGGACGACCGGCGCTTCCGCAGCCGATCCAGCCAGTTGCTCGTAAAGGTTTTCGTAGCTGTCCGCCGCGTGACTCCACGAAAAATCCTGCGCCATGGCGCGCGAGACGAGCGCGCTCCAGACCTGCGGGTTCGCAAAAACGTCGCGCGCTCTCTTGATGCAATCCCAGAAGGCGCCGACCGACGAGGCGTAGTAAAGAAAGCCGTAACCGGTATCGCTCCAGGGGTCGTAATCCTCGATGATTTCCTGGATGCCGCCGGTGGCGCGCGCGACGGGCAGCGCACCATAGCGCAGGCTATACATCGCGCTCAGCCCGCTCGGTTCGAAGCGCGAAGGAATGAGCGTGATGTCGCTGCCGGCCTCGATGAGGTGCGCGAGCTTTTCGTCGTAGGTTCTGCGGTAGGCGAATTTCTCCGGGAATTTCCGGGCCGCGATGGCCAGCGCGATTTCATAAGCGGGATCCCCTTCGCCTAAAATAATCAGGCGCACATCGTCGGAAAGAAGGCGGTCAAGCACTGGCATGAGGACATCGAATCCTTTCTCGGAAACGAGGCGCGTCACCATTCCGAAGACCGGTCCACGCGGGTTCGGCGCGAGATTCAAATCCTGCAAAAGTGCCGCGCGGCAGAATTCTTTTCCCTCGAGGGCCTCGCCCTCGTATCGGACGGGCAACATCCGATCGCTCGCTGGATTCCAGCGTTCGTCATCGGCTCCGTTAAGGATGGCGGTCAGTTTGTGGGCGTTTTCGCGCAGGACGATATCGAGGCCGTCGCCGTGTTCGGGCGTCAATATTTCGCGGCGGAAACGTTCGCTTACGGTGGTGACGCGATCGGCCAGCGCGATGCCGCCCTTGAGCAGATTGAGACGGCCAAAGAACTCGAGACCGCGCAGCGAAAAAAATTCTTCGGGCAGATTCGTTAGGGCAAAATCGAGCCCCCAGAAACTGCCTTGATCGGCCAGGTGATGAATGGTCTGGACCGTGGCAAACGGGAGGCCCTGATGACGGACGAGCGCAGGGACGAGGGCTGCGGGCCAATCGTGCAGATGCAGAATTTGCGGCGCGGGCGCGAGGCGGCGGGCCAGTTCGAGCGCCGCTTTCGAAAAAAAGATGAAGCGGGCGGCGTTGTCTTCGTAGGCTTCGCCGTGTTCGCCGTAAAGGCCGGCGCGATCGAAGAATCCATCGCAGCGGATGAAGAAAATTTGCACGTCGCTCTCGGTGCGCCCTTCCCAAATTTCCGCAACGTAGTTGCGGGATCCCAGCGGGATGTCGGCGGTCACGCCGGTCTCGCGCAACTCGATCTCCGGATTTTCGCGCAGCTCCCGATAGAACGGAATTACCAGCCCGACCTCGTGGCCGCGCGCGCGCAATTCGCGCGGAAGCGCTGCGAGCACATCCACCAAAGCGGTGGCGCGCCGCAGCGGCGGACCTTCCGGGCTGATCATCAAAATTCGCATGGGAAAAAGAGAGCGGCTGAATGGTTCAACGGCAACCGCGCGCTTGTCGAGGGCGAGTTCGGAAAAATTTGGGTGACAACTCGCGTGCCTCTCATTCGACCCAAAAAAGATCCCGCAAGGACCGCAACAATTACCAAAAACTAAATTTGCTATTTTTCGTGGCCGCACATCCAACGGCCGCTTTTGCTGGATCGAGCTGCCGCGGAGGAAGACCCAATCGCGGTTGCGATCTATGCGACCCGGACTATCTCCGCGAAAAAATCCAAATCCGGCACGCAACTGTCGGCGGGCACGCTGGCCCAAGAGTTTACGCGACAACGGGCACGCCGGCTCTAACCGGCGATTCCGATCAGGAAAAAATTAATCCCTTCGCGTGAACATCCGCGAATGCCTTGGGCTCCGTATTTAGGCATTAGCTCGCTCGAATCGAAGCCAAGCGGCGCTCTCCTGTCGATCGGTTGCTCTCAACTGACTGGTGGAAGAATCCGTTGCCTAACCACTCATTATGCAAAAATCTGCCACTTCCAAATCAGGCCTCATTAATCTGCGCACCATTCTCGCCTTTGTGCTCTGCACGATCGGCGCCTCGTTTGGCTGGATTGCCTTTGCCTCAACGCCACCGAGCGGAACCCTCACCGATTCCTCTGGTCCGCTGAACTACACGGCCGGCCCTTTCTACGTGCCGAACGCTTTCGGAAACACCATCGCGGGGGAGTGCGATCCTGATCCCTCGAATCCGCTCGTACCCTGCGACGTCTATCGCCTGACGGTGACCCTGCCGGCCGATTACGCCACCACTCATCCTAACCAAAGCGTCTTCGTGCGCATCGAGTGGGGAACGCCCGCCGCCGATTTCGATCTTTACCTTTGGGATAGCTCCAGTTGGACGAGTAACAGCTTCCCCACCGGTTCCCCCATCGCGCAGTCCGTCCAAAGCGCGACCAATTTCGAGCAGGCGGAAATTCCGGCCGTCGGTGGGACTAACGAATACGTCGTGCAAGTGAGCACCACCCTTCCCGCCGGCCAAAGTTTCACCGGCAAAGTCTATCTCGGGCCAGCCACGCCGGGCACGGAACCGGTGGACCCCCCGGGGAACGCCAGCGGAATCGCTCCGCGCTTTCAGGAATACATTCCCAGCACCGCAGCGGGCGCGCCCTCTTCCAGCCTCGGCTTGATTGCCGGGGAGCCGACTATATTTTCTCGCCCGCAGAGTGGCAGTCTTTTCTATCAGGCATTACTCGAAACGCTGCGCGTCCAGTTTAACGACAGCACCTCACCCGCTCAGGCGATCTGGGAGGCGAAGGATTCGCCTACCGGAATCAGCAACCGCATCACGGTGGATCCTCTTCTCCTGGGCGATCCGAACACTGGCCGCGTCTGGGCCTTGCAACTTTCCGGCGGCCAGTCCGTCACCGATTACAGCGACGACGATGGCGAAACGTGGCTGCCCACTCTAAGCGGTGGCTTTGGCAGTGGGGCCGATCATCAAGGCATGGGCGTGGGGCCCTACCCGACAAGCGGGCCAGGCTCGCTCATTCCGCATCCGAACTACCCCAACGCGGTCTACTACTGCTCGCAGGATGTGGCCACCGCTTTTTGTTCGCGCAGCGATGATGGTGGCCTCACCTATGGACCGACGGTTCCGATCTACGATTCCGCAGTCAGCGAATGTGTCGGTCTGCACGGTCATCCCAAAGTCGCGCCCGATGGCACCGTTTATGTTCCGAACAAGGGCTGTCATCTCGATACACCGGTCATCGGCGACGGCCTGGTCAATGTGGTCGTGTCTGAGGACGCCGGCTCTACCTGGCAGATTCGCGCGGTGCCCGACAGCACCGGCTCTCTCCTTACTAAGAGCGATCCTTCCCTGGCCATCGGCCAGGATGGCAAGGTCTATCTTGCTTATCAAAACCTGACCAATAACCACTTCTACGTTGCTACTTCGACAGATCGCGGCGTGACCTGGTCGCCGAGCTTCGATGTCGGCGCGCTCGCCGGCATTAACTACTCCGTCTTTCCAGCTGCGGTGGCGGGCGACGCGAACCGCGCCGCCGTTGCCTTTTTCGGCTCGCCCTACAACGGCCCTATCACCGATTACCAAAGCATGTCCTTCCCCGGAGTGTGGTACCTTTACATCGCCACCACTTACGATGGCGGCGGTACCTGGTTCGTCGCCAACGCCACCCCCGGTAATCCGATCCAAGGCGCCTTCGCCGGCATTAGCGGCGGCGGCGACGGGCGCAATCACTACGATTTCATCGATGCGGCGATCGATCCCGAAGGACGCGTGATCGCCGCCAACTCCATCGGCTGCGCCGCCGCCTGTCCCGACAATGGCGGTCCTAACACCTTCGCCAAACTGGCTGGCATCGTCCGTCAATCGGGCGGTCGCCGTATGTACGCGGCGTTCGATCCCACGGAACCGGCCCTTCCCGCAGCGCCTTTACTCAACGGCTATCGCACCCAGCAGTTCATCTCGCTGACCTGGCCGGAACCCGACGGCAGCGGTCTTCCCGTCACCGGCTACAACGTTTACCGCACCATCGACGGCGGAGCCGAGACTAGAATTTTGTCTGCCACCGCGCAGCGGCATGTTGTGGAGAACGCCGATCCCGCGAAGAGCTACAGCTATCGGGTGACCGCTTTGAACTCTCAGGGCGAAAGCGCCTCCAGCAATACCTTCGCGCCCACCGTCGGCCAGAATGCGCCGCAGAGTTATCTCGGCTGCAGCGTTCCAGGGGTGCTTTATCCTGACCGTGTCGGAGAAGGCGCCACCTATCCAAACAACGACATCGCCAGCTTCGGCATCGCGGAGCCGGAAAATATGCCCGGCAAACTCGTCTTCGTGATCAACAACGCGCAGCCCGAGCTGACCGCCGGCGGCAACTCCGATTTCTACGTTTACTTCGATCCGCCGCGCGGCGGGCTGAGCTACAAGCTGAGCCTCTCCGATATGGAAGTGACTTTCTATCAGGACGGGCAATACGTGACCGATTGCGGGACGGAAGGCCTCAACGAATGCCGGGATTGGCAGCACGCAGCCGATCTCGACCCGGCCAGCGGCGTCCAGCCGGATGGCAGCGTCTGGCTCGTCATCGACAAGACCCAACTCAACATCCAGACGGGCGACGTCCTGCTCGGCGTAGCGATTCGCGAAGACACCGTTGGCAATCCTTCGGGTGTGCTCGCCTCTGATTACGCCGGCGGCCGCCAGGATTACGTGGTGGTCGGCAATAATTTCTGCTCCACGCCCACCGCAATTGTCTCGCGTAAGACGCACGGCGCGGCCGGTATTTATAACGTTCCGCTGCCGCTGACGGGAACGCCGGGGATCGAATGCCGGCGAGGCGGCGGAACAAACTTCGACCAACACCAGGTCGTATTTCAATTCCCCGGTGCGGTCACTTATACCGGCGCATCGGTGACCCCTGCTCCCGGCGAAACAGCCGAGGTCGATACCGTGACGACGAGCGGCAATGAGGTTTCCGTTAATCTGAAGAACGTGAGCAACGCTCAAACATTGCAGGTCACGCTGGTGAACGTGAACGACGGCTCGCAAACCACGAACGTCTCCGTTCCAATGAGCGTGCTGCTCGGCGACACGACCGCCAGCGGGGCGGTGGATGCTCCAGACGTCAGCCAGACAAAAGCCCAATCGGGTCACGCCACGGACGCGGGAAATTTTCGCAACGATGTCAACGTCAGCGGAGAAGTCGATGCGCCCGACGTGAGTCTGGTAAAATCGCAATCCGGCGAAGGCCTTGAGGCCCAGGCTCCGCAAACCAAACCCAATACCCGAAACGTGAGGAGGGTCCTTCGCGTTCCAGCCCCCGGCCGGTAACGGGACAAAAATAAGCGAGGTCTTCGGTGAAAGCCGAAGGCCTCGCTTTTTTCAACCAACCGGCACAGCGGCCGGCAAGCCGAATTTTTTGCGAGCCAACTTGGGCTTTCGCCGCTAACGTTCGCGCACTCGTGACATGAAGCGTCTACTACCTTTTCTTATTATTCTGCTGGTCGCGGCCGTCACGGTCGGCGGCGCGCTGGTCCTCTATCGGTCGAAAATTCAGAACGCCGGCTCGCCCACCGCGATGCAAAAAGCGAAAGAAGGCGGCGAGGCCGATTCCGCCCACGCCCGGGGCAATTCAAACGCGCCTGTCACCATCGAAGAGTTTGGCGATTTCCAATGCCCTTCCTGCGCGAACGTTTCCCGCATTCTTCACAAACTCGAAGGCGATTTTCGCGACAAACTGCGCGTCGTTTTCCGGAATTTCCCGCTCGCCATGCACGCTCATTCCACGGAGGCGGCGATGGCGGCGGAGGCTGCTGGAAAACAGGGAAATTTCTGGGCGATGCACGATATGATTTACGCGAACCAAAGCGAGTGGAGCCATGCGCCCGATCCGAAAGCGCTCTTCGAAACCTACGCGACCCGAGCTGGACTCGATCTCGAAAAGTTCAAAGCCGACAGCGTGAGCAAAGAAGTGCGCGACCGAGTCGAGTCTGATCGTCAGCAGGGCCTTTCCCTAAAAGTGACACTTACGCCCACGCTCTTCTTGAATGGGCGCCCGCTGCCCAGTTCCGATCTGGGTTACGAGCCGCTGCGCGAAGAAATCGAAAAAGCGCTCGGCGAAAAACATTAATCCGATGAGTGCCGCTTCTCGCAAAAAATCAAATACCGCGCCCGCCGCCACCGGTGGACGCGCCTTCACCATTCTGCACACTCTCGTCGCGCTGTTTGCCCTCGTCGGCCTCGCCGATGCGACCTATCTCACCGTTCTTCATCTCGCCGGCGAAACCGCCGCCTGCGGTTCATCGTTCGATTGCTCCGCCGTGCTCGGGAGCAGCTACGCCACCGTCGCCGGCCAGCCGGTCGCGTCGTTCGGCATCATCGCCTACTTCACCGTTTTCAGCACGGCGACGCTGGTCGCGTTTGGCTATCGCAAAGTGCGCATGCTGCTCGTCCTTACCGTGACCTGCATGTTCCTGGCCACGCTTTGGTTTCTCTATCTGCAGGCGTTTGTCCTGCACGCTTTTTGCCCCTACTGCCTCTTCTCCGCCGCCCTCACCTTCCTGATGGCCGGCCTTCTCCTGGCCGCGCCGACGCGATCAGCCTAACGAGTATTCGCGCTTGACCCAGGCGAGCGCTTCTTCGCGGTTGCGCAGCTCGCCTTCCAGTTGCCGGGTCTCGGCCGCCTCCAGAATTTCCCCGAAACGCGGGCCCGGCTTCAGCCCGAGCGCGATCAAATCGTCGCCCCGCAAGAGCGGCGGCGGAATGATCGGTTCGTTCGCGAATTCCTCCCGCTTTCCCTGCAAGAATTCGTAGTTGTCGAGCATTTGATGACTGCTCGCGCAATCGACGCGATGCAACTCCAGCTCGTCCTCAAAATGCGGCCGGGCCATGAAGCGCTTCAACTTCGCCACCCGCATATTCGGCACGTCCTTGAAGACCATGTGCTGCCGGACGGCCTCGACCGTGGTCTCGATATCGGCGCGCGAAAAGCGCAGCCGTTCCATGATTGCTTCCGTCATCTCCGCGCCGATCCGATCGTGGCCGTTGAAACGAATGCGTCCCGTTTCATCCACCATGGCTGTCGGCGGCTTGCCAATATCGTGAAACAGCACGCTGAAAACGAGCGGCAAGGAAACCTGCTCCGGCAACAATTCGAGCATCAACCGCGTGTGGCGAAAGACATCGCCTTCCGGATGAAATTGCGGCGGCTGCTCGCAGCCTTTCATGGCTTCGAGTTCGGGCAGAATGGCGCGCATCAATCCGCTCGCGTCGAGCAAATCCCAACCGCGCGCCCGCTGAGGCGACAAAAAAATGCGGACCAGCTCTTCGCGGATGCGTTCCGCGCTGATCTGGCCAATCGACGGCGCCGCCGCAAGCAGCGCATTCCAAGTCGCCGGCTCGATTTCAAATTGCAGCGTGGTCGCGAAGCGCACCGCGCGCAAAAGGCGCAATCGATCTTCGGCAAAGCGCTGTGCCGGCGCGCCGATCGCGCGAATGGTTTTCGCCTCCAAGTCCGCTCGCCCACTCACAAAGTCGATCACCTCGTTCGCCACCGGATCGAAAAACATCCCGTTAATCGTGAAGTCGCGCCGGGCCGCGTCTTCCTCCGGCGAGGAAAAATGGACATCGCTCGGCCGGCGGCCATCGAGATAGACGCCATCCGAACGGAAAGTCGCGACCTCGAATTGCCAATCGTTTTCGAGCACGACGATGACACCGAAATGCGCGCCGACCGCGTAGGTGCGCCGGAAAATTTTCTGCACCTCCTCCGGCCGCGCATCGGTCGCAATATCGAAATCCTTCGGCTCTTTTCCGAGGACAAGATCGCGCACGCAACCGCCAGCAAAATAGGCGACATGGCCGGCGGCGCGCAATCGCTGCACCAGGTCGCGCGCGCTCTCTTCCATTGGCTTCGAGGTTGGCATGGTCGCCCGTCACCTTCGCGTTGCCGGATTTCGCTGTCGAGCGCTCCGCTCTTGCCATTATTTCCTTGGTCACGGCACGATGCATCCCGCCATGAAACCTTCGCTTAATTGGTTCCTGATTTTTGTTCCCGTCGCCATCGCACTTCGTTTTTGGCCCGGCGACATTTCACCGACGGCGCTCTTCATCTGCTCGGCTATCGGCATTGTTCCGCTGGCCAAGTGGATCGGTTGCGCGACCGAATCGCTGGCGGCGCGCACCGGTCAGGGAATCGGTGGTTTACTCAACGCCACCTTCGGCAACGCAGCCGAATTAATCATCGCGCTGCTCGCGCTCTCCCGTGGCCTAACGAGTGTGGTGAAGGCCTCGATCACGGGCTCCATTATTGGCAACGTCCTGCTCGTCTTTGGTCTTTCCGCGCTCTGCGGCGGCATCAAATTTCCCAAGCAACGTTTCAACAAAACGGCCGCGCGTTCCTCCGCCATTTCGCTCACCCTCGCCGCCATCGCGCTGATCACGCCCACCATTTTTCACGCGACCGCTCAGGCGGGTCCGGTCGGCTGGAGCCCGGCCACCGAACAACGCCTCTCGCTCGCCATCGCGATCGTCCTTTTCCTCACCTACGCCTGCGTGCTTGCCTTTACCTTGAAGACGCATCGCCAGATTTTTGGCGGTAGCGGCAACGACGACGACGCGCCCGCCTGGTCGCTCGGGAAGGCGATCGGCATCCTGCTCGCCAGCACCGCCTTCGTCGCGCTGCTCTCGGAGTTTCTGGTGGGCAGCATTGAAAGCGCGCGAGCGGCGCTTGGCGTTACCGAAATTTTTGTCGGCGTGATTATCGTCGCCATTGTCGGCAACGCGGCGGAGCATTCCTCGGCGGTGATGGCGGCGCTCAAGAACAAGATGGATCTCAGCGTGGGCATCGCCATTGGATCCAGCATCCAGATCGCGCTCTTCGTCGCGCCGGTGCTCGTTTTTGTTTCCTACGCTTTCGGGCGGCCGATGGATCTCGAATTTTCGCTGCCCGAAATCGTCGCCGTCGTTGCGTCGGTTTACATTCTTTTCCAAATCAGCGGCGACGGCGAAACGAACTGGATCGAAGGCGTGCAGTTGCTGTCTGTTTACCTAATCCTCGGCCTGCTCTTCTTCTATCTGCCGGCGCAATAAACGAAAAGGGCCGAGCCGCTTCCCGCTAATTTTCGCTGGTTAGGCCTTGTCCCGCCGTTCGCTTAGAAACGAATGAACAATGAAACATCCGGCCGCCACGCAGATGCAGGAATCGGCCACGTTGAAAGCCGGAAAAGGATCGAAGAACGGATGAATGTGCAGATTAAAGAGAAGGAAGTCGGTGACGTGACCGTGGCAGAGTCGATCCGTTAAATTCCCGATAATGCCGGCGAGCAAAAGCGCCAGCGCGATATCGCGCCACGTATCGCGAGCGTGGCGCTTCAAGAGAAGTGTCAAAACGAAAATCATCGCGACACCGGAGAGCCCGACAAAGAAGATGTTGTTGTTCTTAAACGAGCCGAAGGCAGCACCTGTATTCGTGAAATGCACGAGATCGAAAAAATTCGGGACAACCGTGTTCGCGTTCCCCAAAGGAATGGAGCGCTGGACAAGCCACTTGGTCAGTTGATCGAGCGCGTAGAAAGGCAGCGTGAGGAACAAAAGGAACTTCATATGAGGCCTTCCACTACCTTCTCGCACCGTTCGCACAATTCCGGATGCGCCGCGCTTTTCCCGACCGCCTCACGATGCCGCCAGCAACGCGCGCATTTTTGAAATTCCGTTTTACCAATCGCGGCGGACGCTTCCTTTGCCTTTACCAACTTGAGATCGCTCAGGATGAAAAACTCTTCGAGCTCGTCCAAAGCTGCGCTGGCGACAATGCGCTCATCGGCCGATAAAACGACACGCGCTTCGAGCGCGTTGCCGATCATTTTATCCTGCCGCGCCTGCTCGACGGCCTGACCGATCACGCCGCGCAATTTTAGTAACTCGTCGACCTGCTCGCCTAGAACAGGATCGCGCAGGGTTTGATCGACTTCTGGAAACTCCTGCAAATGCACTGAGCCATTCGCACCGAGGTAACCCCACGCTTCCTCCGCCGTAAACACCGTGATCGGCGCGAGCAAGCGGCAAAGCGCATCGAAAATTATCCGCATCGCCGTTTGCGTCGAGCGACGTCGCGGCGAATCGGGCGCGTCGCAATACATGCGATCCTTTGTGATATCGACGTAGAGACTGCTCAGATCGACCGCGCAAAATTGGTTGAGCGTGTGATAGACCTTGTGAAACTCGTAGGTCTGGTAGGCCTCGCGGCAATCCGCGATCACTTCCTGGAGCCGATGCAGAATCCAACGATCCACCAGCGTCCATTCCAGGTTCCTGCTTTCCTGCTCCCCGCTCGCGAACGCTTTCGGAGTTCCTGATTCAAAATCCGCGAGGTTCCCTAACAGGATGCGCAACGTATTGCGAATGCGCCGATAGGTATCGCCGAGGCGCGTGAACATTTCCTCCGAGAACGGCACATCGTCCGTGTAGTTTATGCTGCTTACCCAAAGCCTAACGAGATCGGCGCCATATTTGCCGACGAAGTGGCCAGCATCCATCGGTTTCGTGTAGGTGCTCGATTTGGAAATCTTCTTTCCGTCGAGATCGACGACGAAGCCGTGCGTGATGCAGCTTTTGTAAGGCGCACGATCGTGCAGCGCGACGCTGGTGAGAAGCGACGATTGGAACCAACCGCGATGCTGATCGGTCGCTTCGATATACATGTCGGCCGGGTCGCGCAATTCAGGACGCGCCGCGCAAACGGCTTTATGCGAAACGCCGCTGTCGATCCAGACGTCGATGGTGTCGTTGCGATGAGTGGTGCCTTCCGGCAGATCGAGTTCGCGAGCGAGCGCGGCATCGCCGAGTTCGAACCAGACATTCGAGCCACGGGTGGCGACGAGGTCGGCCAGCTTGCGAACCCACTCGGGATTGAGCAGCGCCTTGCCTTCCGCAGAGTAGAAGACCGGCAACGGCACGCCCCAACTGCGCTGGCGCGAAATCACCCAATCGGGCCGCGATTCCACGGTGCCGGCGATGCGGTTCTCGCCCCAGGCCGGAATCCAGTTCACCTTCGTGATGGCGTCGAGCGCTTTGGCGCGCAGCGCGTCGATGCGGATGAAGAATTGCTCGACCGCGCGAAAGATGATGGGCGTTTTCGAGCGCCAGCAATACGGATAGGAGTGCGGATATTTCTGCTCGGCCACAAGCATGCCGCGATCGCGCAGGATGCGCACGATATCGGCATTGGCATCGAAGACATACTGGCCAACCAGTTCGGGCAGGCCGACTTCGTCGGTGTAGCGCCCATGGTCGTCGACCGGCGAGAAGATGGGCAGATCGTTCTTTTTACCTAACGAGTAATCGTCATCACCGTGGCCGGGCGCGGTATGCACCGCGCCGGTGCCCGTATCCATCGTCACGTAGTCGGCCGTCAGTACGATGGCCGTGCGCGGCAGAAACGGATGTTGCGCGCCGATGCCCTCAATTTTGCCACCGGGAAAGGTTTCGGGCGTGTCCGAGGTGGCGGCAAAGCCGGTATCGGCACAAAATTTCTCGACCAATTTTTGCGCGAGGATGAACGTCTCTGTCGCACCGTCGCGCTCGAATTTTTGCGCGACATAAGTTTCCTTCGGATGCACCGCGATGGCCAGGTTTGCCGGCAGCGTCCAAGGCGTGGTAGTCCAGATAACGATGCTGGCCGTATCCTTCCAGACGCCGGTGGCGACGGGAAACTTCACCCACACGGCCACGTCTTCGCGATCCTGGTATTCGACCTCGGCTTCGGCTAGCGCCGTCTGCGCACCAGTGCTCCAAAAGACGGGCTTCTTCGATTCGTAAACGAGATCGTGTTCGACGAAGACAGCAAAGGCTCGCAGGATTTCCGCTTCGTAGGCGGGCGCCATTGTTAGGTAAGGATGTTCCCAGTCGCCTAGGACGCCGAGCCGCTTGAATTGGGTGCGCTGAAGATCGACAAACTTCCGCGCAAAGGCCTCCGATTTCTGGCGCACTTCCAATGGGGAAAGGCCGCGCGATTCCTTGACCACTTTGTATTCGATGGGCAGTCCGTGGCAGTCCCAACCGGGAATATACGGCGCGCGAAAGCCAGCCATCGTCTTCGATTTCACGATGAGATCCTTCAGGATTTTGTTGAGGGCCGTTCCCATGTGGACATCGCCATTGGCGAAGGGCGGCCCGTCGTGCAGAACGAACAATTCCGCTCCCTCACGCGCTTTTTGGATTTGCTCGTAAAGATTTGTCTCTTCCCATCGCTTCAGAATTTCCGGCTCGCGAGTAGCGAGGCTGGCTTTCATCGGAAAATCCGTTTTCGGCAGTTTAAGCGTCTCTTTGTAGTTCTGACCCATGCAAGGCGGCGACGCTAACATTCACGGGGGCAAAAGCAAAGGAGGCGGCCCGCGGAAAGTGAAGCGAAGCAGACGCAAATTCTTCCGAGGATTTCATTCATGACAATTCCGTAAGGAAGAAAGTATTTTGCGTCCTATTGTCCGTTCCTTCTCGAAAAAGACCCGACGGTATGGTTCAATCGCAATTCCCGCGATCGGACTCGGAAAGCACTCCACACACACACATGAATAAAACAAATAACTCTAAATCTGGCTTCTTTAATCCACGGCTCATCAGCGCCGTGCTTCTCTGCACGATGGGGCTTCTCCTCTCCATTTTCACTGTTGCCGCTCTCCCGCGCACAAATCGGTCGGCCAAGGCTCGGCCCGCGCCCAACGCGAGCCCTGGCAGCGGAACGATCTCGATGTCGACCCCCAGCCTCACCTTTACCGGTGGCCCGTTCTTCATCGCCAATGTCACCGCTCAAGCGGGCGACCCTGTCTGCACGGTGCCGATGTCATGTGACGACTTTGCGCTCACAGTCGACGGCACCGGCATTACGCCCAACACCAAGCAGGTGCGCATCTCGGTGGAATGGCCGCTTTCCACCGCTGACTTCGATGTCTACTTGCTGGATATGAACGGTAGCGTCTCGGGTAGCTCCGCTTCTTCGGCCGACCCGGAAGTCATTGTGATTCCTTCCACCTCGGCGAGCTACACCATTCGCATCGTCCCGTTCGCGCCAGCCGGCCAAAGCTATTCCGCCACGGTCACCCTGGAAGATATCCCCGCCGCGGGCGCGTCGAGCGATGCTCCGCCGCCGCGCTACATCAGCTACGCGCCCAATCCCTCGAACCTTCCAGGCGCTGATTCCGCCGGCGAACCCTCCATCGGCGTGGATTGGAATCCGAACGTTCCTTCCCTGCAGGATACGACTCCTCCGATGAAACTGAATACAGGCGGCGTCGCTTTCTTCACCGCGAATCTCAATGAATTCCGCGTCAATTTCGACGACTGCTCTTCGCCTGCCATCAACGTGTGGGAAGACGTGACCTCACCGACGGAAGGTGCCGAAACGCTCGATCCGATCGGATTTGTCGATCACCAACTGCCGATGAGTTCGGGAACGGAGTCGGGCACTGGCTTGGGGCGTGTCTTCCAGGATCAGCTCGCCGGCGCGACCAGCCTACTGGCTTACTCGGACGATGACGGCAACAACTGGACCCAATCGCAAGGTTCGGGTCAGCCTGCCGGCGTCGACCACCAGACGGTGGGAGGCGGACCTTACGCGCCGACGGACGCAGCAGCTGGCGTCATCGAACCTCCGCACCCGACCTACCGGCATCAAATCTATTATGCCTCGCAGGATATCGGCACTGCTTTTGCCGCCCGGAGCGATACTGGCGGCCTGACCTTCAACGCCGGCGTTCCCATGTGGAACATCACCCAATGCGGCGGTCTGCACGGTCATGCCAAAGTCGGCCCAGACGGAACCGTCTACGTCCCGAATAAGAGCTGCACTGACGGCACCATCCCGACGATGGGAGCCAGCGTAGCCGTATCGCGCGACAACGGCTTGACCTGGACGATTAAAGAAATTCATGAGGGCTCCTATGTCGCGGGTGCGGCCGACAGCGATCCTTCAGTCGGCATCGGCGCCGATAACACTTTGTATGTCGGCTATCAAAATAGCGATGGCCATCCGCACATCGCCGTTTCGACAGACCACGGCGACACCTGGCACGATGTCGATGCCGGCGGGGGATTGATCAAAAACACTGTCTTCCCTGAGGTGGTGGCAGGCGATGGCGACCGCGCTTCGTTTGGCTTCCTCGGCACTTCCACCCCCGGCGGTTACACCGGCACAGCCACGTTCACCGGCGTGTGGTACTTTTATATCGCGACCACATTTGATCGCGGCCAGACATACACGCTGGTTGATGCGACCAACGGCGACCCAGTGCAGATCGGCTCGATTTGCACAGGTGGAACCACTTGCGGTGGCGATCGCAATCTGCTCGACTTTAATGATCTTCAAATCGACGCCGAAGGCCGCGTCGTAGCGGCTTATGCCGATGGCTGTCTAGCCCCGGATTGCAACCCCGGCACAGCTGGCGCACACGCTCCTCCTTACAACGAATCCCGCAGCGCGCTTGCTTCGGTCATTCGCCAGTCGGGCGGACCTCGCTTGCTGACCGCTTTTGATTCCCAGGCGAATTGCACCGGCAGTGGTGCGGGCCTCGCTTGTGTTGCCACGGTACCGGGCGCGCCCCGGGTCGATAGGGTCGTTGCCACCGGTGGCGTCGTCCACTTGGACTGGTCACAGCCTGATAACGGCGGCTCCGCCCTCACTGGCTATAATGTCTACCGTAAAGACAGCGTCACTAACACCTACGCCGTGATTGCCACCGTTACCCAAGGCTGCCCGCAATGTAAGACGTCTTATGATGATCCGAACGCAGGCGCCGCTGGTGTTTCTTATTTCTACAAAGTCACCGCGCTCAACGCGGTCGGTGAAAGCGCCAGTTGTAAGGAATTCCCGGTGGGCGATGCGGGTCCGCAACAGACCACTTGTGATATTCCCGGCATCACAATCCTGACCGATCCGAGCGGTGATATCATCACGCCAGCTGGCCAGGATACGAACCCGGGCTGGGATGTGCGCAGTCTCTCCATTTCCGAACCGTTTGCGTTGGTTACGCCGAACAAGCTGATCTTCACCCTGAAGGTGCAGGATCTCACCGTGGTGCCGCCTGAGTCGCGCTGGCCCGTCCAGTTCCTTATCAACGGCAACACCGGTACCGGCTACTGGGTCGATATGAGTTCTCGCGCCGAAGATGGCGGCAGCCCGGCCGCGCCGGTCTTTCGTTATGGCACGTTTGATCCAACGGGCGGCACGAGCGGAGCGTATGGCGCTCCCACGACTGTGCTCGGTACCGCCGATGCCGCGAGTAACTACGCCACTGATGGCACTATCACCATTGTCGTTCCGCGAAGTGTGATCGGTAATCCGGCCGTGGGCGCTCATCTCACTGGCTTCCTGGTCCGGGTCCGTTTCGGAGCCGACGCCCTTTCGGTCACGCCGGATAATATGCCGGACAGCCTTGCTCCGTCGGGTGATTACACGATCGTCGGAAACAGCTTCTGTGCGCCGAACAGCGCGCCGGTTGCCCAGTTGATCGGCTATCCGGCCGGGACCGACATGAACACTCCACCATCGGGCTATCCGCCGCTCGCGATCCACTTCGACGCTTCGGGCTCCAGTGATCCTGATTCCGGCGATACGATCGCCTCCTACACGTTCAACTTCGGAGACGGCAGCGCCCCGGTCACTCAATCCAGTTCCATGGTTGATCATACCTACACGGCGACCGGAAGTTTCCGCGCCACGGTCACAGTGACCGACAGCCGCGGCTTGGACAGCAGTAACGTCGCCCAAAAACAGGTCGAAGTGTTGCTGCCGCTTAATGATGTCGTGTCGCGCAAGACCCATGGGGCGAATGGCACCTACGACGTAGACCTCCTCAAGAGCGATGGCACGGCGGACATCGAGTGCCGCGTTCAGCAGAGTGGTCACCTGATCGTCTTTACCTTCGGCAGTGGCTCGAACTACACCACCACGGGGAGCGCTTCCAGCGTCACCGTCTCCAATGGAGGAACGGTAGCGAGCCACGGTCAAGGACCAGGCGCCAACCAGTATATGGTGACGTTGACGGGCGTGACCAACGCGCGCAAGCATCTCGTCACCCTCAACAACGTGCCGGTTCACAATAACAACATTAGCGGGACCGATGGAAACGCGACGCTCACCAAGGTCCCCGGGCAGTTTAACCTGCTTTTGGGCGATACGAACAACAATGGCGCCACCGACGCCGTCGATGTGTCCCAAACGAAGTCGAACTCCGGTCTACCTACGAACGCGAGCAACTTCCGTACGGATGTGACCGCTGACGGGCAGGTCAACGCCCCAGATGTGTCGCTGGTCAAATCGAATTCCGGGACCACTTTCCCGGCAAGCGATGCCCCAGGCGCTACGGCCCGCTCCGCCGGTTCGAAGCGATAACAACAATCAGATTGGCAAATGAGGGAGCGCGGAGTTTTTCTCCGCGCTCCTTTTGCTTGCTTCGTAAAACGCGAGGAGAGAAACTGGGCAGCGTTGCCTCCACCACAGTGAAGACCACGTCGCCTTGGAAAATCAACGAGTTGAATTTGACGGAGAAAAATTAATGAAGCTAAATAGAATTATTTACCTGCTCCTGCTGATTTGGGGAGCCACCTCCCTCTGGGCCGCTGACTCAAAGCCGGCGCGCGACATCCTCGGGCTACGCCTAAGCATGACTGAATCAGCCGTGCGCCAAAAGCTCAAGAAACTGGGTTCTTTTGCCCGCGCGGTGCCGCCTCGCCAGGAGGTTTGGCAAATCAAGAACGAACACTTTTCCGCCATTCTGGTTGGCTTCAATAAGGACGGCCAACTGCGCTACATCACGGCGGTCGCGCGCACCGATAAGGACGGCAAAAAAATGACCTACGCGACGGTCGGAGATTTGGCGAAAGCCCGCCAGGCCGGCGATCCCAAGATTAACAATTTCAATTACCAATGGGAACTCGCCGAGAAAGGCGATGAGCCAAAAACAATGGTTATCGCCATTGGCCGGGATCCCAAGTCTCTCAGCACCCTTTCTTTGAAACGTCTGGGCGAGCCTGTTGCGAAAGAAGAAGACGACGATTGAACTTCGGAGGCTTCCCTGTTCTCAGAAGACCTGAGCGAGCAAAAGGAAGCTACCTCCCAGCGCAATCAAATCTTCGCCCAACGCCACCGCGACGTCGGGGAGCTTCCCTTTCGCTACCAGAGACCGGCGGAGGTGAAAGCCCGCGAATGCCCCCATCAGCGAGCCAGCCACGCCCGCCACGATCGCCCAGGGCCCCGATTGTCCTGACGCCAGGCTGAGGACGAGGGCACACAGCGCGCCCATCAGCATTCGCCCGATAAGCGGAAGCAGCGCGGTCCGATTCGGAATCCACGGCAGTTTATCGCCGATCAATTCACCGATCGCGAGCAACGAGATCGCCACCGTCGCAGCGGTGCTCCCCAGAAAACTGAGAGGCGTCGCCCCGAGTGAAATCCAACCCAGGCGCGCCGCCCAACAAACAACCGCGACAGGAGTGAACGTTCGCAAGCCGGTGAAAAGCCCCAGGACGAGTGCCGCGGCCAGAATCGTGATCACGCCGCTACCGATACAGGTTGCGCGCCCATAAGAGAAACGAAAAACCCTGGCAACCTTTCGATTGCCAGGGCAAGATTTCGCGCTGCCGCTCCGCAGCCTTGAAAAAGAATTAGCTCTTTTTCGCCTGGTCGAATTTCTGGATTTTCTCCAGATGCTCTTTCATCACCGGGACGGCGTCATCGATGAATTTCTTCAGGTCTTCGTTCTTCACGCTCTTACTCGCCGCTTCAAACTCGGCGATATCCTTCTTGTGATCCTTTACCATCGCTTTGACGTAAGCCTTATCAAAGGCCGCGCCCGACATGCTCGACATTTTGTCGATCATCGCCTGATGTTTGGCGTTCACCTTGGCCGGCACTTCCACATTCATCTTCCCGGCCACTTCCTTTAACTGATCGTTAATCTTCGAGTGATCGGTCACCATGCGGCTGCCGAAGTCCCGCACCTCTTTGCTTTCCCCTTTTTCCGCGGCCACTTTCCCGAGAGCCACTTCGGTCATCCCGCCGTTGGCCGCCTTCTTGATAAAAGCTGCGTCGGAAGCCGGCGCTTTGGCCCCTTTCTCTTTATCCTTCGCCAGTGATAACTGCAGCGGCGCACACAGCGCGGTCGCGATTCCCAAAACCAACATCGTTCGTTTGATTTTCATAAGTATTACTGGATCGCGCGCCGTGAACTGTGCGGATGCTACCAACTACCGCTGCCCGATTGTGCCCAATCCATTGGGATCGATTCACAGCCAGGTGTGGGGCAACGGACTTTTGTGCCGCCGTTCCAAGAAAGATCGCGTCCGGTAAATTTTTTCCCGCAGACGAGACAGCGGCGTTCATCGTCGAGCGAAAGCCAGACCCGGAAGCGATCAACTTCCTGCAAGAGATCGAGCGGTGGGTGACTTGCCGGTTTCTGTGGAATAACCATGCATTCGGAGCCTAGGGAATCGAGTCGGCCGGGAAAATCAGGAGAACGGCGCGTTCCTCCATCAGGAAAAGTTGTAGACCAGATTCGTGGCCGGATTTCGTCCTCCGCCTTGATTCCACGCGCACTCACGAAATGGCCGGCTACGGCCCGCCAGCACCTATGCTCAACTTCTCGGCGATAAAGCCAACGCCAGGCTCTTGCAAAAGACCCTGGACGAAGAAGGCGCCACCGACAAGAAACTCACCAAACTCGCCGAGACCATCAACGTCGACGCCGAATAGATTTACCGGCCTCATCCGCTGAAATCGAAAGGGCCGCCTAATTTAGGCGGCCCTTTCTTCTTCTTGGAAACTAACTCTATCGGCCTAAACCGCGGTCGCGGGGATCTTGACGATCGTGTAGCCCGAATTCTCGATCCTCGGATCGGGAACCGTGTCGCAGCGAACGGCGTCTTTGCCGTGCCAGACCCGTGCTTTCATATTCTGTCTTTCTGTAAATCAGTCACCGTGCAAACGCGCCTGCGTCCGGGAGTGGCCGGAAAAGTTCTGCACGAAAAACGCCCCGAGTCTTACGACCCGGGGCGCGGTTTAATTTCGCGTGGCCGAGCTACTCTTTCGGCGTCGCAGACATCGACGAAGTGGTGATGTCTTCGGCATTCGCGTCTTTGAAGATCTTCTTCGCGCGATCTTCCTGGACGCCATCGTGCGTATGCACCGCGATGAGGTAGTTCCCGGCTTTCAGTTTCTCTTCGTAGCGTTTCGCTTCGATCTCGGGAATACCGAGCCCGATGAGGCCGCCCACGATTCCGCCCGTGGCGCCACCGATGGCCGCGCCGCTCAGCGCGGCCATGATCGGGCCGGCCGCGATCAAGGGGCCCACGCCCGGGATGGCGAGTGCACCGATGCCCGCGAGTAGTCCGATGACTCCGCCCGCCACTCCGCCGGTCGCGGCTCCTGTGGTTGCGCCTTCAGGGGCTTTGGTAGCTTTGACGTGGCCGATATCATGTTTGCCTTCCGTATCCGGAAGCAGGATGGAAATTTCCGCGGGCGGAAATCCGGACGCTTGCAGCCGCTCGACGATCTGCTCGGCCTGACCGTGACTTTGGGCAATACAGAAAACTTGTGTTTTGGACATAATGGTTTGGTTTCTTTCTATTGGTTGACTGACTTTATTTGGACTGCTCGATTTCAAGCTGGTCCACGACCTTCGCGTCACCGGCATTGGCTTGGGCGAGTTTCGCGATGGTTTGTTTTTCGGCCGCGCTTTTGACCGGGCCGCGTAAAGTCACCACGCCGTCGGCGGTAATGATCTTCACGTTCTTCGCGGTCATACTCAGGGAATCATCCTTCATCACGGCGCGGCGGATGGCCGCGGTGATTTTGATGTCGACCGAGCTGTTTGATTGATCGCCCGTGGTTTTGGTTTCACCGGACCGATCGCGCATATTGCGACCGGAATTATCGGCCGGGGTGGGTGTGGTGTTGGCATTATCCTCGGCGACCACGGAGAGCGTGAGCGCGGAGAGACAAAGTAAGGTAAGTGCGGTTCGTTTCATATTTTGTGCGCCGGCCACGATGGGCGGCAAAGCTAAAACGCGCATGGCGCTCGCCCCGGTTCCCTCAACCACCAGATTTTAAAGGGTGGTCCGTTCCCGCGGCGATCAGCGCTCCGCTTTAGAGGTTTCGCTGCGCGAAACGCGATTGTCGAGGAGGACCGCGAGAGTCGCTTCCCGCGTTTCGCGTAGCGAAACGGCTACAGGTTTACCCTTCCGCCAAATTACATGACACGGTCTCAATGCCTTACCTGGCGGCCACGCGAAGGTGGTCGAACAACTTAAGCCGTAGGCAATCGCGGCGAGAACCTGCGATTATTTCGCGTCGCCCTTCGCGTGGGCGAGGGAGACTCTTTCGATCAGCTTGTTGAGCGGCTCCTTGCCTTCCTCGACGCCGGCCAAAAGTTCGCTCGCCAGCTTTTCCTGGTTCAGGATGGAGGTGAGGACGGCGTGTTCGTGGGTCCAATTATTTTGCTCGGCCGTGGCGCAAAGGGGCGTGTAGGCGTCGATCTCAAATTTTTCAGCTTTCTTCCCCGCCGCGAAGATGACGGCATCGCGCTCTGTGGAAGTAACCAGGCTCTTGGCCAGCTCTTTCTCCGCATCCGTGATCATGTCGCGAACCGGCTGACATTTCTTCTTCGGCAATTCCTTGCGCAACGTCGCGGCGATCTCTTCCAGGCTCCGCGCGTGACCTTTCGTTTCCTTTAAGTGGACGTTGAGCAACGTCTTCAAGTCCTCAGATTTTGCCGCCTTTTCGAGAAGGAACAAGGCGGTGGCCAGTTGCTCCTCCGCATCATGCATTTCGCCCAACTTCTCCAAAAGTGCGTCGCTCACTGGCGTCTTCGGCGAGCCGGTGCTCGTCGTTTGGTTCGCCTGGGTCGTGTGGCCATCACTGTCGGAACCTTTGTTGATCGCGCCGATCTCCGCTTTCGTTTCCCGTTCTCCGCTCGCTTTCTCTACCGTCTTCTTGTCCATAAATTTGTCTTCTCTAAACTATCGCGCGCCGACGGCTGAGGAGATTTACGGAAAATCGACCGGGCGCGCGTTTGGGCGATGAGATGCGTTTCTCTTAAAGAGGCGTGCGCTCGCCTTTCTCGAGACGCGAACGAATGAATGATGCGATAAGCGACGACCAGGTGGATCCGAATTTGGAGAAGAACGACGCCCAAAGGACGCCGGCAGACGGAGCGGGCACCGGCGAACGCGCGGGACAAAATGCGTGGCTGCGCGCGGAGATCGTGGAACGCGAGCGCGCGGAGACGGCGCTGCGCGACAGTGAGGAGCGCTTCCGCCAGTTTGCGGAAAATTCCGTAGACGTGTTTTGGATCATGGATGCGGAGACGCTCACGATTGAGTATCTCAACCCGGTTTACGAAAAAATATTTGGCCAATCGCGCGCCATGCTCGTGCGCGACCGGGCGAAACGGCTGGAGGTGGTGCACCCGGCTGATCGCAAGGCAGCTTCCGCGGGAATCGAGGAAGCGAAAGCCGGGAAAAATTTCGTGCGCCATTACCGTCTGCTCCGTCCGCCAGACGGCGAGACGCGTCGGATTCGCGATACCGTTTTTCCGATTCGCGACGAAACAGGCAAGGTGGTGCGCCTGGCTGGCGTGGCTCAGGACGTGACCGAGGAAACGGAATCCACCGAACGGCTGCGGGAAAGCGAGGAACGCTTTCGGTTTCTCGTCGAAGGCGCGAAAGAGTACGCCATTTTTATGATCGATCCCACCAATACGATTGTGCATTGGAACCGCGGAGCGGAACGCGTGTTTGGCTGGACAGCGAAGGAAGCGGTCGGGCAAGCGGGCAGGCTTATCTTCACCCCGGAGGATCGTAAGCGGAAGCAGGAGGAGAAGGAGATTTCGACGGCGATGCGCAACGGAAATGCGAGCGACCGCCGCTGGCACATGCGCAAGGATGGGTCGCGCGTCTGGGTGGATGGCGTCATGCATCGCCTCGACGACGAAGGGACGGGCGCGCTACGGGGCTTTGCCAAGATCGCGCGTGATGCGACGGATGAGAGAACGGCGGCCAAGGCATTGCAACGAGCGCATGACGATCTCGAATACCGCGTGCGGCAGCGGACGGCGGAATTATGGGCCGCGAACGCCGAGCTGCAGGAGGAGATTTCGCGCCGTGCCAAACTGGAGCAGGAGATTCTTCTCATTAGCGAGCGGGAGAAGCGCCGAATCGGCCAGGATTTGCACGATAGCCTTTGCCAGGAGCTGGCGGCCGCGGCGTTCCTGCTCGAATCCACGGCCAAAAAGTTACGCGAAAAGAAGTCGAGTGAAGCCAGCACGGTGAGCGAAGCAGCCCAAATCGTGAACGCAAACGTCGGACTCGCGCGCGATCTGGCGCGCGGCCTGCATCCGATCGAATTGGGCGGCGGTTTGTCCGCGGCTCTGCGCGAGCTGACCTTCCGCACCCATGGAAAAATAGGATGCCGTTTCGAGGGACAGCGCAGTGTGGATGTGCCCGATCCCTCCGTGGCGTTCAATCTCTATCGCATCGCGCAGGAAGCGGTGACCAACGCCGTCAAACATGGCAAGCCGAGCGAGATCGTCATTTCTCTGCGTCGGACCAAAGAAGGAATCGTGATGACCATTTGGGACAATGGGGAAGGATTCGATGCGAAGAAGGATTCGAAAGGAATGGGCATTCACATCATGACGTATCGGGCGAATGCGATCGGCGCGAAATGGTCGATCGAGTCGCCCAAGAATAAGGGGACATGTGTTTCCTGCATCGTGCCGGCGAAGAAGACGGTCTCGCCTTCCCGCAGCCGCCCTCGTTCACCGGCCGCGCGAAAGACAAAGAAGTAGCGGCGCGCCCCAAAAAATCGCCGGTTCTTTGGCACTGCCAAAAAAAATTGGCGCCACCTCATTTTCCGCGAGCAAAGGAACATCCGCCGAACCGGCGTCGTCCGTTTTTCTCATTGAAGTATGACGTGGGAAACTTTCGGCCGGTTATCCAAAGAAGAGCGAAGCCATTTCCATCGCTGCGCCGGTTGCGGGGAATTGGTGGACGACCGCGATCAAGAAGAAGCGCGCCAGCATCTTGCGCATCCGTCGCCGGCCGCCATCGGTAGTCTCCCTCGCGAGCAACAGGCCCCAGCCTCCGAGCCCTGAAGACAAAATTCTCCACGCGCCTACATCCGCGGGAGCGGGCGAGGCTCGATTATCAAAATAGCGGAAGGAATTCCGCTTCCGGAGCGGCCGGCGTCGCTCCAAATTTATGGTCGCCGTTGTTACACGTTCCGCACGCTCGAAGAGGCCCGGGAAACGTCTGCGTAAACGGGCCATTCTCATTGTCGACGATCATCCGCTTTTTCGGCGCGGCATGATGCAGCTCTTCAGCGGTGAACCGGACCTCGAAGTTTGCGGGGAAGCGGCCAACGCGCCGAGCGCGCTCGGCCTTCTGCGTATGCGGCGTTTCGATTTGGCGGTGGTCGACATCGGCCTGCAGGACGGCGCCAACGGCATCGAGCTCACCAAATGGATTCGCGCGGAACATCCGGAAATGCCGGTGCTGGTTCTCTCCATGCACGACGAAGCGCTTTATGCGGAGCGTGCTCTTCGCGCCGGAGCGCGCGGTTACGTCATGAAGCGCGAAGCGCTCGATTGCGTGCTCTCGGCCGTGCGCAGTGTGCTCAGCGGCGAGCTTTACATCAGCCCGAGCATGTCGAAGCGAATGATCTTCGATCACATTCAGGGCTCGGGCGAAGCGCGCTCCGCCGTCGATCAATTAACCGATCGCGAATTGGAAGTTCTGCAACTCATCGGCGCCGGCCAGGAAGTGCGCGCCATTGCCGATCAACTGCACCTGAGTTCGAAGACGGTGGAAGCGCACCGCGCCCACATCAAAGAAAAGCTGAACCTGCGCAACGCGCGGGAAGTGGTCCGCTTCGCGACCGATTGGGTCAACCAGCAGGGGTAAGCCTGCTCGCTGCTCGTTAGGCGCGAGCTCTCCGCTGCTGCCAACGCCGGCCGAGCAACGCCGCGCCGCCGAGCAACGCCAGCCAGACCACGCCTGGCTCAGGGACAGGGATCGGGTTTAGGAGAAACGCATGCACCCGGCCACCGAACGTCCCGTAGCCGACGATCTGCCCGTTATCGTTAATCCCTTTCGCGTCGGTCAAAACCCAGGTCGGATCATCGAGTAGCAAATTCAAATTCATCATCCCACCGGTGATGGTGAAGAGGAAGGCCTGTCGCGCATTCTGCGAATCCACCGAATCGCCCACCACCATGCTGTCGCTATTGATGCCGACGGCATTACTGGACGTGCCGCCGAGCGTGCCGAGATCTTGCAATGCACCGCCATTCGCACCGCTCAAAAACGCATGATAGCTGACGTCGCCCATGATCTGCGAACGGCCGACCACCCGTCCGATATCGTTTACCGCCAGGCCGAAGCTGAGATTCCCGCCGAGCGTCCCAAGATCCTGGAGAGCACCGCCATTGGCTGCGCTCAAAAATGCATGGTTATAGGTGTTCGTTCCCACCACAGTGTTTCCGTAACCGACCACTTGGCCGCTTGCGTTCACGCCGTTGCCGAAAGTGTTTGTTCCGCCGTTTAGAACGCCCAAATCATGCAGCGCGCCACCGTTCACCTCGCTCAAAAATGCATGCGACGCGCCATTGCCGGCGGTGTTCGAATAGCCAGCCACTCGCCCGGTGGCGTTCACGCCATACGCATAACTGTTGGTGCCGCCCAGTGTTCCCAAATCCTGCAGGGCCCCGCCATTTGCTCCGCTCAAAAAGGCATGGAACGCAGACGTCGAATTGATATTGCTCGAACCAGCCACGCGCCCCGCCGAGTTGATCCCATTCCCAACACTCGCCACGCCGCCGAGTGTGCCCAGATCCTGAAGAAGACCGTTGCCGGTTGTATAAAACGCGTGTTGTAAAATCGTATCCGACACCCTCGAATTTCCCGTGATGAGCCCGTTGCTGCTGATCGAGAACGCCTGGACAGGGTAACTCCCGAGCGATCCCAGATCCGTGATCGTGAAACTCTGGGCATTGGCCGACGAAAGCAGCCCGATCGCGCAAAGAGCTGCGGCTGCGGTAATTATAAATTTACGAAAAATAGTCACTTCTTTATCCCTTTTTCTGAATTACCAGATTAGCCGTAAGTAGCTCTCCCCGTCAATCCTATTCGGCCGCAGCCCGCCCTTGGACGCTCGCATCTGCTATTTGGAACATTTATCGCAGTTCGATTCACCATCGAAGACAACCGCTATGGACCGCGTCGCATTGCCCTCCGCATCTGCTAGAGTCGCGCGTGATTCAAAGCCCCCGCTTTGCCCCATTCCATTTTCCGCAATTTTTCGCATCCGTCGGACAGTCTTTGTCCGTGACGTCTGGTAGGATGCTTCCGTGAAGAAGAACTCGCCTCCGCTTGCGCTCCGGCTCGTCGACTCGCCGCGCGATGCCTGGGAAAGTGCCGTCGCGCCGTGGTGCGATCGCGTTTTGCCCGAGTCCTGGAAACGCAAGCTACCGACGGTCATCGTCGTGCCCACTCGCAGCCACGCGAACGCACTCAAGAGTGGCTTGCTCGAGCGCAGGCAATCACATCTGGGTTTGCATTTCCTCACTCCACCGGGTCTGCGCGAGCTGCTCGCTCCGGAGCGTAACCGTCATAGCGCGGCGCCGGAAATTTTGCGTCTCCTCCTTGCCCTTGCCGCGGAGGAGAGCGCGCCTAACGAATCCGAAGAACTCGCGGCCCAGGCCGTCGTTCGGGCACCGGGCAATCTCCTACGCACCCTCGATCGCCTTGAGGCCGCTGGCGGGAATTTCGAGGATCTACCTTTCGCTTCTCTTCGCCCGATGGTTCGTCGTTTCCGCGAACACCTGCGCGCCTGCGGTTTCGAATTATCCGCCGAACGCGATCGATCGGCTTTGAAAGCCGCAAGGAAAAATCCGCCGCGTATTGCGTGTTTGCTCGTAGCAGGTTTCGATGGCGCCCATTGGCCGCTTTGGTTTCTGCTGCAAGCGGCTGCTCGCAGCTCGGAGGAAACGCTCGTTATCCTGCACCATCCGCGGGACGAAGCGCGTGAGCTCGACGAAGCCTGGGTCGGCACATGGGAAGAAGATTTCGGTACCGCGGAATCGATCGCCGCTCCGCGCAAAAGCGAAACGCTTTTCCCCGAGCTCTTCGAGCCAGAGCTGTTCTCCACCACCACCGTCGCTTCTTCTGTCGAAAAACATTTCGTCGTCGGCCGCACCGTGAGCGATCAAGCCCAAGCGATCGCCGGCCTCACCGAATCCTTTCTCGCTTCCGGAAAGGCCGATCGGATCGGCGTCCTTTTCCCAGCCGCCGGCGCGCTGCCGCGAAGTGTCGCCACACTCCTGGCCGAAGCGAAAATTCCGCATTACGACGGCATCGCGCATCTCGCTCCCGGCCCGCTGGAAGACGATGCCTGGCCCGCCTGGTGCGAACTGCAGGAGACTCCGCGCCTCCGCATTTTGCTTCGCTTTCTGCGCGCCTCGCCGGCGGCCTGCCGCTTTTTCGGCGGGCTGCACGTGGAGCAAATCCACGACGCCTTGCGCCGCGCGTCGAACCACCTCTTGATGGACGATCTCCCGCTCCTCCGCGCCTATTGCGCGAGCTTTGCGAAACCCGAAGACGCCGAGCGCCTCGTCGCCGGAGTGGAGGCGATCCGCTTTCTCCCCGAGCGCGCAAACCTCTCCGATTTCCTCGCGCAGAGCTTCGAAATATTCGACAGCCTGCAATGGCCGGATCGCCGTTCGCATTTGCAACAAGCGAGCGCCGGCTGGACCGATCGCGTGCCGGGAAAATTCTCGCGCGCCACCTTTCTGCGCTGGCTCACGGAAGTCAGCAGCTCGGTTCTGCCGGAGCGCGATCGTCAGGGCGACCACCCCTACAGCCGCGTGCAGCTCATCCTCCCGGCCCACGCGGAAGGGCAAACGTGGTCGCATCTCATCTTCGCCGGGCTCAATGAAGGCGCGTGGCCCGCCCGGCCTAACGAGTCAGGATTTTTGGACGACCACGAAATCGCGACCTTCAACCAAGGCATTCGAGATTTGAATCGACGCGCCGCCCGCCAAGGCAGCCAGGGCGAAGGTCATTCCGTGGTCGCGGAAGGAAAAACGTTTTGCCTCGGCCCGGCCGAACATCGCGCACTGGCGGAACGCCAGTTCCAAAATCTCTGCGCTTCCGTCACGATCGGCATCGGAGCGAGCGCGAGTTTGATCGAGGAAACCGCGCCGGAGCGTTTCGCGAATCCGAGTGAATTTTTCACCCGGCTCTATCTCGAGGCGGAGCACATCGCGCCCGGTCAAAACACGATGACCGCTCTCGCCGCGCGCACCGCCAAATGGCTCGCTCGTAATGATAACCGACAGTCCGCGCCCGCGGGCGATCACGACATCCAGCAGACGGCCATCGCCTACCGCGCACGCCACGTCCCCGAAATCGCATTTGGCGAATACGAGTTCGCTTTGCGCGCACCGCTGGCCGAGCCGCTCACTCTTTCCGCGACGGACTGCGAGCGAATCATCAAAGCCCCCGCGTTGGTCTGGCTAAGAAAATTCCTCGGCGTGGAAGCGCGCGAGAACGAACTCACCAATTGGAACCTCGCCATCGGCCAATGGGTGCACGATTGGCTCCGCCATGTCGCGCCCAGCGATGGCGAGTTCGTCCCGCGACCGTCCGCTAAAGATGTGCGCGCACGCGTCCAAAAAGCCGCGCAAAAATTTCGCACGGAAGTTCACGCGCTCCTCGGTCGCGCTTTACCCGACTGGTGGATTTCCGCCTGGAACCAGGCCGTCTTCATTGCCGACACCCTCGCTGAAACCATCACGACCACGGCAGACTGGTCGCATTTCGCCACCGAATGGACGCTGCCGTCGCTTCTCATTCGCGTTTCGGAAACGGAACAATTCACGGTTCGCGGGCGCATCGATCTGCTGCTCGCGCGCGGGACGCACGCCGGCGAAACCTTCCCGTTTCGCGAAGCCTGGATCATCGATTACAAAACCGGCCGCCGCACCAGTCTCGCGCCCGGAAAGTTGAGCAAGGATCCCGCGAACGATTTCCGCACCAAATTGCTCGAAGGCAAAGGCGTGCAACTGGCGGTCTACGCACTCGCTTTGCAGGCGCTCGGCGCGCAGGAAATCGGCGTCAGCCTGCTCACCCGCGAACTGGAACTGGACCGCCCGCAAGTCAGCCTACCCGTGATCGAAGCTCCGCGGGAAATCTGGGAAGAATTCGCGCGCCTCAGCCGCAACGGCATCTTCGGGATGCGCGGCGAATTGCGCGGCGAGTTCCTCTTTCAAAAAGATTATCCGTTGGCCACGCTCGGCTTCGATCCGGATTTCCTCGACGACAAATGGAACGCCACCCATCCGGGTCTGCCGAAAATCGAACGGCGATGAGCGACCCCGCCGATCAACTGCAGCGCGACCGTTTCGCGAGCGAGCTCGACAAAAATTTCTCGGTCGTCGCCGCAGCCGGTTCCGGAAAAACGACGGCGCTGATCCAGCGCATCGTCGCGATCGCGAAGAACCGGCAGCACGCCTTGGAATGGCTCCCGCGCCTCGTCGTCGTCACTTACACAAACCGCGCGGCGAACGAAATGCAGCAGCGCACGCGCGCGGAAATTCTGAAAGCCAAGCCAAGCGTGGAAGTTCTGAGCGCATTTAACCGCGCCTTCTTCGGCACCATTCACAGCTTCTGCGTGCGCCTGCTCGAAACGCACGGGCATTTCCTCGGCTTGCCGCCGCATCTCGATCTCGTGACCGACGACGACGAACTCTGGAACGATTTCGTGCAGCGCCAGGAGGTGATCGGTCGCGGGCTGAGCGACGAGGCGCGCGCCATCCTGCTCCGGCATGTCGACGCGCGTCGGCTTTTACCGCTGGGTCGACGCGGAGGCGTCTCAGCGGATGTCGCCTTCACAAACGAACCGTGCCCCGAAGTGAACATCGACGCGCTTCTGCGTTACCAGCCGAAAGGGAGCTCGGTCGAAAACATTACTCGCACGCAAGAAAACCTGCGCGCCTGGCAGCGTGCGCAGCGCGATGGCGCGGAGTTCTTCCCGCTCCCGTTGCGCAACTCTCGCGCCGCCACCTGGATGCCGCTTTGGGACGAAGCCTTCGGCCCATTCCGCGAGTGGCTGAGCGGCGCCGCGCTCTGCGCCGCCGCCGAGTTGGAGCGTGACTACCGCGCATATCGCCTAACGAGAGGAACCCTCACCTACGCCGATCAGATCGCGCTCGCCCTGCAACTCTTCGACAACCCGGAGGCCGCGCGGCGCATTCGCAGCCAGCGTTACCGCGTGATCCTCGATGAAGCGCAGGATACCGGTCCGGCGCAGTTCGGCGTGCTGCTCGAAGCCAGCCGACCGTCCGATGCGCGCGGACGCTGGCCTAACGAGTTAAACGATCCACCACCGCCCGGTCATTTCTGCATGGTGGGCGATTTCCAGCAATCCATCTTTAGCCAGCATGCCGACCTGCCGTATTACCAAGCGGTGCACGAAGCGCTCGTCGCGGCGCCCGGCGGCGAGACGGTGGAGTTTTCCGTTTCCTTCCGCCTCGATGAGACCAGCATCGAATTCCTAAATGAGACGTTCTCGCAGATCTTAAACGAAGAAAACGATCAGGTTCGCTACGTGCCGATGCAGGGCCGGCCGGACGTTCTTCCGGGGCAAATTGTGCGACTGGAATTTTCCGCGCACGATTTTCCGCGGAAGACTCCGGTCCGCCGCAAAGCGGCTTGGGAAGCGCGCGAGCTGGCGCGTTGGATTCGCACCACGGGCTTGAAAAAATTGCGCGCGGAAACCTGGCGCGACGTGGCAATTCTCTGTCCGCGCAAACTCTGGTTCGGTCCGCTGCGCGACGCTCTCACGGGCGAAGGCCTTGAGGTGGAGGTGCAATCGGAAACCGCCATCAAAGGCGACAATTCCGCGTACGCTTGGCTCACCGCGCTGCTCACCGTCCTGGCTGATCCGAGCGAGACCTACGAAACCGTCGGCGTCCTGCGCGAGGTCTTCGGATTGTCGGATCATGAGCTGGCTGCTTTTGCGGAGCGGAAGGCGTGGCGTTTCGATTTTCTGCAGCCGCCGGAAGGCGATGATCCCGTCGCGGAAAAGCTGCGGCTCCTCAGCCAGCTGCGCGCGGCCATCTCCATGCACCCACTTTTCAGCGCGGTGCAGGAAGCGATCGGGCGCGTGCATTTGCGCACCCGCCTGCAAAGTCTGCCTGCAAAAGATTTCGAAAATCTGGACGACGAACTGGACGCGCTCCTCGCCAGCGCGGCTCGCGCGGAAGCGGAAGGGATGCGGCTGCACGATTTCGCCCGCTATCTGCGCGACGACTTCCTAACTACGCGCGAGGCGCCCGCCGCGGGCCGCGCTTCCGCCATTCAATTGATCACCTCCCACAAAGCGAAAGGCTCCGAATGGCAGGCCGTGATCGTTCCATTTCTCATGCGCGAAGTCGATTCGCGGGCTGATAATTTCCCGCGCCTAACGACTGATCGGGCGACCAGAAATCAGCGCATCCTCTTCGAAAAAGAAGAAGAAACGCCGGAGATAGAGGGGGAGGCAAAACTGAGCCAGCGCCAGGAAATGGAACGCCTGCTTTACGTCGCCCTCACCCGCGCCCAACACACTCTCGTTCTCGCCAGCGCGCCCGGCCTTTACGCCACCAGCAAAGCGCCGCAGCCCAGCAAATCGCAGATCACATGGCTGCGTTGCGAAGAAGGCGGGTGCAATCACGGCACGCTTTCCGCGATCAACAACGAAGCCCTGGCGGAGGCGGCCACTGCAGCCCATCAAAAAACCAGGACCGCCGAGCGCTCACACTCAGCCAAGGTTCCGGCTCTGCCTGTGCTCAAGCCCGGCGCCAGAGAAGCCGCCTCGCACTTCGTGCAAAAAATCAGCCCAAGCGGTTTGGCGGAAGCTTTCTCCGCGGAGCACGCAACCGGCAGCATCGAACGGCCATCGCGCATTTCTGTTCGCGCCGGCGCTTTGGATAATCAGGCGACGCTTTACGGAAGTTGGTGGCATTCGCTCTTGCAGCGAATCGATTGGCGGCAGGAAGCGCGCGATTGGGAATCGCTCTTTCAATCGGCGCTCCCGCACGCGAGCGACCCAGAACGCGCCGTGGCTGAATGGGCGCTCTTTCGCCAGCATGTTTCCTCCGCCCAGGATTTCCGCAAACAACTTGGCGGGTCCGAAATCGTCGCCCGCTCAGAGATTCCTTTCCTGCTTCCCCTCGGCCAAAAAGCGGCGCTCGAAGGAATCATCGACCTCGCCCTCTTCGACGCTGCGGCCGGCCGCGCGCTGATCGTCGATTGGAAAACAAATCGCGTCGCGGGCAAAAGCGCGGCGGCCTTGCGCGAAAGTTATAAAGCGCAGATCGCCGCCTATTGGAAAGCGCTCACCGAGATCACCGGCCTGCGGGTCGAAGGCGGTCTCTACGCCACGAGCACGGGCGAATTTCTGCTCTATCCGGACGGGGCACTGGCGGCGGAATGGAGCCGGCTGGAAGGGTTGCCGCGGGGCGGTTTGGCCGCCGCAGTTGAGACGCCCTGAGTTTCGGCGAAATTAGGGGACCGCGCGCCGCCGGGAAGCAATCCTACTCAACGGAACTTTGTTGTGATAAAAACGAGCCGCTCGAATTGACCGATGCACTTACGTCGCTGGCTCACTTTTCTTTTCGTCGTCGGCCTGGCCATTTCGGCCAATGCCGCGCAGCCGACCTATTCGCATGACGAAGCGGTCGCTTTGGCGGTCGCGCAGAATCCGGAGATCGTCATCGCGCGCAAACGCCTGGAGGCTGCGCGCGGCAGCGTGATCGAAGCGCGTTCCGGTTATCTGCCTTCGGTTGTTTCCACCGGCATTTATCGGAAGCGCGAGCAGCAGAATTCCTCCCGTTTACGGAGCGACGATTACAACGCCGCCGTCCGCATCGTGCAGAACATTTACACCGGCGGCGCGGTCAGCAACGCCACCGCCATCGCGCGTCTCAACTACGAAAAGCAGGCGCTCGAACTGCAAACCATCATCGACCGCGTCACGATGGACACGCGCACCGCCTATTACGAACTGCTCCTCAATCGCGCGAAAGTGAATGTGCAGGAGCAATCGCTCAACGTCTTCCGCCAGGAATTAAAGACGCAAAGCGAACGGCTCAGCGCGGGCACGGTCGGGGAACTCAATGTCCGTCGCGCCGAAGTCTCCGTGGCCAACGCCGAGCCCGATCTGATCGATGCGCAATCGCAATTGCGTCTCTCCTATTTGCGCCTCGCCGAATTATTCGGAGTCGACACGAGCGCGACGCCGGACGGCGTGCCGTTCGAGATCGAAGGGCAGTTGCAATACGAACAGCGCCGGCCCGACTTAAATGAATCCCTTGCCCGCGCTGTCCTCAATCGGCCCGAAGTGAAAATGCGGCAGCTCGATGTCGCGATCGAGGAACACCAGCTCAAGCTCGACCGCAGCGAATTGCGACCGCAAGTGCAGGCCTTCACCGGCTACGAAGTTTACAACGAGCGCGACCCCAATCTCGGGCGCGAGTTCAACCACGGATACGTCGTTGGCGTCAACGCGACCTGGCATCTCTTCGACGGCTTCGCCACCAAGGGCCGCATGATCGCCACGCGCGCCCGCCGCGAGGCCGCGCAGGCCGCGCTCGAAGCGACCGAAAATTCCATCCGCACCGACGTGCGCAGCGCGTTCCTCGATCTCCAGCAATCCGATCGCACGCTGCAATCGGAAACGAAAAATGTGCAGAACGCCGATGAGTCGCTCGAAATGGCGAAGAGCAATCTCGGCGTCGGCCTCGGCACACAGCTCGACGTTCTCCAGGCCGCGTCCGATGTGAACCGCATCCGCACCACGCGCTTGAACGCGATTTATTTGCACAACGTCGGCCTCGCCCGCCTCGACCGCGCCTGCGGCAACGATCCCGCGACCTTCGCCTTCCAGCAAAAAGTGCTCAGCGTGACCGAGCCGCATCGCAAAGCGGGCGAGAAACAAATGCTCGAAATCGCGCGGCCGCCTTCGACTTTGAACGAGCGCAAATGACTGCGTTCCGCCCATTCCTCGTCCTCCTTTTCGCAATCGCTCCCAGCGTTCACGCACTCACTCTGGAAACCGCGCTCCAAACCACGCTGCGCGACAATCCGGAAATCCGTCAGGCCAAAGCCGTCGTCGAACAAGCAGCCGGCCGCCGCGTCGTTCTTCATTCGATCGCCTATCCCGATCTCGGCATTTCCGGAATCGCCGGCGTGCAAGGCGGCCAGCGGGCCGATAATCCCGGCACGCATCCATTCGCCTTCGCCCAGGGAAATCTGACGCAACCGCTTTTCGATGCCGCCATTCCCGCCTCGCGCCGTCGCGGCGATCTCGAGTTACTCATCGCGCAACAGCAGCTCAACCTCGCCATCACCGCGCAATTGCAGCGGACGCGTCTCGCGTTCTACACGACGCTTTACCAGCGTTCGCAACAAGGCCTGCAACAAACGCAGCAGCAGCGGCTCGAACAAAACGCCGTCAGCCAGCAAGCACGTTACGAAGCCGGCACGACGGATCGCGGCGCGCTCGCCGCCGCGCGCGTGCAGGCGAGCGAGATCGGTCCGCTCGTCGAAACGTCGCAACGCGCGCGCGAAACGGCGCTGCTCGATTTGTCGAACGCGATGGGCGTGAATCTCGGCGAAGCGCCGTCCACCCTTTTGCCGAAGGCGGAAGGCGAGCTCGCTTTCGTGCCGGTGCACACCGAGCTGAAGGAGGCGACGACGCGCGCGCTCCAACAGCGTTGCGACGTGAAACTGGCGCGGCTGCTCGTCCGCGCGGCCAGCGAAGATCAGCGCATCGTCGAGGCCGGTTATTATCCTTCGCTCAAGGCGATCGTCTCCGGCGATTACATTCCCGTCTCGGGCATCCGCCGCGGCGGGTCTGGCTCGACCAGCCGTTCCGATGATTTTGTGTCCTCCGAAATTCGCGCCGGCGCAGCTTACAGTTGGCGCATCATCGACAACGGCAAAGTCGGCGGCGCGGTCCTACGTCAGCGCGAAGCGCGCGAGATCAACGAGCTGCAGCTTCACAAAATGGAAGCCGATATTTCGCGCGAGCTGGCCCAAATCCAGACGCACTTTCAGGCCATCGCCGCGCGCCGCGTTTCGTTTCTTAAATCCGCCCAACTGGCCGAGCGCAATCTCGAAGTCGTTAGGCAAAATATCGCGCAGGGCGCCGCCTCGCAGCTCGAATTTCGCGATGCCGAAAACAATCTCTCGTCCGCCCGCACCGGCCTCCTCACGGCCGCTTACGAACAAAACGTGGCCCGCGCGGATTGGGACCGCGCCACCGGGCGTTACTTCCAGTTTTCAGACGACACCGCCGCGAACGTGCGTTAGTTCCAGCACCTTGAAGGTCCCGCTCTCGAAAAGCCTGCTCTGGACGATCGGCGTCCTCGTCGTTCTCCTTTTCGGCGCGATTTATTATCTCAGCCTGCCCGTCGCGGAAGTGCAAAAAGTCCGGCGCGGCGTCGCCATCTCGGCCGTTTATGGAACGGTCCGCATCGAGCCTGCGTTCGTCATTCGCATCACTTCGCAGAACGCCGGTTACATCCATCTGGCCGATGCTTTCGCCTCCGGTCGCGGCGCGCTCGGCAAGAGCGTGGCCAAAGGCGAGTTGCTCGCCAACATCGCGGATGAAACGACCGCGCGGCAGTTGAAGCAAGCGCAGGTCGATCTCCAGGCCGAACAGGAACGAGCCAAGCTCGAAGTCCCCTCCGCGCAGCCGCTCAAAGTCGCCGAAGCCAATGTGCAGCGGCTCGAAAAATTAACCGCCCTCAGCAACGTGCCGGTGGTCGAGCTCGAGAAAGCGCGCAGTGAACAAACCCGTCTGCGCGACGCCGTGAAGAACGAGCAGATCGAACGGCAACGCAGTCTCGACGAATTGGCCGGCGCCGTAACCAAGCTGCAGGCGCAAATGAAAAGCTCCGAGATTCGCTCGTCCATGGACGGCATTCTCTCCGACATCCAGGCGATCGACGGCGAACTCGTCGCCGAAGGCAAAACGCTCTTCACCGTTTCCTCGCGCCGCAATTACGTGCGCGGCGAAGTCAACGAGGAAGACATCGGCGCCGTCAAAGTCGGCATGCCCGCGCAAGTCCAGCTCTACGCCTACCCGACGCGCGAGCTCACCGCCAAAGTCACTTCCATTGTCCCGGCGGCCGATCCCGATACACAGCGCTACACCATCGCCCTCGATCTCCAGAGCGCGCCCGACAACCTGATGAACGGCATGAGCGGTGAGATGAACATCATCACCGGCCGACACGAGAACGCACTCCTCGCCCCAACCGCTGCCCTGACCGTCGATCAAGTTTTGGTCGTTAGGCAAAGCATCGTCCAGAAGCACACCGTCAAGACCGGCTATCGCACGCTCGAATTCACCGAAGTGTTGAGCGGCCTCGACGAAGGCGACGAAGTGGTCGTCTCCGATCAGGATAATCTGCGGCCCGGTCAGCTCGTTAGGCAACGGCGGATCGCGCCCGCCAAACGCCCGTCGGCCCGGTGACGCCGACTCTCTACATCGCGCTGCGTTTTTTGTTTCATCGCAAACGCGCCTTCGTTCTCAGCCTGGCGGGCGTCGTCTTCGGCGTCGCTATTTTCATCTGCACCCAGGCGCAAACGCAGGGTTTCGCCAAGCGTTTCATCGATGCCACTGTCGGCGCGAATGGCGCCGTTATTCTGAAGGAAGAGTTCCGGCAGAACCAGGAAAGCTTTATCCTGCCGGCTCAGAGCAAGCTGACCGAAGCGAGCCGCCGACGTTATTTTGAAGGCATCCCCAACGCCTCCGAAATCATGCGGATCAGCCGGCGTTTCTCGAACGTCGTTTCCTGCGCGCCGGTTTTGCGCGGCACGCTCAGCGCGCGCGCCGGTTTTCAAAACGCGACCGTCGATCTCTTCGGCGTCGATCCGGCCTTGCAATTGCGCACGACCGATCTCAGCAGCCAGATCGTCGAGGGCAAATTTGCCGATTTTCGCAACAACCCTTCCTCGCTCATCCTTGGTTCGCGCCTCGCCGATATGCTCGGTGTGGCCGTGGGAGATACCGTGCAATTGCTCGCGCCGAGCGGCGAATACTGGCGCTTCACCGTCGCCGCGCTCGCTCGCACTGGCGTCGGTTCCTACGATCAAACACGGGCCTATGCGCACATCAAGATCGCGCAGAAACTTCTGCACAAGCCTTATCCGGCCAGCATGATCATTTACAGATTGCGGGATCAATCGGGGGCGCCTGCGCTCGCCCGCCAGTTCGAAAATCTTTTCCATCATACCGCCGACAGCTGGCAGCAACGCGAAGCTTCCAATCTGCAAATCTTCATCACCCTGCGCGTCTCCGCCGCCGTCACCGTCTCGCTCATTATTCTGCTCGCCGGGTTCGGAATTTTTAACGTCCTCACCATGACGGTGCTCTCGAAAGTGAAAGAGATCGCGATACTGCGTTCGATGGGATTTCGGCGCGGCGACATCAGCGCGATCTTTTTATGGCAAGGCGCGCTTATCGCCGCGCTCGGCTCCATCATCGGCTGCATGGCGGGCGCGCTCCTCACCTTCGGCATTTCGCAAATTCCGATTCGCGTGCGCGGTTTGCTTTACGCCGATCACTTTCTCGTGGCTTGGGATTGGCATCATTATCTGTGGGCGACACTGCTAGCGTGGTTCGCGGTTTTCATCGCCAGTTACGTCCCAGCGCACCGGGCTGCGGTTTTGCCGCCGGTGGCCACACTACGTGGATCGAGCGCCTAACGATATCGAGCGCTGCCCGTCGGCAAGTTCAGCCGAACTTGAAAAATCGGAGGAACGCGCGATGACGATTTCGCTTTCGCGGCGATGGAACCTCGCGGAAATGTTTCTGTAATGTTTGGGCATCCCCGGCGAGAAGGTTCGATCGCAACAGGTCCGAAGGCCTCGTGGGCTCTGCGCGGTTCGCAATATTTCGCGATGTCCGGGCCGCCCGAATTCGCTGCGGCCGTGGCCCTCTTTACCCTGATGATCGCGCTCCGACTCATCAATACCGCAACGTGGAAATTCGACACCGATGAATCGCAACATTTGCACGTCGTCTGGGGTTGGGCCCGCGGTTTTGTGCAATATCGCGACCTTAGTGACAATCACATGCCGCTTTTTCAACTCCTCTTCGCGCCCGTTTACGCGCTGATCGGCGATCGGCCGACTATTCTTTTGTGGATGCGGTTTATCATGCTTCCGATCTACTTGATGGCGGCGTGGGCGACCTATCGCATTGGCACGCTCGCGTTTTCTCGGCGGGTCGGCGTCTGGGCCACGGTGCTGATTGGTTGCTACCCGGGATATCACTTCCTGTCGGTCGAGTTCCGCACCGATAATCTCTGGGCGCCGCTTTGGCTGCTGGCCATAGTGGTATTGCTTAAAGGGCCGCTGACAGTTCGGCGCGCGATCGCCGCAGGGTTGCTGATTGGAGTGTGCTTCGGAATTTCGATGAAAACATCGCTGCTCTTGTTGTCGCTCGCGATCGGCGCGGCGCTCACTTTCGTCTTTGTGGGCAAGCGAGGAACCCCGATTTCGTGGGCTCATCTCGGCCGCTGCTGTGCGGCGTTCTTTGCCTGCGCCTTCGCCGTGCCTGTGATCATCATGGCGGCTTTCGCTCTCGACGGCCTCTGGCCCCAGTTTCGCTACTGGGTGTTCGATAATAATATTCTTCCGGGCCTGATCAATCATCCAGCTTGGTGGATCTACCTTTTCCCCGCGCTTTTTCCCGTCGTTGTCGGGGTGAGCGCCTTCTTCATCCGGCGAATACTCGATCGAACCATAGCGTTCCGGCGCGGTCTCCTTTTCCTCACGTGCGGCTTTTATATGCCGGCGCTTTGGAGCTACTGGAGGCTCGTATCGCGCCAGGATTATCTCCCATTTCATCCACTCGCCTTCGTTGTCTACACGGGCGTGCTTCTGACGGTGACCGATCGCCTCTCACGAAATTCCCCAAAACTAGGTCAGCTCTTTCGCACCGTCCCAGTACCGGCACTTCTCGTCGCGCTGGAATGCTCGGTCGGCTTAATATCGCGGCCCTTCTGGGCCGACGGAGCACGGGTCGAAACGGACCTCCTCCGAGCGACCTATCGTTTGACTAACCCGGGCGACTTCGTTCTTGATCAGAAAGGTGAGACTGTCTTTCGGCAGCGCGCGTTCGCCCCAATTTGGGAATCATTTGAGACGGCGCGCATTAGCCGGGGGATGATGATCGACAATGCGGCGCAGCGCTGCATCGAGACGCATACTTGCGTAGCGACAAAAGGGAAACATATGTCCGTCGACGCGACGCGATTCGTCGAGCGCAATTATCTGCCGGTCGGAAGTGGACTCTACGCGGCGGGCGCATTTCTCAAGCCCGAGCCTAAGGACGCCCGACGGTTCGACTTCGATGTTGTGATTCCCGCGTCCTATGAAATCATCTCGCCTGCGTCACCAGTTATGGGCATTTTGGATAAGGTTCCTTATACCGGGGCACGACTCCTCAGCCCGGGGAGACACATCTTCATTGAAACGTCCAACCAACGGAGACTCGCTTTACTCTGGTCGCAGGCGGCGAAACGAAATTTCAACCCGTTTCATTAGGCAGTTCTTCTCCTCGTGCAAAAATCAAGCGCGCAACTCGCATTACCCGGCGAAAAATCTTCCATCATGATCACCCCGAAAATTTCTCCCGGGACGCGGCTGATGTTGATCGCGCCGCATCCAGATGACGAAGCGCTGGCCTGCGGCATCATTTTGCAACGAGCCGTTCGCGCCGGGGCCGCGATTCGCGTTCTCTACTTGACGGACGGTGATAACAACCCGTGGCCTCAGCGGGCGCTCGAGCGCAAATGGCGATTAGGCAGTCGCGATCGCCAGCGGTGGGGACGTTTGCGCCGCCGCGAGGCGCGGGCGGCGCTGCGCGTTCTCGGCATCGACCGAAGCCATGCCCAATTTTTTGGTTTGCCTGACCAGGGCCTGACCGAACTGCTCATGCGCGGGTGCCGATCGACACTCGACTTGTTTCAAAGGGCCATCATCGCCTGGCATCCCACGCATCTACTCGTCCCATCGATTAGTGACACTCACGCGGATCACAGTGCGGTCGGCGTCATGGTTCGCGTCCTACACAAAAAGCTCGCGGCAGAGATGCCGCGACTGTCCGTCTGGAGCTATAACGTTCATGGCAGGTTCGCTGCATTTACGCGTTCCGCCATCACCCTCGCCCAATCACACAGCGAAACAGCGACAAAACGTTTGGCCATTGCCTGCCATAAAACTCAACTCACTCTTTCGCGCAGACGCTTCCTCGGGTATGCGACACGGCCGGAGAAATTTCGTGAGCTCGGCCCACCCGTGCTGAATGGAACCAGCGGTGCAATCCGGTCGTGCATACGAGACACGGATAATCTCCGGATAAAACTACGCCTTTCATTCCGGCCGTTCCCTGGAGCCCAGCCACGTCTTGTTTTGCTGGGACGCGACCAATTGAATAACCTTAAATGTCTAACCGCCCGGTTGCCGGCGCGTTCATCGGACGTTCGTTTAATTGATCACCACACCGGGCGACGCGTCGGATCAATGTCCTATCGCGGCCATGCCTTCGTTGGAGAAGCGTCTATCCCGATGGCAATGTTTTCGCCAGCGCACCTGCTATTTTTGAAAATGGATCGCGGCGGTCTTCTGGCCAGGGATCAGTGGATCGAAATCCACGCGTGCCGCTCCGGTGAACCCCCAGCCCGCTATTCTTCGCCGAATCGCGAAGCACTAATATCGACTTAATGACGGCCGACGCATGGCTCCGATGCCACGACGTGGAACGCTTCCTGGGCGCAGAGGAATCGCGCGTGCACGCTTTGCGTGGAGTATCTCTCGAACTTGCGGCGGGCTCGATTCACGCGGTCGTGGGCGCGTCCGGTTGCGGCAAGAGCACTCTCCTCTACGTGCTGGGATTACTCGACCAACCGGACGCGGGCTGGGTTGAGATTGATGGCAACCCGGTCGCGCAACTTGACGATGATAAGCTCTCCCAAAAACGAAATGAAGCGATCGGCTTCATCTTCCAATTCCATTTCCTCATGGAGGATTTCACCGCGCAGGAAAACGTCATGATTCCCATGCGTCGCCTTGGTCGTCTCAATGAAAAAGAAATGGGCGAACGCGCCGCAAGCTTGTTGGAGGCTGTCGATCTGGGCAATAAAATCACGCAGTCCAGCCGCCATCTTTCCGGTGGTGAACAGCAACGTGTCGCCATTGCCCGCGCCCTCGCCAACGATCCGCAGGTCATCCTGGCCGACGAGCCGACCGGCAATCTCGATACCGAAAATTCCCATCGCGCTTTTGATCTGCTCAAAAAAGTCGTGCGCGAAGGAAACAAAGCGCTCCTCCTCGTCACCCATAATCCGCTCATCGCCGATCTCTGCGATTGGGTCCACACGATGGAAGACGGGCGCATCGTGCACACGCACCCGCGTTCTTCGTTTTGAACTGCAGCGCCGAAATTCTGCCGCCGCTCCATGTGCCGTCGGAAGACGATTCGGCGCGCGAGTTAAAACACGGCGCGTTCTACAACGCGCTCGCCGTTCTCACCGCGAACTTCCGCAGCATCTTCACCTTCCTCGTCGCGCGTCTGCTCGGGCCGGCCGTGCTCGGCACCTACATGGTGGCGTGGGCTGCGACCGACGTGATCAGCCGGCTCGGCGTGCTCGCGTTCGACGTCGCCGTCACCACTTTTATCGCGCGGGCCGAAGCCGTCGGCGATCACGCGCGCAGTCGCTCGCTCTTCCACATCGCCGTCACCATCGTGGTCGCGCAATGCGCCTTTGTCGCTGTGCTCTCGATCGTCGCCGTTCGCTTGTTTGCCGCGCGTTTCAACCTCGAGCCGCACATGACGGCCGCGCTTTCCGTCATGTTGTGCGCGCTGCCCGGCGTCGCGCTTTACCGCATGTGCACCGCTGTTTCGCGCGGGATAAAAGTGATGCGGCACGATGTTTTCTCGCGTGGAATCACCGACTCGTTCGTCACCACGATCGCTTTTCTCGCCGCGCTTTGGTTTGGCTTTCGCACCTTCGCGCCCGAGATCGCGCTCATCGTCGGCAGCGCCGCGTCCGGCATCGTCGCGTTTTTTCTCGCCGCCAGTTTGTTTCGCGATGTCCCCCGCAACGCGGCGCCGATTCCTTTCGCGCTCGAAACGCGCCGACTCTTCGCCTTCGCGGCGCCCATCAGCGTTTACGATTTCATTAACTCCGCCATCACGCGCGTCGACGTGATCATGCTCGCCTGTTTCATCGGCCGCGCGCCCGGCGTGACGCTGCCGATCGTCGGCATTTACGGAACCGTCGTCGAAGTGGCGAGCGGACTGCGCAAAGTGAATCAAGCATTCAACCCGATCCTCGGGCCGATCGTCGCCGGCCTCACCGTCCATGGCGAACAACAGCGCGCCGCCGCCGCCTTCTCGCGCACCACGCAATGGATGCTCTGGATTCTTCTCGCGCTCCTCGCCGTCATGACGTTTGCCGGCGGCTTCATCCTTTCCATTTACGGCCCGGAATTTCGCGAAGGCAGTTACTGGCTCGTCATCGTCGCGCTTGCCTGCGGCACGAACGCCTTCGTCGGTCTCGCCGAAACCGTCATCATGGTGCAGCAGCCGAAGTTGAACCTGATCAACTCCGCCATCACCTGCGTCGTCGCCTTCATCGCCAATTATTTTTTGATCCGCACCTGGGGTGTGACCGGCGCGGCCTTCGGCATCCTGCTGCCTTATGTCTTGTTAGGCTTTCTGCGGCATCGCGCGTTGCGCATCGTCTTTCAATGGCGCAATCCCTGGTCGAATCTCGGCGCGCCTTTTATCGCCGCCCTTTGCTCCTCTGTGCCGGCGATCGTCCTGCGTTACTTCGTCCACGGCATTCCCGGCGAGCTCGGCAGCATCGCCGTTTTTCTGCTCACCTACTTCCTTTTCTGGCAACGGCATCGCGCTCGCGCGAACGCTGCCTAACGAGGCGGAAACACGTTCCACGTCTCGCGAAAATAGGCGATCGCTTCGTTATTATTCTCGCGCCGGCCGCGCGGCACATCGTGCAACGTCATCGTGCCCATTTGCTGCAACACGCTCCGCATCAGCCCCGAGGCCGGGACCACATATTTCTCCACGCCGCGCCGATCGAGACTGCCGCTGATCCAGATGTCGTCCATATAGAACGCCCCTTCCGGCGCATCCGCGTAATCCCAAAGCGCCTCATCGAAAAAGCGCGGCTGCAAAAGATAACTCCCGCAACCGGACATGACCGCCACCCGCTTCGGCTCCCGGATTTCATTCGCGAAAAACAATCGCGAATCGCGCCAGTCGAGACTGCGCGGCATCGGCCCGCCGCGGAAACAGAGCGCCGCATCCGGCAATTGCGCGTGATAATGCAAATAGGTCTCGACCGCATCGCGCGGGTAAACCCGATCGTCGTCCACCACCATGACGAGCGTCTCCTCGCGTCCGGCTCGTTTTTCTTCCTGAATGACCGGAATGCATTTCGTGGCCGGGCCCCAGTCCTTCTCGCAATGCAAAATGCGCAGCCGCGGGAACTCGGCCAGATATTGCGGCACCACGTAGTCGCATTGTTGCCGCAACGAAAACGCCGGCAACGCGAGCACGATCTCATCCGGCGGCCGCGTTTGCTCGAGCAGACAGCGCATCGTCGGCCCGAGCTGTTGAATGCGATCGGGCAGAGTGGAGAAGGAAACGATCAGGCGTTTCGCGCGATCGGCTTCACTCGTCGTGAGAACGCTTTGGATGAAAGCGCGTTGCTCCCGTTGCCGACGCGCCGCACGCAGCCGCTTCTGCGCAAAAAGAAACAGCACGACGACGCCCGCGAGCAACGCGATCTCGAGGAGAAAAATCCAGTGATGGGACAGGAGCGCCACGGTCTCGTGTATTGGCTGCGCAGTTAAAATAGGAATGAATCGCAAAGCAATTCCGCAAATGCGACCGTCGCAGACGCGCCGCTCGCCATGATCCGACTCAACTGGTTTTCACCTTTGCCTCCTGCGGAAACCGACATCGCGCATTATACCGCGGACCTGCTGCCTGCGCTCGCCGCCCGCGCCCAGCTCACACTTTGGACGGAAGCGAAAACCTGGGATCCTGCGCTGGAGAAATTTGGGGCCGTGCGCCACTACTACCCAAAAATAAAAAACACGGAGCTGGCTGGCACGCTCAACGTCTTCCATATCGCCAACCAGCGCGCGTTCCATCTCCACATCTTCCGGCTCGCGCACGAAGTGCCCGGCCTTGTCGTTCTGCACGATCTCGCCATTCCGAATCTCATCGGCGGGCTGCCCTTCTCGACGCGCCGCGCGCAACCGATCGGTCCCGCCGATTTCGATCGCGCGCTCGGGCTCTTCGTTCATGCGCGTCGCGCCCTCGAGATTTTTCGCGGGCAGAAAATTCCGGCGGCTTATCGTCCGTTCCCCTACGCGGCGCGTGACTGGCCGGACTCGCGCGACAGCGATCCGGTGAAGCGACTCATTCTCTTCGGCCAACTCGATGTTCCAGGTCGGCTCGATGTCGTCCTGCAAGCGCTCGCCTCGCATCCGCGGCGCGATCGATTTCGCCTCGATATTTTTGGACGCGTCTTGAAACGCCGCCGAATCGATCGCGCGATCAAGCAGCTCGCGTTATCGGAGTCGGTCACGCTCCACGGTTACGTCGCGGAAGCGGAACTCGACGCCGCACTTTCGCGCGCCGATCTCGCCTTGAATCTCCGTTTCCCGACGATGGGCGAAGCGTCGTCCAGTCAGTTGCGCATCTGGGATCACGGGCTCGCCTCGTTAGTCACGCGCGGTGGCTGGTATGCGGATTTGCCCGAGGGAACCGTCGGCTACGTCGATGTCGAAAACGAAATTCCGCAACTGCATCAGCACTTCGACGCGCTCCTCGATGATCCGGAATTTTACGCGCGCCTCGGCCAGCGCGGTCGCGCCGAATTACTCGCCGCGCACACTCCCGACAACTATGTCGACGCGCTGATCCAACTGGCCGAGGAGGTTTCCTCATGAGCATTCGCGGCAAAACGGCACTGCTCTTCGCCAGCGTCTTCGCGCTCTACTTCTGCACGCGCAGCGCCGCGCTCGATGAGTGGGATTCGTTTCAATTCGCGATGGGCATCCAGCATTTCGATCTCTGGCAACACCAGCCGCACCCGCCCGGTTATCCGCTCTACGTTTTCTTCGGTTGGTTAGGCACACACCTCGCCGGCTGTGATCCGGGTTTCTCGTTGACGGTCGTCAGTTGCCTCGGCGGCGCGCTCCTCGTCGTCGCCTGGTTTTTGATCGCGCGCCTGTATTTCGGCGAACGCTTCGCCTGGCTCCTCGCCGCCTCGCTCGCCGTCATGCCGATCTTTTGGATGACGGCGACCAAAGTGATGAGCGACCCGATGGCCAGCGCGCTCTTGAGCGTGCAATTGCTCTGCGCCATCCACTCCGCGCGCAGTCGAAGAGGTCCGTTCCCGATCCTCGCCGCAGCTTTCTTCGGCGCGCTCGCCGCAGGTGTGCGTCCACAAAACACCGGCGTTGTCCTGCTCATCCTCATGTTCTTTCTCGCGCGCGGCCGCGCCTCGAAAAAATTATGGCTCGGCACGCTCGCGCTCTTCTTCGGTAGCTGCCTGCTCTGGCTCATGCCCATGTGGAAAATGCAAGCCGACCTGCGGCCCGATCTCCCGTTCTGGAGCGTTTACCCGAAACAGCTTTTCCAGCAATGGAGCTGGCGGCTCAATCGGCCGAACGTCTACATCGGCGCGCACGGCTTTCACCTGCGCGATCTCGCCATTAAACTCGGCTCGCATTTCGGCGGCTGGTTCGGTGTCGGCTTCGGCTTCATCGCCAATCCGGTGACGCTCGTCATTGGAATCCTGCTCTCGCTGGCCGGGCTCGTTTCCTTCTGGCGTCAACGCGACGAAAACGATCGCGCCTGCTGGCGGGATAACTGGCCGTGGGGCGCGCTCTACATTCTCATCGTCTTCTGCTGCCTCCCTTCCTATCAGCGTTATTACCTGCCGATCCTTCCGCTGATCTCGATCATTATTCTGCGCGGGCTGCTCGCGCTGCCCGCGCGCTGGCGCCTAACGAGTGCCGCCTGGCCCGCGTTGCTTCTCATCATTTCCATCCCGCTCGCCTGGCAAGGTCATCGCGAGGAAGCGCCCCCGGTGAAATTCGTCCGTTATCTCGAGCAAAAATATCCGCCCGCGGAACGGCCGCGCGTGATCCTCATCCTGACCGAATGCGAACGGCCGGTGGAATGGTACGCGCCGCAATTCGACATCGTCACGCACGAGGATCGGCTCTCGAATCTGCCGGCCGCGCCGCTCGCCGCCGCCACCGCCATTTATGCGGATAACGACAAACTGATTCTGCCGCCCGGCTGGCGCTTCGAACGCGAAGCCATCTTCCATCGGTCCGCGCTGATCGATCCGAAACATCGCGACATCGGCGTTTACCGATTGGAGCATACGCCATGAAGAAAGTCTTCCTGACCGGCGCCAGCTCCGGCATCGGCCGCGCCATCGCCGAAGCGCTCGTAGGGCAAGGCCACGAAGTCTGGGGAACAGCGCGCGCGCTCGATCGTCTGCCGCAACACGAACGCCTTCACGCCGTCGCGCTCGATCTGCGCGATCGCGCTTCGCTCGCCGCCGCGTTCGCCCAAGCGCTGGAGGAAGCAGGCCACTTCGATGTGCTCATCAATAACGCTGGCAGCGGCTACTTCGGGCCGGCCGAAAATCTGTCGCACGACGAGTTGGCCGATCATTTCCAAATTCTCTTCTTCGCCCCGATCGAGCTGATGCATCTCGCGGCCGCGGCGATGCGCAAAGGCGGACGCGGCGGATTAATCATCAACGTCAGTTCCCTCGCCTCGCGTTTGCCGGTTCCTTTTATGGCTTCGTATAACGCGGCCAAAGCAGCGCTCGCTTCCTTCGCGATGTCGCTCCAACTCGAATGGCCGAGCGAAAATATTCACCTCGTCGACCTGCAACCTGGCGACATCAATACCGGCTTCAACGACGCTATGCGCAAGGCGGACGCCTCCGATCCGCGCGTGGCGAAAGCCTGGCGCGCGGTCGATAAAAATATGCGCGCCGCGCCGGGCCCGGAATTGGTCGCCCGCCAGGTTCTCGCTCTTCTCGCTGCGGAAAATCCGCCGCCGCGCGTGACCGTCGCCGATTTTTTCCAAGGGAAAATCGCGCCCCTCGTCTTCCGCCTTCTCCCCCAACGTCTGCGGATTTGGGGCCTGAAAAAATATTACGGCATTTGAGCGTGCGGAGGACGCGGCGCGGTTTAATATCCCCGCCTCATGCGCGAAATCCGTGACGCCGTTATTCTCATGGCCGGCTTGGGATCGCGTCTGCGCGAGGCGCGCGCCGAGGTGCCGAAGCCGCTCGTGCCGATCGCCCAGCGCCCGCTCATTTCCTACGCGATCGAGCGCCTCGCCCAGGCTGGCGTGCGCACGCTTCACGCCATCGTCGGCTTCGAAAGCGAACGCTTGCTCGCGGGCTTGACGCCGCTCGTTCCGCCGGAAATGGAATTGCGGCCGATCCTGAATGCGGATTGGGAGAAACCAAATGGCGTCTCCCTGCTCGCCGCGGAGAAACATGTGAGCGCTCCATTTTTCCTGACGATGGCCGATCACCTCTTCGAATATTCGCTTCTCGAAAATCTGAAGCAGCAGAGCGACCTGGCGCAGCTCAATCTCGCGATCGATCGCAAGATCGATTCCATCGTCGACCTGGCCGACGCCATGAAGGTGCAAACAGCGGAGGGTCGCGTCGTCGCCATTGGCAAGGAACTGGCGGATTACGACGCGATCGATACCGGCGTCTTCGTCTGCCCGCTCGCCATTTTCGATTATCTGAAGGCAGCGCAACGCGATGGAAATTACTCGTTAGCCGACGGCGTGCGCCTGATGGCGGCGGAGGGAAAAGTGCGCGCCATCGAGATCGGCGCGGGCTGGTGGCAGGATGTCGATACGCCGGAGATGCTGGCGTCGGCCCAGGAATATCTACGCGCGCAGGCGGCGAACGAGAGCGGAGAGCGTCAGGCTTAAACTGAGCACGGTCGTCCCCGTCCAGAGATGGACGATCCATTGCGCGACATCGCCGAGCGCGAGGAGAACGAAAAGCAAAATACCAACGTCGCGCTTGGTCGCCTGCACGACGAGCCAGACGACTCTGTCGCCCATGAACATGATGCCGGAATTCTGGATCATCTGACGGTGGCGCGGGTAGAACGCTTCGCTCAAACCCGCGACCGTCGGCTCCGCTTTTTTCGGCTGGGGCAAACGCAGCAGGATTTCATTCGTCGCGATCATCGCGGCGCAGACGACGCCTTCGTAGAAATAGAGAACAATTCCGCTGCGCGAGAGTCCAAAGCCAAGGCCGATGACAAAGAAGAGCGCGCCGACAATGTCGCAAAAGTCGTCGATGTGTTTGCCGCGCGCCGATTCGAGATACTTGGCGCGCGCGATCTCGCCGTCGCAACCATCCAGAATGCTGTGCAGATGATAAACGAGCGTGCCGGCGAGAATGCTCGCGTAACCGCCGCGCGCGACCAGCGCAGTCGCCAGCAATGGCAGAATGAGAATGCCGAACGTCCAGCCATTGGGCGTGATCGGAAATTTCAGCAACCAGCGCGAGACGGCGCGAGAGACCGGCCGATTCAACCAGCGCGAAACGAAACCATCCTGCGGCTTGCCGGCGCGCTGGAGAAAGCGGCGGTCAGCCTTTCGCGCGGCGGCGTGGTCGGCCAGCCAGTTGGTCGAGGAAACAGCAATCGATTCGAAACGACGGAAGTTTTCCTCCCAACTCTTCGAGATGGAACCGCTCGGCAGCGCTGGCCGAAGGGCATCGAGTTCATTTCGCCTAACGAGCAGGCGGGTCGATAAGAGAACGCTGTCCGAGGACGATCCGCTTTCCGCGAGAATGAGATGAGGCCACGAACGTGCCGGCAAATGTTCGCGCGAGCCGGGACGCCAGGAGATTTCGACGACGGCCGGTTCCGCCGAATTTTTGCCGACGAATTCGTTGAGCGCGAGCAGAAGACGTTCGAGCTGGCGCAGGCCGCCGATGCGCCAATCGGCTGATTCATCCGCGAGAATGAGATAGCGCGCGTTCATTTGGAAGCGATGGCGCTCTTGACCGCCACGACGGCGATGGCAATCCCGCAAATGGCGAGAATGTGCAGGATGCCCTGCGGCCAGCCGAGCAGCGCGAGCAGGAGAAAGCCGAAGTTAAAAAAATCGCGCTTGGTTATTTGCGAAAAAAGCGCAGCCAGTTTGCCGCCGGCGGAAGCAAGGCCTGTTTCCTTCATCATCCAGACTTTCATCTGATCGCCTTGATTGAACTGCGCCTCGTCATCAGCCAACTGCAGCGGCGCGCGGGTGAGCCATGTCTCCGCGACACCGATGAGGAGCGCGGCCGCAATTCCTTCGCTGAGATAAAGCCAGCCATGCGGATACGAGGAAAGGCCTAGCCCGAGGCTGACGGCGTAAAGCAAGGTGGTTAGGCGATCACAGATTCCGTCGAGCCAGCGGCCGCGCGGCGATTCCGCATAAAGCAGGCGCGCCATCTCGCCATCGCAGCCATCGAGCGCGCTGTGCAGTTGAAAGAGAAGCGCGCCCAGAACGAAGCCGGCGTAATCGCCCCACATGAGAAAGAGCGCGCCGAGCAATGGGACGATCATGAGCCCGATCGTCCATTGGTTAGGCGAAATCGGCAGACGAACGAGCACGCGCGTGACTACGCGTGAGATCGGGCGATTAAGCAGGCGCGAAACAAAGCCGTCCTGCCGTTTGCCGGTTTGCGCGAGCAGGAATTTCTCGGCGGCAGCGAGATCGCTTTTCGTTTCGAGGAGAAAACCGGGCGTCCTTTCGCGCAATTGCTGGACGGTGACACGACGCGGCGGAACAAGGTGCGTGGTCAGGATGGCGACGTCTTCGGATGGCGACGGTAGTTCTGCGACCGACTCGATTTGCAGATGATGAACTCGGCGCGCGTCGAAAGCGATGGGCGCGATTCCGCTCCAGCAAATCTGGACAGCGCATGGAAGCTCCTCGTTGCGCGAAACCGCTTCGTTGAGCGCGAGCAGCAGCCGGTCGATCTGGCGCAAACCGCCGCAACGCCAGCCCGCCGTTTCATCCGCGCGAATGCCAATGAGGCGGCATTCTGTGCTAGAATGCGCGCGCGCGGGATCGGCCATGCTTTCCATTATTATTCCTACGCTCGAAGAAGCGAGTGTGATCAGCCAGACGATCGCGCGTCTCAAAGCGGAACTCACGCTGCCTCACGAAATCATCGTCTCGGATGGAGGGAGCACGGACGAAACGGTGGCGCTGGCGCGCGCGCAAGCCGATCGCGTGATCACACACGACGGCGCGACGCGGCAGACGATTGCGCAAGGTCGCAATGTCGGCGCGCAGGCGGCGCGCGGCGATTTTCTCGTTTTCATCGACGCCGACTGCGCCATTCCAGAGCCCGATCGTTTTTTCGAAATCGCGCTCGCGGCATTTGCCGATCACAAGGAACTCGTCGCGCTCACCGTGAACCTCTGCGTTTTTCCCGGGACGGAAACATTGGGCGATCGGATCATCATTCCGCTGCGCAACACGGTCGTGCGCTTCATTAACAATTCGCTGAAGCTGGGCGATTGCGCGGGCGGCGAATTCCAAATGGTGCGGCGGGAATCGTTCGAGGCGGTGAAGGGTTATCGCGAAGAGCTGGTCACCTGCGAAGATCGCGATCTCTTCCTGCGCCTCGCGAAAATCGGGCGCACAAAATCCGACGCGCGGTTGACCGTTTATCATTCTGGCCGTCGCCCGCACATCGAAGGCTGGCCGCGTTTGATCGGGCGTTTCTTCATGAACACGATCTCCTTCACGCTGCGCGGCCGGCCGATCACGAAAGAATGGAAGCCGGTGCGCTGACTCAGGCCGGCCCGACATCTTTGCGATAAATCCGGAACGTTTTGTAACGCTTCGCGCCGACCGATTCGATGAAGCGGTTGACCATCACGTTGTCTTCCAGCGTCATGCTCAATTCGCCGCCGGTGAAGCCGCGCTGGAAGGCGGCGTCCATCACGCCGAGGACGAGCGTCTCGGCAATGCCGGCGCGACGATATTTCTCGATCACGCCAAGCGCGACGAGCCGGCCAGTGCGGATCTTTGGTTTGTGATAGAGAAGTTTGGCCAGACCGATGGGCAGGCCGAAGGTCGTTAGGCGGCCATTGATTTTCTGGAAGGCGACGTTGATATCGGGAACGGCGATGACGAAGCCGATTGGTTGCTCGCCGACTTCCGCGATGAGCATCGTCTCCGGGACGATGAGCGGTTTCATTTCGCGGGCGAGATGATCGAACTCCGCTTCGGTGAAGGGAACGAAGCCCCAATTTTTCTCCCACGCCTGGTTGTAGATGGCGCGGATGCGAGCAGCCTCGGCATCAATCTCCTTGAGAACGATTGGACGAATGGTGATGCCCTGGCGCCCGGCGCGCTTGACGGCGATGCGGCGCAATCGCTCGGCCGGCTCGGAAAATTCTGAGAACCACCACGCATACCAATCCTTTGCTTTGGTGAAGCCGCCGCCTTCGATGAGCGCGGCGTAGTAAGGCGGATTATGCGAAGTGAGAAGCGTGGGCGGATGTTGAAATCCGTCGATCAAAAGGGCGCAAACGTAGTTGGTCGAGTAATCGATCGGCCCCATGATTTCGGTGCGGCCTTTCTGGCGAACCCATTTTTCGGCGGCGGCGAAAAGCGCGCTCGCCGCCGCGCGATCCTCGATGCATTCGAAGAGACCGAAGCAGCCGGCGTTCGTTTCATGGAGCGCATTATAGTTCGGATCGTCGCTCGCCATGATGCGGCCGACGATCTCGCCATCGCGTCGCGCCAGAAAGAGCGCGGCGTCGCCGTGCCTATAAAAGGGGTGCTTCTCGCGATTGAGAAATTCCTTCCGCTCCAGTAAAAGCGGCGGCACCCAAGCGGGATCGTTTTCGTAGATCCGCCAGGGAAATTTGATGAAGGCGTCGCGGTCGCGTTTCGAACGGACTTCGGAAATCTCGACGGACGACACAAAGATAACGCGGCGCGCGCGGTCAGGCTGTCTGGAGCGCGGCCGGCACGAGCGTCTCCTTGAGAATGCCGAGCGCTTCGTCGAGATCGGCGCGCGTATGTTGCGCGGTGACGCAGGCGCGGAAGCAAGCTTTGTTCAGCGGCACGGCCGGGAAGTCGACGGGCGCGACCCATAAACCGCGACGGCGCAGATCATGGCAGAGGTGATACATGCGCTCGCGTTCGCCGATGATGATGGGCATGACGTAGGTGGTGGAACTGCCGGTATCGAGACCGAGTTCGCGCAAGCCCGCGTGAAAATAATCGGCGTTTTCCCAAAGGCGCGTCCGCAACTGCGGTTCGCGCAGGCCAATCTCGAGTGACTTCAAAATGGCTGCGACAACGACGGGCGGCAGCGCGCAAGAGTAAACGTAAGGATGCGCGTAGAGGCGCAGGTATTGCAACGTGTCTTTCGAGCCGGCGACGAAACCGCCGAGCGCGCCGAAGGCTTTGGAAAACGTGCCGTAAACGAGCGGGATGCGGTGCTCCACGCCTAACAACTCGGCGACGCCACGACCATTTTCGCCACAGGCCAGCATGGAATGCGCTTCATCGACGAACACGCTGGCGCCGTGCGACTCGGCCACGTCGATCAGTTCCTTGAGATGCCCGATGTCGCCATCCATCGAATAGATGCCTTCGACGATGACGAGCTGGCGCCGGCCTTTCTGACGGCTGAGCGCCACGTCGAGCGAAGCGGGGTCGTTATGCTCAAATTTTTCGATGCGGCAACGCGAGAGCGTGGCTCCGTCGCGCAAACTGAGATGGGAACGATTATCGAGAACGGCTACGTCGGATTTGCGGAGCATGCCCGAAATGGTGCCGAGCGCGCCGCCGAAGCCGCTGTTGAAAAGCATGGCGTCTTCGCGGTTAAGGAATTTCGCGATGCGCCGTTCCAGTTCGCGGTGGAGATCGGTCATGCCCGAAAGCATGGGCGCGCCACAGGCGCCGAGGCCGTGGGTTCGGAGCGCTTCGTGCGCGGCGGCGATGACCTCGGGATGATTGGCCAGGCCGAGGTAGTTGTATGAGCAAAGGTTGATGACGGAATGCGGCTTGCCGTCATAACTGATGGTGGTGCGGGCGTCGGCGCTGGAGAGCATTTCGGGCTCGTAGAGTTCGGCCGCCCAGGCGCTGTCGTTGACCCAGTTGATGAAACGGGCCGGAGGTTGAAGCGGGTCGCTGCTGTCGCTGCCGCCGAGGAAATTGCCGAGGCTCAGCTTGAAAGGATTCTCGCTCATGGCCGCGCTCCGATGAGGAAGAGTCTGAAGAGAGTTTGTTGCCGACCCGCCCGCCAGTAGCTGCCCATAGAATCTTTCAAAAAATTGGTTGGTTCCTTATGGGAATTTTTCTGCGCGGCGATGAGTGGGGCCGCACGCGATAAATTCCATATCGGGGCAGCTATTGTACTGCTTCTGCACGGGCCGACAAGAATTTAGTGAGCTGCCTCGGCGGCAGGCAATTCGCCTTTTTCCGCCAGCTCCGCGGATACTTTCCGCGTGGTGCCGAAGATGTAATCCCAGAGCGGCGTGCTCACGCCAAAGCCGGCGTGATCATCCTTAAAATGATGGCGCAGATGATATTGCTTCAGCCAAAGCCAGATGCCGCGCTTCATCGGAAAATGATGAGTCGCGTAATGGATGCTGTCGTAGCAGACGTAACCGAACGCGAAACCGGCGGAGAGTGCCGGCGCGAAGCGGCCGAAAATGAAGGTAAAAACCATCCAAAAAAAGAAGGCGAGCGGAATGCTCACGCTCGGCGGCATGACTAGGCGCGTGGCGTCGCCCGGATAATCGTGATGCACGCCGTGCACGATGAAGTGGAGCTTTTTGCCCCAGCGCGTCTTCGGTTGGTAGTGAAAAATCCAGCGGTGAATGATGTATTCGAGCAGCGTCCAGATGAGGATTCCGGCGGCGAATAATCCCGCGACCGCCAGGAGCGAAAGTTTCTTCTGCGCCAGTGCGGACCAGAGGAACCAGGCGATAAGCGGCGTGTAAATAATGACTGGCGTGGCCGGGTGAACGTGCGAGCAGAATTCGAGAAACGGATTCTCGAACATGCGGACCGTTTCGTTTTTGTTCGAGACGTAAAGCCGTTCCATAAAACTTACGGCCGTAGGGTTTCGTGGTAGCCGCGGTCGTTGACTGCGGTGGACATGGCAAAATTTTCCGCGGTGACAGGCGCGAGCGGGAGCCCGGCCGGCAACGGCTCAGATGCGGCGGAAGCGCGTTTCATTCGCTCGACGCGCGAGAAGAGCGTGTAGCGCTTGTCGAAAATGAATTGGAAGAGCAGGCGCGTCCACGAAGTGTGGAACTTCAGGTTCTCGTAAAACTCGGGCGCCATGGCGCGGAGTTTCGGCAAATTATTCCACGGAATGGAGGGGAGATCGTGGTGCTCGTTGTGATAACCCATGTTGAGCGCGAGCAGATTGATCGGCCCGTAATAGCTGAACGTCTCCTGATCAAAATCGTAGGTGTAATGCTCCTGGATCCAGCGCGCGCCGACGGGATGCAGCCCGACCGAGAAGAAGAACGAGAGCACCAGATAAAACAGCCCGGCCCAGCCGAGGAAATGCACGATCGCAAAATCGTAGGCGAGAGCGAAAGCAATGTTCACGAAAAACCAGCGGCCGAGCATGGTGATCGCTTTCAAGCGCGGTGGCCGCGTCAATTGGAAGAAGGGAAAAAGCATGAGCCAAAGCGCCTTGCGGTACCATTTGTCGCTCACGAGCCGCGCTTCCCAATGATTCGCCAGATCGGCGTCCCATTCGTAGTCGCCCTGATGCGAATGGTGCTTGAGATGGTAAACGCGAAAGCCCATCGCGCCCGGTACCAGATTCGGCAGATCGGCGATGATGCCGATCATCTTGTTCCAACTTTTGCTGCGCAGAATCAGGTTATGGGTGGCGTCGTGGATGATGACGTAATTGCAGTGATTCGCGAATGCGCCGATCGCATAGGCGAGGACCAAACTGAGCCACCAATAACCCCAGCCGAGCCGTCCCATCGCAAACGCAATCGACGTCTGCAAAATCACGACCGAGATGGCGATGACGGCGGTGTAGGGATTACGCACCATCAATTGCCGCACTTCCGGATGCGCCTTGACGATGGCCCGCGCCCGCCCCGGATGAGGCTGATCTAGCTCAGATTGAAAGAATGCGGCGGACATCGGGCTGGCAGTTTACTCCTTGTAAAAGAGGGCGACAACTCGCCTTTTGGCGACGGCCTGCCGAGCTCAGAAAGTGGCGACCCTAACGGGATTCGAACCCGTGTTACCGCCGTTACCCCTTTGAGACCGTCTTTTCCCTCGTAGGCGAACACTCGCGAATACCGTTAGACACGATCGAATGTTATGCGTTATGTTATGCGTCATGCCAAGCATTCATCGTCAACCGGGCCGCCCTTTTTGGTTCTGTGCTTACACGGTCTTTGATCCCGCGCAGAACACGAAGAGGCGGGTTTTCAAATCAACCAAAACGCGCGACAAGAAGCAGGCGCTCGAAGTCTGCCGCGCGTGGCACAAGGCCGCGCTCCTCGGACGCAACGGCAAGCTGAGTGCCGATGCCGCTCGCGAAGTCATCTCACGGGGCGTGGCCGACGTTTATGCGGCTGCCAACGTCGAGTCGCTCGACAGCGCGACAATTCGGCTTTGGTGCGAGCGCTGGCTCGAAGGAAAGGCGATTGAAGCGGAGGAATCGACGCATGTGCGCTACTCTCGCATCGTTGAGCGCTTCCTCGAATCGCTTGGCGCGAAAGCAGCGCGCGACTTGTCCACGTTGCAGGCAACGGACGTAACAAAGTTTCGCGACCGTGAGGCGAAAGCGCTGTCGCGCGCCACCGCCAATCTGAGTTTGAAAGTGCTCCGCGTCTGTTTCGGTGAGGCCGTTCGCCAAGGGTTGCTTGCGGTCAATCCCGCCGTGCGCGTCGCTGTCTTGAAAACGCACGACAAGTCAACACGGCGCGCCTTCACCGTTTCGGAGATCAAGCGCATCCTCGCAGCGTGCGGCGACGATGCGGAGTGGCGTGGCCTTGTGCTGTTTGGACTTTATCTCGGCCAGCGTCTCGGCGACCTGGCAAAGTTGACGTGGCGCGCAGTGAATCTTGAAAGCGGCGAGATTGCGTTCACGACGCGCAAGACCGGGCGTCGAATGTCGCTGCCACTCGTTCAACCTTTGGCCGACTACTTGTCTTCTCTATCGGTAACCGATGACCCAAGCGCTTACATTTTCCCGCGTGCGGCGAGCGCGACCCGCACCGGCACGCTCTCGAATCAATTTCGCGAGATTCTCGTAAGCGCCGGACTGGTAGAGCCGCGCAGCCACCAATCGACCGGCAAGGGGCGCTCGCAGGCGCGAGAGACGAGCGAGATTTCGTTCCACTCCCTCCGACATTCTGCGGTGACGATGCTGAAAGCGGCGGGAGTGTCGGACGTGATGGCCCGCGAGATTGTGGGACACGAGAGCGCGGCAGTCTCGCGGCAATACACGCACCTTTCGGCTGACGATCTCCGCGGTGCGGTGCAACGGATGCCGGACGTAACGAACGGTTGACGCGATGCCACGTCCCAAAGGCCCAGGAGCGATCAAGTTTCTCGATGCAACGACGCAAGACGACGTTGCGATGCGAAACATCCTGAGGCGCGGGAACGTCCTGCATTGGCAGACGCTGAATGATCTTTCAAAGGCAATCGCGCCAGCGGTCCTCCATCTCTACGCAGCGAAGGGAAAGCGAGACCGATCGCGCAAAACAATCAGCGCAGAAGGCGGCAATCCGATGGCACGAGCCATCGCGAAGAACGACTTGCAGGACGCGAAATCGGAAATCGAAGCGGCCCAAGCGGAGCTTCGCAAAACGAAGGAACAGATTAAAAACGCGCAAAAGGAAATGCGCCGCACTCGCCGAAAAAAGGCCGCTTTCCCGTGGCAGGTAATGGCCGTGCGCTTAATCATGGATTACAAGTTCATGAAGCATAGCCAGCTGGCTAATGCGCAGAGTGACTGCGAGGTTGAGAGGGTCAACCCTAACCGCGTGTTGATCGAGCGAAGGAAAGCCGAGCAACCCGATTCTGTTGCCAACTTCGCCGCCAAGGAAAATGAGACACTTGCACAGACTTGGAAGCGTCTGTACGAAACGCGCAAGCGCCGTCCGAAGACCTTCGCCAAAGGCGTCGAGCAAGATCGCAAAAAACGCCAACTTGCAGAAGAGAGTGAACGCCAGTCTCGCGGGAAAAAACAATCGGTTGAGGATGGGGTCGTGTTGGGCACGAAAGGCGCGACAATCTCAACGAAAGAACTTCAAGAGCTACTAAGGCTGGCCGGTTTCGAAGTCGGTGACCGTGAGTTGCGGCGTTTCATGCGAGCCTGCGGTGTTGTGGGCCAGCCGGGAAAGCGAACCGATCTCACTTCGGACAATAGTCGCGACTGATTGCGCCAGCAGGCCGGCTCCTTTCGGAAGACCTTTGCCGTGCCGCACTGGATTGAAGTGTGACCGCGTAACTCCTGAGAATCGAGATTGTGTCGGCTCACGAGCGAATGGAAAGCGCCGGGATGTGATAACCAACCCTGCCCGGCTTAATAGAACCGCTCAGCGGTGCTTTCACGGCAAGCCTGCGAGAATAGGCCTAGCGTAGGTTGATAGGTATACTTTCGCGCGAGGCCGTGTGATTGCGACGGATGCTGGCTCCAAACGGAAACAGTCTTTCACGAGCAGAAAGTTTCTGATTCTAAAAAATCAGGGGCTTTCTCTGCTCTGGCATGCTCCACCATCGGAAACAGTTGCTTTCACTTCTCCCGCACTTAGCCTTCCGAGCAGTTCGATGCGTGTCCCAGTGCGGCAACACCATAGACGCGCTCGACTTGCTCTGCCCGGCGGTGGCCTTCATAAGTCACGCCGGGCAATCCTTTTCGTATCAATGGTTCGAATCCAAGTGAGCGAATGCCCTAGCTAACACCTTCGCTAGTGGTTTTTGCATAACGCATGCGCATAACAATCAGCCTTTTCTTTGCGCTTTTTATGCCTTCCTAAGTCCCACAGGTCTTTCGTTACAAACCAAACTCGAAAGCGAGAACTCTACGGTGCCGGTGAATTCACCGGAACCACCCTAACGAGTAATAGAAATAACCGGAGCTACGGTCCAAGTGAATTTCACTGTCACCGTGGAACCGTTTGACGATGTGCGGCTCGAAAGCAGGTTTCCCGGCACGTAATAGCCCAAAAAACAGGCTTTCACTCATCGGCAGGGTAAGGACAGCGGGCGAGCGCCCAAGACCGCGCAGAGGGGCCTTCTACGGTCCCGGTGAATTCACCGTCACCGTGAGAACTCTATTCGTTACACAAACGGAAAATCGCCTCGATCACACCGACGACCGCTTTCGCTTTCTCTTTCGGCGTGTAGTTCGTGTTTCCTGCGTCGTTGATCATCTCGACAATCGTTGTGTCGAAGCCACGCACTGACCGTAGAGGCCGCAAACGTTCGAGGGCTTCGTGAAGCCGCGCGGCTTGCGTCTGTTCACTCGCAAGCTTTTCAAGAGCCTCTCTCGCTTGGTTTAAAGGCGTTATCATTCCTGAGATTAACACGCTTTTCCGCGTGAGTTGAAAACTCGAAGCGCGTCAGTAAAGTCCGCGCACCCTCGGGCGGGAGAATCTTCGCTGCTCCTGATGGCCGAGAAGGTAGCGCAAAGCGTCGGTTAAATGGTCGTCGGCGCTGTCCGCGTAGTCCTCGGGGTTGCCGCGTTCAGCATAGGTCGTTTCCCGAATGGCGCGGATCAGGTTTTTGCAATGACGGAAAACAACCAGTCCAGGCCAGCCATCCGAGCGCGGCGCAAGGCGCGCGTGAATAGCCGAAATGCCTGCGATGCGACTGCCCGGCCCTTTCACCGCCGGACGCCAGCGACAGCCTAACGAGTTCATAATGCTCGCACGAGAGCCGCCGCACATGCCGGTATCAGCAAACGAAGCAGCGTCTATTGTTCCGCTGATTTCGCTACCGTAGAACGAGTCAATTTCGCGAACCGCGCGCGCCATCGCTTCCGGCGTCAGGCTGCGTTCGAACAGCTCGTCGATGATAAAAAGTCTGTCGTGAACCTTGTCATGAGCGGCCCAGAGAACAGCCGCCGGCTGAGCGAAACCATCGTCCGCGCCGCGGGAAATCTTCATCGTCCCTTCTTCGATTTCAAACGGCTCGCAGGTGTGCTCGTCGTAGCGCCATTCGGTGAAAACCTGTCCGAGAAACGCGGTCCAGTCGCCTTCGAGCAGCGCGCGGCGGAGGGCCTCGGGCTGGTCGGCGAGCTGTCTTCCGTACTCCTCGGAGAGGGCCGGATTGTCGAGGTATGTTGAGCGAAAATAAGCGCGCCGAAACCCTGTCGCCCGATCAACAAAATCCGTGCTCTTGCCGCTATCGGGAATTCGGAAGTAAGCCCGCACCCACTGCGCGCCCGGACCCCCCGGCGTGGCAGTGCTTCTGCATTCCAACCGGAGCCCAGAATTCACGGCCGCGCGCAGTCGCGTCTGCAAAAAGCTGAAGGCCGAATTGATCGGTTGGCCGCGCGAATCGGTAGCGTCGCCCGGCAGTTGCTGAAGCTCATCGAAGCCGAGAAACGAATACTCTTTTCCGGCGTGCTGATAAACCGCAGTCTCGTCTTCCAAGTGCGAAAATTCGAGCGTGCCGCCGCTGGGGAAGCGCCAGGTGTGCTCGGCCTTATTGTAAACGCCACGCATCGGCAAAAAGAGCGCGTAGCTCGCTGAGATGATGTGACGCAGCGACGGGAAATCACGGCGGAAAATCGCCGCGCGATGCCGCGGGTTGGCCGACTGCGCGACCGCTGCCGCAAGCAGCGCGCTCGATTTCCCCGAACCGGCCCCGCCGCCCATCATCGCAGCTCGCGCAGAACAGGCGAGGAACGCACGTTGCACGTCGCTGTTTGGCTGCCAGAGAACGTTCACGGTGCTTTGTCTTCCTTGGCTGGCAATAGGAGAACGCCACAGTGCCGCGCGTCCACTTCCAGTCTTTGCAGCTCGCGATAGATTTGCGGCCGGCGACACTTCAGCATGAACTGCAAAAGTTGCGCGTCGCCCGCCAGCGCGCTTCGAAATGCCATCAGCTCAAGCTCATCGGTCGCGGCCTCAATCTGTTCGTCCCATCGCGCGGCAAACTCTACGTCGCTCTCTCGCTGCCGATAAGCGGCCGAGCGGCTGACGCCAGCGGCGCGCGCGGCATGTTTCACGGAAGGCGCTTTGGCGAGCGCGGCCAGAAACTTTGCCTGCCACCTTTTGCGCCTCGCCAGTCTTCCCCGTGAACGCTGCGGTGACGGTGAATTCACCGGAACCCTGACGGCAAGTTCCTTGTTCACGCTCTCGCGCGTGCGTGCGCGCGATGTGTCGCAGTTGTTGCGCACCATTTTTTGAACTGAAAGCGCGCGGTTTTTTTTCTTCATCGTAAGAGCGCCTCGGCCTGTTGGCGGGTTTGCTGTGCTGAAGCTTCCGACTCTTTGGCGACCGCAACTTTCTCTGTCAAAAATTGTCTCTGCATTTCGGCGGCGCGATGCGCAACCTTGGCAAGGTGCGGAGCCTTGGTGGCGAGGATGCCTTCCTCCGTCAGATTTCTTTTGCCTGGCTGCCAGGCAATCCTGACCGGCCGGGATTCTTTGTTGTAGAATTCTGCCAACTCAGGATTTTGCCTAACGAGTTGGCCGCGTGCGGTCAAATTTCCATTTCCGACAAAGGGATTTGTGCGGTGCTCCTCTTCGCCATAGGAGATTGCTGCCATTCGGGATCGCGCCGCTTCCTTTTCGCGCTGTTGCGCTAGGACTGCGTAGCTGACGCCCTTGGCGATCTTTTTCAGATGCTCGGCCAGCTCGGGGTCATGCTTTGCCACAGCCATCTGACTTCGCAAATCGGCAGGCTTGGCCCAAGGGTTACGCGGCGTTTCGCCCGTAATCGCGTCTTTCCAAACTTCCGGCAAAGCTTTCGGTTGTTCGGGACGCTCCTGCAACAACGAAGGCGTGAGCGAAACAATTTGGCCGACGACATCAGCGAAAGCTTGCTGTTCAAAATTCTCGCCCTTGTTTGCTCGCTCTTCCTGCCACGCAATTCCGAAGTAGGCTAACGAGTCAAGAGCGGTTTCGTCCATCGCATACCACCTCGTGTCCGGGATCGATTTCAGCGCAGCGAGTGCGTGCTCGCGGAATTGCATCAGTGGTTCGTCTTTCATTTTTTTCCTCCTTGGTTTTTGCGTTAACGAAATCTTCTGAGCCGCCCGAGAAGCGGAGTGTGCGGGCGAATGGCGGGGCTGACCGGCGTCCAAAGCGAGCGGCCCTGTGCTCGCTGTTCGTGCTGCTGCTGAATGACGCGTTGCGCAGTGTCTGCCTGCCGCTCTTGCGGCGAACGTCCGAGGCGATCCATGTCGTCGACGACAAACCTTTTTTGCATCCGCGCGGCGTGCCGTTTCAAATTGCCAGATCGATTTTTTCTAGCCGCCCGCGACAGTGCTCGCTTTCAGGAATTGACGAACAGACCCAAAGTCGATCAGCCGGATGCCCGAACGCGCGCCCTTTTTCTTCACACAGGCCGATTTGATTTTGCCCGCTGCAATCAATTCGTAAGCCGTGGAGCGACGAATTCCGAATCGACGTTCGAGATCGTCAAAGCGGCCATACTCGATTTCCTGCGTCGGTTCATTGTCCATGCCGACACCTTTGCGCACAGACGCGACGCGACATAGGGCATTAAACCGAAAGTATTGTCCGAAGTTCCACGAAGACGGTCGCCGATCTACGGCGCGCCGATACCGACGGACGCCATAGAACAAGGCCAAACGCGGGCAGCTTTGTTATGCACTGACGTTATGCATCAATCGCCACCCAGCTCTCTCACGAGGGTGGCGACCCTAACGGGATTCGAACCCGTGTTACCGCCGTGAAAGGGCGGTGTCCTAGGCCACTGGACGATAGGGTCGTAAAAGAGCGCCCAATATCAGAACGACCCCCGCCGGTTGCAAGTAATTACATCCCGGGATGCGCGCCCCGCGAAAGGGGCGGCAATGCTGCGACCAGCGCGGCGGTATGCGCGGTGGCGCCACGGTGCGAGTCGAGAACGGAGGAGGCATTGGCGACGAGGCGTGCGCGAGCGGCCGGGTCGCGCAGAAGATGCGCGATCTCCTGGGCGAGCGTTCCCTCGTCAGCGATCTGCCGCGCGGCTTGATGCGAAAGAAGCAGCCGGGTGAGCGCGGCGAAGTTTTCCATGTTCGGACCAAACACAACCGGCCGGCCGGCGATGAGCGGTTCCACCGGATTTTGTCCGCCGTGCGCGGTGAGACTTTTGCCAATAAAGACTACGGTGGCGACCGGATACCAATTCCGCAATTCGCCCGTCGTGTTGATCAACAACACATCGCCCGCGCTCGGCGCGTCGCGCAGAGAGACTTGCAGACCGCGTGCTTCCAATTCCGCGCGCAACGCCGGCACACGTTCGACATGACGCGGCGCGATGATCAAAAACAAATCGGGAAACTCGACGCGCAACCGCTCGAAAATTCGGGCGACGATTTTCTCTTCGCCCGCGTGCGTGCTGCCGGCCAAAAGTAGCGGACGCTTCGCGTCCACGCCTAACAAGTCGAGCACACGGCGCGGCTCCGTTTCATCAAGGTGCGCGCCGTCGGTGTCGTATTTAATGCTGCCGGTGTGGCAGATGCGCTCACGCGGAACACCGAGCCATTCCCAGCGATCGACATCTTCCGCTTCCGGCACGCAGACGAGATCGAGCTGGCGAAAGACCGGCGCGACCGCTCCGCGAAATCGGCGGAAACGCCGCTCCGACCGCGGCGAGAGGCGGGCATTGACCAGCGCGACCGGGACGCGCTCGCGGCGCGCCAGCGTCATCATGTTTGGCCAGACCTCCGCTTCAACGAGGATGATTTTCTCCGGCCGCAACAGGGCAAAGGCGCGGCGCATGATCGGCCAAAAATCGAGCGGGGTGTAGATCACTTCCACCCAGTCCGGCGCCTCCTGGCGCGCGAGCGCGTAACCGGTGGTGGTGGTGGTGGTGAGAGCGCAGGCAAAATGCGGATCGAGCTGGTGCAACTGGCGCGCGAGTTTTAGGCCAACGTTGACTTCTCCCACGCTGACCGCGTGCATCCAGGTGCGGCGTCCGCGGGCCAAGCGTCGCCGCAACTCCGGCGCGTAGAAGCCGAGCCGTTGACCGAAGTTCTCGCGGTAATTTCCGCGACGCCGCATCTTCGCGAGATAGCCAGGGAGGAAAAAGAGCAGCGCGAGCGGGAAAAGAAGATTGTAGAGAAAACGAATCATGCCGTTGTCTCGTTAGGCGAAAAATTCCCGGCCAGAGTCAGGAAGATCACTTCGGTGGCGCCGTAGGTTTTCGCGCGCAGGACGCGCCATTGTTCGGCGGAAGGAAGTTCTTCGCCCGGCCGTTTTTCGAGAATGAAAGTGCCGGTGTCGGCGATCAAGTCGCTCAGGCCATTGTCGCTGAGCAACAGCTCGGTGAAGGAACGGCCTTCCGCTTTTTCGTAGGGTGGATCGGCAAAGACCAGATCGTAGCGCGCACCATCAATCGGCCGGCGCAGAAAATCGAAAACGTCGCGCCTAACGACTCTTCCGCTGGCCTTCACCCGCGCCAGGTTTCGCTCGATGACGGCGATCGCTTCGCCATCCTGTTCGACGAAGCAGGCCGAAGCCGCGCCGCGGCTGAGCGCTTCGATGCCAAGCGCACCGGTCCCGGCGAAAAGATCGAGCACGCGCGCGTCGATCACCGCTTCGCCCAGACTCGAAAAAATGGCGGCCTTCACGCGATCCATCGTCGGGCGCACGTTCGCTTTCGGAACGTCGAGCCGGATACCGCCGGCGGTCCCGGCCACGACTCTCATGGCGTGGCGGAGGGCGCGGGGATCACGGCCGGCGCGGGCGAAGGAGTCGTTCCCGCCGGGCGCTCTTTCTTTTTTCGTCCGCCGAAAAAGCTGTTGAGCATGCTGCCGATATCCTTCAAATCCTGGCCGACCAGTTTATCCATCAAATTGGTCTTCGGCCGGTCGACGGTGCCTTTAATTTGGAAATCGATCCCGCTGTAACCGGGCTGGTTCGTCGGCGTGAAATTATTGCGAATGGCGCCGAACAATTGCGCGCGCACTTTTTCGCTCAAAGCCAGTTGCGCTTCGAGCCGCATCTTGCCGGCAAACGTGATCTTGCCGTGCGCGGAGAGCCGGATATTAGGCGATTGCAGAAGGAGTTCGTCGACGGTGACGAGCCCGGGCGTGAGGTGATATTTCACGTGCGCTTCGTCGAGGTGCAATTGAGTGAGCTCCTCGATTTGCAAGATCTGCCCGAGGGCGACGAGCAGGCTGTATTGCTGGACCTGACCTTCGCGCAGATAGATTTCGCCGCGACCGGTGAGCGCATTCGGATCGGCGGTCTGGCCCGCGCCTTCCAGCGTGCCTTCAAGTTTCCCGCGCACCATTCCTTCGGGGCCACCTGCCTGTTTGATCAGATCAGAAGCCTCCAGGCCGCGAAAACGAACCGTCGCTTTAAAAGGCGAGTTCTCTTCCTGCGGCCTCATGACGAAGCTGCCCTGAATCTCGCCTCCAGCTGCTTTCGCAGAGATCTTCGAGAAATCGAGAATGCTCGGATCGTATTGCAGCGGCGATTCGAGATCGGAGAGGAAGAAGCGATCGCGCAACGAAGTCTTGTCGATCTTGATGGTGCCGCGGACGGCTGTGCCGTTGCGCAGGTTGGAGCGAAAATCCACGCCCGAGAAAGTCGCGACCGGTTTGCCTTTCTCGGAAAGGAAACGGAGATCGCCGTGCGCGAGCATGATCCGGCGGATTTCGGGGATGAAAGTTGAAGGAACCGGCGTCCGCGGCGGATTTGCCGCGACGACAGGCGGTGGCTGCTCGGCTGCGGATGGTTCCGGTGGCACGGGAATGGGCGATGGCGCCGCTTCCGCGATTGGCGGAGTTGGCGGAGGCGGACTGGGTCCTTTTTTCTCGGGCAGCCGCCATTTCCCCGCGGCGTTTTGTTGCCAGACAACCGTTGGCCTAACGAGCGATATTTCCTTGATCACTAAGCGCCGTCCAAAAAGCGAGCCGAACCGAATGCGCAGTCGGAAAGTTTGCGCTTCCAAAAAATTACCGCTCAAACCGGGGAGCGTTTGAGGAATGGTGATGCCGCTCAGCTTCAGGCCGCCCCACGGCGTGACGCTGATCTGACGGATCTTGAGAGGCGCGCCGATGCGATGGCTGAGTTCCTGCTGAATGCGCGCTTGTGTCGCCTGTGACTGCACATAAAGATTTACGGCCAGCAAAACCACGATCGCGATCGCGGCGAGCACGCCAAGCGCGAGGAGGAGAGACCGGCTGAACTTTTTCACCGAAGGACGTTACGCAACGGGAGTTTGAAGAAAAGACGAAAGCCAGCCGGTCGATTTCCATGAACAAAACTTTCGTCATCCTCAACCCCGCCGCGCGCAGCCAGCGGGCGGAGCGTTGGCGGGGGCGAGTGGAGGAACTCGCGCGCGGCGCGGTCGTTTGCTCGACCTCGAGCGCGGGCGAAGCGGAAGGCATGGCGCGCCACGCCGCCATGGAAGGTTTCGAGACGATCGTCGCCGCCGGGGGCGATGGGACGATCAACGAAGTCGTCAACGGCATCGCCGGCACCAATGCCGCGCTCGGCTTGCTGCCCATGGGCACGATGAACGTTTTCGCGACCGAATTGGGAATTCCGGTGCGCGATTTGGGGCGCTGTTGGGACATCATTCGTGCGCAGCAAACGCGGGTGGTCGATTTGCCGAAGGCGAACGACAAACATTTCGTGCAGCTCGCCGGCGTCGGGCTCGACGCGCAGGTGGTGCAGGAGACGAGCCTCGCTTTGAAACGCAACTTCGGCCCGCTCAGCTATCTCATTTCCGCTGCGCAAATCGCCGCGCGCACACCGCCGCGGCTCCATCTCGAATGCGATGACGCGCCGAGCGAGGAAGGCTCCTTTGTGCTCGTGGGCAACGGGCGCCTTTACGGCGGGCCGTTTCCGTTTTTCAAAAACGCGCTCACCAATGATGGCCTGCTCGACGTGGTCGTCTTCAAACAGCTCGGCTATCTCGAAATCATCAAATACCTGCAAAACGTCATCTTCACTTCCGCCATCACTTTGCCGGAAGTCGATTACTTTCAGACGCGAAGTTTGCGGGTGACGAGCGAGGAAGCGGTGCCGGTGGAGATCGATGGCGAATTGGTCGATCAATGCCCGGTCCATTTCGAGATGGAACGCCAGACGGTGCGCGTTTGCGCCCCGCTTTAGCTGTTTCGCGCAGCCCTCTTCGTCGATTTTCGCAATCGACAGAAAAATCGCTTTGCGATACCCTCGAAAACATGCGCCTCTCCGGCCGGAAATCATCCTACTTCACGAGGCGTTGGACGCCCCGTCAGCGGGTGGCGCTATTGGCGCTGATCAGCGCGAACATTGCCGCTTTTGCCGCGCAGCTTTTCATTCAGAACTACGACGCCAGCCTGCTGCATGAGTTCTTCGGTTTGAGCGATCGCGGCGTGCGCGCCGCTTACGGATGGCAGTTTTTCACGGCGGCATTTCTGCATGACGGCCCGTGGGATTTCCTGGCCAACCTCACCATCCTTTACTTTGTCGGCCGCGATGTGGAATCGATCCTGAGCCAGCGCCATTTTCTGCTGTTGTATGCGATGGGCGCGTTTGGGGGCGAACTCGGGCACCTCTTCCTCATGCCGTCCGATTGTGTTCTCTTCGCCGCGTCCGGCGGGGCTGCGGCGGTCCTCGTCGCTTACGCCACCATTTTGCCGGAGCTGGAACTGAGCGCGCTGTTTTTTTTCCTGCCCTTCCGGGTGAAGGCCAAACATCTGGCCGGTCTGCTCTTTACCGTGGGCATCGCGCTCATTGTTTTCGATCGCCAGCCCGGCATCGTGCACAGCGCCTACCTCGGCGGCGGTCTCGTCGGCTGGCTCTACGTGCATCTACTGGGGTTCGGCCGGCCTTCGTTCGTTCAGCGTTTTCTTTCCCAACGCCGCTCCCAAGCGGAACGACTGCACCGCATGGGCTCCGAGCAATTCATCGCCGAGCAAATCGATCCATTGCTCGATAAAATTTCTCGCAGCGGCATCGCCAGCCTTTCGCGCAGCGAGCGCAAAATTCTCGCCCTCGCCCGTGAGAAGATGGCTGGGGAAACGACGGCCTCCTAGATTACGCGGCCTCATCGTTCGCGCGGCGCGACGATTCTGAACGAAGCGCACCGGCCTGTTGCCGAAACCTCGACGCTGCCTATCAATGCCTGCGCCCGATATCTCGAGGTGAAGTTTGAATATCATCCGCATGCCCGATCTAAATTTTGCTCATCGCGTCAATCCCGAGCTCGTTCCCGGAGCGCGCAACGCCATTCAGATTTGCCTCCGGCTGCAACCGAACGAGCGCATCACCATCATCACCGATGAAGCGACGCAGGAAATCGCGGCCGCGCTTCAGGCCGAAGTAGAACAAGTCGGCTCAGAGTCCAGCCTGTTTGTCCTCGAACATCATGCGAATCGGCCGATGACGTCCGTGCCAAAGGAAATTCTGGCCGATTTGGCCACGTCGCAGGTCTCTATTTATGCGGCCCAATCACAACCGGGCGAGCTCAGCACCCGCTCGGAAATTACCAGTGTCGCCAATCAACATGGCATCCGCCACGCCCACATGGTCGGGATTAACACGGCCATCATGTGCGCCGGCATGCGCGCGGATTTTCATCAAATCGATGAGCTGAGCCAGCGGTTGGTGGAACGGGCGCGTCTCGCCACCCGCATTCGCTGTACCACGCCGGGCGGAACGGATTTCGAGGCGGAATTTTCACCCGAGCTCCATTGGCTCAAGACCAGCGGCATTATTCAGCCGGAGAAATGGGGCAACCTCCCGGGCGGCGAAATTCTCACGTCGCCGTTAAACACGAACGGCGTGTTTGTGGTGGACGGCGTGGTCGGTGATTACCTCTGCGCGCAATACGGCGATCTTGAGGAAACGCCGCTCACCATCGAAGTGGAAGACAGCCGGATTCGCTCGCTCCGTTGCGATAACGAAGAGTTACGCGAGGACTTTCGCCGCTACACGACCACGGACGAAAACAGCAATCGCGTGGGCGAATTTGCCATCGGCACGAACGTCGCCTGCACAAAAATCACGGGGAACATCTTGCAGGACGAAAAAATACCCGGCGTGCACATCGCCTTCGGCGATCCCTATTGCGACCACACCGGCGCGAAGTGGTTGTCGGAAACTCACATCGACTGCGTGGGACGGAAATTCGACATCTGGTTCGATGACGAGCAGATCATGCGCGGCGGCAATTTTCTGCTCTAACGCTCGCCCGCGATCACGTAGAAACCGGTCTCGCCGCCACCGGAAGTGACATTCACGATCGGCGACTCCGAGAGTCGCACCAGGGCGCCGCAGACTTTGCCGCGAAAGAGAAATGGATTCGTGTCCACAAACATCGGCTGCAACGCCCACTCTTTTTCGCCAAAAATCGGAAACTCCTCCGTATGAAGATCGATCGCTTCCTGCACGATGTAGTCGTTGGCCAATGCTTCAGTCATCGCCTCATCCCACTCGCTTTGCGTGAGACGCATCCCCACGTAAACACCGCGACCGCCGTAATCATCGTTCGGTTTAAGGACCAGCTTTTCGCGATTGCGCGTGACGAACTCGAGCAACTCCGTTTCCCGTCCAAGCCATGTCGTCTTCCGATCGGAAAATCGCCGGGTCCACGGCACTGATTCCCGAATGGCTTCCCGCTCCGCCGCGCTAAACCAGCTTTCGCAAGCCTCATCCGTGAGCAGCTCGAAGCTGGCTTTCTTGTGCATGATTTTGCAGCGAAACGGATTGACCAGACAAACGCGGCGGTCGCGATAGGCCTGCGCGAGCGGATGCTCCCGGCCGCACTGCTCGAGAAATTCGTGAATAAGAACTCGCTTAAAGACGAGATCGATCCGGAAATCGCCGCAGCGCAACTGGCCTTGCTCGTATTCGAGCTCATCCGGCGAACAGATGATCGCCTTCACCTCCTGCGCGGTGAAATATTCCTGGAGCAGAATGAATTCATTCTCAGTCGGCAGATTCTTCCAATCGACAATCGCTATCTGCGGCTCGCCTGCTCCACCCCATTCGCGATAAGTCGCGCGCAATGTTTCGAGCAACTTCACGGCGGGCGAGAATTGTTCCAACCGATAGCGCTGCGCCAGCGCGGTCATTTCGGGAAGCTGCGAGAGGACCTCGTTGAGCCCTCCCTGATCGTTAAGACTCGAAGGATTTTCTCCATTGAATTCGACAAACTTCACCTCGTGGCCGTGAACAAAACCATCCATCCGCGTGTTGATCCCCGCGCGCGCAAAGCCCGGATCGATCAGCGCAAACTCGCGCTCCATCTCGGTCAAACCAAACCGGTCCAGCACACTCGAGTCTTGCACCGCTGCGGCCGACACTTTCTCGAGCGCACTGGCCACCAGCTCCGTTCGGCGCGTCAGAAGATCGAACTGTGTCGCGTCGAGCAAATGCGGGCGCAACGCCACCCCGATTGGCCGGTCGCCATAGAACAGCCGTTGACGCCGCATCGCTTCGCGCAATTCTTCGAAGAGCGTGGCTGACAATTTCCCATCAGCCTGAAGATGTGCGTGGTATTCCGCGATCGCGCGTTCGCGCAAATCGGATGGTGCGCGATTGGTCACGCCCGACAAACTACTGGCCACGCGCCGATGACGACAAGACGGAACTTCGTGGCACCTCACCTGTAGCCATTTCGCATAGCGAAACGGCCAGACAGACAAAAATGGTGCGCGATACAGGGTTCGAACCTGTGACCCCCTCCGTGTCAGGGAGGTGCTCTACCACTGAGCTAACCGCGCGGGAAAAGAGAGGCAATTATCAAGCGGCGTGCTTTCCTTGGCAAGCGACTGTGTGACACGATGGAAAAGAACCGCCGACCGGCCGAATGAAGCGCCTTGTTTTCGTCGGCGCCGGGCATGCGCATCTTTACTCGTTAGGGCACGCGGATGATTTCGCGAAAGAGAATGCGCAGATCACTCTCCTCGCGCCGGGACGCTTTTGGTATTCGGGGATGGGGCCGGGCATGCTGGCTGGCCGCTACAATCCGCCGGAGACGACGGTCGATGTTGCGCAATTGATCGAGCGCGCCGGCGGAACGTTTCACAAAGGAATCGTGCGTCGCATTCACGCCGAGGAACGCGCACTGGAACTCGAGGACGGCCCGCGTGTTCCCTACGATCTTCTCTCGCTCAATGTCGGCAGCGAAGTTGCGGTGGAAAAAATCGAAGGCGCGGCGCACGCCATTCCAGTCAAGCCGATCAAGAATCTTTGGCAATTGCGCGAGCGATTGGCAGCGGAGCGCAGCGACAGACTTTTGCGTGTCGCGATCATCGGCGGCGGCGCGGCCGGCTGCGAAATCGCAGCCAATCTCCATCATTGGCTCACGGCTTTGAAACAGCCGGCACGGATCGTCTTGATCTCGGCCGAGCCGCAACTTTGGACGCAGGCTGAGGCAAAAGCGGGAAAAAGTTTACTGCATTACTTCCGGGAAATTGGCGTCAAGGTCTTCGCACTGGCCCGTGTGTCGGCAATAGCGGAGAATGCCGTGGTGCTCGACGACGGCCGCTCGCTCCCGGCTGATCTGGTGATTCTGGCGACGGGAATCCGGGCGCCGGATTTTCTGCGCGAAAGCGGACTGTCTTGCGCAAAGGACGGATCGCTGCGCGTGAACGAATTTCTGCAAAGCCCCGAACATCCGGAAGTATTTGGCGGCGGTGACGGCGTTTGGTTTGGCGAAAAAGGTTTACCCCGCGTGGGCGTCTACGCCGTGCGCCAGGGGCCTGTGCTGCACCACAATCTCCTGGCCAGCTTGCGCGGCGACACGCTGCAAGAATTCAAACCGCAAAAGCGTTTCCTCCTCATCCTCAATCTGGCGGACGGCACCGGACTCTTCGCGCGCGGCGGAATCGTTTTTCGCAGCCGGCTCGCCTTTCTCTTGAAAAACTGGCTCGACACAAGATTCATCCGTAAGTTTCAGCCGAAATGAGACGGCTCGCGTTTGTCGCCCTACTTTGCCTGATGAGCGTCACGGGCATGGATGGATCGATCCTTTCCTCGCTCGGCTGGAAGGCGATGAACGCCAGGATTAGGAGCGAGTTTCCGAAAGTGAAACGAATCACGACTGCCGAACTCGCGGCCTGGCTCAACGATCAGAAACGTCCCACTCCACTCCTTCTCGATGTGCGAACTCCTGCGGAATATAACGTCAGTCATCTGAAGGGCGCGCAACGCATCAATCCCGACGCGAAAGCGCCTTTCGATCTCCCGCGCGATCGGCCGATCGTGACTTATTGCTCAGTCGGTTATCGGTCGGCGGCGCTGGCCAAACGGCTGCGGGAAGCCGGTTATCAAACCCTCGAAAATCTCGAGGGCTCGATTTTTCAGTGGGCCAATGAAGAGCGGCCCGTCTATCGCGATGGCGAGCCGGTGTCGAAAGTTCACCCTTACAACGGCATCTGGGGAAAGCTGCTCGCGCCAGCGCATCGCGCCGATGTTCCGGCGGTCAAACCGTAGCGGAACGCGCGATCAGGCCGCCAACTTCACTGCGTCTCTGTGCCCAAGGATGCGGACCGTGTGCTTCAACTGATCCACTTGCAGCGGCTTCTTCAGGACGGTGACCGGACCTTTGGCGAGAATTCGATCGAGCATCTCGCTGTCGGGATAGCCGGTAATGATGATGATGGGGCAATCCGGCTGTTCTTCTTTCGCCAGGTCGTAGACGTCGTCCGCAGGGCCATCGGGAAGTTTGAGATCGAGAAAGATGAGATCGAATTTCTGCTTCTCGAGCGCAACGAGCGCTTCTTTTACCGTGCCCACGACGACGCGGCTGAATCCGATTTTCTTGAGGAAAATCTTGAAGAGACTTTGCAAACTGGGGTCGTCATCGACGACGAGCACGGTCGGTTGCCCGGCCTTGTCCTCCTTGAGGATATCCTTGTCGAGCGCGGATTTTTTGATGCGCCAGCGGCCTCCGATTTGGATGGCTGGCAACTGACCACGCTGGACCAGGTAATAAACGGTCGGCAAAGGAATGCGAAGGTACTTCGCGGTTTCCTTTACCGTCAGGAGATTGTGCATTGGAGGAGAGTCAGCAAGTCGTATCAAAATGAGCAAGACCTTTTTCTAAAGCGAGCTTTATAAATTTTAGAAAAAATGTCAACGGTTTCCTCCGTTTCGTTAGGCTAATGTGGCTTTCTCTACAGCCGGACCACGCCCGCGCCGCAGCAAGATCGCGACTGGACAAGGCAGAGGCAGCGGTTGACTATGCGCAACTTCATGAGCGTTCTGTTTCTCAAGCGATTCCTGCAACGTCCCTTCCAGGTCGCTTCCATCATCCCAAGTTCCAAGGCGCTCGTCGCCCGGGTCGCCTCCAAAATGGATCTCAGCCAGCCTCGCGTTATCGCCGAGTACGGTCCCGGCGAAGGCGTCCATTCCCGCGAGATCGTGCGGCGCATGCATGCCGATTCGAAGCTACTCCTGTTCGAACTCGACCCCGCTTTCTCGCGCGATCTGCGCCAGCAATTCGCGAGCGATCCCCGCATTCACGTCATCAACGGCGACGCTTCCACTCTTCCCGAGGAGCTGCGCCGGCGCGGCATCGAGCAATGCGATTACATTCTTTCCGGCATCCCGTTCAGCATTCTCGAGATCAATAAGAAACGCGCGCTCCTCCAAAAAACCTGCGAGGCGCTCAAACCGGGCGGCAGCTTCGTCATCTATCAGGTGACCAACGAGCTGCGCCAGCATGCCAGCTTCATCGGCCAGACGACTTCCGAGTATTTCCTGCAAAATATTCCGCCCATGTTCATCACCGTGTTCGCCAAACCGAACACGCGGAATGGACACGATCATCCGGCCATGGAAGTCGCATCCGGCTCGGTGAATCGCTCGGCATGAGCCAGGAGAAGACACGCACCGAGAAGGACTCGATGGGCGAGATGGCGGTGCCCGAGTCCGCGCTCTACGGAGCTTCCACCCAGCGCGCCGTCCTGAACTTTCCGATCAGCGGTTATCGTTTCCCGCGGCCATTCATTCGCGCGCTCGGTTTGCTCAAATGGGCGGCGGCGCAGGCGAACCACGATCTCGGATTGATCGATGCGCATCGCTCCGCGCTCATCGTCCAGGCAGCCGAAGAAGTGGTGGAAGGCAAACTCGACGAGCATTTCGTGCTCGATATTTTCCAGACCGGTTCCGGCACGAGCACCAACACGAACGCCAACGAAGTGATCGCGAATCGCGCCTGTCAGCTCGACGGTCAAGCGATCGGCGCGCGCGATCCCGTCCATCCGAACGACCACGTCAACATGGGCCAGTCGAGCAATGACGTGATTCCCTCCGCCCTGCACATCAGCGTGGCCGAGCAGTTAAAAAACTCGCTCATTCCCGCGCTCGAAAAATTGCACGGCGCGCTCGACGCGAAGGCCAAGGAATTCTGGGACGTGATCAAAATCGGTCGCACTCATTTGATGGACGCCACGCCCGTCCGGCTCGGCCAGGAATTTGGCGGTTACGCGCAACAAGTCGCTTACGGCAAGGATCGGGCCAAACGCGCGCTCGCGGCTTTGCAGGAATTGGCGCTCGGCGGCACTGCCGTCGGCACCGGCCTCAATCGCCACATCGATTTTCCCGGCAAAGTGACGCGGCACCTCGAACAGCGCACCGGCATTCCGTTTCGCGAAGCGCAAAATCATTTCGAAGCGCAGGGCGCCAAAGATGGCGTGGTCGAAGCGAGCGGGCTCGTTAAAACCATCGCAGTCAGCCTCTTCAAAATCGCGAACGACATTCGGCTGCTCAGCAGCGGCCCGCGTTGCGGCCTCGGCGAAATTCAACTGCCCGCCACGCAACCCGGCAGTTCCATCATGCCGGGCAAAGTGAACCCGGTGATGAGCGAATCGATGATGATGGTTTGCGCGCAAGTCATCGGCAACGACAGCTGCATCACCTGGGCTGGCGCGAACGGCAATCTCGATCTCAACGTCATGATGCCAGTCATGGCGCACGACCTTCTCGAAAGCATCCGATTGCTCGCCAACATCTGCGAAGCCTTCACCGAGCGATGCGTCGTCGGCATCATCGCGAACAAAGAGCGTTGCCGCGAATTGGTCGAGCTTTCCATGGCCATGGTCACCAGTCTGGCGCCGAAGATCGGCTACGACCGTGCGGCGGAGATCGCGAAAGAAAGCGTGAAGACCGGCAAAACGGTCCGCGAACTTTGCCGCGAAAAGAAGGTGCTCCCGGATGCGGAACTCGATGCCGCGCTCGATCCCGTCGCCATGACCGAACCCGGCGGCGAAGGCTCCGGCGGCGGCTAACGAAAACTTCAACTTCTCATGGTCGCCAACGTCAACGGTCCGCAATTTTCGGGCGGCGGAAACATCGCCATCAAATGCCCGAGCCACACCTACGAGCAAACGGTCGCGTTCTATCGCGACACGCTTGGGCTGCCCCTCGTCGAGGAAGAACCGGAAGGCTGCATCTTCCAATTCGGCCCGATGCGTCTCTGGATCGATCGCGTGCCGAACCTGAGCCACCCCGATATCTGGCTCGAACTCGAAACGAACGATACCGAATCGGCCGCCGCTTACTTGAAGGCGAACGACGTGACCCGGCGCGATGAAGTCGAGCCGTTGCGCGAAGATTTCGACGGCTTCTGGATTTCCGATCCTTCGGGCGTGATTCACCTCGTCATCGGTCACGAAGAAGGCTGAGCTTCGTTCTTCGGTCCCGCATGGATCGGTCCGCCGTTCGCGCTTCGTTCGAAAAACTCTTGCCGCTCGCCGGCAAATGGGTCGCCTCCGTCGAGCAACGCATCTTTCGCGAGGGCGTTCCGCTCACGGCAGAGGAATTGGCCGATGCCCGGGAAGTCGGGGTGCGCGAGCCGGAACGCGTCCGTCTTCTCCGCCTCGCCAGCGTACCGCTGCCCGACGATCTCGTCATGAAAGCCGCTGCCCACGCCATTCAATTTCTCACGCCCTCGACGCGCGGGCTCGCCTTCGGTCACGGCATTTTCGTGCGGCGTGATTGCTGGCGGGATCGTTTCCTCATCGCGCACGAACTCGTCCACACCGCCCAATACGAGCGGCTCGGCGGCATTCTGCCCTTCCTCCGCCAATATCTCGGCCAGTGCATCACTGTCGGTTACGCCAACGCGCCGCTCGAGCAGGAAGCCATCGTCACCGCCGCCCGCCTCCGAAGCGATCTCGCCTAACGAGGCTGCTCCATCATCGCCCTGCGCGCCGCATAAGCCTGGGAGGTCAGTCCGCTGGACTGACTCGGCCGGCAGGCGGCCGCCTGCCGCGATGGAACGCAAGGCGTCGAGTCCATCTAAGCTGCAGCCTTCTCCATCCGTGACCGAAAAGCCGGCCATTCCGAGCGCAGCCGAGGGATCCCGCTGCGTGACCTTTAAGATTTCGCTCCGGGATCCCTCGACCCCGAAGGCATTTCGGGGCTCGGGATGAAAGACAAAACGGCGCTCCACCGGCGTCTCCTTCTTAGCGGCAAAGTTTTCTGAATCCAAAGCAGCCGCTCGCTGCATCCCAACTTTAGAAAGCACCGCCACCAACTCACTCACCATGATTCTCGATTCATTCTGCCAGGACATTCGCGTCGGCTTCCGCGTCCTCTTCAAAGACAAAGTCTTTTGCTTCCTCGCCGTCACCGTTCTCGCCCTCGGCATTTGCGGCGTGACCACCCAATTCACCGTCGTCAACGGCCTTGTCTTGCGCGGCTTTTCCTTCCCGCATCCCGAGCAGCTCATGAACGTCGGCTTGATCGATCCGCAGGGCACGCCACAAAACAACAACTTCGGCGCCGGCAACATTCCCAGCGCGCAGGATTACGAAGATCTCCGCGCCGCCCAGCAATCGTTCTCGCAAATGGCCGCCTACCTCAACGGCTCCACCATCAACGTCACCTACCGCAACAACCCGCAGCGCTACACCGGCGGCTACGTCACCGAGGACTTCTTCAAAATCATCGGCGTGAACCCGATCATGGGCCGCGATTTCACCGCCGCCGATAACAAACCGGGCGCGGAAAAGGTGACGCTTCTCGGCTACGAAATCTGGCAGCGCGACTTCAACGCCGACCCGAAAATTGTCGGCCAGGCCATTCGCATCAACGGCCGCGCCGCCACCGTCATCGGCGTCATGCCGAAGAACTTCAAGTTCCCCGTGAACGAGCAATTGTGGGTGCCGCTCTACAACGAATTCCCGATCAAACCGCGCGGCGATCCGTCGAGCGTCGGCCCATCGATCATCGGCCGACTCAAACCAAACGTGAGCATCGACCAGGCGAACGCCGAATACATCGGGCTCGCCCGACGCATGGCGGCCGATAATCCCAAAACGAACGCGCAGCTCACCTCCGCCAGCGTGCAGCCATTGCTCAACACCTTCACCGGCCCGCAATTGCGCCAGACCGTTTTCGCCATGCTCGGCGCCGTCATTCTCGTCCTCGTCATCGCCTGCGTGAACGTGATGAACATGCAATTCGGCCGCGCCGCCTTGCGCGCGAAAGAGCTGGCCATCCGCGGCGCGCTCGGCGCGACTCGTTGGCGGCTCGTTAGGCAAATGCTGACCGAGAGCCTCATCATCGGATTGCTCGGCACGGCCGTCGGAGTGCTCCTCGCCTATTGGTCCGTCAGCCTGCTCGTCCACGTCCTCAACGGCTCGCCTTTCCCGCCGCCTTACTGGGTTTCATTCGCGATCGACGGCAAAGTCTTGGCCTTCACCATCGCCATCGCGATCGGCGCCACGCTCCTTTCCGGCCTCGTCCCCGCCTGGATAAGCTCCGGCGCGAACGCCGCCGAAGTGATGAAGGAAGGCGGCCGCGGCAACTCGAGCCGGCTCGTTAATCTGATCACGCGCGTGCTCGTCATCGGTCAGATCGCAGTCACCGCCGCGCTCCTCATCGCCGCGGCCTTGCAGGTCAAATCGATCCGTAACCAGACGAAGCTCGATTACGGCTACGACGAGGATGGCGTTTACACCGCGCGCATCGCGTTGATGGATGGCGATTATCCGGACGACAAAGCGCGCCAGCAATTCTTCGCCCGCGCCCTGCGCAGTTTGCGCGGCAATCCCGCCTTCGCCGGCGCGGCCATGAGCGGGCGTTTCCGCCTCACCTTCGGCGGGTTCGGCCAATACGAAGTCGACGGCCAGAATTACATCACCGATCGCGACCGGCCGCAGGGGAACTTCGATTTCGTCTCCGACGGCTACTTCGCGACGATGGGTTTGAAAATTCTGGAAGGCCGCGACTTCACCACCGAAGACACCGACGCGAAGCAGCCCGTCGCGATTGTCAGCTCTGGATTCGCGCGCAAGTATTTTGGGAACGCCAGCCCGCTCGGCCGGCGCATTCGTCTCTTCAATCCCGCGCAACCGCAACCGTGGCGCACCATCGTCGGCGTCGCGCCCGAGACGCTCATGCAAGGGCCGTTCAATCAGCAGACCGACAACACCGGCTTTTACGTCCCGCTCCTCGGCGTCCCGCCCGCGCCGCAATTCACCACCCTCATCGTGCGGCCGCATCCCGGCCAGCGCGCCGACGCCCTCGCCACCCCACTCGCCAAAGCCGTCGCCGCGATCGATCCGAATCTGCCGATCTATTTCGGCGGCACGCCCGCCGTCTTGCACGCCGAAATTCTTTCCGGCAGCCGCATCATCTCCACGCTCTTCGCCCTCTTCGGCGCGGTCGCGTTCGTCCTCTCCGCCGTCGGGCTTTATGGCGTCATGAGTTTCTCCGTCAACCAACGCACCCAGGAATTCGGCATCCGCATCGCGCTCGGGGCCGACGCCCGCCGCATTTTCAAAATGGTCATGACCCAGGGCGCGTGGCAATTGGCCATCGGCCTGGTCATCGGTATCGGCGCAACCGCGCTCCTCCTCGGCGTGGTCGCCGCCGGGGCCTTGCAAAACATTCTCTTCAAAGTGAACGCCCTCGACCCGATCATTTACTGCACCGTCGCCGGCCTCCTCGCTGCCGTCGCGGCTGCTTCGTGCTTCCTTCCCGCGCGCCGCGCCACCCGCGTCAATCCCATCATCGCCCTCCGCGCCGAATAAAAATGGAGGTCAGTCCGCTGGACTGACTCGGCCGGCAGGCGGCCCGCCTGCCGCGACTAAACACGACGCGTCGCCACGCCAAATTGAAGTGCGACCTTCCAGGTTGCGGCGATCCCTGTAGGGCAACCTTTCCAGGTTGCCTCTCCCCGAACGCAAGCAGGATGCTCGCGCTACCCTCAGACCCGCTTCGCCTTCCTCCGATGCCCCACCATCTCCGCCTCCACCGTCCGACGGTCCACCCGCGCCAACCGCTTCTCCATTCCCGGCCGGAGCAAAGCCGTATGTGAAATCTCCGCCAGATACTCCGCGATATACCAGACCGGCTTCGCCGAAGTCATCCACTGCAACCGATCGAACCTGGCCAGATTCACCGGACGCGAATAACGCCGCAGCGTCCGTTCGAATCGCAGATTGAAATAGACATGGAAATAACTCAGCGCCAGCTCACGCAACGTCCGATAAACCGGCTCCCGGGAACGGCACCCCGTGTAGTTCGATTTCGCCACCGCCCCCCAATGACCGCGCACCTGATAGATCGCGATCACATGATCCGTATCCCGATCCGCCTCCAGATCGAGAACGAGCGGCCGAAACCCGATCACTCTGAGCGCCGCCGCCGCAAACACCGCCCCCTCGAAACAAGACGCCGTCCCATCCCGCAAAACCAACCGCGGCGACCGCCCCGTGTAACCCAGGTTATAAGGCAACCCATCGAGAAACCCCTGCACCCCCGCCGGCGTCTTCAGCCTACGCAACGTTCGCAGTTCTTCGGGGGTCCAATCCCTCAAAGCCGCGTCGGATTTATTCCTCCTCCTCCCGCTCTTTTGCGTCGATTCCATTCCACTCACGTCTCTGTTCATTTGACTTCGATGGCGCCAAGAAATTTTCGCTTTTCCACACTCAACCCGGCGCGATCGCGAATAACCCGGCGATCCCCACCGCGTAGATTACCAGCACAGCCAGCGAATCAATTCCCATCCGCGCAATCTGCCGGCGCGGACGGAAGATCAATCCACAGAGATAGACACACGTTAGCAACATCCCCAGCGCCGTCAGATAAATATCCGTCCTTTGCGCCTTGGGCAGGACCGCTTCCCCCGAGAGCAATGTCGCCATGCAGAAGAGCACGGGCAGAAAAGCGTTCCCGCCGAAGATGTCGCTCATCGCCAGTTTGTAATCGCCCAGCTTCACCGACGCCAGCCCGGTTGAGACCTCCGGGAGCGAAGTCGCCGCCGCCAGCACCGTCGCGCCGAAGATCACTCCGCTCATCCCAAAGTGCTTCGCCAGCGCCTCGCCGCTCAGCTCCAGCGATACTCCGCTCGCCAGCGTCACCGCCGCCGCCATCAGGAAAATGGCGAGCGCCACGCCCGTGCTCATCCTTTTCGTCGCCGACTTCTTTTTCTTCGAATGTCCTCGAGGGTCGCCCTGCCCGCCCGGCGCGTCGCCCTTCTCCTGCCAGGGCAAATCTTTGCGCGCCTTGCTCACCAGATACAGCCCGATCAACCACACCAGCACGATCCCCAAACTCGCGGGCGTGAGCCGCCAATAGATCAGACTCGCCGGCAGTTCATGACCGAGAATCGCCATCGTCAGGACGGCGATCACGAGTAACCCTTCCAACACCAGCCCGAGCGAAGCCGCCCGATAAGTCAGCCCGCCTGTTTTCCCCAACCCGAAGAAATCCAGCACCACCAACACCACCGTCTGGATCGCGATTCCGCCGAGAATATTTCCGATCGCGATCCCGAGATCGTGATGCAGCGCCGCGCTCGCCGTGATCGCCATCTCCGGCAGATTCGTCACGATCGAGAGCAGCAACATCCCGCCCAACGCTTCCCCCAGCCCGAAGCGCAAGGACAGGACATCCGTCGTGTTCGAGACATAAATCCCCGCCACCCAGACCGCCGTCGCCGCGCCCAGAAAGATGAGCAGCAACCAGCCGAGCGCGAGATGATCGAGATTCATCGCGATATGTATAGCTCAGGCAGCGTGGTTAGATGCAAGTTTCCCCGTGTCCCTCACCTCAGCAGATTCGCCGGGAAACGCGCTTCCCGCTCTCGTCGGAGAATGCGCTGCTGACGCCGCCGCAACGCCCGGCTTGGTTGCGTCGGATTCCAGCCTTTCGGATTGGGCAACACCGCGGCCAGCATGGCCGATTGCTCCCGCGTCAGCCCGCGCGCGCTCACGCCGAAGAAATGTTGCGCCGCCGCTTCCACCCCGTAGATCCCGCGTCCCATCTCGATCACGTTGGCATACAGCTCCAGGATGCGCCGCTTCGAGAGCAGCGCTTCCATCCACAGCGTGTAATACGATTCCAGACCTTTCCGGATCCACGACCGCCCCTGCCAGAGAAAAATGGAGCGCGCGCATTGATTCGTGATCGTCGACGCGCCCCGCACCGGCTTCCCGGTCCGCTCCGCTTTCTTCATCGCCAGGTCCATCTCTTTCCAGTCAAAGCCATCGTGCTGAAAGAACCGCTGATCCTCCGAAATCCAGAGATGCTTCAGAAACATCTCCGGCATTTGCGGCAGATCGATCCAGCGATAGTGCAACGGCGCCTTCGGTCCACTCGAGAACATCTGGCCGCCTTCTTCGAGTAACATCGGCAGCGTCCGCGGCGGGTTCACGAATCGCACCACCGCCACCTGCACTGCCGGGATCAGGAGCAACGCCGCCAACACCAGCAGGCACCGCTTCCAGCCCCGCGTCATTTTCCGCTTCTTCACCGTCGGCGGTTTGGAGGCTTTGGCCATGTGCGCCCTGCCGGATCGAGATAAACACTTAGTTCGGCCATATTTTATCGCCTTCCTTAATTGCGTCGCGATCGATCACCGGCGAGGAAATTATCGGACAACGTAATGCTTGGCGCCTGGATCCCACCTTCCGTCTTCCGGCAGCCCCGTCACGCCGCTTCAAGAGCTGGCGCGACCTCCTAGGGCTGACAAGGGATGTTCGTATCCTGCGCCGCCACGATCTGCCATTTCCCGGCGCGTTTGAGCCACGTGTCGCTCCAGATCAGGCAATGCTTTGCCTCCTTGCCATCTCCACACTAGAACGACAATCGCGATGTGATTGACAGCGAGTTCCACCTAGTTGAAGACTGTCGTGCGCTCGTGGCTGAATATGGTAAGGCACCGCGAAAGCGGGTTCCCGGTTCGATTCCGGGCGAGCAGAGAAGAGCTTGAATTTCTTCTCTGCTCGCCCGGATAGTCAAGGGATGAACACAAGACAAGAGCAGTTGGCGATCTTCAGGGCGCAGACGGCGAATGTCCGGGAGGTCGAGCGAGCATGGAAGACTAGTCAGCGAGCAATAAACGAATGTTTGGCTCGCCGGGACCTCGCCAACGCGAGCCTTCAAACCAAGATTCAATCGCTAATTCTCTGCGCACTGAGCGAAGCAAGATTCTCAAAACTAATTCACACGCCCTACGGCTTCGAGTTGGGTGAGATCAGCGAAATCAAGGTGTCAGCGCGCTCGAGCATCAAGGATGCGTGGATTAAGTGCCTAGAACTCGGACTGCGAAAGATCGACTCATCTCAAAAATCTAATTACATCGCAAACACGCGGCAGGCCGTAGAGAAACTCATCGGAACATACGTCGCTGATTCAGCCATCCTTCGGAACAAAGTCGCTCACGGGCAATGGCTGCATGCGCTAAACCGCGACCATACTGCGATCAACACGAACTTGTCGCAGCAACTCGAAACACTTGACACGGTTCTGCTCGGTAAAGTTAAAGCGGGCTTGGATGGATTGTGCGCGATCATCGAGAGCTTGATTGAATCGCCGGACAGAACATTTCACCGAGACTACTGGGTCATTGTCGCCGATACAGAGGCAAAGCTCCATGCGATGGAAACGTGGACACTGAAAGCAAAGGTGCAATCCCTCCAACTGAAGGCGTCGAACTCGAATCGTGGAGCCTAGGCTCCCAGCAAACGACCAGCCTGAATTCTCCGCAATTCGTCAAGTGTGAGCGCATTACCCGCGCCCAACAGATGATGCGCGAAACCAAGCGCAGCCTGATCGAGAATGGAGCGGCTCGGGAAGCCGCGACATGGACGGGGAGCAGCCAGGTGGCTGGCATGAGCGCGGGCGCGCGAATGATCATCGCGCTCGAAGTCGGCTACACCAGCCCGAGCGCCTTCGCCCAAGTCTTCCGCCGCGTCGTCGGCGTCACGCCGACGGAGTTTCGGAGTGCGTTGTGAGAAGCATGATTCTCATTCCCGCCAAGGAGACGGAATGCCAATGCAGTGAGTGTCCTATGAATTCCCTTTCCAAATGTGTTATCGAAGGAGCTCAATGGACTTTAAGAAAATCGCCGACCATTTTCGGAATGACGCCGGGCCATTGAGTGTAGGTCAGATCGTGATTGTCACGGAGAGCGGCGATTTCACCGGTAGTGGTAAGCTTCGTCTACAAGATGATCGAATAGAGTTGGATGTCACGTTAACGGGGGGCCAAGAACTGCCAATGATCGGTGGGACTATCATGCGGGACCGCTTCTGGAAAATCGGCGGAGTGATCGAGGATCAAGTCCCTTTTTGGGCGAATGGGCTACCGCACCAGCACAGCCTCACCACTTTTCGATTCCTCGTGCGCGGTGGTCGCCTCGAATTTGACCGGCTCCATCTGTTGGCGATTCCATTCGATCAAACGGGGCTGCGGGAGGCAGTGATCCACGCAGCCAATTCGAATGATTTGGCTATTATGGGAACTCACCTTGACGCGCGCCTAACAAATTACAAACTTGTGTGGCGCGAAGAGATGACGGTGACCGTCGAAACGAATCCCTTTCTGGGAGATTCGACGCACACGGAGCGTAACACGCTGAAAGGGATGGTTGGTAAGTTTGAATACGCGCTGATTCAGCGAAAAGCTGATTGCGACCTTCACATTCGGTTAAAAAAGGGTGCGGGTGTGGAGGCTGGCGAAATCGGTTCTTTTGCCCAAGCCTTCTATCGGGCTTTGGCATTTGTGCATGGGCGGCATACTTGGCCGCAATGGGAGCTTATCGACGGCGGAGATGATGGACGCGCCGAGTATATGACTGCGCCGATTCCCGTCATCGTGGCAGAGATAATGAGTGCAAATATGATCGGTCCAGACCGACTGGCGAGTGAAGTCACCGAACTTTGTCTCCCATAATTGGAATATTTAGGTGAAAAATTTTGATTCTTTTCAAGAGATCCGCCGAATGGTGGAGACAGCGAGGGCCAGCTGGGCTTTGTGGTTCAAACTCTATGCCTACGAGGAGGGAGGGCACGACTTCGCCTTGGCGATTCAGCTACACTTTCCGTTATTCAACGCGATTCGCGAATCCAGTCTGCACCTAACCATTATGAATCTTGACGCCTTATTTAAGGGCCGCAAGGACACACACAGCCTCTCCAATTTGCTGGACATTTGTGAAGACCGACTGATGCCCAATCAGGCGAAGGAATGCAGAGCCAAGCTCGAATTGCTAAAGCCAATCATCAAAGGGATCGGAAAGTTGCGCGGCAATTATTTTGGACATCGGATTCGAACGAAGCCTAGAGAGGCATTTTTCAATGAAGCTGGTCTTAAAATCCGGGATGTTGATGAGGTCTTGGACGCCGCGGACTGGATCATGTGGCAGCTAGCTTGCGCTTTTATCCCGAAAGACCACGGCATCACCAAAGATTTGCCCGATTCCGTAACGTCGAGCCTCGATGATGTGCTTAATCTCTTGCTCGAAAAGTTCAATAGCCTTGGCAGGCAGTCCGACTCGGACAACGCGTAGTTCGCGACGCTCGCTCTCTTGCAACACCGCGATATCGCGCGGTGCGGCGAAGCCTTTTACGGCGGGCTCTATGAAACCGGGGGGTCTTCCCGCACGGCATTTGATTCCTCAAGCTCCGGCACTTGCTCATCCTCGTATTTCTCGATGAGCAGGCCGACGACTTCCATGAGAGAAGCGAGCGGGTGGGATTCGTCGTTCCCGACTTCGTCCACGAGTTGATCGAGCATAAGCACGAGGCGTCGGTATTCCAACTCAGTGTGCGGGACGAAGACGGACTGCGAGAGCTCGGGCCAATGGGCGAGTGAGGCTTTGAGTGTATCGGTCATTCTTTCCAAGCTCCAGTGTTGTATTCAGCGTGGGTGAGGACGGCGCGAATGTAAACCTTCCAGCGGTTGTAGTGAAGAGCGGCAACGAGGCGCACTTTGTTGCCGCCGATATTGAAGACGGTCAGTTTTCCTACGAGATCGGCGCTCGGGAAAGTTTCGCGCAGATGGACAAAGCTGCGGAAGCGGCCGCGTTTCATCAACCGATACCAGTGCGCCAGAGCGCTCAGCGCATCGGGATGCTTATCAGCAAAATCGTTCAAGCGCTTGCGCGTGATGACGTGCATTCAAGGAAGTCAGCCACAAATCTCGAACCGCTTCCAGTTCGATGTCGATCGATCAGGAGGGGCGTTCTCGTTTCTCAGCAAGACCGCAACAGGTGGCTGTCTGTTTGTGACGATAGTCAGATCAAATCCGCATTCTTTTGGAGGCCCGATCGTGCAACTTTTCGTCATCCGGCCTTCCGCATGCCCCCTTCCACCACGATCCTTCCCGCCGGGGCACCTGTGATCGATTCTCCTGATTATTTCCGGATCAAAACCGTGTATAGCTTTGCAGAGCTGGTCGCGACGCCGTTCGCGCAGGGAGTGAATGCTCTCTGCTGGCCGCGCACGCTGCCCGGGGATTTCGGCGAGGTGGTCGAGAAACTCGGAGCCGGCGAAGGTGTGGTGACGATCGAGGATCAGGAACTCCTCCAGCTCGCGCTGAGCCCGGCCGGTCGGATGGCGATCGACGCGTTGCGGGAAGATCTGCGGGCGTTGCGGGAGCAGGAGCGTGATCCGGTGCTCAACTGCATCCATGACTATCCCCGCGAAGAGGAGCCAGGGCCGGTGCGGACGGATGTGTTTTCCTTCCACGTGGATAGCGCGCCGGTCGAGGCCGATACCTGGCTCTGCACTTACTTTGGGCCCGCGAGTGAAGGCCTGCGGAACGAGGAAGCGCGGCGCAAGGTGGACATCCCGGAAATCCGGGAAAAGCTCCGCGTGTATCTCGGAGCAGAAGCGGATGATGACGCGTTTCGTGCCGCTCTGCATGAGCATTGTTTCGACATGCATTACGCGGCCATCGAGGGAGCGCGGCCTTATTCCTTAGGGGTCGGCCAGCTCTGGCGGATCGCGGTGGACTGGCCCGGGAGCGCGGTCCCGCCGTGCATCCACCGCGCGCCCGCCACGGCGCCGCGAGAGCCAGCGCGCTTGCTGCTCATCTGCTGATCCGACCCAGAGCCAGTCATCCCCTCCTGCTTTCCTGCTTTCCTGATTCCCGATCTGGCTCAGCCCGTGTTCTTCAGGCCGCCGGAAATGCCGTTGATGGTGAGCTCGATCGCGACGCGGGCGGATTCTTCTTCGGCTTTCTTTAGCTTGCCGCTGCGCAGGCGGCGCAGGAGATCGACCTGGAGATAATTCAGCGGGTCGATGTAGGGGTTGCGCAGCTCGACTGATTTTTGCAGGACCGGTTCGCTGGCCAGCAGTTGTTTCTGGCCGGTGATGGCGAGGATGGCGCGCTCGGTGCGGGTGAATTCGTCCAGGAGCATGGCGAAGACGCGTTTCCGGACCTTCTCATTTTTGACTAACGAGGAGTAAAGCCGCGCGATGCCCATGTCGGCTTTGCGCATGGTCAGTTGCGCGTTGTCGATGAGCGTCTCGAAGAATGGCCAGGAAGCGTGCATCTCGCGCAGGAGGCGTTTCCCTTTCGCGCCCTCGGCGAGGATGCCCTCGAGCGCGGTCCCGAGCCCGTACCAGCCGGGGAAGTTGACCCGGCTTTGCATCCAGGAAAATACCCACGGGATGGCGCGCAGATCGGACACTTTCTGGCTCGCTTTCCGATAAGTGGGACGCGAACCGAAACGCAGGTTGCCGATCTGGTCGATCGGGGTCGCCTCGCGCCAGAATTCGAGGAATTGCGGATCGTCATTCGCAGCGGCCTGGTAGGCGGTGACGCTAGCCGCGCTCATGCGTTCCATCGCTGCGCTCCAGGCGACGGGAATTTCGGGAGGCTGCTGCGCGGCGCGGGCGCCAAGGAGGACGCCGTAGGTCATCTGCTCGAGGACGCGATGGGCGAGATCGGGATCGTGATAGCGGGTGGAAAGCACTTCGCCTTGCTCGGTGACGCGACTGCCGCCGTCGCGCAATCCACCGGGCTGGGCCAGGATCGCTTTCGCGGCCGGTCCGCCGCCGCGTGCGATGCTTCCGCCGCGGCCGTGGAAAAGCGTGATGCGCAAATTCTGTGCGGTCGCGACTTCGGCGATGCGATCCTGCGCGCGGTAGAGCGCCCAGTTCGCCGCGAGGTAGCCGCAGTCCTTATTGCTATCGGAATAGCCGAGCATGACGTGCTGATGCCGGCCCTGTTTCTCGAGGAGCGCGGCGTAGTCCTTTTGCCCGGCGAGCTGCTCGAGGATGGTGGGCGCGCGGTTGAGATCGTCGAGCGTCTCGAAGAGCGGCGCGATCGGCAGGGCCGCGCCGGCCAGGCGCATGAGCAACTGCACCTCCAGCAGATCGGAGACCTCCGTCGTCATGCTGATGATGTAAATCCCGAGCGCTTCCGGGCCGAACTTGCGGGCCGTGAGCGCGGCCAGCCGGAGCGGCTCGATGACGTGCCGGGTTTGCTCCGAGAATTCGACCAGCGCCATCAAGGCGAGCGGTCGTGCGGCGGCGATCGCTTCCGAAAGCGCGCGGCGTTTCTCCGGCTCGCTGAGTTTCGGGTAATCGCTGCGCCCGATGATTTCGGCGACGGCTGTCTCGTGCTGGCCGGAGTGTTGCCGCAGATCGAGCCGCGCGGTGTGCAATCCGAAGACCTCCAGGGTCTGGATGGCGGTGGCCAATTCCCCCCTCGGCCAGGAGCGCGCCGCGGCCGGCGGCGAGGCTGCAGCGGATGGCCTCGAACGTCTTGTGGATCGAGTCGGCACGCAGGAAAGGCCGCTCATCCACTTCTTCGCTGGCGAGACTTTTCTCGTCGCCGACGCGACTCAAGCTGCAATCGATCTGCTCGCGCACCGCGGCGAGCAGCAGCCGATACGGCTCGTGCGGATAACGCGCGCTCAAGTGTTCCAGACGGGCGCTGAGATCGCGATCTTGCTGCACGAGCGCGCGCACTTCCGCGGAGATTTTGGCGCGTCGATCCGAGACGGTGATGGAGCGCGAAAGCTCGCGGACTTGTCGTCGCAATTTCGTGAGAGCCAATTGCCGATGCAGCAAAAGCACCTCGGCGGTGACGGCTGCGGTGACGTTCGGATTGCCATCGCGATCGCCGCCGATCCACGAGCCAAAAGACAGCCAGCGCTCAGGCGGCCGGACCTTCGGAAAATACCGGGCGAGAGCGCGCGCCATGTCCATTTGCAAACGCGGGAGCGTGTCGAAAAGCGTGGTGTCGAAATACCAAAGGCCGGTCCGCGCTTCATCCGTCACCTCCGGTTGCGCGACGCGGCTGCGATCGGTCAACCAGAGCGAAGCGATCTCGCGTTCGATTTGGGCGGGATCGAGCGCTTCGGTCTGCTGCTCCGGGAGCTGACGGCGACGCAGGATCTCGGCGAGGCGTTGCAACTTCGCCAGCAACGTGCGGCGCTTCGATTCGGTCGGATGCGCGGTGAAGACCAGCTCGATCTGCAAGCGGTCGACGAGCGCCTGCATCTCTGCGTTGGTCGTGCCGGCTTGCTTCAGCTCCGCGATGGCGGCGGCGATTGATTCGCGCATCGGCTTGGCCGTTTCGCTGGCTTGCCCGGCCCGCCGCTGACGCAGAATCATGACGCGGAAATTTTCCTCCGCGAGGTTGACCAGCTCGAAGTAGAGCGTGAACGCCATCGCCTGGTGGATGGCCTCAGCCGGGGAGAGTTTCGCAGCCGTCGCGGCGAGCGTGGCGGCTGCTCGTGGTTTACCGTTGCGGCTTGCCTTGGCCAGCGTGCGCAGCTTTTCCACCGTCTCGAAAGTGGCGCGGCCTTCCAGTTGTGAGATGACGTGCCCGAGAGCGTTGCCGAGGAAGCGGATCTCCGAGCTGAGAGCCGACAAATCCTGCAAAGCAGAAGAACGGGAAGTGCGTGCGGCCATGCGATCGAAAATTCGACGAGATCTTTTTTACCACAGAGGTCGCGGAGAGCGCAGAGGTTTCGGGATTAGGTCTCGATCTCTGTGTGCTCCGTGCCCTCGGTGGTGGACAGTCCCTGCTTCGCCGCTGGGCTGGCGTATTTGACTACTGCGAGGTTTCCATCGGGGTCTGCTCGTTAGCGCGGGTCGTGTCGTCTCCAGTGGAAGGGTTGGCAGCGTTTTCCAGCTTGCGCTGTTTTTTCGCTTCCTTCTTCTTCTGCTTCTCCAGCTCTTTGCGGCGTTTTTCGCCGGAATAATTCGGTCTAGCCAAAGCTTATCTCTTTAATTTCTGGACCGACCAGGCGGCGGTCGACGCGTTTTCTTTTGCGACTTTTGCTTTAGGAGATTTATCGCCCATGAGTGTTTAACCGTCCGGCGTTATGCCCCACTGTCAACGACAGGTCCAGACTTCTCTGCACCAGAAAAAAAATACTATCTAACCAAGTGGAAGAGGGATCACCGAATAATAAGCAACTGAGGACATCGAAATGGAAATCAAAAGAAATGGTTCACAATCATCCGGTAATGGGCCGGTCGACTGGTTCACCGGCACGGTGCGGATCGATCCGCTCTTCGAGGCGCCGGAACCGGCACGCGCACGCGGCGCCAGCGTCACCTTCGAACCCGGTGCGCGCACCGCGTGGCACACCCATCCGTTAGGCCAGACGCTCATCGTCACATCCGGCTCCGGCCGGGTGCAGCGTGACGGTGGGAAGATCGCGGAGATCCGACCCGGCGATGTGATCTGGTTTCCGCCGGGCGAAAAGCACTGGCACGGCGCCTCGCCGACGACCGCAATGTCGCACATCGCCATCCAGGAAGCGCTCGACGGCAAAGCCGTCGAGTGGTTGGAGAAAGTGAGCGACGCGCAATATCGGGGCTAAGGCGCGTCCACGGATCCCTCCGCCTCCCCTCTTGCCGGCCCGTTCACGGGGCCTTTCCGGGACGCTCGATTTTTCCTTTCAACTCATCTGGGAGCGATCCCCACAAATCGGGATGCGATTCGATCAGCCGGGCTATGTCGCCCAGGTCCTTCAGACGTTTGCTTTGCCGCCTTTCCGCGTCGCTCCAAGCTTTCACTTTGCCCTTGAGAGTATCCTGCAAGGAAGCGACTCGCAGAAGAATGCCATGCACATCGGCCGGCCTGGCTCGCTCTGGAAAATCACGATAAAAATCCTCCGTGCTCAGCTGAAGACTTACCTGCGATCGTCCTTGGAAATTAATGGACCACGGAAACTTCTCGGATTTAAACCCTGCCTCCGTGAGCACGTCGACCGCGCGCGCGAGCGCGTCCGTCGCCACCACAAAGTCCAGATCCTGTGTCACCATCGGCTCCGCCGCCCAATGGTTGACCGCCACGCCCCCAATGGCGCACCAGCGGATATCGGCACGCTCGAGCGCGTCCACCAACCGCATCACATCGTCCGTCCCGCCGGCTGTCTGCCAATCGTAAAATTGCTTCCCTGTCACGCCCTTATTGTAAGAGCTCGCGCGCCGTTCGCGAGCGATTCAAACGACGTTTCGGCTGGAAAGACTCGCGGTATTCCAGAGCTGACCTCGATCTTCTCGCGGCAGCCGGTCAGCTTACCGAAACTGATAGTCGGGCAGTTCAATCTCGTCGCGGACCACGCGCCCGATGAAGTAATTCGCGATGAACGGGACCCGCAACAAGTTGCTTACCTTGTCGCGAAACCAAACTCCCAGCGTGCTCTTCGGCGCGAAGGTGGAAGCAAACTTTGCCGCCGACTCCTGCTTGCCCTGCACGAACGGCATCATCCTTTGCTCATAGCGAGCAAAGGCCGCCGCATGATCCGACTCTGACCTTTGCAACTCGCCCGCCAGCACGTACGCCTCGGCCATAGCCAGGCCGGTCCCCTCGCCTGCCAGGAGCGAGACACATGCGGCGGCATCGCCGACCAAGGCCACTCGGCCCCGCGTCCAGCGATCCATCCGGATCTGACTCACTCGATCAAAATAGATTTCGCCGGCCGTCTCCATGATCTCGAGAATCCGCGGGCATTCCCAGCCGACGTCGGCGAAGACCTCACGCAACACCGACCGGCGATCCTTGTCATCGGCCACTTTTGCCCCGTGTGCATACTCATCGCGGAAGACAAACAGGAAGAGAGTCCGGCCGCCCGACATCGACAACCGGAACACCATTCTCCCCGCGACTCCATGGTTGATCGCGATGAGTTCATCGTGCGCCTTGTAGTCCTCCACCTCAAACGCCGCCACGTGATAACCGAGCGATACTTCAAATTTCTCATCCGGCCCGAAGGCCAGCCGGCGCACGCGGGAATGCAACCCATCCGCCCCGACGACCAAATCGAACTTGCGTGGACCAGCACGATCAAAACTCACTTGCACGGACTCGCCCTCATCTTTGATGGCGGCAATCGAATCGCCGAAGAGCGTCTCCACTTTTCCCTCCAGCGCTCCGTAGATCGTCGCCGCCAGCTCCGAGCGGGCCAGCTCGATGAAACGGCCGTCCGTTATGCGGCGAAAGACATCGACAGAAAAGCCGCCGCGCTTGCGACCTTGCCCGTCCACATAGCGCGCCTCCTTCGCCTGGAATCCGATTTCCTTGATGCGCGGCAGAAGTCCCATTTTTTCTGCGATATCGTAACCGACTCCCCAGAAATCGATGATATAGCCGCCAGTGCGCAACGCGGGCGCCTGCTCGACCAGCAACACCTCGTGGCCTCCTCGCATCAGCCAGTAAGCGAGCGTGGGCCCGCCGATGCCCGCGCCATTGATGGCCACCCTCACTTTCGTCTTCCTCGTCGTGCCATGAGTGAATTGATAACCGGATAAGCCGCGGTCAACCTCTGCCTTTGGTCGCGCGATGGCTTGTGTTTTCTTAACCTTGGGAACCCGGAGGCGCCAGGCCGCGTCGAGCGCCGCGCCTCTCACAGAGAGGCGGCTACAGTCGCGAGTCGCACTGATACTTCACTCGGTCCAGATTTTGCGCCGCAGAATATTTCGCCTTCCGTAGTGCAACCTTCTAATCTGCGTAAATCTGCGAAATCTGCGGACGAAACTGCTTTCCCTGATTGACGAAAACGTATGCGCAATCCCATTCGCAAAGCCGGCATCTGCTTAGTGCTCACTCTTCTCGGTCTGGCGCTGCTTTTGTTCGCGACTTCCCATGGCAAACAGCCAGGAGCCCTCCTCAGCGTGATCGCGGGAGTCGCTGGCTTATTCCTGGCGATCGTTTCCTCCTTTGCCTTTATGTGGACGCTCTTTTCCGCGTTGGGCTATGTGCGATTGCTGGCGGGTCAAAACGTGATCGCTCGCTGGCATGTGAACCCGGCGGAATGGGAACGGTTTCGCGCCTTCGATGCCCTTCGCGCGACGCAAGATATCAGCCTGCGTAACGATTTTCGCGTTCGCAAAAAGACGCCGCCTCACGGAGTGGATATCATCGTCGGGCGCGGCAAGCTAATTGCCGACGGCGCCTATCACACCTTGCGCAGATGGTCGAGCCCATCGCTCCGCGCCGTCAATTGGGCGCCAGCGCCAGTCGATCCGGAATGCCTGGAATTTACGGTTGAGTATCCGCGCGGCCGTTACGGCGGAATGTTCAACCTCACTCTGCGTCTGCCTGTTCCCGCGTCCGCCCGAAGCGAGGGAGTGCGGGTGTTTGAGCATTACCGCTCGATCGCGCCGGCGTCCGGCGGTCGCTGATTATTTCAGACCCGCCGGCTTCTGCACGTTCGCGTAATCCACCCGGATCGTGATCGCCATCTTGTCGTCCGGGTGAGTGACCACTTCCTTCAGGACGAGGCCACGACCTTTCGATATCCAAATCTCCGCGTCTGCCTTCACTTCATCGCTTTCCTGGTGGGTCTTATAGACGGCCGACGCTTCCCCGTTGATCGTTTCGTCGCGCTCGTATTGGCAGTTAAAGACTTTGGCATCATGGATGTTTTCCTTCCGTTGCGCAGCCGAATCCTTCGGGCTCATGCGACTCTCTCGCCAGGTACCGTTGACCTTGATGTAACTCACGTCGCCCACTTGGATGCTCTCGGCTTCCGTCGTCGTGTCGCCGGTTCGCTCGGTCATAAAATCGTGATGGTCGGTCTGTTCCATCTTCGCGGTCGCATCGAGCAGCGGTTTGCAGGAAGGATCATCTTCCGAGGCCGCGAAGCAATTGGAGCCAAATCCGATTGCCGCGAAGGCAGCAATGGCAAACGAGCAACGAGAGCGAAAAATCATGGCGGACGTTACCCAACCTTCCAGCGTACCGTCGAGGCATTAATCGACAAGCGACGTCCCTTCGCGGGCGGTGCGTTGCGCGTAGAGGCTGCTCAGCTTTTGCGTCATCGCGCCGATATTTCCTGAGCCAATCGTTCGGTCGTCCACCGCGATTACGCCAGCCAGTTCGCCCATGGTTCCGGTGCAGAAGACTTCGTCGGCCGCGTAAACGTCTTCGAGCGTGAGATCAGTTTCAATGCAAGCGACCGCGTGGGTCGTGCAAATTTCGAGAACGGTCGCGCGCGTGATGCCGTCGGGACAGGCGAGGACGCGACTGGTCGCGACTTCGTTTTGCCTAACGAGAAAAATGTGAGTGGCGTTGGTCTCGGCGACGAAGCCGCGCGTGTCGAGCATGAGGGCGTCGTCGGCACCGGCGCGGTTGGCTTCGATTTTGGCCAGGATGGAGTTGAGCAAATTCGCGTGGTGAATTTGCGGGTCGAGAATTTCCGGCGGCGGCCGGCGGCTGGAAGCGGTGATCAACTTGAGACCGGTCTTCGCGTAAACGGGCGCTTTGAATTCGGCGAGGACGATGAGGGTCGGGCCGGATTGGTTGAGCCGCGGATCCATGCCGGAAGTAATCTTCACGCCGCGAGTGAGAGTGAGGCGCAGATGAACGCCGTCGCACATTTTGTTGGCGGCGAGGGTGCGTTTGATTTCGCTGATGATCTTCTCGTTAGGCGGAATTTCAACAAAGGCGAGCGCCTCGGCGGACCGGCGCAGACGGGCGAGATGTTCGTGCAGCTTAAAAATGCGGCTATCATAAAGCCGCAATCCTTCCCAAACGGCGTCGCCACCTTGCACCGCGGAGTCGAACGGACTCACGCACGCCTCTTCGCGATGAAGGAGACGGCCGTTGATGTTGACGATCAGGTCGCGGTTTCGTTCGTCGAATTGTTGGAGCATGGGATCGGGCAAAGGTAGCGCAAGCTTTCAACTTGCGACCCCACCGCCGCAAGCTGGAAGCTTGCGCTACCCTAGTGAAGTCGAGGCGGGGGCGAATCCTGCTCCATGCGGCTTTTCTCTTGTTTCAGCTCGGCAGGCAATCCTTTGTCGGATCCGGAAAGTGCGCCCTGCTTTCCAAGCCTCTGAACAATCTCAATCGCCTTGTCCATGCTCTCGAGGGCCTTCTCTTTTTCGCCTTTTCCGAAGTGAGCTTTCGCAGAAAGACGGAAGGCGAGCGACAGATCGGACTGATTGGTGATTGACTCTTTATCCCGTTCGATCAAACGCAGTAAAAGTTCTCTGGTTCTGCTCAATGCAGCGAGCGCGGGATCGAATTGTTGTAGCTTGAGCAAAGACTCTGCTTTTTCCAATTCGAAGACCGAAAGGAAACGTTTGTATTCGCCGTTTTCAGGCAGCTTCTCGATCAGTTCCGAGATCATCCCAATCGCTTTGTCGATTTCTTCGACCGCGCCGGAGTAGTTGGTCGCGAGTCGATACGCTCTCGCCACGTCCCAATGCGAAACGGATAGGTCATATCGAACCGCCGCATTCTCGGGCTCTCTTTCGAGAGCGAGGCGCGGGAATTCAGTTGTCTTTAGACACGCTGGGACGGCTCCCGCTCCATCGCCCTTTTTGATAAAAAATTGGCAGAGCTGTTTTTCCGACTGCCAGACATCTCTCTGCAGACGGAAATCCTGCGGAAACTGCCGGACCAAACCCCGGCTGATCTCAGCCGCCTGCTGGAAATGGCCCAATGCTTCATCGTATTTTCCGAGGGAGGCGTTCACTCTGCCGAGGTATTTCAGATCCAGCGCGAGAGCCTTCCGCAAGTTCTTGTTCTCGGGATATTTTTGCCGCGCCTTTTGGAGGATGCCCAAGGCTTCGTGGAAATAAACCAGTGCCTCGGTCGTTTGATCGTTGTATTCGGGAATGGCGCCAGCGTCGATCAGCATGGTGGCCAGGCCGTTCTTTGCTTCCACCGAATCGGGCATTGCCGCGACCAACTCCCGGCGCAGTTTGATCCCTTTCTCGTAGGTTGCTTCCGCTTCCCTGGTCCGTTCGGCAAACCATAGGGACTTCGCGGTGCTGAAGTAATTGTCCGCCAGCTTTTCCTTCGCTTTCAGATCCTCGGGATTGGCGAGGGCAACCGCTTCGCGCAATTGTTGCGCTTTAAGGTAGGTCTCCAAGCCAGTCTTATAGTTACCCAGACTCTGATCGTGTCTTCCTCCTTGCACGTCGCCGACTTTTTCGTAGGCGGTGGCCAGTTCACTCTGTAATTCCAAATCGCCGGTCGCTTCCTTGGATAAGCTGTCGAGATATTGCAACACATTGAGCAGGACGGCCTGCTGCGCCTCCAGTGATCCGGCGAGATTTTCGATCTTTGGGTAAACCTCGAACAGATTGGAATTGGCCAGTTTGCGCACTTCATTAAATCGGCGCTCGGCTTTGGCTCGTTGGGCGTGCGCGACTCCCGCCTGCCAGAGCGTCGCGCCGACGCCACCGAGGACGGCGAGCAGCACGAGCAGCGCGGCCGCCACGCCGATTTTGTTCCGCCGGACGAACTTCGCCGCCCGATACTGGAAAGTGTCTTTATGGGCGCTGACCGGCAGGCCCTCCAGATGACGGCGGATATCTTCGGAGAAACTCTCGACGGTCGCATAGCGGCGTTGCGGTTCCTTGCGCAACGCCATCAGGACGATGTTATCGAGATCGCCGCGGAGGGAGTGCGGATTGCCGATCGCGGAATGCAGAATGTCGGTTGCAATCCTGCTCGGACGTTCCGGCTCCTGGTCTGTAATTGCGCGCGAAATTTCTTCCGTGCTGCGGCTCGTCAGACGGTAGGGCTTTTGCCCGGTCAGCAGTTCATAAAGAAGCACGCCTAACGAATAAACATCGCTGCTGGTGGTGATCCGCCCGCCTTTGATCTGCTCCGGGCTGGCATACTCCGGTGTCATTACGCGGAGCGCGGGAATCGTCTGCGTCATCGGTGCCTGGTCGTCCGGGGTGAGGACCTTGGCGATGCCAAAATCGAGCAGCTTCGGCGTGCCCTCTTCCGTCACGAGAATGTTCGACGGCTTGAGGTCTCGATGAATGACCAGGTTTTGATGGGCGTAGGAAACGGCGTCACAAACCTTCCGAAAAATCTTCAGCCGCTCGTCCGTCCCAAATTGCTGCGCTTTGCAGAATTCGATCAGCGTTTCACCTCGCACATACTCCATGACGAAGTAGGGGAGCCCCTCCGCGGTCGTCCCGCCGTCGATCAGACGCGCAATATTCGGATGATCGAGCTGGGCCAGAATTTGCCGTTCATGCCGGAAACGGCGCAAAATATCTTCCGTATCCAAACCGCGCCTAACGACTTTGATTGCGACTTCTTTGTGGTAGGCCTCATCGGCGCGCTCCGCCAGATAGACCGTGCCCAGTCCGCCCCGACCAATCTCCCGGATGATGCGGTAGGCGCCAAATTTCTGCCCGCTCAGATTGTTCGCAGTTGTCTCAGAAAACAATTCGAGCGGAACGGACCCGACCGGCTCTTCGATGAAGTCCGCTGCGCCGTCATCCGCGACCAGGAGCGATTCCACCTCGGCTCGCAATTCGCGATCTTCGCCGCATTCCTTTTCAAGAAGCCTCGTCCGGTCGGGCTCGGCTAATTCGACCGCAGAATCAAAAAGGTCACTGACCCGCTGCCAGCGCTCACTCTGCATTGATTGCTTCTCCTCCGCGCAACATGTCGCGCCGGAGCCAGGCTTTGGCGATTCGCCACTCGCGTTTCACAGTGCTCGGAGACACTTCCAGCACTTCGCCCGCCTCTTCGACAGTCAACCCGCCGAAGAAACGCAGCTCCACGAGATGACTCTTCCGCGAATCGATCTCCGCGAGGCTTTGCAAAGCATCATCCAGCGCGATCAAGTCGACGCTCCGTTCCGGGCTGGCAAGCAGCGCTTCGTTTAGCTCCAGTTTATCCCAACCGCCACCGCGTTTTCCGGCTCCCGCGCGCCGCGCGTGATCGACCAGGATGCGCCGCATAACGCTCGCCGCCACGCCGAAAAAGTGCGCACGATTCTCCCACGTGGCCACGTCTTGATCGATCAGCCGGAGATACGCTTCGTGGACCAAACCCGTGGCTTGCAGGGTATGATCAGGCCGTTCCCGGCGAAGATAACCGCGCGCGATGTTGCGCAGCTCATCATAAACCAGCGGCATCAGTTGAACTGCCGCCTCTCGATTGCCGGCGCTCCAATCCACCAGCATGCGGGTGACCTGCTGGCGAGTGACGGAAGGCATACCGGGAAAATTCCTAAGATTGTGGCTGCGCCGCTACGAACCGTGGTTGCGGGCCTTGGCGGCGGGAAACAGCCTACGCTTTCCGCGTCAACTTTGGCAAGGCCGCCGCCACCCGCATATGCCAGAAAAACTTCGCCTGGCCTTCGCCCTGTCATCCGGTTGGGCGCGGGGCGTGATGCGTTGGCGGGTTTAATCCGAGACGAACCGCGGCAGGCAACCCCGCACCCAAAGCGCGTGCGGCGTGAGCGGACCGGCCTCGGTCAGCCAGCGCGGCTTCCCGGCGCCATCCACGAAAGCGACCCCGATCGGCAGGTCCGGCTGCTCGTTCGCCACCCGCTCCATCTCGGCTTCGGCAAAATCCGACATCCCGACCCACGCCTCCTTGAGCGCGCGCGGATTTCATCCACCCGGGCCGGATCGATCCGGGCGAAGCGGCGCATCATTTTCAAAGCGTGAGCGCCTTGTTCGTCGCGATGTCGAAAAGGTGCAACCGCCAGCCCAGTTGCGGAAATCCCGGCGACGCAACGGTTGCCTGTCTCAGTCACGGAACTACTCTGGTGTCGTGCCCAAAATCTTCGAGAAAGATGGCTACAGGTTTTTCTTCTAAAGCAACGAGCACCGGCCAACCCATGTCCATGTGCGATACCGAGCGGGCGAAGCCGTCTTCCGAGTCGAACCGGTCATCGAACTCCGCGAATCTCATGGCCTCAAGGTTCAAGAGTTGGCCAAGGCTCAAGAACTTGCCAGGAAACACCGGGCGCTTATCGTCGAATCCTGGCATGAACACTTTGATTGACATCGCTCGGTCCGCCTCATTTCGCGACGGCCAAATCGTGATTTCGATGCAAAGCGGAAAGGTGGTCCAGTTTCCGGTCGCCGAAAATCCACGTCTCGCGCAGGGGACGCCCGAACAACTGAACAAGATCGAGATTTCACCTTTCGGCCTGCACTGGCCTGATCTCGACGAGGATCTCTCTTTCCAAGGTCTGGCCAGAGGAGATTACGGGCAGCGCCGTCCCTCCCGCCGTCAGCCGCCAGGTTGATTGCTGCGCGGTCGCTCGAGTTCCTGCAAACGCGTCCGCTTCGCTCGCGCGGGTGACCTCCTCTGCTCATGGAAAATGTCGAAGTCGCGGCTGAACCGGGCGGAGTCCGGTGAAGCGTTGAGCACGAGCCCGCCGGCGAAATGGCTCTCCTCGCTCCGGTTTGCGGCCAGGACCGCCAGCACCTCGGATTGAAACGCGGCTAAAGGCATTTCCAGAGCCGCTGCCCCGCCATATTCGCGCAAATGTTTCACGACGAGATACGCGTCTTCCCGCGTCGTAACGGCCGCGTCGGGATGACGCCACCACATGCATTCGGAAAACTCCTTTGCCAGAGCGCGCGCGAGTTCGAGCGTCTCGGGCGAGATGGTCGAGAGAGTGGCGGCGTGGGCGGCTTCGGCAGGCGTGATGGGGAAGTGAATTGTAGCGGACTCGCGTCTCGCGGGCAATGCGCGAGCTTCGAGCGGCGCTGTCTCGCCGGCGGCTGATTGTCCTGCCGCATCGTCACGCCGAGGACAGGAACGCGGCGGCTGGAAAGTCGCGCGAATGCGGAGACCTCTCTTTACCTCGCCAGCCAGCCCCCGGTGGCGAGTCCACAGCGTAATGCGTGCTTTCGAACTTTTTGTTGACCCTTTTCTCGCCATTCCTGCGCGGGGTTGGTTGTGGGGCGGATGATTCGTCGTGTCGACAAAGTCGAAAGCGTCCCCTTTGAAAAATCATCTATGAAAACGCCCAGACTTCTCGCAAGCGCCCTCATCTTCACCCCAGACCGGCGCGAACCCCTAGTCGGCGTCTCCAACCTCCCAAAGCGAACCACCACCGCCCAAAACGGCCAACCGGAAACCCATATGACCACAAGAAACCTCTTCGCAAAATTTCTCACCTTCGCCGCCCTCTTCCTGCTCGTCTCCGCGCTGCATCTGACTGCGGCGCCCGGCGATCTCGACCCCACGTTGCGATCAACCGGCAAGCTGACCGAGAGCTTCTTCGGCAGTTTGAGCGATAACGTGAACGCCACGGTAATTCAGCCGGACGGGAAAGTGGTGGCAGTGGGCTCTAAGCTCGCCCGCTATAACCCGGACGGAAGCCTCGATGCCAGCTTTGGCACGGGCGGCCAGGTGCCGTCCATCGCCGGCCGTGCCATCGCCCTGCAGCCGGACGGCAAAATCTTAATCGGCAGCACCGTCAGGATCAGCGACGATGGATTGAATACAGATTTCTCGGTAACTCGTCTCAACACCGATGGTTCGCTCGATTTGAGCTTCGGGACCGGGGGAACGGTCACGACCGATTTTTTTGGCGATGTGAATTCCGTCAGTCCGGACAGTGTCAAGGCTTTGGTGGTGCAAGCCGACGGCCGGATCGTGGCGGGTGGAATCGCGCGCCGAGATCCCAGTTCGCAGGGAATCGATTTCGGACTGGTGCGCTATCAGACTGATGGCAGCCTCGATACTACCTTTGGCGCGGGCGGCAAGGTGACGACCAATTTTGGAGCGATCGATGAGCTGAATGGGCTCGTGCTCCAGCCGGACGGTCTCATCGTGGCGGTAGGCAACGTGCGCGATGTGGACAACATCGCGGCCGATTTCGGGGTGGCGCGGTATAACGTGGACGGAAGTTTGGACACAAGCTTCGGCACCGGCGGAGGCATCTTGATCGATTTCGGCGCAAGCGAGAATGCCTCCAGTGTGACTTTGCAGAACGGGAAGATCGTCATCGCGGGCACCCAGAGCAGCGGCTCTCCCACTGTCTCGGTCTTTGCGCTCGCGCGTTGTAATGGCGACGGTACCCTCGATTCCACATTCGATGGCGACGGGAAGCTCACCACCAGCTTTAACCAGGATGATACCTGCAATGGTGTGGTCACGACTCCAGCGGACAAAATCGTGGCGACTGGCTCCACCCGTACGGTGGACGGCCCCGTCTTGGCGGTCGCAAGCTACAATAATGACGGCAGCCTGGACTCGGGGTTCGACTCGGACGGAAAGGTGACGACGAGTTTGAACGGCGATGATCATTCGTTCGCCATCGCCGCCCAGACCGACGGAAAAATTGTGGTCGCAGGGTACACCTTCAACGGCGTCCGGCTCAATGATTTCGCGTTGGTGCGCTACAACCTCGACGGCAGCCTGGATGGCGCCTGGGGCGGGGCCGGGAGCGTGGTGACGGATTTTATCGGCCCCGTGCCCAGCCGTGGTCGCGCCATTGCTCTGCAAGCGGACGGAAAAATCGTGGCCGGGGGATTCAAGGGAATTAGTTTTATCGACAGTGACTTCGTGCTCGCGCGTTTCCTGACCGACGGGACGCTCGACACTGGCTTCGGCAACGCCGGTCAGGTGGTGACCGATTTCGCCGGCGGCGAGGATGACCTGGCGGCAATCGCGCTGCAACCCGATGGAAAAATCGTGGCTGCCGGGTCCAGCCGCACCGGCAGCAACGCGGCCGATTTCGCGCTCGCGCGCTATAATAGCGACGGCACGCTCGACTCCAGTTTCGGCAGTGGCGGCCTGGTCATTACAGACGGCATGGGTTTTACTGATGAAGGAACTGGGGTCGCCGTGCAGCCCGATGGCCAAATCCTCCTGGCGGGCACAGCCAGTGACGCCGCCGGCAGTTCCACCTTTGCGCTCCTCCGGTTCGACGCCACGGGGAGCTTGGATCCCGCCTTCGGCACCGGTGGAAAGACCTTCACCGCTTTCTCTGGGCGAAGCTTCGCGAGCGCCATCGCTTTGCAAAATGATGGCCGGATCGTGGTGGCTGGGTTTGTGGACGCGGGCACCTTCGATTTCGCTCTGGCGCGTTACAATACCGACGGAATTCTCGATGTCACCTTCGATACCGACGGCAAGCAAACCACCGATTTTTTCGGAAACACCGACTTAATTGACGGAGTCGTTATCCAGGCGGATGGAAAAATTGTTGCTAGCGGTGAGGCTCGCACCAGTAACAGCATCTCGACCTCCGATTTTGCACTCGCCAGGTATAATAGCGACGGCTCCCTCGATCTCGGCTTCGGCAGCGGCGGCAAAGTCACGACCGATTTCACCGGCACCCAGGACGTGGCGCGGGGACTTGCTCTGCAAGCGGACGGGAGAATCGTCGCCACAGGCTTTACCACGGGGCCCAGCTTTAACCGAAACTTCGCCCTGGCCCGCTACGCGACGAACGGAGCTTTGGATTCAACTTTCGGCAGCGGCGGCAAAGTCACGACCGATTATTTCGGCAGTGAAGACATCGCCTACGCGATCGCGATCCAACCGGACGGCCGAATCGTAGCGGCTGGGGAGGCCTTGGAGTCCATGCAGCCGAATCTCGCCTTGGCCCGATATCTGGGCGACGGGCCCACTCCTACTCCTACTCCTACTCCTACTCCTACTCCTACTCCTACTCCTACTCCTACTCCTACTCCGACTCCGACACCCAGCCCAAGTCCAAGCGCGACACCAACACCGAGTCCGTCGCCCAGCCCCTCCCCGAGTCCAAGTCCCAGCGTGACACCCAGCCCAAGCCCGTCTCCGAGTCCATCGCCCAGTGCGACCCCGAGCCCGACCGCTTCTCCATCGCCCAGCCCGAGCCCCTCACCAGCACCGCGCGGGGATTTGCACAACATCTCGACCCGCGCGCGCGTCCAGACCGGCGACAAAGTCCTCATCGGCGGAGTCATCATCAGCGGCAATGCGCCCAAGAAAGTCCTCTTCCGCTCGGTCGGAAACTCGCTCGCCTTTAACGGACAACCCTTTCCGGGGCGGCTGACCGATCCGACTCTGGCCCTCTATGACAAGAGCGGAGCGCAGATCGCCTTTAACGATAACTGGATGGACGCTCCCGAAGCTGAGCGCACCGAGATCATGAACAGCGGCGTGCAACCCGACGATCCACAAGAGCCTGCCATTCTGCGCACCCTCTCTCCTGGCGCCTACACCGTGATCGTGCGCGGGAAGAATAACAGCACCGGAACCGCTCTGGTCGAAGCCTACGATCTGGCCACGGCGAGCGCTTCACGCCTGCTCAATCTGAGCACGCGTTCCTTCGTCGATACCGGCGATAACCTCATGATCGGCGGAGCGATCACCAACGGTGCCGGGGTGGAAGTCGTCGTCCGCGGGCTGGGGCCTTCCGTCAAGGTTCCCGGCAAGCTGCTCGATCCCACCCTTCAAATCGTGGATCGCAATGGCACGACCATCGCGACCAACGATAACTGGCAGACCGGCCAAGACCCGGCTCCGATCACGAACAGCAAGCTGGCGCCGACTGATCCCGCCGAAGCGGCCATCCGCCTCACCCTGCCGGCCGGAGGCACCACCATGCTCCTGCGCGGCAAGAACGACACCGTCGGCATCGGACTTCTGGAGATCTACGACATCACAACCGCACCGTAGAAATTCCGCACAGCAGGCAATCCTGTCCGCAATTTTGCGGACGGGAGGCGGTGCATGTCGAATTCACGATGCGACCAGCCAGGAATATCCGCCTGCTTAAGCCGGGGCGCGATACCTGATAACGCGGCGATCGTTCGCGGAGCGAAAAAAGTTGACCCTTTTCGCCGCGTTCCTGCGCGGGGTTGGTTGTGGGGCGGATGCCTTGTCGGGTCGACAAAATCGAAAACGTCCCTTCGAAAACCACCTATGAAAACGCGCATACTCCTCGAAAACGCCCTCGTCCTGGCTGTTTTAGCCGCGTTCTCGTTTGCCCTCCTCGTCGCTGCCATTCGCACGTTCGCAACACCATGAAAAAGAAAATCACCAGCAGCCTCTTCCTGATGCTTTGCATCGGGCTGGTCTTCACTCTGAAGGCCAGCACCCAAAGTCAGACCGACATTCCAGGCCCCCCGGGAAGCGATCAGTTCGGAACGGAGATATTCGCCTTGCCGAATGGGAACATCGTCATCACCGATCCCGATTACGACGTACCGAACGGACCCCAAAATGTCGGCGCGGTTTATCTGTACAATGGCGCGACGGGAGATCTGATTAGTATGCTGACGGGAAGCACGGCGAATGATTTTGTTGCGACAAAGCAATTTTCGACCGGGTTTCTTATAGGTAATGGTATAAGAGTGTTGCCTGGCGGAAATTTTCTTGTCGTCAGTGCCTTTTGGAATAACGGGGCGGCGACTCAGGCTGGAGCGGTTACCTTTGTCAATGGCGCGACCGGTTTATCGGGAGTGGTTTCTGCCTCGAATTCATTGGTTGGTTCGACGGTAAATGATTTAGTCGGCTATGGAGTTGGAGCTGTCGAAGTGCTCTCGAATGGCAATTACCTTGTTAGCACCAGCCTTTGGGATAACGGCTCGGCCCAAAACGCCGGAGCGACAACTTTCGGCAATGGCACAACCGGAATTTCAGGTGCAATATCTCCTTCCAATTCTTTAGTCGGTTCAAATGCAGAGGATAGAATCGGCGGTTCATTCTTAAAATTGAACAATGGCAATTACGTTGTAACCAGCCCGGAGTGGGATAACGGCAGTGTCCAAAACGCCGGAGCAGTAACATTTGGCAACGGCACAACCGGAGTCTCAGGCGTTGTCTCCAGTTTAAATTCTTTGTTTGGTTCAACTGCAGACGATCAGGTTGGTGGCGGGATAAACATCGCCTTGAACAACGGAAATTATGTCGTCAGCAGTCCCATATGGGACAATGGTGCAATTCAAAATGTTGGCGCAGTAACTTTCGCCAGCGGCACAACGGGAATCACGGGGGGCGTCTCAATGTTGAATTCCTTGGTCGGCTCCACCGCAGGTGACGGTGTCGGGAGCGTCACGGCACTGACCAACGGAAATTATGTCGTCGGCAGTCAGAGTTGGGACAATGGCCCACGCGTCAATGCCGGAGCGGCGACTTTCGCGGACGGCACCACGGGAATCGTGGGTGTGGTTTCCGAGGCGAATTCCTTGGTCGGCTCGGTCTCCGACGATGACACGCAGGTCAGCGGTGGAGGAATCACGGCTTTGGCCAATGGCAATTATGTTGTCAGCAGTCCACGCTGGATCAGGGACGGCTCCAACTTCAAAGGAGCCGTAACTTTCGGCAACGGGACAACGGGAATTACGGGCGTGGTTTCCGCCTCGAACTCGCTCGTCGGTTCGACCGCAGGCGATGAGGTCGGCTCTTTTATCTACGGGTTCAACGGTGTCAGGGCGCTGGCCAACGGCAATTATGTCGTGCTCAGCCCGAAGTGGGAAAGTGGTGGAAGTCAGAATCAAGGCCGAGGAGCCGTCACCTTCGGCGACGGAAGCACGGGAATCATCGCCGAGGTTTCCGCCTCGAATTCGCTCGTCGGTTCCACCCTGGACGATCGGGTGGGTGAAAATGGAATCACCGAGCTTGCCAACAGCAATTATGTGATCAAAAGCCCCCTCTGGGACAACGGCGTGGCGCAGAATGGGGGTGCGGCGACTTTCGGCAATGGCACGAGCGGGGTATCAGGCGTCGTTTCAGCCGTTAATTCCCTGGTCGGTTCCACCGCGGATGATGGCGTCGGCGAATTTGCGACCGCCTTGCCCAATGGCAACTATATCGTCGGCAGTCCCGCTTGGGATAACGGCGCAATCCAGGATGCCGGAGCATCAACTTTCAGCAATGGGACCAGCGGAATTTCAGGCACGATCTCCGCTGCGAATTCATTGGTCGGGTCAACCGCGGGCGATGCGATCGGCGGAACATTCTTGAGTTTTCAAGGCCCGCAACCCGTCAGCTTGATCACGCCACTGACCAACGGGAATTACGTCATTAGCACTCCGCTTTGGGACAACGGGGCGATTGTTGATGCTGGTGCAGTAACTTATGTCAACGGTGCAACCGGAATCACGGGCGAGATTTCCGCCGCGAATTCATCGGTCGGCTCGACCGCAGGCGATCAGATCGGCTTTAACAGACAAGGCGGGAGTGGTTTAATTACGACAAGAGTAGCGGCACTTCCCAACGGCGATTATGCCTTTGGCAGTCCGAATTATGACAATGGCGGAACCGTAGATGCCGGAGCGGTCACCCGCGGTCAGGGCGATGGCAGCACGGTGGGACCGATCACCGCCAGCAACAGCTTCCTCGGCACCACGGCCAACGGCCTGGTTGGTTTGGACCTTGTCTTCGACGCGGCAAACGATCAGCTCGTCTTCAGACTTCCGGGCAATATTGTCACGCTCTACACGTCCGGAGGCCCTGGTCCGACTCCAACTCCGACTCCAACTCCGACTCCAACTCCAACTCCAACTCCAACTCCAACTCCGACTCCGACTCCAAGCCCCTCCCCGAGCGCAACACCGAGTCCCAGTCCGTCTCCGAGTCCATCGCCCAGTGCGACCCCGAGCCCGACCGCTTCGCCATCGCCCAGCCCGAGCCCCTCACCAGCACCGCGCGGGGATTTGCACAACATCTCGACCCGCGCGCGCGTTCTGACCGGCGACAACGTCCTCATCGGTGGAGTTATCATTAGTGGGAATGAACCCAAGAAAGTCCTCTTCCGCTCGGTCGGAAACTCGCTCGCCTTTAACGGACAACCCTTTCCGGGGCGGCTGACCGATCCGACTCTGACTCTGTATGACAAGAGCGGAGCGCAGATCGCCTTTAACGATAACTGGATGGACGCTCCCCAACCTGAGCGCACCGAGATCATGAACAGCGGCGTGCAACCCGACGATCCACAAGAGCCGGCCATCCTGCGCACCCTCTCTCCGGGCGCCTACACCGTGATCGTGCGCGGAAAGAACGACAGCACCGGAACCGCCTTGGTCGAAGCCTACGATCTGGCCACGGCGAGCGCTTCACGCCTGATCAATATAAGCACACGTTCTTTCGTGGATACCGGCGACAACCTCATGATTGGGGGAGCGATCACCAACGGCACCGGGGTCGAAGTGGTCGTCCGCGGGCTGGGACCGTCCGTGAAAGTCGACGGCAAGCTGCTCGATCCCACCCTGCAAATCGTGGATCGCAATGGCACGACCATCGCGACCAACGATAACTGGCAGACGGGTCAAGACCCAGGTCCGATCATGAACAGCAAACTCGCCCCGACCGATCCTGCCGAAGCTGCCATCCGCATCACCCTTCCGCCCGGAGGCACCACCATGCTCCTGCGTGGCAAAAACGACACGACGGGAGTTGGGCTGCTCGAAATCTACGACATCAGCACTGCGCCGTAACCCCCGCCGTCGTCTCAGATCGCTGTTTCGTTCGTCGAATGGTGGGAGCACCGGGTCGGGGCCAGGGTAGCGTAAGCTTCCAGCTTGCGATCTCCCACTGCCGCAAGCTGGAAGCTTGCGCTACCTTACTTAAGGCGATGGGCATGAAGCTTCTCGTAATGGCGCCGGCTTTCTCTTTCCAGTGCGTTTCGGATTCACGATGCGACCGGCCAGAAAAATCCGCCCGCGTATGAAAAAAAGTTGACCCTTTTCGCCGCATTCCTGCGCGGGGTTGGTTGTGGGACGGATGATTTGTCGTGTCGACAAAATCAAAAACGTCCCCTTCGGAGAACCACCTATGAAAACGCCCAGACCGCTCGCCCGCATCTTCATTGCTTCCATCCTGCTCGCCTTCGCGATCACATCCGTGAGCGGCGCTGCACCAGCGCCGAAAGTGAATCGCTCCTATCAATCACTCTCCGAGGCGATCACGGCGGTGCGTTACGCGGTCGCGGAGAGCGGCATCGACGCGACGGCGGCCAACGCCGCCAACCATCTGCGGATGAGTTTTACCCCCGATGGGACGCAGTTGGAATCGATGGCCAGGGAAAAGGGCTGGAGTCTCAAGTGGGGACTCCACAGCGTCGGCTACGGGGGGAATCAAACCACCGTCCCAGCGGGCGAATTGCGGACGAACGGCAATCGCATGGAACTCGTCCGCAGCGGACAAAACCTCACCGAATGGTTCGTCAATAACCCGTCGGGACTGGAACACGGTTTTACCGTGGACGCGCCTCCCGGCACGAACCCGAATCGCGACGCCCTGCGATTGGTGATGAGGGTAACCGGCGACCTGACCGCGCGAGCGGATGAGGACGGGCAAGCGCTGACCCTAACGAGCGAGCGCGGCGAGCACGTCCTGCGCTACGAGAAACTCCACGTATGGGATGCGAATGGCCGGGAGATGAGGGCGAAGATGCGCACGGATGGTCGCGACGGCGAAGTGTGGCTCGAAGTCGAAGACGCGGCGGCGGTCTATCCGCTGACGATCGATCCGACCTTCACTCAGCAAGCCAAGCTGATCGCGGCTGATGGCGCCAGCTACGACGAGTTCGGGGGAAGTGTGGCGCTTGATGGCGACACCGCGATCGTGGGCGCACCTCGCGACTCGATCGGATCGAATGCGCAGCAAGGCTCGGCCTACGTTTTCATTCGAAATGGCACCACCTGGATGGAGCAGCAAAAGCTCACCGCCTCCGACGGCGCGGCCGAGGATGTCTTCGGCGCCAGCGTCGCGATTCGCGGGGATATCGCAATGGTCGGCGCGCCCGGGCACGACTTTAGCAGTACGGTGCGCGACCAAGGTTTGGTCTATGTCTTCGTACGCAGCGGCGCGACCTGGACGGAGCAACAAGAACTGAGCGCGAGTGATGGCGCGAGCAATTCGCAACTCGGCAGCAGCATCGCCTTGGGAGAGGCAACAGCGATCATTGGGGCTGACTCAGATCAGTCCGGTCGAGGAGCTGCCTATGTGTTTGTTCGTAACGGCGCTGCCTGGACGGAACAGCAAAAATTGACCGCGGCGGATGGCTCTGCCAACGATCGCTTCGGCAACGCTGTCGCGCTCTCGGGCGAGACTGCGCTCATCGGCGCGCCGGCCGATATCGAAACGACTTTTGATCAGGGTTCCGCTTATGTTTTTTTGCGTAGTGGAACAATCTGGGCGCAGCAACAAAAGTTGACGGCGACCGGCAGCAAAAGCTTTGGGCTTGGGGTGGCAATTGACGGCGACACGGCGATTGTCGGAGCCAGTCGCGATACCATTGAAGGGCCGGATGGCCCGGGTTCCGCTTACATTTTTCAGCGCAGCGGAGCGATGTGGACGCAAACGCAGCAGCTGACCGCCTGCGATAGCGCGATCGGCGATGCATTCGGCCAGCGAGTGGCCATCGAAGGAGATGTCGCGGTTGTGACCACGGCTAATCCGCTTTCTAGTCCGCCTCCTTCGCCCAGACCACGCTCGGTTTACGTCTTTGCTCGCAATGGCACCACCTTCAGCCAGCAGCAAAAACTTACCGCGTCTGATGCGACCAACAACGACGGCTTCGGAAACAGTCTGGCCCTTTCCAACGGGACGATCATTGCGGGCGCCTTCAACGCGAACGATGGCGCAAATTTCAGCCGCGGCGCCGCCTACGTTTTCAACCAGATTGGCAATGGCTCGCCCGATCCCTGTTCACCCGCAGCCTCGCCGACACCGACACCCAGCCCGAACCCTTCGCCCAGCCCCTCCCCGAGTCCGACCGCGAGCCCTTCACCAGCACCACGCGGGAATTTGCACAATATCTCGACGCGCGCGCGCGTCCTCACCGGCGACAAGGTCCTCATCGGCGGAGTCATCATCAGCGGCAATGCGCCCAAGAAGGTCATCTTCCGCTCGGTCGGAAACTCGCTCGCCTTTAACGGACAACCGTTTCCTGGAAGGCTGACCGACCCGACTCTGACTCTGTATGACAAGAGCGGAGCGCAAATCGCCTTTAACGATAACTGGATGGACGCTCCCCAACCCGAGCGCACCGAGATCATGAACAGCGGCGTGCAGCCCGATGACCCGAAAGAGCCAGCCATCCTGCGCACGCTCTCTCCTGGCGCCTACACCGTGATCGTGCGCGGGAAGAATAACAGCACTGGAACCGCCCTGGTCGAAGCCTACGATTTGGCGGCCGCCAGCCCTTCACGCCTGCTCAATCTGAGCACGCGTTCCTTCGTCGATACCGGCGACAATCTCATGATCGGAGGAGCCATCACCAACGGTGCTGGGGTGGAAGTGGTAGTCCGCGGGCTGGGACCGTCCGTGAAAGTCGACGGCAAGCTGCTCGATCCCACCCTGCAAATCGTGAATCGCAACGGCACGACCATCGCGACGAACGACAACTGGCAGACGGGTCAAGACCCAGGTCCGATCAGGAACAGCAAACTCGCCCCGACTGATCCGGCCGAAGCGGCCATTCGCATCACTCTGCCGCCCGGAGGCACCACCATGCTCCTGCGCGGCAAAAACGACACAGTCGGAATCGGACTTCTGGAGATATATGACATCACCACTGCACCGTAGAAATTCCGCGCACCCAGTCACAATCCTGCCCGCAATTTTGCGGGCGGAGGCGGCGCGTCGACCTGAGGCTGGCTTCGGCTCCATCGCGATGAAGTCGAATTGTAGCTTGCGCTACCTTACTTCAGCCGACGGGAATGGAGCTTCTCGTAAATGGCGCGGGCGTGCTCTTCCAACTCATGGAGAGCCGCCGGCAGTGTGACCTGGCGCGCGGGCGACCGCGCGAAGGAAGTAGAGCGCTCGACCTCGGCATACCAATGCTTTGCCCAAATGCCGTCGCTTGCGCGCGGACCAGGCGGCCACGCCAGCATCTTCGCGCTGAATTCCACACCGACGGTTTCGCATAACAGTCGAAGCATTCGCTCCGGATCACGCAACACATCGGCGGCGTCGATGACGGGCGGATTCTGCCCGAGTTCGTCTCGCACAAAATCAAAGATCTCGAGCTGTTGCGCAAAGCCGAGGTCCGCCATGGTCGGCTCGTGATTCTTGCGCATGTAGGAAGCGATCACTTCCGCCGGATCGCGAATGAGAAAGCAGTTCGTCACATCCTTCAGCCAGTCGCGCGAGATTTCCGGCAACAAATGATGCGTCATTTGTTTTTGGTAGAAAACGCGCGAGGGAGAAAAATTTTCGATCGTTAGGCGATCGACCACCTTGCGCCATTCGACTTCCCCATGCGCGATCACTTCCGCGGCGCCGGGATGATCGGCGCGCGTCGTCTGCAAGTAGCAAGCATAAAACGGCTCGTCGATCACCACCGTGTCGTCGCGATTTTCCCAGGCGCGCATGAGCGCGGTCGAGATGTTGCGCGGCCCCGACCACATGGCGAGACGGAGCAGCTCGTTGCTAATTTGCATTCCTGCGAGAAAACTAATCTCAATTCATCCGCTTATGAAACTCTGGCCATTCCTCGCGTTGTTCCTTTTTCCCCTGTCGCTCCCCGCCGCTGAGCCGGAGGCAAAAACATTGACGCCGCCGGACAGTCTCGCGCTCGACGGCGTGCCGCCCATTCCGGCGGAGATCGCCGAGCGCGTCGGGCGTTACACCGAGAGCCGCGCCGCGACGTTTCTCGACTGGCAACCGCAACACGCCGCCATGCTCATCCTCACACGTTTCGGCGACACGAATCAGGTGCATCTCGTCACCCAGCCAGGCGGCGCGCGCACCCAACTGACTTTCTTCTCCGATCGGATAAACGATGCGAGCTTCGATCCGAAAGCGGGCGCGTTTTTCGTTTTCTCGAAAAGCGCGGGTGGCAACGAGTTCAATCAGAACTACCGCTACGATTTCGCGACCGGCGAAGTGACGCTGCTCACGGACGGCAAGTCGCGCAACTCAGCGCCGGTCTGGAGCCACGATGGGACGCGCATCGCCTATACCTCCACGCGACGCAACGGCACCGATACCGACGTTTACCTGCAATCGCCTAACGACTCGAAAACTGATCGACGGCTTGCACAAGTAAAAGGCGGCGGCTGGGAGATTGCCGATTGGTCGCCGGATGGCGGGCAATTGCTCGTCATCGAATACATCTCGATCAACGAAAGTTATCTCTGGCTCTTCGACACGAAGACGGGCGCGCGCACCGATCTCACGCCGAAATCGGAACGCGACGGCGAGAAAATCTCGTATGCGCAGGCGCTCTTCGCGCAGGACGGCCAAGGCCTTTTCGTGACGACCGATCGCGAGAACGAATATCAACGGCTCGCCTACATCGATCTCGCGACGAAGAAGCATACCTACCTGCTGCCGGACGCGAAATGGGACACGGACGATTGGGATTTGAGCGAGGATGGCAAACGGATCGCATTCACCTTCAACGAAAATGGCTTGAGCACGCTGCATCTTCTCGGCGTGGAAATGCGCGATGGTCAGATGAAAGCGACGCGCCAGCCCGATCCGCAATTTAATCCTCCGCTCGCCGCTTCGATCATCTCGGGATTGAAATGGCAGCGCGGCGCGAAACAAAATCTGCTCGCCTTTAACGTCAACGGCGCGCGCTCGCCGTCCGACGTTTACAGTTGGTCGGCCGGTGCACCGAAGAATCCGGCGACGCGCTGGACGACGAGCGAAACGGGCGGGATTTCGGCCGAGCGTTTCGTCACACCAAAGCTGATCCGCTGGTCTTCCTTCGACGGGCGCGAAATCACCGGCTTCCTCTACCAGCCGGATGCGCAGAAATTTCCGGGTCCGCGTCCGGTCATCGTGAACATTCACGGTGGACCGGAGTCACAGGCGCGGCCGGGCTTTGCCGGTCGAAACAATTACCTCTTCAACGAACTCGGGTGCGCGATGATTTACCCGAACGTGCGCGGCTCAGCCGGCTACGGGAAATCGTTCCTCAAACTCGATAACGGATTGCGGCGCGAAGATTCCTACAAGGACATTGCTTCGCTGCTCGATTGGATCAAAACGCAGCCGCAGCTCGATGCCGGCCGCGTCATGGCCTACGGTGGATCGTATGGCGGATTCATGACGCTCGAAGTGGCGACGAATTACGCAGATCGCATTCGCTGCGCGATCGACATCGTCGGCATGTCGAATCTGGCCACGTTCCTGAAAAACACGGAGAGCTACCGGCGCGATTTGCGGCGCGCGGAATATGGCGACGAGCGCGATCCGAAAACGGCGGCGTTCATGGAGCGGATCGCAGCATTGAACAATGCGCAAAAAATCACGAAGCCACTCTTCGTGGTGCAAGGCGCAAACGATCCGCGCGTCCCGAAATCGGAGGCCGAGCAAATCGTGGCGACGTTGAAAAAGCAGCAGACGCCCGTGTGGTACATGCTCGGAAAGGACGAGGGACACGGCTTCGGGAAGAAGAAGAACGCCGATTACCTTTTCTACGCCACGGTGCAATTCATCCGCGACTATTTGCTGGCGGAGAAGTGACCGGATCACGCGACCGGCCTCTGCCATCCCGAGCGGAGCCGAGGGATCACGCGGCGCGACGGGAAGCATGTTTTCGCCTAACGAGTCGAGGTCAGGAGCTGCCCGTGACGCCAAGAGATTTTTCGGCTGCGCTCGGAATGACAGCGGTGGTTTGGCGCGCGCTTGAGGACGCGCACTGCCAGTCAATGCATCCGCCAGTTCTTTGTTCTGCTTAATGGCGCGATCGGACTCGGGTCAGCGCTTTAAGACAGAGCTCCGGCTAAGCCCGCTTGCAGCAGCTCCAGTAAACCAGCCAGAGCAAAGGCAACTGCAATGGCAATCGCACCCAAAGCAGCCACTCCGGCACGCTGTGGCCGGCGACAACCATCCCTTTCGAAACAGCCTCCACGTTCGCCGGAAAAACCGCGATGAGCAGCGCGATCAATCCCCAGCCAGCGGCTCGTCGCGAGAATCGCGGAAGGATCCCGAGCCCTCCGAGGATTTCAGCGGCGCCGCTCATCAAGAGCAGCTCTCTCGGCCACGGCAGCGCCGGCGGCATGATGGAGAGATAAACCTCTGGCGAAAGAAAATGGTTCGTCCCGCCGACGACAAAGAGCGCCGCGAGAAAAAACCGCGCCGTCACTCGGCCGCGCGATTCAGCGTCCGCCTTAGGATGAGAACTTTGCGTAAACAGCGAGAAGCGGATAACGGCAGCGATTCTTGCTGTGATAATCGCTCACAAAACCGTTGCGCGTGCGAATCTCCACGTGGCCCGCGCCGCGGCTGCCGTGGCTGTAGACGAGCACCGCGCCGAGTGGGGCATTATAAGGATCGCGCACCGCAATCCTCTTAAATCCATAGTCGCGAACCAATTCCTCACCAGCCTGAACAGCGTAAGCGCTCTTCGGATACGCGGTGACCGCGCCGGAGGCGAGAAGCGCTTCCTTTACATAACGCCAGCAGCGCGCCCTTGAATGGGCGTTGGAACGCTCCTGCGCAATGGTGGCAGCGCGACGCAAACGCGGATCGATGCGCGGATCGACTTTGGCCGCCGGATGCACGACCGGCACGCGATAGTAACGCCGCACGATCGGCGCGGAATGCACCCTGCCTTTCGCGTCTTTATAATAGAAGTGCGTCCTGGACTTGGCCAGGCCATCTGCCTGTGTGGTGACTGCGGAAACCATTACGGCTCCACCCAGAATCAGATGAAGGAATACACGTCGCACGAAGCGCGTTTAATGCATGCGACGGGCCAGATGCGCAATGTTTTTTTCGATGTTTCCTAAAAAAACCCTTACCTGGTCCGCAAGCACGCCCCTCCTTCCGGTTCATTGAAATTGTTCCCGAAAAAGGAACCGGCCAGAAAGACTTTTTCGAATAAATGTTGAACGAATCCTGCTCCCTTCCGTCTCAATTGCTTCGTTTACCTATTTTACGTAATGCGCTGGTTATTTTCCCTTATCTCCATACTCACTATAGCGACCGCTGCCCAAGCCGCTCCACATACGCAGCTTGCCCGAATCACCGTTTACTGGGCTGAAGGAGGCGACGCCGACGCGCAGACGCAGCAACACAAATGCGCCACCGGCGCACGTCTTCGGCCGGGCCACTGCGCCGTCGATCCCGATCGCATTCCCTACGGCAGCAAAGTCATTTTTCCCGATGGACCGTGCCTCGCCGTGGATACCGGCCAGGATGTGATCAATCGGCGCGCCGCCCGCAAATCGGGCCGCAACAACGCCGAGCGCAGCGCGATCGTCGTCGATCGATTCTTCGAGACCAAAACTCAGGCGCTGGCCTGGGCCAGGACCAACCCGCAGTTCATGAAGGTGCAGGTCCTCTCGCCTGCCGACGCCCGCGCCGCCGCGCTCGCTCAAAACAATTTCGTCCCCGCCGGCGCGCGTCTCCTCGCCTCCATGATCAGCGGCTAGCCGCGCCGTTTGAAATTCCGTGCGGCCGCGCGGAGACTGTTCGCATGGCAAAAGGATCCGCAGTCTGGGAAGGCACCCTCAAAGAGGGTAAAGGCAACATGAAACTCGGGAGCGGCGCGTTCGAGGGCGCATATTCGTTCAAGTCGCGCTTCGAAAACGGCTCAGGCACTAATCCCGAGGAACTCATCGGCGCGGCCGAAGCCGGCTGTTTCTCGATGGCGCTCGCTTCGAACTTGAGCAAAGCCGGTCACGATCCAAAACGCATCAGCACCACCGCGAACGTGAAGCTGGAAATGATCGACGGCGCTCCCAAGATCACGGTGATCGAGCTCAACACCGAAGCCGAAGTGCCCGGGATCGACGACGCGAAATTTCAGGAGCAAGCCGAGAAAACCAAAAAGACCTGCCCCGTCTCCGTTGCCCTCTCCGGCACCGAGATCAAGCTCACGGCGAAGCTCGCCGGGTAGGGCGCGACTCCGAAAGTCCGCGAGCCCGCCGCCGGGCGCGCCGCGCTGGTCAAACGCGCCGCGCTCAACCCCGCGTCCGCTTCAACCCGCAGCCGATAATCCGCTCGATTAACTGCGCGTAGGACAGCCCCGCCTTTGCGGCCGACTGCGCGAAATCTTCATCGTCAGCCAGATGCGGATTCGGATTTGCTTCGATAAAATAAAGCTCGTTCGCCGCCGTTAGCCGTAAATCGATGCGCGCGTAACCGTCAATCGCGAGCAGCCGATAAATGCGTTTGCACGTCTCCTCGATGTGCGCGACGAGCGCCGGCTCGAGCCCTTCCGCAAACTGATATTCCAGTCCCCACCGCTTCCGATATTCATCGTCCCACTTTGTTTTATAAGTCGCGATCCTCGGTTCGTTAGGCGGCACATCGCGAAAGACCAGTTCGCGAATCGGAAAAACCGTCAGTCTCGTATTGCCGATCAGGCTTACATAAAGTTCGCGTCCCTCGACATATTCCTCCGCGATCACGTCGCCTGCGTGCTTTTCGTGAATGAAGGCCACACGCTCGCGAAATTGCTCGTCGGTTTCGACAAACGACGCCCGCGAAATTCCGTAGGACGCTTCGTCCTTCAACGGCTTCACCAGAATCGGAAATTTAAGCTGACGCGGCCGGCCAATGCGCTGGCCACGCGGGATCACGACAAACTTCGGCACGTGAATGTGGTGATAACTCAGGATCTTTTTCGAAATCCCCTTGTGCTTGCAAAGCGTGAGCCCGACCGAGCCGCAGCCCGTAAACGGCACCCCGTGCATTTCGAGCAGCGCCACAATATTCTGATCGAACGCGCGGTTCTTTTTGAATTCGTCCGCCAGATTGAAAATCACGTCCGGCGCGAAGCTCTCCGATTTTTGCCGCAACAAATCGAGGTCGTCGCACAGGACCAGATGCTCCGCGGTGTGACCGAGCGCGTCGAGCGCCGCCATCAGATTCGCCTCCGTTCGCCAATCCTCCGTCTTCATCTCCTCACTCAGATCCTGGTCGAGCGCGACGGGCGTGCTCGCATCGGATAAGGCGAGGACTTTCAGCTTCTTCCGCACTACTTCGTCCGTTTGAATTTGCCGGTGAAAAGATAATTCATGACGAGCGTGGTGATGAACGACGAAACGCGAAAGTCCTGCTGCGGATCGTCATTCAAGACATGCAGGTTCAATGCCTCGCAACGCTTGATCAATCGCGTCAGCAATTTGTTCACGCGAAATTTCTTTTCGTTCGTCCACTGGCAAACGGAATTCATCAAGCGGCGACGACGTAAACGCAGATAACTGCTCGCCTTAATCCGGCCCGGTCCCGGCGCGGCCCCGAAGAGCTGCCGCAGATCCGCGTCGTAAAAATCGGGATACGTGTCCTCGTAGAGCTTGCGCTTCCGCGCGTAGTAAGTCTTGAGCTTGAGATTGAGGCAATCGTAATTGGCCACTCGATAACGCGGCAGATGCGGCGGCAGTTTGCCGACCAGCGACGTCATCAGCTCATCGACGTATTCAAGCTTTTGCAGCGCCTTCCAGTCGGCGTAACGCTGTCGCCAATCCAATCCCGGCGTCAGCCAGACGGCGAACGTTTCCGCGAAATCTTCGTCGGGATGGCTTTGCGCATACCAATCGTCGAGATGCAAAACGTAGCTACGACTGAAGGGATGCGGACGGTAAGTATCCGGCGTGCCCTCCGGCGAAGTGCGACCGAAAATCTGCTCCCATTTTTTCTGCTCCTGCAGGTGATAGGCGTGGCTGTAAGCGTGCCCCGCTTCGTGCCGCATCAACCTCATGAACCACTCCTTCGTTTCGCCTTCGACTTCGAGCATCATCGCACGCTCGAGTGTGCGCAGCCGATCGTGCACCAGGAAGAAGGGAACAAAAATGGCCGGCAGATCGACCGGCACGAACCATTCGTCGCCCACGTGACACCGTGGATGAAAAACCAATCCCTTCGCCGATAGCTCATCGTAAAGCTGTTGAATGAGCGGCTCCAGCGGCGTGCCCGCCAGCCGCAAGCCCAGCGTGGAGATGCGACGCTCGAGCAGCGCCGCGTCGCCTAACGAAACCCAATCGGCCGCGTCCATCTCGCGCACGTTATCACCGTGCGCGGCCGTGTCACGCCTCACCCCGAGCCGCTAGAACTCCACCCCCGTCGTCAGCGCGATCACGTGCGCGCTGATTTGCAGCGAAGTCTGCGAATATTCACCATCGAGGAGCTGGCTGCGATCGATGCGCTGCGTGACGGGCAACGCCCATTGCCACGCCAGATCGATATGGTAGCGGCCTGTCCGGTAACCGGCGCCGGCCGAAATCTTATGCTCGAAGATGGCGCCGTTCAGCGGCGTCAGATTCGTCGAAGGCACAGCGCTTCGCGCATAACTGTAGCCCGCCCGCACGGCGAAGCCGCCGGGCAACGCGCACTCCGCGCCCGCCCGATACACAAATTGATCCCGCCAATTGAGCGGCACGACGTCGAAGAGCGAGCTCGAACCCGCGACGGCGTTAATGTCGGCGTTGCTTCCATTCGTTAAGCGAATCTCCAGTCGATCGAAAGCATCACTCCAGTTGATCCAGTCGATGCCGCCAACCAGGCGCAGCCAATCGAGCGCCTGCCATTCCGCGCCGGCCGTCACCATCTGCGGAAACTTCGTCCGCACCTCGGCATCGTAATGAAAATTCGGATCGACGGTGGCAAACGCTCCGCCTAACGACTGCAATTGTGCGGTGGCGTTCCCGGACGCGTGCCCGTCACTGTAGATCACAGTGCCGGGCCGATAACGCAGACCGAGCGTGACCGATCGAGCCGGATGAATTTGCGCGCCAAAATCGAATCCCGGCGCCCAGCCTTCTGTATCCAGATCGAGCAAAGTCTTAAATCCCGCGAGAGCCGGCTGGCTTTGGAAAACGTACGGAGCGTGCAGATAATTCTCGTTATAAATACCGCCCGCGCTCGCGCCTAACGAAAGCCAGCGCGTCACTGCGACAGCCAGCCCGAGATTGCTGCGCAACCCAAGAATCCGCGCCTCCTGCCGCTGCTCGCCGTAGTTGGTCGCGCCGCCCAAACCACCCGCCGCATCGCGATAGCGCCAGTCCACTTCCGCGGCAATTTCCGGATTGAACCCGAGCCCGATGACGATGGGAATCTTGGTCGCCAAGGGCAGCGCAAAACCAAATCCCGGCAATTCCGCCGTATCGAAGCGCAAGTGCGATTGCTCACCGGAATCCCGCCGAAATTCTCCGCGCACGAAAGCACCCGCGAAACCAATCTCCAGATTGGGTCGCGCGAAGGACGCGAGCGCCGCCGGATTGGTGGCCAGCGCCGAGATCGCGCTGCCCTCCTCAGCCGCACTCGCCCCGCCGAGAGACAGGGCCCGCGCATCGATTCCATCTTGTAACAGGCTCGCTCCGTTCGCGCCGTTGACGCCCACAAGGAGAAGAGCAGCCGCGAAAAGACGCAGCCGGAGAATTCGCGATAAAAAAACGGGCACCAATCCTTAAGAGCAAGGCGCAGACCGCGTAAGACTTGAGTGCCGCTAATCCGCGCGCGTAAAGCGCTAGCGCCAGGCCGGGAGCCGCAATTTAAATGTCGCGCCCGCTCCGAGAAGACTGCGGCACTCGATCGTTCCACCCATCGCTTTGGCCAGTTTCTTGACAATGGATAGCCCGAGACCAGTGGACGATTCGCCGCCGGTGGGCTGCGCGGTCAAACGCGTGAATTTGCCAAACATTTTCCCCAAGTCCTCCTCGCTCACGCCTGGCCCTTCGTCGGCTACCGCGAGGCCCACCACCCGCTCGCCATCAGCGAACGTGCGCACCCGAATGGTCGTATCCGACGGCGAATATTTCACCGCATTTGAGACGAGGTTCTCGAGCACTTGCAGCGTGGTGCTGTGATCGGCGCGCGCTTCAAAATCCGGACCCGGTTCGAGGAAAATGGCGATGTGCTTGCTCGCGGCTTGCGCTTCGAAATGCCCGATCGCCATGCCCGCCAGCTCGCGCAAATCACACCGCTCCGCCTTGCAACTGAAGCGCCCTTCTTCAATCGCGTTGGCATCGAGCAGATTGACGATGAGATCACGCATCCGTTTGCCCGCCTTGAAAACGGCGCGCGCCAGAACCGGCACTTGCGCCGGGTCATTCTTTAATTCGAGAAGCTGCGCGGAACCCATGATCGTGGTGAGCGGGTTTCGCAGATCATGCGCGGCGATGCCGAGAAATTCCGTCTTCTCGCGGTTGAGGACGACGAGCTGGGCATTCGAGGAAGCGAGCCGGTCGAGTGCGTTCTGCATCCGCGCGAAGGCGCGTTTCCGACCGTTCTCGAAAATCAAACCGAGGACAAACATGAAGACGATTAAGCCCAAATACCCAGCCGAATTGACCAACGGATGCCAGGCTTTGTCATACGTGATCGGAAGAGCAATATCCTCAATTTCGCAAGCCACCATCACGCCGCCCACTGCAAAACAGATCAAGACCCAGATGCGTGCCGCCTTCCAATCGGCGAGCAACAAAGCGCACAACGGCACACTGGCCAGCCAGGCGACGGCGTGCCCGCGCAAGCCGCCTTCCACGCAACACAAACCGGCGAACCCCGCAGTCATCACCGCCGCCAAAGCATTGCCCGTGAAAGTCAGACTGCGCGACCAGCGCAATAGCCAGGGCATGATGCCGAACCCGAGGCTGCACACGATCACGATGCCCGTTCCCCAATAATGGCCGATGAAAAAATAAAATGTCGCGTAAGCCATTCCGAAGAGGAATCCGAGCAGGCCAAAGCGCACGATCAAACGGGCGCGCCGTGTATCTTCCGGCGACCCTCGCCATTGCGAGAGAACGAACCAATCGACGAGCCGCCGCGCCTGCCGTTGTCGCCTGCTCCAGGAGTGTCGCCTTTTGGCCGAACCCAGCGGAGCCGGCGCGACGGCGCGAGGAATTGCCGCTCCCACCGTCCGAGATGTGGAAGGCAGATCGTTCAATCGATCCAAAGACGCGACGACAGGAGCCATCTCTCACAAAGGGAGCAAGGCTCGTGCGCAAGCGTCGGAACAATGTGCGGTTTTCGCGGCAAATCGCGAGGCGAGCCGGACGCCAAGGCGGGACGAGGCAACGTGTTGCGAAGGTAGACGCCACGCCCTCGTCGCGCCTTTTCTCTCCCCAGCCACGCGGCGAGGGCGCCGCGTCTACCGTGCGCACGAATGACCGCTGAGAGATCAGGCGACGGGATCTGATCCTTCGACTCCGCCCGGGAAACCTCGCTGGACACATGGATTGAACGCGTCAGCTCAGCCTTCGCGGGAATTCGCATCTCTACGACTTCCTCCAAGATCCCGGGAAGTCACTGCACTCAGAAACGGCGTTCAGCTTCGTAAACGCGACGCCTTCGTCGCACCTTTCTCTCCCCAGCCACGGGGCGAGGGCGACGCGTCTACCTCGTCACTCGTCACCGCACCCTGGCGACGCTCCCTCTCCCATTTCCATCTCCCAAGTCCGATAAATTTCATCCATTGACGTTGACAGATCAGACTGTGTCTCACATACTGTGTGCTGCACAGTCTAAGCAAAATGCCGGCCAGCGATTCTTCATTCAACACCGATCTCTTCAACAACCTCCGCCTCGAACTGCGGCGCGGGGTGCTCATCGTGGCGGTCCTCGCCCAACTGCGCACCGAACATTACGGCTACAGCCTCCGCACCGACCTGGCCGCGCTCGGCCTCGAGATGGATGAAGGAACGCTCTACCCACTCCTTCGCCGGCTCGAAACGCAGGGACTTCTCGAAAGCGAATGGCGCGAAGAAAACAATCGCCAAAAACGCTTCTACAAACTTTCCCGCAGCGGCCGCCAGATTCTCAAGCTCCTGCTCGCCGAGCTCGAAAAAATCAACGCCTCCATCGCGCGCATCATTTAACCAAACGCCAACCGAACTATGAACACGCCACTACTCGAACGTTACCTCACCGCCATAAAATTCTGGCTGCCCAAAGCGCAACGCGACGATATCGCCGCGGAACTCGGCGCCAATCTCCACGAAGAACTCGATGATCGCGCCGCCGCCGCCGGCCGGCCACTGACCGACGAGGAAATCGCCGGCATTCTCAAGGAGCATGGTTCGCCGGCCCTGGTTGCTTCCCGATACCAACACGAAAATCCGCGCGTCACTTTCGGCCGCCAAATCATCGGCCCGCTCCTCTTCCCGTTCTACTGGATCGCGCTCAAGGCGACGCTCGCCCTGCTGTTGATTCCGGCGATCGTGCCGGCGCTGGTTTGGAATGCGAACTTCAATCCGAACCGCGAGATCGCGCACGTCTTTTATCGCGTCGCGGAGCTCGCGCTGCCCGCGTTATTCGTCGTCACGATTATCTTCGCTCTGATCGACCTGGCACTCCGCCGTTTCCATTTGCTCGAACGTTGGACGAGCGATTGGGATCCGCGCGCGCTGCCCACGCCGTCAGGTCAAAAACGCCTGGTGCGCCGTTCCAGCTCGATCGCCGGCATCATCGTGCAATCGATCTTCATCATTTGGTGGATGGGGCACTCGAGCCTGCCCATCTTTGTCTTCAACAAGAGCGGTGCGCATCTGCAATTCGCGTCGCTTTGGGCCTCATTGCACCTGCCCGTTCTGCTCATCGCTTTTGTTTGTCTCGCGCAACATTGGATGAACCTGGTGAAGCCGCAGTGGCGCTGGCTGCCGCCGCTTACTGGCATCATCACCAGCCTGGCCGGCATCATCATTCTTTACCCTTTCATCAACTCCCCCCCGCTCATCACCATTACGGACAGCCACGGCGTCGCTCTTTATGGGCGGCAGGCCTCGACAATTCACGCAGCGCTCTCGTCAGCGGTGCTGGGGTTGTGGTTTGGCCTCATGATTTTCGCGATCATCTACGCCTGGCGCCTCGCCTGGATCGCGTGGGAGGCGTTTCCCCATCAATCGAACGATCTACACCGCAACGACACGGCCGGGATTTAACCAGGCCGGTGAAGCGCAGATTCGCATTCGCGCGCGCCGGACCCAAGTGTAAAATCGGCCATGGCCGAAACCGCTCCCGCCACCGACCGCATCTTCGCGCTGCGCGAACCCGAGCCGGAGTTGTGGACGCTCTACCTCATCCGCGCGCTCCTCACCGGGCCCGGGCTGATCGTTGCGCTGCCGTATCTCTATTTTCGTTATCACACCCTGCGCTACACCTTTGACGAAGAAGGCATTCACATGCGCGTCGGCATTCTTTTCCGCCGCGAGGTGAATCTCACTTACGCGCGCATCCAGGACATTCATCTGCGCTCCGGTTTTCTGCAGCGCTGGCTCGGGCTGGCCGACATTCAAATCCAGACGGCGTCGGGATCCTCGGATGCCGAATTGGTCATCGAAGGATTCAAGGAATACGAAGCGATCCGCGATTTCCTTTACACGCGGATGCGCGGCTACCATGCGACCGGCACGACGTCGGCCAATGCCATCACGGCGCCACCAATGGCCGTGACGGATCCGTCTACCGAAGTCGTCTCCCTGCTTCGAACCATTCGCGATGAACTCCGGGAAACGCGCGAGCTTCTGCAGCGAACTCGCGAATAACGCTATTCGTTAGGTCACTTTTATGTTTCGTTTTTTTCGGGAATGGTGTGAACGGTTGCTCCGCATTCCAGACGACCCGGAGCCCCCGCCCGGCGACGAAGCGAGCACCCAACGCTTTCGCGCCGCGCCCAACTATTATCGATACCTTCTGTGCGTCTGGCTCCTCAAGACCTGCGGCATCCTCTTCGTCCTCGTGCCGATGGAGATCGGCCCGCTCATCGCGACGATCCAGAGCGAACACCGTGGCGGCGCGCAAATCCTCATCATCGGTTTACCCCAAATCATCCTTGGGATTTTCCTCCTCTTCCGGCTCCTCTCGCTCGCACTCGTTAGGCTCGATTTCGAGAAACGCTGGTATCTCGTGACCGATCGCAGCCTGCGCCTGCGCGAAGGCATCATGCATGTGCGTGAGATGACGATCACGTTCGCCAACATCCAGAACATCTCCATCTCGCAGGGGCCGTTGCAACGGCTTCTCGGCATCGCCGATCTGCGCGTCGATACCGCCGGTGGATCGGCGCCCGCGCGGCGCGAACGCAAAGGCATGCCGCAGAGCCTGCACACCGCCTTCTTCCGCGGCGTCGACAACGCCAATGCCATCCGCGAATTAATCCAGCACCGACTGCGCGCCTTGAAAGATTCCGGTCTTGGCGATCACGAGGAACTACGCAGCGCGACCCAGTCGACGGTGCCCGCAGCGTTCTCCGGCGAAACTCTGGCCGCTCTTCGCGAGGTCGCCACCGAAGCCACCGCTCTCCGCGTTGCGGCGACTCGTTAGGGTAACGCGAGCTTCCAGCTTGCGAGATCGACCAGCGCGTACTCCGCAAGCTGGAGGCTTGCGCTACCTTCCTGCTGCTCAGCGCAACCAAAGCGCGACGAGCACGCCGGCATACGTGCCGAGCGCGTTGCCTAACGAGCCAGCCAGAATACCCGGCAATCGCAGATCGTCGCGCCCGAGCGCCGTCGCCAGAACTCCGGCCGAGGTCGCGCCGCCCACATTCGCGTTCGATGCGACCGCCATCATCGACCAATCCTGCCGGAACAAACCGCCGAGCCCAAAAAGGAGCAGCGCGTGCATGCCCACGATGATTGTCACCCAGGCCAGCAACAACCCGGCCATCGCGCCATTGGCCCAGAGCGCGCCGAGATCGCAATAGGCGCCGACCACGGCCAGAAAGAGCAGCACCGTGAAATAACCGAGCATGCGCGCGCCGCGCAGTTGTTGGACCACGCGCAGTTGCGCCAGCACCAACGCGAAGGTGGTGAGCGTAAGAATATATGGGATCGCCGGCACGATGAGACTGATCTCTTGCGCGAGAAAGAGACTGCCCAAGCCGAGCGCGAGCAACAGAGCGAGGTCTGTCACGCGAACGGCTTCGGATGTTTCCAGCTCCGGTGAGCCGACCTGTTCGCTCCGCGAATTTTCCGCAATCCGGCGCGGCCACCATTTTTGCAACACGCGCGGCAGGATCAACGTCACGCCAATCCAGAGTGCCGTGATGATGTTGTCCGCGGCATTGATCGCGGCAAACTCCGTTCCGCTTTTACCGACGCCGTATTGCAAGGCGACGGCGTTGAGATTCACACTGCCGCCGATGTAGGTGCCGGTGAACATCCCGCCCACGGCGAAGGCATTCGTCACGCCGTGATGTTGTGGCGCGAGCAGCCAGTAGCCGACCAGCGCGCCGATGATAGTCCCGACTGCGCCGACGCCAAACAAGATCAACATCGGCAATCCCGCGCGTCGCAGATCTTTCAACTTCACGTCGAGCAGGAGCAGAAAGATGGCGAGCGGCGCGATGTAGTTAAAGATGCCGTCGTAGAGCGGCGGCGCGTTTTGGGAGGAAGGGAGCAGTCGCAAATTTGCCAGCACCGCCGCGGCCAGAATAACGATGAGTGCCGAACCGAGCGCGCGAAAATATTTCCGACGCGCGAGCCACTCCGAAAAGGCGACGAGCAAACAAAGCACCGTCGCCGCATAGAGCGGCTCGAGCAGAAACGACATCCGCGCACTGTAGGGCGTTTCTGCGAAACGCCGCAACTCAGGGGAGCGCGCGCGCCGCGTCCACGTTTCGCACAGCGAAACGGCTACAGGTGCCTGCTCAACGCTCGTTCGTAAGCGCCCTCGTAACGCGGCACCACGACATCGGCCGTAAAAAATTCTTCCGCTCGCGCGCGTAATCTTTCTCCCTCGACTCGCGCCGCCTGCGGCGAAACACAAAGCGCATCGAGCGCCGCGGCCATTCCCGCCACATCGCCAAACTCCACCAACGACCCGGCCTCGCCCACAACTTCTGGAACTCCGCCACGCCGAAACGCGACCACCGGTTTCCCGTAAAACATCGTCTCGAGAATGCTCAGCCCGAAGCTCTCCATCTCGGACGCATAGAGACCGGCATCGGCCGCCGGGAGATAATCTTCAATCGCCGCCGGTTGCTCGCGCACGATTACCTGCGCACGCAGCCCCAGCTCGTCGACCAGCGATTCATACGACGCGAAACTTCCGCCCGCCAGAATGAGCAGCTTCATGCGCGCGCGCTCCTTCGCGCCAGCGACCGCGCGCAACAAAAGATCAACGCGTTTTACGGGACGCAGATTCGACATGTGCACGATGAGAAATTCGTCGGTCAACCCGAGCTCACTGCGCACTTCGTCGCGGCTTCGGGTCGGCGACGCCGGCGTGAAAAAATTTGGAATCACCTCGATGTCGCCGGTCAGATCGAATGCTTCCCGCGTTTGCCGGCGCAGACTTTCCGAAACCGTCGTGACCGCGTCGGACTGACGCAGCGCGTGTTGAATGGCGGGACGATAAGCGGGATCGCGGCCGAACAGATTGGTGTCCGTACCGTGCAGCGTCGTGACGATTTTCGGAGCGGCTTCGTCCAACATTTTCGCCGCGAGGTACGCCGCCGTGGCGTGCGGCACTGCGTAGTGCGCATGCAAAATATCAAGCCGGCGCGCCGCGCTGATCTCCGCCATTTTCACCGCCAGCGGCAGGGTGTAATCCGGGCACGGGAACAAGTCGTTATCCACGACCGAGACTTCGTGAAAAAAGATGCGCGGCGCGGAAAGATCGAGCCGCACCGGCCGCGCGTAACTGAAGAAATGCACTTCGTGCCCGCGCGTCGCGAGTTCCATCCCGAGCGACGTGGCTAGAATGCCGCTGCCGCCGACCAGCGGAAAACAAACGATCCCAATCTTGCGCGGCGCCCCGTCCATCAATCGCCAATATACGCGCGATCCGATTCCGCGATTTCATCGCGCTCGACAAAGACGACATCGGGCGCGTCCGCTTCGTTGAGATATTGCCGCTCACCGGCGCCCGCCACGTAATGCGTGCAGCCGATGACTGACTGCATCCAGCGCAACCGCGTGTCGCGCGCCGGACTGATTTGCGCGCTCGTAAAATCCTGCGGCGGCAGCTCGATGTAACGATCGCCGCCTTTGTGCAGAAGCAGCTTTCCGTCGCGCGAACGCGCCCGCACCAGCTCGCCTTCCCATTCGAGATCGACAAAGAAATCATCGATCGCGACGGCGCGTTCGCGAAACTTCGGATCGCTCGAACGATCGATTCGCATGCCTTCGAGCAAACCCATGCGCGCCCAGAGATCGTGGCAAAACTCCGCCACATTCGAGGCGGCGATTGCGGCGAAAGAATCGACCAGCTCCGGCCCGACAAAGTTGGGAAGTTGCCGCGTCATCTTCTTCTGCCACGCGGGCAAAACGCGCTTCGCATGCAAAGGCGAAAATTGCTTCTGAGTCTTGTTCGCGAAATCGAAGTTGAGCGATTGCTCCTCGCCGCTGTGGCGCTCGCGCAAAATCGTAATCGTCTCGCGCGGGTCGTGGTCGCTGTCGTGCAGGAAGAACACGATCTCGCCGCCGATTTCGCGTTGCAGCCGGCGCGCCGTTTGAATTTTCGCGTAGAGAAAACGCTTCGGAAAAAAGCCGCACGGCTGTTGTCCGAAACAAATAATCGGCGCGCTCATTTTAGGCGGAGACCGGGGCGAGATCGTGGCGGAAGAGCGTGCGCTGCAGCAATTCCGCGAACAGGAGCACAGCACCGCAACCAATGATGTTGTACCAAAGGTAGCTGATGTTCAGAGTGAAAAACATGACGAGGACGAGCGTCTGCGCGAGGACGGCGGCGAAGAAAACGGCCGAGCCGCGCACTTTGCGCAGGAAGAAGGCGACGAGGAACAACCCGAGAATACTGCCGTAAAAAACGGAGCCGAGAATGTTGCCGGCTTCAATCAGGTTCTCGACCAGGCTGGCGAACGACGCGACCGCGATCGCGACCAGTCCCCAGGCCGCGGTCAGCAGTTGCGTGGCGACGACGTAATGATGATCGCTCGCTTCCGGCCTAACAAGTGGTCGATAAAAATCGACGGCCGTGGTCGAGCCGAGCGCGTTCAGCGTCGCGGCCGTGGCCGACATGGTAGCGCAAAGAATGACGGCGACGAGCAGTCCCACGATGCCGTGCGGCAGATGTTGCAGCACGAAGGTGATGAAGACGTAATCCGAGTCCTTGCTCTTCGGATCGGCCCCGGCCTGCTCGAGCACTTTCCGGGTTTGGTCGCGCAAGCCGCGGGCCTGCGCATCGAGTTGCCGCACCTCATCCATGGAAGACGCTCGCAGCGCGGTGCGTTTGCGCGCGAAGACGTCGTCGAACTGCTTTTGCAACGTGTTCAGTTGCGGCCCGAAGCCATGCTCGACCGCGCGGGCGACGGCCGGTTGATTAAAATAGAGAGGCGGCTGTTCGAATTGGTAGAAGAGAAAAATCATCGCGCCGAGGAGGAGGATGAGAAATTGCATTGGCACTTTAACAATCGAGTTGAAGAGCAGTCCGAAGCGACTGGCTTTGAGCGAGCCGCCGGCCAGATAACGCTGCACCTGCGATTGATCGGCGCCGAAATAGGAGAGCGCGAGGAAGAAGCCGCCGAGCGTGCCCGACCAAAAGGTGTAGCGCTTGTCCGCGCTGAAGGAAAAATCGACGGCCTGCAATTTGCCCATTTGGCCCGCGAGGGAAAGAGCGTGGCCGAAGGAGATATCGTTAGGCAAACGGGCCAGCGCGATCCCGAAGGCCAGCGCCATGCCGGAGAAAATGATGACCATTTGATAGCGCTGCGTGAGGCTGACGATCTTGGTCCCGCCGAAAACGGTGTAGGCCACGACGAAGCCGCCGGCCAGCCAGATGGTGAGATGCAACTGCCAGCCGAGCAGCGCCGACAGAATAATGGCGGGCGCGTAAATGGTGATGCCGGCGGCGATGCTGCGCTGGATCAAAAACAAAAACGCGCCGAGCAGCCGCGTCTTTTGATCGAAGCGCTGGCCGAGATATTCGTAGGCTGTGTAAACTTTCAGCCGCTGATAGATCGGGACGAAAATCGCGCAGACGGTGATGAGCGCGAAAGGCTGGCCAAAATAATTTTGAATGAAGCCAATGCCACTCTCGTAGGCCTGGCCCGGCATGGAAAGAAACGTGATCGGGCCGGCCTGCGTCGCGAGCACGGAAAGCCCGATCGTTCCCCAACGAATGGTGGCGTCGCCTTTTAAATATTGGCCAAAGCTGGCCTTCCCGCGCGTGAGCCAAAGTCCGTAGAGCGGGATCGCGAAAATCGTCGCGATCAGGACGAGGTAATCGAGCCGGTTCACGAAAACCGGAGCGTGAAGAGATAGAGCAACACGACTTCGAGCGCGAACAGGCCGAGCGCGCAACTGTAAGCCACGCGCCAGCTACCGAAGAGTGGAGCGCGATCGTCGTTTTTCATTCCGCGCTGCGCAACGAAACCATGTTGGCGAAGATGCGGTAGGCGCCGGGAACTCCGGCCGGCAATTGCCGGAACCAGGAGTAACCGGTGTAAACGAAGTAGCCCTTCCCGTCTTTCGCGATGAGCAGCCCGCCATCGCGCGGCGGCTCGCCCGGATCGTGCGCCGACAAAATCGGCGTCCACGCGCTGTCCCATTTGTCCGGGAAATAAAGGCCGCGCTCTTGCACCCAGCCGGCGAAATCCGCCTCGGTGATTTTGTTCGGCTGATTCATGACCGGATGATCGGGCGCGAGGATTTTGACGGCGGCGTTTTCGTCGGTCACGCGATCGCGCGAAATCTCCAGCGGGAACGGCCCGACCTCTTTCGTCTTCAACCGGGCGGTGGTGTTGTATTGCGCCACGACCACGCCGCCGTTCTTCACGTAAGCGAGCAATTCGGGCTGCCAATTGGTGATTTGTTCGCGCGTGTTGTAAACGCGAATCCCGAGCACGACCGCATCGTAACGCTCCAGGTTTTTCGCTTTGATTTCGGACGGCTCCAGCATTTTCACGCTGTAACCGATTTGTTCGAGGCTTTGCGAAATGTCGTCGCCCGCGCCGGCGATGTAGCCGATCGACTGCCCGGTCTTGCTAATATCCGCGTGCACGATTTTCGCTTCGCCCGGCGGCATCAAGACATGCACGCCGATGTGCGGATAGGCGATGCGGACGCGCGCGAACGAGTAATCGTGGCCGTCGACGGTAACGATGGCGCGCAGCGATGATTCGTTAGGCGCAGCCGGCGGCGTCACTGTAAAAGTGGCGTTCGCTTCGTCGCCCGCCGTCTTCAAATCGATCGGCACGGAGGCCGGTGTAATGCGCCAGCCATTCGGCGCTTCCAGTCGCAACGTCCCTTGCACCGCGCCCGTCGACGGCGTGACGCGAACCGAAACCGCCTTGGGTTTTTCATCGCCGAAAACGAAAACCGGATTGGAGAAATTAGCGAAAACAGGCGGCGCGATGACGAGGTCTTCGTGCAATTCCCCCGCGACCGGATCGACGGTGCGATATTTGGTTTCGACGGTGTAGGGAATTTTTGCGCCGCCGATCTGCAACGTGAGTTCGATGGGAAACGCGGGCGGATTTTCCGGCAAGCCGATGAGCCGTTGATCGGCCACGGCGAAGGTGCCGAGCGTGGCCGGCTGGCGCAGCCAATAAGGTTGGGTGTAGGGCGTGTCGGCCGGCACTTTGGCCGAGAGTTCCTTCGTCCAGAGCTCGTCGCGTTTGAGCGAAACATCGAGCGCAATGGTCTCTCCCGAAATCGGTAGGCGCGCGCTGAGCAATTGCACCGTTACGGCGGAACGGTTGATCGCTTCGAGTTTGATGGGGAGCGATTGCCCGGGCGTGATGGTGGAGTCTTCTGTCGCGCTCTCGATGTGCAAGCCAGCGCAGGCCGCGATCAAGGCGCCCACGTCCGCGCGCTTTTCCGTCGCCCATTCGTTAGGCAATTTTTCCAGCGCGCCGCGCAACTCGATCAGCTTCGGGATGGAGGCCGCCGGATCATTCGGCGCGAACGCGGCATTCAACTGCGTCACCTGCGCGCTGATCCCCTGCGCATCCCGCACGCGCGACCAGGTCGTATCGACGCCGTCGAAAATGCCCTGCGTCATCGGTGCGCCTTCGAGCAGCTTGAAATATTCCGGGCGCAATCCGCGCGTCGGCGGCCGGGCGACGCCCTGGCTTTTGTGCATGCTCAAACTGGCCGCCGCGATTTCCGTGTAAGCCTTGCCGAGAAGCGGATTGAAGCCGCCCGTCGCCAGAGTCGTTAGGCCAGCCGGATCGAAAGCTTGCTTGCGATTGGAGAAAAAGAACGGCGAGGTGTTCCAGATCAACCGCTTCGCCTCCCAGACTTTCACGAACTTCAATTGCTCCGGAAAACGCTTGGGATCGGCCGCCGCCTTGAATGCTTCCGTCGCGAGGATGGCCGAAGCGGTGTGATGCCCGTGAGTGAGATGATCTTCCGGGCTGAAGCGCGTCACGATCACATCCGGTCGAAAGCGGCGGATCACCCACACCACGTCGGCCAGAATTTTGTCGCGATCCCAGATGCGCAGCGTTTCATCCGAGCTTTTCGAAAAACCGAAATCGACCGCGCGACTGAAGAATTGTTGCGCGTGATCCTGGCGGCGCGCGGCCAGCAATTCCTGCGTGCGAATGACGCCAAGACGTTCGCGCAGTTCGGGCCCGATCAGGTTTTGCCCGCCGTCGCCGCGCGTGAGAGAAAGATAAGCCGCATCATAGAGCGAACCGTTCGCCCACAGCGCCATCAGATTCGTGTTCTCATCATCCGGATGCGCCGCGACGTAGAGAACGCGGCCAAGCACATTCAACTTTTCGAGCGCGAGCTGGATGCGCGCGGCGTTCATCGAGTCGGGCAAAATCGGTGGCGTCTCAACGGCGCGGCTCATGGTAGCAGCAAAGCCAAAGGCCGCGAGCGCGGCAACCAGCCGGGCGCCGCGAAGCGCCGCGCGATGACGGAATGATGGCAACACGGCGGCTCGAGCAGCGGACGAATGCTTCTACTTGTTAATGTCCTGCTTCTCGGCCAGCCGCTTGAGCAGCGGGTTGAGCGATTGCTTTTGGTCATCCGAAGTGGCGGCGGTTTGCGCCTGCTGCACTTCGGCTGTCGCGCCCGCGAAATCGCCAGCCGCTGACTTGAGACGAGCCTGCGCGAGATGACCCATGAACGTCTGCGGCGCGCGTTGCGCGACCGCTTGCAAAAGCTTCATCGCGTCCGCTTCGCGCTTCTGCGACTGCAATAGGCGCGCCGAAGAATAAAGCTGATCGGGGCTCGCGACCTCAAGAGCGTGCTGCGAAACTTTGGCCGCTTCGTCCGTTTTCCCCATCGCCTTCAGCAGATCGGCTTTCGTGCTGAGATTCTCGAAACGCTCCTCGACCTGGATCGATTTTTCGGCCCAGCCGAGCCCTTCCGGCAGAGCGATATTCTTCGTTAGGCAATATTGGGCGGCTTGATTGAGCGGCGCCCAAAAATATTGGGCATGCCCGCGCAGTTGCTGCCGGAGGTAAGGCAACACCGTCGCCTCATCGCTCACCGTCACGCGCACCGGCACTGCCAGTTTCTCCCAGCGCAACGTGGCCGTGGCCGCGTCCGCCTTGAGATCTTCGAAGGAAAACTCCATCGCTTCCTCCATCGGGGCGGCGGTCGGCTTCACCGTCACGCGCAAAGCATCTTCATCCTGCTTGTAGGTGTAGCTGCCCCACGCGTTCGAGACCTTGGAGAAAATAATCGTCCACGAATCGGCCGTTGGGATGGTGTGCAAACCGTAAACGCCTTTGGCCAGCGTCTTGCCTTCCACCGCGATCGGCTCGCTCGTTTCAAAGGTGGTGTTCGCATCCGCGCCCGTCCGCCAGACTTCGCCGTAGGGCACGAGACCGCCCCAAATCTTCCGGCCATTCACGAGCGGCCGATGATATTTGATCGTGATATCGACCACGCCCACGCGCTGCTGCACCATCGCTTCCTGACTGCGCTCGGGTAAACCGATATCGGATTGCGCGCGCGCCGCGGCCGGAAGAGCGAGCAGTCCCAGAAACAAAATCGTTAGGCAAAAAGGAATCGTTTTCATGTGCGGGTCCAGCTTCGCGGCGCTACATCTGTTCCGCCACTGAAAACCCCAGCGGCCGAAGAGTTTCGGTCGTCGTCTGGACGCTTTCCGCCAGAGGCCGTAGATTGCGGCCGCATGAAAACGCACGCCATTATCACCGTCATCGCCACGCTTCTTCTCACCGCCGTCATCCCCGCGCATGCCGCGGAAAAGAAACGGATCAGCCCGCACGAAACCGTCAGCGCCACCATCGACGGCGCCCAAATCAAAATCGTTTACGGCCGCCCTTACACGAAGGACCCGAAGTCCGGCGCGAAACGTCACATCTGGGGCGAGCTCGTCCCGTTCGGCAAAGTCTGGCGGCTCGGCGCCGATGAAGCGACGCTCCTCACCACCGATAAAGACATCGCACTCGGCGGCACCAAAATTCCCGCCGGCACCTACTCGCTCTTCCTCCAGCCCGAGGAAGACGGCTCCGCCAAATTGATCGTGAACAAACAGACCGGCCAATGGGGCACCAAGTATGATGCCGGTCAGGACTTCGCGAAGATCGATCTGAAGAAGACCGCGCCGGGCGTTCCCGTCGATCAATTCACCATCCTGCTCGACAAGAAGACGGATGGCGGCGGCATGCTGCGCCTCTCATGGGAAACAGTCGAGTATTCCGCGCCCATCGCCGTCGCGAAATAACGCCCGCCTAAACTGTAGGGCGTTTCTGTGAAACGCCACAGCTCCGGGGAGCGCGGGCGCCTCGCCCGCACTTTTTGGCGCCCCCGCCAAAAAGCCGATCGCAGGCAAAGCATGTGTCTCGCGAGGCGCGAGCCACTGTGGGCGAGGCGCCCGCGCTCCCCAATCCGAAAATGCCGTCAGCTACTTCGCCAACTCGTACAGATATTCCACGTACGACATCACCGCGCCGTCGTAGCCCAGCACCTTCGGGTTCGTCGATTCGATCACGTAATACTCATCCGGCGCATGCGCGCCCGTGCCGAAGCCGAGCCCGAAATGCCCGGAGGCCAGACTGAGCGGCGGATTCGTGAAGACATAACCCGGATACGAACCCGCACCCCACGGCCAGAGCAATGCCTCGGTTCCTTCCTGCTTATAGGTCGCCACCTGCGCCTTGATCAACGGCGCATCCGCGGGCGTCCTCGTCGGATCATAGCCCCCACTCATGTTCACCTCGATGTCGCTGAAACCATGCTTCGCCAGATGCGCTTTGAGCGCCGCCAACGCCGCATCCGCTTTCATCCCCGGGACCAGCCGCAGATCAAGCTTCGCCTCCGCACGGTGCGGCAACACCGTCTTCCCGCCCGGTCCGGTATAACCGGCGACCAAACCCTCGATGTTCACCGTTGGCTGCGATTCGAGCCGTTCCTGCGCCTGCACGTAGGGCAGATCATCGATCCAATGCTGCACACCCATCACCTTCTTGCGCGCCGCTTCATCCTGCTTCGCCGACACATCCGCGATCATCTTTTTCTCTTCCGCGGTCAGCGGTCGCGGCTTTGGATAATTCTCGATCGTAATCTCGTTGCCATCTTTAGAAACCAGCGTGTCGAGCGCATGGACCAAATGCCAGACCGGGCTATCCACCATCGCCTTGAGCGACGAATGAATATCCTTGGCCGGCCCGCGGCCCCACTTCTCGCCGCTCGAGATCAACTGGCATTCGATCACGCCCTTCGCTCCCAGGCTCACCGTCACGTTCCCCTGCGGATCCTGCGAGGCCGACGGCATGAAAATTCCGATGCACTTCTTCAAGGCCGCTTCCACTTCCGGCTTGTGCACGATCTGGCCGATGTGCGGCGAACCGATCTCCTCCTCGCCCTCCGCCACGAGGACGAGGTTGACTGGCATTTTTTGGCCCGCGCCTTTAATCGCATGCAGCGCCGCCAAGAGTGCCGACTCCGGCCCTTTTTGGTTCACCGCGCCGCGCCCCATGATCACTTTGCCAAAGCCTGGCTTGTCCACGAGCGCGGCCGCGAGCGGCGGCGACGACCACTCCTTCGGATCGAATTGCTTCACATCGTACATGAAATAAAGTCCCACCGTCTTCGCCGCGCCCGCGTCGAGCGTTGCGAACACGCCCGGCTTTCCATCCGTTGGCACCACCGTCGCCTTCTGGAATCCGGCCTCCTTCAGCATCTTCGCCATCAACTCCGCGCCTGCGGGATAATTCAAATTCTCCGCCGCGATCGACGGCAACTTGATCCAATCCTGCAATCGCTTCACCGCCTCATCGTGCTGCTTTGCGACTTCCGCCTTGATCGGCGCGAGATCATTTTCAGCCGAGTAAGAACTCGACGCCGACGTGATGAGAGCGATTCCGGCCAGCGCGGTGGCCATGCGTGTTATGCGATTCATGACATTTACCTGCGCCGCTTCCCAAGCATGCGCAAACCGAAACGAAACCAAACTTGAGCTGCTCGCCATATCGTCTTAATATCGACGCATGACCACGCTCTCGCCGACGCAAGCCCGCGTGAATTTATCCTCGCTATTGAAACGCGCCGCGAAAGGCGAAGACATCGGCATTCTGCACGGCGACCAAGTGATTGCTCTTCGCCCGGTCAAGGTCCATTCCGATGACTACGCACTGCAGGAGTATGGAGTGACCGAGAAAGAGCTCGAGCGATTTGCGAAACGCATGGACAAGCAAATCGCACAAAGTCGAAAGGCCGGAACCGTCAAGCGCTACAGCGGCGATCTGGAAGCCGACCTTGCAAATTGACCTTGAGCTGTCGTTTCGGGAGGCCGTTCGCGCCTTTAATAAACCGCGTCGACGCGAAATTGCGCGAGTGATTGACGCTGTCCGCGACGGTTTCGGCAAGCCCCACCTGCATTCTGGGTTGGGCATCCGCCGGTTGCGGCAGAAATATTTTGAATGTCGCGTCGGTCTCCAGACGCGGCTGATTTTCCGAGCTGAGCGTGGGGTGCTCCATTTCCTATTCATCGGAAGTCACGACGATATTCGGAATCTATTGAAGAACTTGTGAGCGTCGACCTATTGGTGCATCTGCGACGAGAGCCTTTTGCGCGGACGCGGGCAAAGCCATTCTCTGTCTGAATTCTTTGTCTGCGTTGCGCTGTAGCCGCTTCGCTGTGCGAAGCGAGGGGTTAGGAGGACCGCGAGAGTCGATCTCGCGCTTCGCATAGCGAAGCGGCTACAGGCTTTCGCTCGGAACCTAACGCACTCTACAGCGCCAGATTTTGCTGGCCGGTAGGTGAGGCGACGGCAGTGACGTCGGCGAATTTTTTCATGAGATCGGCGAGCTTGGCGATGTAGTAATCGACGTTTTCGTCGCGGTCGTTGGGATCGAAGTCGGCCACGAGCTTGGCGGCTTCGTAGGCGGCGACCTTTTTGGGCGTGGCTTTGACGTAGTAGCTGATCTGGTCGCCCGGTTTGTAATTGCGACTACTCGTCAGGGCGAGTTCGTAAACCGCGGCGCGGTTGCGGCCACCAGCGGCGATCTTGGCGCGGTATTTATCGAGGGAGTCCTGGAGAGTGTCGGTCTTCATGAGCATCTCAATGGGCCAGGCGCGATCGCGGATTTTGCTCTCGAAGTCGTCTCGGAGCGCCGGAATCTCTTCGGGCTTTTCTTCCATGAGGAGCTTGATCATTTGCTCGAGGAAGACGCGCTGGAATTTCTCGAGTCCGCGCGATTTAAGCGCGCCGCCTTTGAGGGTGACGACGCCGTCTTTGTCGAGCAGCGCGTAGTTCTTCGCTTTGTAGCTGAACATGGCTTCGAATTGCTCGTCGAATTCCACTTCGATGCCGGGCGGGAGTTCTTTAGCCAGCTCGTCGCGAAATTTTTCTGCCTCGGTCTTCGGCGGCGGGACGAAATAGATGCCGTCGGTGTCGACTTCGATGACTTGCGCGCTTTGCGTCTGGAGCCAGTCGATCATTTTCTTGAGCAGGTCGCGACCGATTTGGGTGACGCGGGCGGCGGCTTCGAAATCGGCGAAGTTCCCCTGCGCGAAACCGAGGTAACCGTAGAAGCTGTTAATCAAAATCTTGAAGGTATTTTGGAGCGCGTGGAAGTAACGGCGCGTCGGCTCATCCCTGGCATCGCGCATGTCGCTCTTCGCTTGCAGTCGGAAGGTGCGCAGGTCGGTGAGGAGATGGCGAAAGATCTGGAGTTGATCGGTCAGGGGAAAGCAATCGAACTGCAGCATGATCGACGGATAGAGCGAGGCGATGTCGCAATGCCAGACGTTGCGCGCGACGCCGGTGAAGAAGATGTCGGTGTAGCCGCCTTCGAAGCCGCGCGCCATCGGCATCTCGGGAATGCTGTGGCGCTGGCGCAGGTATTCGCGGAGGAAGAGCGCGTTAATTCGGGTGGCGTTGCCGCGCACGATCACGTCCTGGTAGTTGTAAGGGAAAATCTGCGCCTGGATAAAATAGCTCGGGCTCAGGAGGTCGGCGACGGCGCGCGTCTCGCGGACGGCGCAGAGCGCGCGTTCGCGGTAGCGGGCCGGATCGTCGAGCCAGGCGTGCTGCAATTCCCCACCCGATAACTGCGAGACTTCGAGCGCATTCGTTACACCAAAGTGTTGCGCGACGTCGGTGCGCTCGAACCCGGCGAGAGAGCGCATGCCGACATCGTAAAATTGCGCGAGCAAAAAGGTGTCAACGAAATGCCGGCCTTCGATGGTGAACTTGGGATAATCAATCGTCTTCTCGGCGATTTGCAGACGCGAAGGGCGCGAACGCAGAAAGCCGCCGTCGCGGCCCCAATCGAGTTTCGTCTTCAACTTCCGCGCGCGCGCCACGAGCAAAGGCAGATCCGATTTGAATAGGTTATGTCCTTCGATCACGTCTGGATCGCGTTCCTTGATCAGACTCGTTAGGCGTTTGATCGCGGCATGCTCGGATTTCTCGATCGCGTTTGGATCCACGCCCATCAGTTCCTCCCAGCCGGTGTTATCAGAAACGGCAATGCTGGTGATGTGCTCATCCGCGTCGCCCGGCTCCGCCAGCGCGATGACCTCGATCTGCATCCGCTTCAGTTCCTCGAAGGGCAGCTCCTTGAACAAGGTGCGGCCGGTGTGCGTGAGGTAATGCTGCACCGAATCGCTCAGCGCGAAAAAGTTGCGGCCGGCGCTCTTGAGGCCGTTGCGCAGGGCGATCAATTCCTTCCAACTGGTCGTCGTGACGAGCCAGTTGTATTTCAGATCGCCCGTCAGTTTTTCGGCATTCGTTAGGCCGAGATCGGCCATGTCACCATCGGCCCAGACGAACGGATGAAACTCCTCGATGTCGCAAACGGTCGCGCCATTTTTTTCGCGTCGGTAAACTTTGACCGTCCCGGTGTCGCCCAGTTCGACGGCGACGATGCGCGGAGTGGGATCGGAGCCGAAGAGGAGCTGGTTGTCTTCAAAAGCCATCGCTCAGACGATGGCACAGCTTGGCTTTCATTCCGAGTCGCCCGGGCGTTTGGCTAGATCGGCATCCATCTCAATCCGAGGGTCGCGAGCCCGAGAAAGAAGAAGAATCCGGCTACGTCGGTCACCGTCGTAAGGAAAATGCTCGAGGCGAGCGCGGGGTCGAGCCGGAAGGCTTTTAGTCCCAGCGGAATGGTGACGCCGGCAATGGCGGCGGCCAGTTGATTGAGCAACATGGCGCAACCTGCAACCACTCCGAGCAGGATGCTCCCTTTCCAAAACCAGCCGATCAGCCCGACGGCAAGGCCAATGGCGAGACCGTTGAGGATTCCAAGCGTCAGCTCTTTGACCAACGCGCGGCGGCCATCGCCGGCTGTGATTTCGCCGAGCGCGAGATCGCGGATGATGACGGTGAGGGTTTGCATCCCGGCATTCCCGCCCTGGCCGGCGACGATGGGCAGAAAGATGGCGAGCGCGGTCCAGCGGGCGATGGTGTTCTCAAACATTCCCACCACGAAGGCCGCCAAAAAGGCAGTGGCGAGATTGATGTAAAGCCACGGCAACCGCCCGCGAATCGACTGCTGCCACGGTGTGAGCGCATGTTCTTCTCCGGACAAGCCGACCATTAACTGCATGTCCTCGGTCGCTTCCCGGGCCGCGACTTCGAGCGCATCGCTCGCCTTGACCGCGCCGACGAGCCGGCCATCAGCGTCGAGGACGGGGAGGCCGAGATAATGATAATGCTCGAATTGCTGGGCTAGATTTTCCTGGTCGGTATCGACTCGGACGAACTTCACGTCGCGATTCACGATCTCGTGCATGCGCCGTCCCTCCCGGCGAAAAACCAGATCCCGCAGACTAACGACTCCGACCAGATGTTGATTGGCGTCTGTGACGTAGAGATAGGCGATGTCCTCGGTGCGTTCCTCCTGCGCGCGCTCCCGCAACAACTCGCGCACTTCTTCCACCGTCATGTCCTCGCGCAGGGCGATGAAGCGATTGGTCATGACGCCGCCCGCCGTGTCCTCCGGGTAACGCAGCAGTTTGCGCACGCCTTCGGCAAATTCGGCCGGCAGTCTCGAAAGGGTTTCGCGGCGGGTGCCGGGCGGGAGTTGTTGGAGAAGATCGGCGGCGGAGTCGGGCGCGACGAAAGACAGAATCTTCGCCAATTGCGCGGTGTCGAAAGTGCCAAGAAAATCCGGCAACCGGTCCTCCTCCACTTCGGCGAGCGCGGCGGCGACTTTCTTCGCTGGCAGCTCGCGCAACAAAGCCTCGGTCTCATCCGCATCGAGCCGCTGCAAGCGGTCGGCGAGGTCGGCGGGGTGCAATTGCAAATATTCTTCGAGAGGAACCGGTGTGATTTCAGTCATGGCAGATTCGTTTGGGGTTTCATTTGGTGACCTCAGGAGTTTGCACTGTGCTGATCGGTTCGTCTTCGGTAACCTGCACTCGTCGGTCGTCGCCGTTGAAAAAAATCAAGCCAACCCAGACACACCCTGATTCATGACTTGGGAAATGCTCTTCGTCTTTGGTCTGGTCGCCGCGACGTTCGCGATGATGGTGTGGGAGAAATTCCCGCCCGATGTCGTTTCGCTGGTCGCGTTTTCCGGCTTGCTGGTGGCGGGGATTCTTACGCCGAAAGAGGCGTTCCAGGTTTTCAGTAACGACGCCGTCATCACGGTCGCATGCATGTTCGTCTTGAGCGCGGCCCTTGAGCGCACAGGCGTGATCGAGGCGATGGGCCGGCGCTTGAACAAGCTGGCTGGGAAAAACGAAGGCTTGCTCCTGCTCGTGACTCTGCCGCTGGTGGCGCTCGTCTCCGCTTTCGTCAATAACACGCCGGTGGTGGTCGTGTTCCTGCCGATTTTGATTTCCATTTCGGCGGCCCGAAATCTGAAGCCATCCAAACTCCTCATGCCGCTTTCGTTCGCCTCGATTCTTGGAGGCACTTGCACCCTCCTCGGCACGTCGACCAACATTCTCGTGAGCTCCACCGCGCAGCACCTCGGGCAACCGCCGCTCGGGATCCTGGAGCTGGCCAAGGTGGGAGTGCCCCTAACCGTGGTGGGTCTGATTTATTTGCTCACCATTGGGCGAAGATTCCTGCCCGCGCGCGAAACACTGGCTTCGATCCTCCAGTCGACCCAGAGCAAACAATATCTCACCGAAGTCGTGGTCGTGGCCGAATCACCCCTCATCGGCAAGGCGCTTCTCAACACCCCGCTGGCCAATCAACCCAAGGCGCGAGTGCTCGAAGTGATGCGCGGAGGCGCGACGCTCGATGTCCCGCTGGATGAAGTCATCCTGGAGCGAGGTGATTGTCTGCGCCTGGCCACCGCGCTCTCCTCGGTCGTGGAAATCAACAATCTGGCGGGAGTGGAGATCGAAGAGAAAGCGAAGCTCGCGGTGGAGATGACCGGGTCGCAAAAGGCGGTGGTGGCAGAATGCATTATCGGGCCTTCCTCCAGTCTGCAGGGGCACAGCATTCGCCAGGTGAATTTTCGCCGGCGTTACGGCGTTCTCGTCCTGGCAGTGCATCGCAAAGGAGTGAATCTGCGCACGAATTTCGCGGAGGTCACTCTGCAGTATGGCGATACTTTGCTGGTGGAAGGACCTGAGCCGACCATGAACGAACTGCGCGAGAGCCGCGATTTTCTTCTCTTGCTCGATGTACCGCATTCGCCCAAACGCCCGGGCAAACAATGGATCGCCGTGACCGCTCTCGCCGCTGTGGTAGTGCTGGGCGCTCTCCAGCTCATGCCCATCAGCGCGCTCGCTCTCCTCGGCGCGGTGGCCGTCGTTTTGTTCGGCTGCCTGGAAATGGAGGAAGCCTACCAGTCCGTCGAGTGGAAAATTCTTTTTCTTATTTTCGGGATGCTCGCTTTGGGCTTCGCCCTCGAGAAAACGGGGGGTGCGGAATTTATTTCGCGCGGCATCATTGGCAGCGTCGGTTCGTTAGGCGCGCCTGTCGTCCTCTCGGCCATCATTTTAATGGCGTCGCTCCTCACCAATTTTCTCTCCAACAACGCCGTCGCGGTTCTGATTACGCCGATAGCTATCCAGACCGCGCTCCATCTTCAGGTCAACCCCCGTCCCTTCATCATCGCCGTCGTCATTGGTGCTTCGGCCTGTTTGGCAACGCCGATTGGTTACCAGACCAACACGCTGGTTTATGGCGCGGGCGGGTATTACTTTCGCGACTTCATCAAGGTCGGGCTTCCCTTGAACATTTTGATCTGGATTTTGGCCAGCTTTCTCATTCCACTGCTCTGGCCCTTTGCTGTCCATTAGCGTCCTAACCCGAAACGATCATGACGGATAACGAAAAGGAGTCCTCGGGTAACGGCGCTGCCGCGGAGGAAACTTCGGCGCCTTCTACTTCTTCAGAAGTGCGGTTGAGCCGCGAGATGCGGCTGGTGGATATCACGATGATCGGCGTGGGCGCGATGATCGGCGCGGGAATCTTTGTGCTCACCGGCATCGCGGCCGGCGTGGCCGGCCCGGCGCTCATTCTCGTTTTTCTGCTCAACGGTTTGGTGACCATGTTCGCCGCCGCGGCTTACGCGGAACTTGGTTCCTCCTTTCACAGCGCGGGCGGCGGTTATCTTTACGTGAAGACCGGGCTGAAGGATCCGCAGGGATTCATGAGCGGTTGGATGTCGTGGTTCGCCTACGTGGTGGCATGCGCGCTCTATGCGCTCGGGTTTGGCGCATATCTGAAAGAGTGTCTGCCGCTCATTGGCCTAACGAATTTCCATCTTCCTTTTCTCTCGATGGAGAAATGGATGGCGGTCGCGGTGGTGCTGGTCTTTTGCTTTATCAATTACCGCGGCGCCTCCGAGGCGGGCGGTGCGGGCAATTTCGTCACCGGCGGAAAAATTGTTTTGCTGGCCGTGTTCATCGGGTTCGGCGTTTGGATCACTCTGCACCGGCCGCACTGGCAACTCACCTTTACTGAAAATCCGCTGCCTAACGGCATCGGCAGCCTCTTCATCGCGATGGGCCTCACCTTTATCGCTTTCGAAGGCTACGAGATCATCGCGCAATGCAGCGAGGAGGTGCGCAATCCGGAGCGCAATGTGCCTCGCGCCATTTTTCTTTCGCTCATCCTGGTGGTCCCAATCTACCTGCTGGTGGCGTTTGCCGCGCTCGGCGCGCTGCAGCCGGCCGACATGCCAAGTTGGAAATATCTCGGACTGCACAAGGAAACCGCTCTGGTCAACGTGGCGGAAACGTTCTTCCGCGGCGGCGGCGTTCTCATCCTCATCGGCGGATTGTTTTCCACGATGAGCGCGTTGAACGCGACGATCTATTCTTCATCGCGCGTCTCCTTCGCGATGGGCCGCGATCGCAACCTGCCGGCCTTCTTCGGCAAAATCCATCCGCTGCGCAAGACGCCGCATTGGTCCATTCTCGCGACCGGCGCGCTGAGCGCGGCGATGGCGGTGGCCTTGCCCGTGGAAGTGGTGGCGAGCGCGGCCAACATCATGTTCCTGCTCCTCTTCATCCAGGTGCAGGCGGCCTTGATTACCCTGCGCAAGAAGCGCCCCGATCTGCGGCGCGGGTTCAAGGTCCCGTGGGTGCCGGTCATCCCCATCCTCGGCATTATCCTCCAACTGGGGCTGGCGGTGTTCCTCTTCTTCTACAGCCCGCTCGCCTGGCTGAGTGCGGCCGTCTGGATTGGGCTCGGGTTGGTCGTTTTCTATAGTTACTCGCGCCGGCGTGACCGCGCTTACACGCAACTGGTCGCAGTGCGGGCCGCGGCCGAACGGCGCGATTATCGCATTCTGGCCAGCGTCGGCAGCCCGCATCGCGCGGCGGTTATTATCAAAGCGGCCGCCGCGGTCGCGCGTCATTACAACGGCGAGATGATCGTGCTCTCAGTCGTGGAAATGGCCGATCGCGATTTGCTGGCGCGAGGAATGGACGAGGCGCACAAGGCCGAGAAGGCGCTCGAGCATCTCGTTTACGGTTTGAAGATCGAGGGCATTCCAGTGCGCGTGGTGGTGAAAATTTCTCACCGTATTTCCTATGCCGTGACCGAGACGGCGCTGGAAGAAAAATGCAACCTGATCGTAATGGGCCGGGCGCGGCGAGTGGGATTAATCGAGCGTTTTGCCGCCACCATCGTGGACCGCGTGGTCCGCTCCACCCCGGCGCAGGTGGTGGTCGTGACCGCGGAACGCTGGCCCGACGAGATCGGGACCGTCCTCTTCGCTTTCGCGCGCGGACCACATGCGAAATTGAGCACCGATTTGATCGAAGCCTTCGCCGCACCGGAAACGACGAACGTGCGAGCCGTCCACGTCCTGCCCTGGACAGCCAGCGCGGAAGAATCACAGCGCGCGGATGAACAAATGCAGGAGGACTTGAGCGAACGCTTCCCCAGACGCGAGCAAAAGGTCGTTAGGTCAGGCGACATCGTCGGTGGCCTGCTCCGCGAATCGAGACGCGCCGACCTCATCGTCATCGGCGGCACCGAAGCCGGCGTGATCGAAGAATTGCTGGCCTCCGCGCCACCGCTTGAACTAGCCGAACGCACCACCATTCCTGTCGTCACCGTCTACGAAATGGCGGCCGAGCCGAAACGTTGGATGATGTAACCCGCCGAAACCATGGACCAAAAAACTCTACCATCCGTTCACGACGTGATGTCGAACATCGCGAACTATCTGCCTGCTCTCCTCGCCGGCTTTCTCGTGTTGCTCATCGGTGTCGTCGTCGCCTGGATCGTTTCCAAATTGGTGGTGCGCATTCTCATTTTTCTCCGCCTGGACCGCGTCATCATGCAAATGAACTGGGGCCGCGCCCTGGCCAAAGGCGATGTGCGGCACTCGCTCTTCGGGATCATCGGGTTTCTCGCCGCGTTGCTCATCTTCCTCGTCTTTCTCGATAACGCGCTCGTCATCTGGAAGCTCACCGTGCTCTCCACTCTTCTGGAAAAGCTGGTCAATCTCATCCCGCAATTACTCCTGGCGGGCATCATCCTGCTGATCGGCTGGGGCGTCGCCACTTCAGTCTCGCGCGCCGTCCACAGCACGCTCGTGCAGGAAGATTTCCGGCGGGCCGGGCTGTTCTCTCGTGTGGTGCGTTCGGCCATCTTGGTCGTGACCTGTGCGATCGCTTTGGTGGAATTACGGGTGGCGGTCACTATCGTGACCGGCGCGTTTCTGATTGCGTTTGGCGCGCTCGCGCTTGGGTTGGTCCTGGCCTTTGGGTTAGGCAGCCGGTCCGCCGTCGAGAAGATGTGGGAAGAACGCGCCCGCCAAATCAAGGAGCGCGAAAACGACGCGGCGGATTCCCGGAAAGTCTAGCCGGCGGTTTTATTGAATTCGACGGCCTTCCACGCGCCTTTCCTACGCTGGTAGATCACGCTCACTTTGTAAACCTGCGATCCCGCCGGTGTTTCCCCGCGCTCGTATTGTTCTCTCTTGTCCGGCGAAATCCAGCCGATGAGGCCGCCGACGATCCTGCCGCCTGCACTTTTATTGAACCGGGCGTGGATGGTGACGGCCACCTGGCAAGCCCCTTCCGATGAAGAAATCCGGTTCACCTCAAAATGCTCGAAGTGCAAAACTTCCGGCCGAGTGTCGCTCGTCGGGCATTGGGGGCAATCAGCTGTGCCGGGCGCGGCCGAAGTGGCTCGGGTGGCGCGGAGGAAAGCGACGCAATCCTCTCCTATCTCTTCGTTTTCCGGCGCGGCCTCCGCTTCATCCGCCTCGTCACCTTCCGTGCGCCTCTCCACGCTCTGCTCGGCGGCCACGGATTCATGGTCCGGTTTCTCGGTAATTTTCGCGTCGGCGGCCGCAGTGGATTTCTTGGAACAGGCGCCCGCCAGAGCGATGGCGAAGGCAAGGCAGGCGACGCGTAGAATGCTCATCAGCGCATACCGCTGTCGGCGGTCCAATCCACTTTGGTCACCTTGCCGGTCACGACATCGGTATCGAAGTGCCAACGCCCGATAGCGGCGCCAGCATCATTGCGGCCTACGCTGTAGTGCCCGGGCGGCAAGGCGACGTGGAAATGGCCCTCGGCATCGGTGGTGAAGGCAGCGACCTGCTCTTCTCCTTTGTGCACAACGAAAGCGACCTGGCCGGCCGGTGCCCGGCCGGTTTCGCCTATCCGTTGCGGGCCGGGGCGAGAGGGAGATACGGAGATGGTTCCTTCGATTCCGGAATCCGTCCCGCCCGCCATAGCCGCCGGCGTGATCATGGTGATGAAAAGAGCAGCGAGGAGAAGGTTCTCCCATCGAAAATATAAACTGCGCATGAATCTATATCGTTCACGACACGCTCGATGGCCAGCAAGAGGATGCGATGAATGAGTTGCTATAGAAGAAACGCGCTCGTTCCGTTTCCAGAACGAGCGCGCTCGCCAATTACTGTCTTTCGAAATGTTCCTCTTACAGATTTTCCCCGGAATGTGCCTTCACCTGGCTGACGTCGCTGGTGTTGACGGCACCATCAAGATTCACATCCAATCGGAAATTCGATGCCGAAGCACCGTTGCCTGACTGTGCCTTGGTCTGACTGACGTCGCTGTTGTTGACCGCGCCGTCCCCGGTCGTATCGCCGATGAGGAACCCGACGTTCACCGAAGTGGAAGCAAGCACTCCACCATTGGTTCCCATCACATTGTTTGCCGTCACGGTGACCGTTTGCTGGTTGGTTACGCCGCTCAACGGAATGGTCATCTCGTTGCCATTAAAGGTCGGAGAGCCGGCCGTGCCCGTGCCCGACACACTGGCGTTGCCGCTCTGGACGGGGCTATCGAAGGTGAGCACGATGGAGTAGTTGCCGCCACCATTGCGATCTTCCACACCCAAGGGAGAAGAGAGCGGAAGATTGACATCGAAGGTGCCAGCCGGACTCGTCAAACGAGACGAAGCCGAGACAAGGACCGGCGCCGAAGGAGCGGCCGGACAGGCGCCTGGGCCGGGCGTTTGATCGACGAAGCCTGAGACTGTTCCGCTGAAGACCGAAGAAGTGGTCGAGCCGGAGGCGACGACCACGACGATGAAGTCCGACAGCGCGGGCACCGTAAACGAATAGGAAGCGCTCCCCACCGTGGTGCCCAAGCCGACAATGCCGGTGTCGCCCAAGTAGTTGGCATCGATACTCGTCGGATCGTAGGCGTTTAAATAAGCGACGCTTTCGATATCACCCGGCCCGCCGGTCGCGGCGTTGATGGTGACCGTGTAGCAAGTATCCGCACCACTATTATTGGTGAAGTTATAAGTCTTGTAATAATGCGTGCCAGGGAACCCACCGCCGGGACTGGCTCTCCCGGCACACGTGCTCGGGCTGCCGCCACGGCCGATGCGATCGGTTTGCGTCGCATCCGAGGTGGTGAGCTGGCTCGTCGGAATGGTCTGATTGGCTCCGCCCGCGCAAGTGGGGATCGAGTAAGTGATTGTCTTCGATCCGCTCGCGTAGTTGAGGTTGAGTGAGAGCTGAACATTCGTGCCGCAGACGAAACTGCTCGTAGTAGAAATGCGGAAGGGCGTGTTGTTGTTCGAGCTTGCGTCGATGACCAGGTCTGGATAGCTCGAAGAACCATCGACGATGGTCACGCCCGGAGTGGTCGTGGTAACCGTCGCGGAAATGGCGGACTCGCTGGCGCAGCCATTGTTCTTCACGTTTGCCGTCACCGTCACGCACTCGTTCTTGTTCAAAATGCCGTTGCCATTGCCCGCGCTGGAATCATCGATGGTCAAACCGTTCGCTTCCAGTTTCGAGCTTCCCGCTATCGTAAAGTTCTGGGTGACGGTTCCGCCCACGGCGAGAGCGACTGGAGCCGAAGCGGGCGTCGTGACAGCGCAGTTCCGGTTAGCATCCGCCGCGGTGGCGGTGTAATTGCCCGATGGCACAATGAAGGAGTAGACGCCGGAAGAATTCGTCGCGCCGGCATAACCGTTATCCAGAGTAACGACGACGCCGGAAACGGGCGCGCCGGTTTCCGTAGAGGTGACTGTGCCAGTCACCGTGCCCCACGCAGGAGCATCGGTGCAGGCCGGGAACCGATAAGAAGCAATGCGGGTGGACCAGTTAAAGGAGCCACTCGTCTTCAGGTATTCGTTTACGTAGTAGAAGGAGCATTGGTCGACCGGGTCGAGCGTCATCGAGGTGTAATCGCCCCAGCGATTGCCCGCACCAATCTGCGAACCGCCGCCCGCCTGCATCTGAACCTCAGCGCCCATCGTGTTAATGGCGTCGGTGCCGAGGCGGCCGGTCATCCAAATGGCGGGTTTAATCGCCGTGCTCGACTTGCTGTAGCCAAGCGCCATGTTTTGATCCTTATCCATCGCGATCGAACCCATCCACCGATAAGCCGTATCGGGATCGTAGGTGCTCTGCTGAAAGATGGTCGGTTGGGTCAGCGAGTTACCGTCGTTTCTAAATTCATACCAGCGAATGCCCCCGTGCGTGGTGTTGCTGCCGCGGACCGTGATATTGCCCATGAGCGACTCCTGCGGCGCGGCTTGAGTCCCGTTATTCCGGTAAGCGAGGCGATACATGAAATGGCCCGAAAGGTTGTCGAGATAATCAGCAGTCGTCGCGGGTGAAGGCTGCTGAACGCAGGCGCGGCCGCCGGCCACGCATGGCGCATTATTGTAAGCCGCGTTTGCGATCGCACCCTGGACGAGCGTGATCGTAGGTGTGGTTCCCCAGGTTACCGCCACTCGCGCGGAGTAGGTGGAAGCGGTGGTGGCGCCGGGTCCAATAAGATACTCGGCTTCACCCACCGCCGGCGGGGTGAGACTGTCGAGGTCCCCCGGGAGGAAGCCGTAAGGGTTGCCGGCAAGGTTCGCACTCTGCATGCGGGCTGGCTGGCCGAGGATCATTTTTTCGCGCTCGAAAACGTAAATCCGCGCGGCAAGGAACGCGGTGCCTGCAGCGTTGAACACGTGCGCGCTCATATAATATCCATCCGGCCAGACGCCAGTGTGGGGGTAATCGACAAAGTTCAACCCGTCAGTGACAAAGTCGTAGAGGTAATATTCTCCCGTCGCATCGCCTGTGACGGAGACGGCGACGCACTGGTGCGAGAAGCTGCCAGTCGGTCCACCGACGACGAATTGCGAAAGAACCCAGCGCCCCGAGAGAATGTCATAGCTGACGACTGGATCACCGTCGTTGTGGGTGGCGCACACGCCACCGAGTGATTGAAAGAGAGTGTTGCCGGCCGCAGGTCCGTAGAGCAACGCACCGGTCGATTTGTTGAAGACCGCGAAGCTGGTGTTATTCCACTGAACGTACTGCGTCGCGCCGACTCGGCCATTCACGTCAGGAGGATTGCTCGAGGGAGTGAATCCGGCGAGACCCACGCCCACGCCGTCAAAGCTCACCCCAGTCGGACTTGGTGCAGAGGTCACCGGGCCCAAACGTGTCTGGCGCGCCGTATCCGCTCCGGCTCCCTGCTTAGGCAGCGCAGGTTTCATCGGTTCGGGATGATCGTGGCCGGGTGCCATCGACGGGCGAATCATTGGAATTTCACGCAGCGGGCGGGAGCGAATCGCGCGCACCGGGTTGCGTTGCATCGGCGCGGGAGCGAGAAGCGCAGGGTTGCTTTTGGCCGACGACGCCTTGGCTGATAAACGCTGCGCCTGCGCAGAATTACCGGTGATGCCGTTAACGGCGAAGAATGCGAAAAGCATTCCCAATAGACAGAGCGCAAGGCCGACGAGAGCGCGCGGACGAAAATAGGCAGATTGACGAGAGATTTTCTTCTTCATTTAAACTTGTGGCTGGTTTGGATTGTCTTGCGCAACGCAAGTTGCGACGACGGAGAACTATCTTGGCCTAAGGACCGTGTCACGCCCATTTCCTAAAATATCACAAACTTCTATAAAATAATTAAGTTAATACTCTGATTATCAGACACTTGTGCAGCGGATTACTTTTTCGCAATATTGAGTAATTCTTGTTCTAAATGCGTATTAACCAAAACGCCATAATTTGTTGCCCCGAACCGGAACTACCGAGTGAACCAAGCGAATAGCATTGCAGTGACAACATCGGCACTTCCAGATATAGCTAAACGATGATCTTTCGTATCCTTCTTACCGTCCTGCTGCTGCCCACCCTGTCTCTGCTGGCGCAATCTACGCCAAAAAAACTCGCAGAATCCGAGCTCCCCGCCCTCCTCTCCATCTACAAGGAGATCCATGCCCATCCCGAATTATCCACCCAGGAAGAGAAAACCTCCGCCCTCGTCGCCAAGGAACTCAAAGCCGCTGGCTGCGAAGTGACCGATCACTTCGGGAAATACGCCACGCCTGGCCTAACGAGTTATGGCGTCGTCGGCGTCATGAAAAACGGCCAGGGTCCGACCGTCCTCATCCGCACCGATATGGATGCGCTCCCGGTGGAAGAAGAAACTGGCCTCCCCTACGCGAGCAAAGTCACCGCCAAAATACCCAACGGCAAGGAAGTGCACGTCATGCACGCCTGTGGACACGACGCGCACATGGCGATCTTCATCGGCGCGGCCCGCGCCCTGGCGAAAATGAAAGACCAATGGCACGGCACGATCCTCTTCGTCGGCCAACCCGCGGAAGAAACCGGCTCGGGCGCCAAAGCCCTCATGGCGGGCGGCCTTTACCAGAAATTCCCGAAACCCGACTTCGCGATCGGCTTTCACGATAACGCCGAGCTGGCCACCGGGAAGATCGCTTATCACGAGGGCTATGCCTGCGCGAATGTCGACTCGGTCGATATCACCGTGCGCGGCGTGGGCGGTCACGGCGCGTATCCGCATAAGACCAAGGATCCGATTGTGTTGGCGGCTGGGATCGTCATGGAATTGCAGACCATCGTGAGTCGCGAAAACAATCCGCTCGATCCGATCGTCATTACCGTCGGCTCGATCCATGGCGGGACGAAACACAACATCATTTCCGACGAAGTGAAGATGCAGTTGACCGTCCGCACTTATAAACCCGACGTGCGCAAACATGTTCTCGATGCCATCGCGCGGGTCGCCAAAGGCATGGCCATCGCCGCTGGATTTCCCGAGGACAAAATGCCCATCGTCCATGTCGAAGAAGAGGAGTTCACGCCGGCCATGTATAACAATCCCGAGTTGACCCAACGGCTGGTGAAAGACTGGCAAAGCGCGCTCGGCGATGACAACGTGGTCGAGCGCGATCCGACCATGGGCGGCGAAGATTTCTCCGAGTTCAGCCTCGCCGACCACTCGATCCCGGCCTGCGATTTCTGGATTGGCGCGGTCGCCCCGGAAAAAATAGCGGCCAGCGAAAAGAGCGGCCAGACGCTCCCGAGCCTGCACTCGAGCAAGTTCGCGCCCGTCCCCGAACCGACAATCAAGATCGGCCTCATCGGAGTGACGACCGCGGTGCTCGATTTAATGAAAAAATAGCGGGACCGCGAACGGTCGCAGAGGCAAGCCGGAAGCTCGCTTTATCCTGCGCAGCCTATTTCACGCGCACGTTTTTGCGCAGAAACGTCGGCACATCGAGATCCTGGCCTTCGACGATGGTCGGCTCGCTTTTTTCGAAGCGTCCACGCGTGACCGGCTCGAACTGCAACACTTCCTGTTTTGCCTGCACCTTTTTCTCCGAAGGCCCTTTTCCTTCCTTCGGAGCGGCTCCTGTCTTGCGGCGAGCCACCGGCGCTGGCGAAGGCGCCACAGGCATCATCTCTTCCGCTTCCTCTCCCTCTTCCGCTGTGATCGCTTCGGCCTCCATACTCTCTGGCGCGGACGACACGGAGGTCGTCCCTCCATTTTCCGGCGTCGCCACTTGGGCAAACTCCGTCTCAAAAGTTTCCGGCGGCTCTTCGATGGCGGGCGACTCCGAAACCTGCGCCGTTTCCTCCGGCAACTCCGCGACTGCTGGGTGTTCCCAAATCGGCGGCTCCGGCGGCGCGACCGGTTCCGGCAAAACATGCGGCGCAATTTTAGATGGCGCGGCCGCCACCTTCCCCTCGGCCGCGAGCGAACTGATCAGCGTCACGCTCAACCGATTGCCCATTCGGCTATCGACCACCGTGCCAAAGAAAATCTGCGTCTCGTCGCTGATGTGACGTCCGAGATCTTTCATCACGCTTTCCACTTCCGCCAGGGTCATGCCCGGCCCGCCGGCGATTTGCACGAGCACGTTCGCCGCGTCTGAGAGCATCTGTCCGCGATCCATCAGCGGATTCTTGAGCGCCAGAGTGAGCGCATCGTGCGCGCGATTATCCGAATCCGATTCGCCGTAGCCGAAAAGGCACCTCCCATCCGGATTGCGCAAGGCGGCAAGCAGATCGTCGAAACCGATCCGGATTAAACCTGGCCGCTGGATCAAATTCACAATCGAGCGCACGCTTTGGCTGATCGTCATATCGGCCACGGCAAAGGCCTGATGAATTCCCGCTTTCGGCGCGACGATGTCGCCCATGCGATCGTTCTCAAAACAGATGACGGCGTCGCATTGCTGCCGCAACCGGGAGAGCGCTTCCTCCGCTTGAATGGTGCGGCGTCTTCCTTCAAACGAAAACGGCATCGTCGCGAAACCGACGACAAGCGAACCCGACTCCCGCGCCACTTGCGCAATCATCGGCGCTGCGCCCGAACCGGTGCCGCCGCCGAGCCCGGTGCAAATGAAAATCATGCGCGCACCGGCCAGCGCTTGCTGGATTTCCTCCGTCGATTCCGCCGCGGCATTGTAACCGACTTCCGGATCGCCTCCGGCGCCGAGGCCGCGCGTGACCGTCCGCCCGAGCTGCACTTTTCCCGGCGCGACCGAGCCGGAGAGCGCCTGCACATCGGTATTGATGGCGATGAGATCAGCTTTCTCGAGGCCGTCGAGAACGATGCGGTCAAGCGCATTGCACCCGGCTCCGCCCACGCCGACAACTTTCATCGGGATGGTTTCCTCGTCGCGTTCCGGCAGGCTGTAGTTTTTGCTGAGTTGAATCATGTGTGGAGCCCAAGTGGTAGGGACGGACCGCCGGGCCGTCCGGATTGGGGCGTGAACGGCGCGCCCGGCGGTCGCGCCCTACCCATGCATATCTTCATCGCATTCCGCTGAAAAGTTTTCCAAAAAGCCGCCCGATGCCGCCGCGAGGCCGGCGATCCACCTGCACCGCCTGCCCATATTTAATCAGCCCGATCGCGGTGGAAAATTGCGGATTCTCAAACGCACTCGTTAGGCCGGACATGGCTTGCGCGTGCACCACGCGCGCGGGCAGCTCGAAAATCTCGGCGGCCAGATGATCGATGCCGCGCAGGTGGCTGCAGCCTCCCGTGATGAAAATGCCTTCGCCGATGTAATCGATGAACGATTCCTCCTGCAACTGGCGCTTGAGCAACTCGAACGTCTCGCGCAGGCGCAGATGAATGATGGTGTTCAGGGTCTCGCGTTCGACTTCCTTGCCCGCGAATCCGGAATCGTCTTTCAACAAGACGGTTTCGCCCGGCAGACAATTGCCCAGCGTGACATTCCCTTCCTCGATTTTGAGGCGCTCGGCGCGCGTCATCGGAATGCGCAGGCCCATCGAAATGTCATTCGTGATGTGGTCCCCACCCACGGCGAGACAACCGCTCTGCCGCACCGCGCCATCGACATAGAGAATGTAATCCGTGGTCCCGCCGCCCACGTCGATGACGAGCGCGCCGAGATTCTTCTGGTTCTGCGTGAGCACGACCTGGGCGGAAGCGAGCGCGTTGAAAACCACGTCCTCCACTTCGAGGGGCAATTCCTTCACGCAACGAATCGTGTTTTGAATGCGCGTCCGCACGCCATGAATGACATGAAAATCGGCTTCCAGTTTTTCACCGAGCATACCGACCGGGTTGAGCACGCCATCCTGCCCATCGACGTGATAATACTGAATGATGGAATGGAGGAACGCGTTCGGCGCCGGGATGCTCACCTCGCGCGCGTTGATCTTCACATCCTCGACATCTTCCTCGTCGATCTCATCGCGATCTTCCGGCAGCGCGACGCAGCCGCGATTATTAAAACTCTGAATGTGCGACCCGGAAACGCCCACGTAAACGCTGCGAATCATGACGTCGCTCTTCTGCTCGGCATCGGCGACCGCTTCGTAGACGCATTTCATGGCCGTCTCGAAATCGACAATCTCGCCTTTGCGCACACCGCGCGACGGCGCCTGGCCCACGCCGAGAATCTTGATCGTTCCATCGGGGCGGCTCTCCCCCACGACGACACAGATTTTCGAGGTGCCAATCTCAAGACCCACCAACAGATCACTGCTTGCCATTACACTTAATCCTTTCTCTCCCGTTTCACTGGAATTGCTTTTCGCACGCGCACCGCTTCCGCCCGGCGGACCGGCTTTTCTTCGTGCACTTTGGCCGGCGTCGCCGCGGGCAAAGGCGCCTGCGCCCGCGCGTTGACCGGAATCGCTTTCAAAATTTTCGGACCCTCGCCTTCCGGATCGATCGTCTCCTTGATCACCTCGCTGGCCGGCTTGCTGAAGGTGACCGGAATATTGCGCTGCACGAGGAGGTTAACCGTTTCCAGCTCCCGCTGCGCATCGTCCGAGTAAACGAGAAACTGCTCGAGCCGGCGCAATTGCATGGAGAGATCGTCGAAACCAAAGGTGACCCGCGTGTGATTCTTATCCGTCACGATGAGGCAATAGCCTTTCGAGATGTCGATCTCGAGAATCTGGAAACGCGTTTGCATGAAGCTGCCGTTGCTCAGGCGCAGGAATTCGAGGGCCGCTTTCGCTTCGAATGTTTGCAAGCTGCCGCCCGCTTCGAGCGATTCGCCGCTCGATCCCACGATGAGGGGCAATCCGAGATATTCGGGGAGCAACTTCTTCTCCTTCATCAGACGGCCGCGCGCGTCGACCAGAAACGCCGCCTCGGAGGCAAACGGATCGGAGACCTGCTTCTCGCTCGTGATCCAGGCGACTGGTTTGCGTTCCACAATGCGAACATCGATCTCGGCCGGCATCTGCCGCGTCACCTGCACCTCGTCCACCTGCGGCAATTCCTGCAAGGCGTCGTGCACGCGCTCGAGATTGATACGAAAAATATTTTCGCCCTCCTGCAAGCCCGCCGCTTCGATCACCTGATCACGCTGCAGTGTTCCGTCGGTCTGCACATCGATTTTGCTCAGCCGATAATCGGGATTCTCAAAAAAGAGCCGGCGGGCTCCTTCGCGCACGCCGAGGTAAAGGGCCACGCCGATGATGAGGAAGAGCGCGATCTTCGAAACGAAAACGAGGATGCGCCGGTTGCGATGTTGGGTCGCGTGGCGCGAGCGCACTTTCACATCGAGCAAATGCTGCTGGCGCCGCTGCCGCGTGTTGGAAACGCGCCGATTGCGGACGACCGGTTTTTTTTCTTTCGCTCTCATTTTTTCGGACGCGCCTCCGCCGAAAGTTCGATGATGCGCGCGCACAATTGCGCGTAACTGATGCCGGCCGCCGCCGCCGCCTCCGGCAGTAGGCTCGCCTCCGTCATTCCCGGGATGGTGTTCACTTCAAGCACGGTCGCTTCCTCTTTTTCGGGCAAAAGAATATCGACGCGCGAATAGACCTTCAGGCCGAGCGCACGATGCGCCTGCAAGGCGAGTTGCTGCAGCGCGCGCGTCCGATCTTCCGGCACCGGCGCCGGGCAAACGTGCTGCGCGCCGCCTCCGGCCGCCGGATTGAGAAACGGATACTTATTGGTGAAATCGTAGACGCCGCCTTTCGGAATGATCTCGAGAATGGGCAGCGCGACATCACCGACCACGCCGACTGTCAGCTCGCGGCCGGCCACGAACTTCTCGATGAGCAATTGCTTGTCGTATTGCGATGCGCCTTCGATGGCAGCAGCGATTTCGCGATCGCTGTGCACGATGTGAATACCAACGGTCGAACCCTGGCGCGGCGCCTTCACCACGAAGGGCGGCGGAATAGTCGGCCGCTGATTCGCCTCGATGATTTGCCAGTAAGGCGTCGGCACATCGGCCTCGCGGAATTTTCTCTTCGATTCAATCTTATCGAACGCCAGCCGGCTTTCCTCGACTCCCTCGCCCGTGTAAGCGACCCCGCGTTCCTCCAAAATTTTCTGGACCTGACCGTCCTCGCCAAAGGTTCCGTGCAGCGAAATGAAAGCGAGCTCGGTGCCGTCCGGCAAAACGAAATCCGGCCCGCGCACATCGACTTCCGTGACGTTCGCGCCTAACGAGCGAAGCGCCTTGGCTACGCCGCGGCCCGTGGCCAGCGAAACCTCCCGCTCCGAGCCCGGCCCGCCCATCAACACCGCGATATTTTTTGGAAGCGTATTCATGCCGCTGACCCCAATTGCCGGCGTCCCGTGCTGGGTAGCGCAGGCTGCCAGCCTGCAGGGCTCGGCAGCCTGCCGAGCACACTCGTGGTGCAGGAGGACGTCCAAACCTCGTCCATCATTTCCAACTTCGAACGCGCAAAATCCAGACGCTTCGCCGGCAAGCTGCCGGCGACCGCAGGCTGGCAGCCTGCGCTACCCTGCATCAGATTCTCCCGCCACATTCTCATTCCGCTTCCCCCACTATTTGAACTTCGGTTTCCAGTTCCACGCCGCGTTTCTCGCGCGCCACTTTCTTGATTTTTTCGATCAACTCCAGCATCTCCGCCGCCGTCGCCGCGCCATCGTTGACGATAAAATTTCCGTGCACTTCCGAGACGCGCGCGTCGCCCACCCGCGCATTCTTGAGCCCCAGTTCATCCACCAATTTTCCGGCCGGGCTACTGTCCGGATTTTTGAAAATACAGCCCGCGCTCTTGCCGACCGGTTGCGACGTGCGCCGTTTCTGCTGCGATTCATCGAGACGCCGCGCGATCTCCTTCGCGTCCGCTGTTTCCCCTCGAAACACCGCCGAGACCGCGAAACTTTTCGCGAGCATCGGAACATTGCGATATCGGATTTCTAATTCCTCCGCGCGCTTCGTTTGCCCCATTCCTTCGTCGTCGAGATAACGAATGCTCACCACGTTATCAAAAGTCTGGCCGCCCATCGCGCCCGCGTTCATCCGCAAGCCGCCGCCGACTTCGCCCGGAATTCCTTCCATCCACTCAAACCCGCCAAGGCCCGCCGCTTTCCCTGCGTAAGCGACCTCCTTCAATTTCGCGCCCACGCCGGCGGTGATGTCGTTGCCTTTCACCGTCACCTTCTCAAACTCGCCGCCGCTCGGATGCACGACCACGCCGCGAATCCCGCCGTCGCGCACCAGCAAATTCGAACCGCGGCCGATGACGAACAGCGGAAGATTCTCACGCCGGCAAAAGCGAATAATTTCCGCGAACGCCTTCTCTTCGCGCGGCTCCACCCAAAACTGCGCCGGCCCGCCCACACGCAGCGTGGTGTGTTTGGAAAGCGGCTCGTATAAACGCACGTCACCTTCCTTGCCCACGATCCCTTTCAAGTTTTCGGCAATGACGAGATCGCCGGCGAGAAGCGAGAGTTGCTCGTGCACATTCCCCGCGCCGAGGCTAAGGACGAGATCGCCGGGCGCAATTAAATTGCCCATCTGCTTATGCACGCGATCGAGGCGCGGCTGATACGAAACACCGCAGTGGCCGTGCGCCGCGATCGCATCCGCGATGGTTGCGCCGCTGATTCCCGGGATCGGTTTTTCGCTCGCCGGATAAACGTCGGTCACGATCACGCGATCCGCATCGTCGAACGAGCGGCCGAATTCCTGGCGCAACGCCTTGGTGCGCGAATACCGATGCGGTTGAAACATGGCCAGCACGCGGTTGCGGCCGGCGGAGCGCGCCGTGGCCAGCGTCGCCCGAATTTCGCTCGGATGATGCGCGTAATCGTCGACGAGCAGAAAACGTTCGCTCTCGTATTTGATCTCGAAGCGGCGGCGCGCGTGCTGAAACTTCGCGAGCGATTTCTTGATCTTCTCGAAAGGAATTCCCAACTCGGTGGCGAGCGCAATCACCCCGAGCGCGTTGCTCACGTTATGACGGCCGGGGACGTTGAGCACCGCTTCGCCGAGTTGGTCGCGCCCGCGGTAAACGCAGAACACCGATGTGAAATCTTTCAGCTCGATATCCGCGCCGCGATAGTCTGCTTTCTCCGCAAATCCGAAAGAGACGGCGCCCTTTCGTTTGGCGCAAAGGCGGGCGGCGTTTGCGTCATCGGCGCAGTAGAAAACTTTGCCGCTCGTCTGTTCGAGAAGTTGCGCATAGACGGCTTCGATCGCCGCCAGGTCGGCGTAAAAATCGAGATGCTCTTCCTCGATGTTGAGCAGAAGCGCGTGCTCGGGATGGAAGAAGCGCAGCGTCCCGTCGCTCTCGTCACCTTCGGCCACGAAATATTCGCCGCTCGGATTCCAATGCGCGTTCGTGCCGAGAATCGGAATTTCCGCGCCGACATAATGCGAAGGATGCAATCCGCCTTCGCGCAAAGTGTGAGCGGCCATCGCCGAGGTCGTCGTCTTGCCATGCATGCCGGCGATCACGATCCCGCGTTTGCCATGCATGATGGCGGCGAGCGCTTCCGCCCGGCGCAGGGCCGATTTCCCGGAGCGCCGCGCATCGGCCATAATCGGATTGCTCTCCTTGATCGCGGACGAATAGATGACGAAATCAGCGTCGCTCGCGTCTTCCACGCGATGCTCGGCGCGGAAACGCAGACCGAGCCGTTGCAAGCGATCCGTCTCGAGCGTGCCGACTTTATCGGAACCGCTCACGCTGTGGCCGAGCTCGAGAAGCAGCGCAGCAATGCCGCTCATTCCGCTCCCGGCCACGCCGAGCAAATGAATGCGATGACGCTCGCGCGTCAGGCATTTTTGCAAATCGGCTTCCGGTGAATGTGTCATGAGGCGGTCGTGTATTTATCCATCGCTTCGACGACGCGAGCAGCGGCATTGTTCGGAGCATAAGCCGCCGTTTTTTGCGCCATCGTTTCGAGCGCAGCGGAATCGCCGGCCAACTCCTTGATTTTTCGCGCGAGAAGATCGCCGGCCAGTTCGGATTCCTTCAAGAGCAACGCTGCGCCGGTCGCGGCAAAAATCTCGGCGTTGCGTGTCTGATGATTGTCGGCCGCGAACGGATACGGAATCAAAATGGCGGGAAGCGCGAAAGCGGCGAGCTCAGCCAGACTGGCCGCGCCCGAACGCGCCACGGCGAAATCGGCCGCACTATAGAGTTCTTCCATCCGATGATGAAACGCGGCCACGTAGGCGGGAATATTTTCGCGCCGATAATTGTCGGCCACGAGTTGCTCGTCGCGCGCGCCGGAAAGATGAATCACCTGGAGCGGCAGCTCCTTCAGTTCGGCCATCGACTTGATGACGGCCTGGTTGATTCCGGAAGCGCCCTGGCTGCCGCCCATGACGAGCAACGTCATCAAATCCGGACGCAATCCGAGTTTTTCACGCGCGACCTGGCGATCGATTTTTCGCAGATCGCTCCGGATCGGCGTGCCGGTGACTTCGGTGCGCGCGCGCGGAAAAAAGGGAGCGCATTCTTTGAAGCCGAGGAGGACGGCGCGAACCATCCGCGCGGTGAGACGGTTGGCGCGCCCGGGGATGGCGTTGGATTCGTGGATGAACGACGGGATGCGGCGAAAACGCGCGGCCATGACGGGCGCGGTCGACGTGAAACCGCCCATGCCGAGCACGAGCTGCGGCTTGAACTGGCGGTAAATGCCGCGGCAAAGGCGCAGGCTCTGGTTGAATCGCCTAACGAATCCAAAAATGTCGGGCGAAAACGGCGACGGCATGCCAATGCTCGGCAGTTTCTCGAATCGGAAATTGGAATGACTGGACGCGGCCAGCGCGTCGATCTCCTTCTCGGAAATGAAAATCATGACGTTGTCACCGCGCCCGTGCAGGACTTCGGCGACGGCCAGCCCGGGAAACAAATGTCCGCCCGTTCCTCCGCAGGCAATGACCGCGTTCATGAGATGACGAAGTGCATTTGGGTTCAAATCCTCGGCGTCGTGCGGGCGCGCATGACGACGCGCTTTTTGTTCATGGCCGGTTCGAGAATGGCCTGGCGATAGACGTTCAACAGAATGCCGACGCCGAAAAGGCAGGCGGCCAGGTTCGAGCCGCCGTAGCTGACGAACGGAAGAGGCAGACCTTTGTTAGGCAAGAGCGAAGTGGTCACGCCGATGTTGACCGCGGCTTGCAAGGCGAGCAACCCGGCGATGCCGGAGGCGAGCAGCAACCCGAAACGATCCTTCGCGTGCAACGCGATGAGCGTGCCGCACACGATCATGACGACGAAGAGAAAGACGACGAGCAGGCTGACCCGCAACCCCAGCTCTTCGCCGATCATCGGAAAAATGAAATCGGTGTGCGCGTAAGGCAGGTAGAGCATTTTCTGCCGGCCGTTGCCGAGACCGAGGCCTTCGATGCCGCCGCTGCCCCACGCGATGAGCGCCTGCATTTGCTGCAAGCCGGCGCCTTCCTGTGAATTTTTCAAATCGCGAAACGCGGTCAGGCGGCCGAGACGTTCGGGCATTTTCATGGCCACGATGGCCAGACTGCCAAGTCCGCCGAGCGAGAATAGCCCGAGCAACGGCAGATTCGTTCCGGCGATAAACATGATGACGAGCGTGGTCGCGCCGATCAGCGCGGTCGTGCCGAGATCGACTTCGGTGACGATGAGAGAAAGCAACGCGCCGATGATTGCGAGGGGCAAAACGAAACCGTGCAGCCAATGGCCGCTTTTGTTTTCCAGTCGCGCGAACCAGGCGGCCAGAAAGAAGACGGCCGCGATTTTAGCCAACTCCGAAGGTTGAAAAGTAGCCGGGCCGATTCCGACCCAGCGGCGCGAACCATTGATGCGCATGCCGAGATGCGGCACGAAGCAAAGCCCGAGCGCGACGAGCGCGACCCCAAACCAAATCCACCAGGTGCGTTGCCAGAAATGGTAATCGACGAGCGCCGCGACCGTGCAACCGATCAGCCCGAGGCCGAGCCAGATCGACTGGCGTTTCATGAAGTAGTAAACGTCGCCGTGACTCGTCTTGGCAAAAGCGCTCGTGCTGAAAAGCATGACGATGCCGATGACCAGCATCCCCAGCACAGCGAGGAACAAGATGTATGCGCTTTTCCGGTGCATGATTAAGTGGATACGCGTGGCAGCGGACTCTGGGGAGCGCCCCGAAAGCTTTCGGGGCTGGTCTCCGCATTCTGCCATCGCGAACTTTCGTGAACCACATGAGTAACGCTTCCGTATCCCGTACTTCCCCCGCGTCGCGGAAGTTCGTTTCGGCAGAATGCCGAAACCAGCCCGCTGCAAGCGGGCGCTCCCCGATCTTTTGTTGGCGCACGCAGGACCATTAGTCGCCCTTCGATTTTTTGGCGGCGGGAATGTGGAGCTTCTGCCCGATCTGCAATTTGCGCGGATCTTCGATTTGATTGAGCAAGAGCAAATCGGTTTCGGAAACCTTGAGCTTGCGCGCGATCGTCACCGGATTTTCGCCTTTCACGACTGTGTAAATTTTGCCGGTATCGGCCGGTAAGTTTTTCGCCGAACTCTTCGCCGCTGGCTTCGCTTCTTCGTTCGTGACTTTGGTCGAAGCCGATTTCGTTTCGGGCGCGGACGCAGTTTTCGTCTTCGTAGCAACAGATGCGGTTTCCGTTTTGGTCTCGGAAACGCTCTCGACCTTGTCCGATGCAGGCGACAACGCCCCTTCGCGCGATTTGATGCTGTTAAAGGCAATGATGCCGGCCACGGCGACGACGTGCAGGACGAGCACGATGAGCAGCGCGCGCGACAACTTCATGTTCGGCTCGGACATCTCTTCGTAATCCATGTCCTCGGGCATATGCATGGAACGGCGCGCGGTGCTGGCGCGGAGTTTCTTCTTCTTCGGTCGGGTGATAATGGCGGGTAGTAGTCTCATGGTTATTTGGGTAGGGCGTGGACGAGCGCGCGAAATTTATCCCCGCGATCGGCGTAGCTTTTGAACATGTCGAAGGACGAAGTTCCGGGAGAAAAAAGGACGACTTCGCCATCGCGGGCGACGGCGTGGGCGCGCTCCACCGCGTCGGACAAAGTGGCGACGCGCTCGGTCGGGACGGCGTCTTTCCAGGATTGCGCGATGCTCTCCGCCATTTCGCCGAGCAGAATAACGGTGCGCACTTTTTCGGAAACAAGCGCGCGGAGCGATTCGTAGGTGAAGCCTTTGTCTTTGCCGCCAGCGATGAGAACGACCGGTTTGGTCTGCGCCTGCAACGCCTTTTCCACGGCGTCGAGATTGGTCGCTTTCGAATCGTTAACGTAAGTCGCGCCGGCAATTTCGCGGACGAATTCGCAGCGGTGCGGCTGCGGTTCGTAGGCGCTGAGGGGCGGCGCCATTTCTGGAAAGCTCAAGCCGCGGGCGCGCCCGACGGCGAGCGTGGCCATCAGGTTTTCGATGTTGTGCGAGCCGCGCAGCTTCACGTCGGCGAGACGGAGGACGGCTTCGTTGCGATAAACGATGGCGCCGTTGGCGAGGCGGAAATTCGCCTGGTCCTGATAGGCGCTGAAGGTGACGGTTTTGGCGTTGATCTTCGGCAGCCGCTCGCTCGCGTTGACCACGGCGACGTCTTCGGATGTTTGGTAATCGAAGATGCGCAGTTTGGCGGCGCGGTATTCGGAGAGCGAACTGTAACGATCGAGATGATCGGGCGCGAAGTTGAGCCAGATGCTGACGGCGGGACGAAAGGTGCTGATCGTTTCGAGCTGAAACGAACTCACTTCAACGGTGAGGACATCGAAGGGCCGGCCTTGCCTAACGACTTCGGAAAGCGGTTTGCCGATGTTGCCGCAGGCGATGGTGCGCTGGCCGCACGCGTTCAGCATCTGCGCAATCAATTCGGTGGTGGTTGTCTTGCCGTTCGTGCCGGTGACGGCAATGACCGGGACGGTGCAACAGCGAAAGCCGAGCTCGAGTTCGCCGATCGTTTCGATCTGGCGCGAGGAGAAATTTTGCGCGAGCGGCCAATCGGGATCGATGCCGGGACTGAGGATCACGAGATCGTAATTCGAGGAATCCCGTTCAGCGGGCGGGCCGCAAATGACCTGCACGCCTTTGGCCCGGAGATTTTCGAGCGATGGCTTGAGCAGCTTCGCTTCATCGGCGCTGTCGAGCACGGTGACCTGCGCGCCTTCCTGCACCAGCAGCAACGCGGCAGCCGTGCCGCTCAAGCCCGCGCCGAGGACGGCCACTTTTTGATTTTGGTAACGCGCGCTCATCGGAGTTTTAACGTGGCCAGGCCGAGCAGCGCGAAGATGCCGGAGAGAATCCAAAAGCGGACGATGACGGTGTTTTCCTTCCAGCCGCTCAGCTCGAAGTGATGATGAATGGGCGACATGGCAAAAATGCGTTTGCCCGTCGTCTTGAAGCTGAGCACCTGCAGAATAACGGAAGCCGCTTCGATGACGAAGACGCCGCCAACAACCGCGAGGAGCAATTCCTGTTTACAACAAATCGCGACGACGCCGATCATCCCGCCGATGGCGAGCGAGCCGGTGTCGCCCATGATGACTTTGGCCGGATGGCAATTGAACCAGAGAAAGCCAAGCCCGGCGCCGACGAGTGCGGAACAAACCACGGCCAGCTCGCCGGTGAACGGATAAAAGGGCACCTGCAAGTATTCGGCCACGCGAAAATTTCCGGCGATGTAGGCGAGCAGCGCATAGGCGAAGGCGACCGTGACGGTGCAACCAATGGCGAGGCCATCGAGGCCGTCAGTCAGGTTCACCGCATTCGACGAGCCGGCGATGACGAGCGCGAAAAAGAGAAAAGTGAACCAACCCATATTGGTGATGATTGGGATCTTGAAGAACGGCAGGTACAACGAACGGGCCTGCACCTCGATGAGAGGACTCGTTAGGAAAACGGCGGTCACGATGCCGGCGAGCACGAGCTGACAAACGAGCTTCAGCCGGCTGGAAATGCCGTCCGATTTTTTCTTCGTCACCTTCAGGTAATCATCGGCGAACCCGAGAATGCCCAGGTAAATCATGGAGAAGAGAACGAGCCAGACGAAGCGGTTATCCGGCCGCGCGCAGAGCACGCTGGCGATGAAGACCGAGCCGATAATGAGCACGCCACCCATCGTCGGCACGCCTTGCTTGCCGGCGTGCAGCTCGGCGAGGCGATGCACTTCCTCGGCCGTGCGAATCGGCTGGCCGATTTTGAGCGAGATCAATTTACGAATGACGAAGTTGCCGAAGAGGAGCGACAAACCAAACGCGGTCACCGCGGCAATGACCGCGCGAAAGGTGACGTAGAAGAAGACGTTGAAGCCGGCGAACTGCTCGCTGAAAAGGTGAAGGTAATAAATCATGAGGCGTTTTCTCCGGCGGCCTGGCCCTCGCCAAATTTCTCCAGCACGCGCTCGGTACGCGCCGTGCGGCTTCCTTTGATCAGGACGAGATCGCCCGACTTCGCTTCCGCGGAAAGAAGCGCGGCCGCCTCTTCGGGCGAGACGAGATAACGACTGTCCTTCAAGCCAGCGGAGCGCGCCGCTTCCGCAATTTCGCCCGCGCCTTCACCGACCGCGATGAGTTGATCGATCGAAAAACTGGCGGCCGCTTCACCGACGTCGCGATGCCCGCGAGCCGATTCCTTCCCCAGTTCGCCCATCGCGCCGAGCACGGCGACGCGGCGCCCTTCGGTTTCCAATTCCGCCAGCGTCCGCAACGCGGCGCGCATCGAATCGGGATTCGCGTTGTAACTGTCGTCGATGAAATCGACGCCGTGAATGGTCTTGATTTGCAGGCGCGCCTTGGTCAGCGACGCCGAGCCAAGACCCTTGGCGCTTTCTTCAATCGACAACCCGAAAACGCGTCCCGCCGCGATGGCGAGCAAGGCGTTTTGCACCATGTGCAAACCGGGCACCGGCAACTGCGCGCGGCAACGATGCGCGCCTTCCAAAATGGTGAACTCGGCGCCTTGGGCGCTCTGCCGCAAATCGGTCGCGCGCACACTTCCCTTTTCGATGCCGGCCAGAATCACCTTCGCTTTGGTGCGCGCCGCGATGCCGGCAGAGAAAGGATCATCCGCATTCAAGATCACAGTGCCGGCGGCGGAGACCGCTTGGCCTAACGAGCCTTTCTCCTGCGCGATCGCTTCGCGTGAGCCCATGAATTCGATGTGGGCCATGCCCACATTTGTGATGATGGCGACATCAGGCGCCGCGATCCTGGCGAGCGCGGCGATTTCGCCAGGATGATTCATGCCGATTTCCCAGACGGCGATTTCGTCCTGCGAAGTCGCTTCCAAAATCGTCCGCGGCAACCCGATGTGATTGTTGAAATTTCCTTCGGTTTTGGTGATGCGAAAACGATGCCCGAGCGCGGCGGCGACAAAATCCTTCGTGCTCGTCTTGCCGTTGCTGCCAGTAATGGCGACGACTTTAAGGAAGAGCGTTTTGCGATAACGCGCCGCAATCTGCTGGTAGGCGGCGAGCGAATCGTCGACGCGAATAAGCGCCAACGAATCGGGCGTTTTCCCTTCCCACGACTTCTCGACGACTGCGCCGAGCGCTCCGCGTTCGGCCGCCTGCCTAACGAATTCATGTCCGTCGAAGTTTTCGCCGCGCAGCGGCACGAACAAATCGCCCGCCTTGAGCGTGCGCGAATCGGTGCTGATGCGCGTGACACGCGCCTCAGCGTCGCCGCCGGTCAGCGTGCCGCCGGCGAACTCTGCGATTTGGGAAAGAGATAACGGATCCATTATGTCAAGCGGTCGGGCAAGAGATTCCGGGTAGCGCAGGCTGCCAGCCTGCACTGTTCGGCAGCCTGCCGAACAGCGATCAGCGGAATGCGATCATCCGTGAGCGCGCGAAATTCGCGGCAGGCTGCCGCGAACCGCAGGCTGGCAGCCTGCGCTACCCGGATGATGCGGAAATAACGCGTCAAGAGTCTCATCAAAATTCGATCGGATGATTTTCGAGGGCGCGCCGGGCGACCTGCACGTCGTCGAAGGGAATGGTGTGATCGGCAAATTCCTGGTAGGTCTCGTGGCCTTTGCCGGCGATGAGGACGATGTCGTGCGGCTGGGCAAGAGCGATGGCGCGCGAAATCGCTTCGGTGCGATCAGTCACTTTTTCGTAGCGATCGGAGCGAAAGCCTTTTTCCACTTCGGCGATGATCGCGTCGGGGTCTTCCTTCCGCGGATTATCGGAAGTGATGATGCTGAAGTCGGCATTCTGATCGGCGACGCGCGCCATGAGCGGGCGTTTCTGCCGGTCGCGATCGCCGCCGCAGCCAAAGACGACAATCAATTTGCGCGGCCCAAGTTCGCGCAAGGTTTTGAGGACGTTGAGTAGCGCATCGTCGGTATGCGCGTAATCGGCGAAGACCTGGAACTGCCTTTTCGCCGGAACGGCTTCAAGACGGCCGGGCACCTGCGGCGATTTGCCGAGACTGAGAATCCCTTCGCGCAAATTAACGCCGAGCGCGGTGCCCGCGGCGAGCGCAGCCATAGAATTCGCGACATTGAAGCGGCCGATCAACGGCACGCGCACGAGGTAACTTTTCCCGCGCGCATCGAGTTGATAGGAAGTGCCGCCGAATTCCATCCGGTAATTCGACGCGCGAAAATCGGCGCGCGCGCCCATGCCATAGGTAACAACGGGCGTTTCCTTTTCGATGCGACTAACGAGTCGTTCGCCGTAACGGTCGTCGATGTTGATAACGGCGACGCTTTTGGTTTTCGACTTCTGTTGCGCCAAACCGGTGAAGAGTTTCGTCTTCGATTCAAAATAGCGATCCATCGTCCCGTGAAAATCGAGATGGTCCTGCGTGAGATTAGTGAAGACGGCGACGTCCCATTCCAGCCCGCGGGTGCGATCCTGCGCGAGGGCGTGCGAGGAGACTTCCAGGGCGGCGGCTTTGCAGCCGGCGTGCACCATCTGCGCGAGCAGCTCCTGCACTTCGAGCGCTTCCGGCGTAGTGCGCACGGCCGGCAAAACACGTTCGCCGATTTCGTAGCGCACCGTGCCGAGCAAGCCGCAACGGAGACCTGCTTTCTCGCAAATGTGTTTGATTAAAAAGGTGGTCGTCGTCTTGCCGTTCGTCCCGGTAACGGCGGCCATCTTCAGGCGGCGCGTGGGCCGTTGATAAAAGGTGGCCGCGAGATCGGCGAGCGCGGCCCGCGAATTTTCGACAATGACGGAGGTGGCGCGGCTATGTTTCTCGTCCTGCTCGCTGACGATGGTCGTGGCGCCTTTGTCGATGGCCTGGCCGATGAATTGGTGGCCATCGCTTTTCTCGCCGCGCAGTGCGACGAAGAGAAAATTCTTCTGCACGCGCCGCGAATCGTAGGCGATTCCCTCCACGTCGCGGTCAAGCGGCCCGAGAATCTGGCGCGTGGGAATGGCGGCGGTGAGAGTTTTGAGCTGCATGAAAAGTAAAGACCGAAAGGCTCAATGATGCGCAGGATTCGTTAGGGCAACGCGCTCGACGGCGGTGGCGGCTTTGACCGGCATTTCCTGCGGGGCTAGATCGAGGTAACGTGCCGCTTTCTCAGCGACGCGTGAAAAAATCGGGCCGGCCACCTGGCCGCCGTAGTTCATTTCCGGCGTGGAGGTGTGCGCATCGTCTAGGACGACGAGCCCAACGAATTCCGGATGATCAGCCGGCAGAAAACCGGTGAAGGAAACGACATACTTGCCGTGTTCGTAGCCGCCTTTCGGATCCACTTTCTGCGCGGTGCCCGTCTTGCCCGCGATGACAAAACCGGGGACAGCGGCCGCGGCCGCGGTGCCGCGATCGCTGACCACGCCGCGGAGCGCATCGCGGATTTGCCGCGCGGTCTTCGGCGCGATTACCTGGCGCAAAATGTTCGGCGTGAAAGTGGTGACGGGCGTGCCGTTGGCATCGGTCACGGATTTGACGATGCGCGGGACGACCAGTTTGCCGCCGTTCGCGATCACGGCCATGGCGGTGATCATTTGCAACGGCGTGACGCCGATTTCGTGGCCCATCGGAAGGCGCGTGATGGAAATCTTGCTCCAGGATTGCGGCGAATGGAGAAGGCCCGGGATTTCGCCGGGCAAATCGACGCCGGTGCGTTCGCCAAAACCGAAGCGGCGGATGTATTCGTAAAACTTTTCGTCGCCCACGCTCATGGCCAGTTTGGCCGCACCGACGTTGCTCGATTTCACGAGGATGTCGCGCACGGTGAGTTCGCCGTACGGTTTGTGATCGTGCAAAATGCGGCCGCCGTAGTGGAAAGCGCCGTTTTCGCAAAAGATGGTGCTGTCTGGCGTGACCTTGTGCTCGTTGAGGGCGGCGGCGGCGGGGACGATCTTAAACGTCGAACCGGGTTCCATGACGTCGATGATGGCGCGGTTTTTCATCTGCTCCGGCTTGGCCGTGCTGCGCTTGTTGAGATCGAAATTCGGGCGGTTCGCCATGGCGAGAATCTCCCCGGTCTGCGGCCGCATCAGAATGATGGTCGCCTTCTCCGGGCGATATTGTTTCATGGCCGCGTCGATCTCGTTTTCGACGATGTTTTGCAGATTGAGATCGACGGTCAGGTGGACCTGATATCCATCCGCCGCGGCGTGTTCCTGCCCGCGATAAAGGACGAGCTCCTGGCCCGTGCGGTTGTGTTCGATGAAGCGAAAACCATCCTCGCCGTGGAGGTATCGATCCATGGAAGATTCCACTCCCTGGATGCCGTGATGCGCGAAATCGGTGAACCCGAGGACGTGACAAAGCATCGATCCGTTCGGGTAAATGCGCATGGCATCGTGCTCGAAATAGACGCCGCGCAGTTTCTGCGTGCGCAGTTTTTCGCGCAGCGCGGTGGCGACGGCTTGCGGCACTTCGCGTTGCAGGACGATGTAGCGGCGATCGGTGGCCAGCTTCTCCGCGATTTCGGCGGCCGGCACTTTCAGCGTCTCGCTGAGGAGGGAGACGACGGCCTCTTTGTCGTTCAAATGGGTGGCGTCGGCCACCACGGTCGAGACCGGAATATTGTGGGCGAGCACTTCATTGTTGGCGTCGAAAATTTCGCCGCGCTCAGCGTAGATGGTCTGGCGGTAAACATGCTTCTCGGCGGCGAGCCGCGTGTATTCGTCGTGCTTGATCAGCTGTAGATAAACGAGCCGAAAAGAGAAAACGCTAAAGAGCCCGACGAAGGCGAAGCAGACAAGTGCGCAACGGAAGCGGCCGTTCCATTTCATCGGCTGGCCTGCTGGTTGGAGACCGGTTGGAGTGATTCCTCACCGGGAACAGGCGCCGTGTTCAGGCGGACGATGTTTGTCTCGGCGATCGGCACCATTTTCAGGTAGCCTTCCTTCAGCCGCCGTTGCAGCGCCGCACGGGAAGTGAGCGCGGCGACTTGGCCGGTGGCGACTTCATTCTGGCTGCGCACGCTGGCCAGTTCTTTCTCAAGCTGGTTTTGCTGATCGCCCAGACGATGCAGTTGCAGGCTGAGATAGACGTACATCAAACCGGTGAGCGCCAAAAATGCGGTGAGCAAAATCCAGCGGACAAGAGCGGGGGCATCGATGCGATTGAGCTGTTTGCGGCGGGAGCGGTTCATGAGATTTTTTCGGCGACGCGCAGTTTGGCGCTGCGCGAACGCGGGTTGTTGCGCTGCTCGGTTTCATCCGGCTCGACCGGCTTGGACGTGATCAAACGCAGTTGATAATCAGGGTTGGGCCGCGGCTCCGGCCATTCGGGACGGTCGAGAAATTCACGGCTGCGATCGCGGAAGAAATTTTTGACGATCCGATCTTCGAGCGAGTGGAACGTGATCACGGCGATGCGTCCGCCCGGCGCGAGATGATCAACAAAAACACGAAGCCCTTCCGCGAGCGCGCCCAGCTCGTCGTTGACGGCGATGCGCAACGCTTGAAACACCTGCGTAGCCGGATGACGCCGGCCATGGCGACCCACCACTTTTTCAATGACGGCGGCGAGCGGAGCCGTTTCCTTGAACGGCGCGGTCTTGCGCATCTTGACCAAATGGCTGGCGATGCGCCGCGCGGCCGGCTCTTCGCCGAAATCGCGGAACAGTTTGATCAGTTCGTCTTCGCTGTAGTCGTTGACGATGGTCGCGGCCGTCAGTTCGCCGCGCGGATCCATTCTCATATCGAGCGGACCGTTGCGCATGATGCTGAAACCGCGCGCGCCGTTCTCGAGCTGACGCGAAGAAACGCCGAGATCGAGGAGGACGCCGGCGAGGGGCGTGTCGAGATCGTCCAGTAACCGGCCGGACTCGCGGAAATTGCGTTGCGCGAAAGTGACGCGATCGCCAAACGAAGCAAGCCGCTCACGCGCGAAGTCGATGGCGTCCGGGTCTTGATCGAGCGCGAGAACGCGGGCGCCGGCTTGCAGCAGCGCCTCGGTATGGCCGCCGCCGCCAAGCGTGCCGTCAACCACGAGCGCGCCGGGGCGCGGTGCGAGAAACTCGATCGCTGCGCGAGCGAGAATGGGCCGATGATAAATGAATTCCTCCATGGCGGGCGATTCCTCCTCTTCCAAAAGCAACGGCCCGGTGGCGAACCAAACGGGACGTTCCCAGAGCAACGTGTTCATCGTTTCCTCCTCACAGGCCGATCATGGTTGCGACATGTTGATAGGTGACGGTCTGTTCCTGATGAGCGCGTTCCCAGCGCTCCAGGTTCCAGATTTCAAAAAGACCGCGCCCGCCCACGAAGGAGACCTCGCCTTTCAAGTCGAGCTGCTGGCAAAGATGATCGGGCAACAAAAGCCGGCCTTGTTTGTCGGCGGCGCCATGTTCGGCGCGAGCGTGGAAGTGGCGCAGAAAAGTGCGGCGATCGCGCGCGGTTGCTTGAGAGGCGTTGGCCAGACTGTCGCTCATGCGCGCGAATTCGGCCGGCGTCATGACGTTGAGAAATTGGCCGTCGGGATCGGGAAGGAGGACGAACTCGGCGGCCTTCCCGCGGCGCCAACGCGAAGGAATGGTGATGCGGTTCTTGTCGTCGATGGAATGACGGAATTGGCCCGCGTAAAAAGCCTGAGATTCGAGTTCGTTATCCATGACGGCGAAGGGAGATTAAGCTACTTCTGCGCCACTTTACTCCACTTTCCCCCATTTCTAACCACCACCCCTCGTAGGGGTCAATAGAAATTCGTGGGACTTGCCCGGATTTTCTCAGCCTCTATCCTCGGGTAAATCAATGAACCGCCACCCGCCCTGCCTCGCCGCCGCCTGTCTGATGGGCACTTTTTTCTCGCCGATCGCCCGCGCCCAGCAGACCACTGCGGACAATAATGCCATCCGCGTAACCGTTTCGCTCAACGACGACGGCTCGCGTACCATCTACAAATTTGATGGCGCCAATCACAAAGCAACGGCCACCACGAAGGATGCTGCCGGCAAAGTGCGCGGGACCATCCGCTACATCCTGGATGAGGCGGGACGCTTCCAGCACGGCGACGTGATGGGGCCGGACGGCAGGTTGCGTTTCAAAGCCGATTATCGTTACAACGACGCCGGGCAGATGCAGGAGGAACGCCAGTCGCGCAAGGACGGCCGGCTGCTCCGTCGCATCGTTTACCATTACGACGCGACCGGACGGCAAACCGGATACGCCGCCTACAACGGAGCCGGCCAATTAATCGGCCAGGTCAAAGCGCCCGGTCCGTCAGCCACGGCCGCACAGGCGAAAAGGCATTGATTCGTTAGGCACAATCCCTCTTCCTCCCGGCTTGCCTGCGAGAGGAAAAAGGACTAACGGTTTGCGACGATGATCGATTACATCCAGAAGGGCGGCCTGCTCATGTGGCCGATCCTCATCTGCAGCATCATCTCCATCGGAGTGTTCGCCGAGCGGCTCTTTTATTTCCACCGCGCCACCATTCATGTGGCCGAGTTCCTGCAAGGCCTTTCCAATTTGATCCGCCGCCGCAATTTCGCGGAAGCGTTGCACGAAACCGCCGGCACGCCCGGGCCGGTCGCGCGCGTCATTCATGCCGCGATCATTCGCCATGATGCACCACGCACGGAACTCAAGGAGATCGTGCAGGAAGCAGGACAACTGGAAGTGCCGAAGCTCGAACGCTTCCTCGGCGTCCTGGCCACGCTCGCTTTCGTCACGCCGCTACTTGGTTTGCTCGGCACCGTCGCGGGAATGATCGAAGCTTTCGGCACCATCGCTTCCAATGGCGGCTACGCCACGCTCACCGAACTTTCGAGCGGTATTTACAAAAGCCTGCTCACCACCGCGGCCGGTCTCGTTATCGCGACGCCGACTTTTGTCGCCTACAGCTATCTTTCCGCGCGGGTTAACACGCTCATGCACGACATGGAACGGGCCGGCATTGAAGTGGTGCACATGCTGACCGATCGCGAGCCGGCGACCGATATCATTCGTTTCGAAACGGCGCGCGAAGAACGCCAGACCGAACGCTGATCCGATGGCGTCGGCGCGCTGGCCAGACGTGAAATGAAACTCACGCGCACGCATCGCTATTTCTGGGGCTGGCTCTGCGTCGTGCCGCTGCTCGACGTCGCCTTTCTCCTCATCATTTTCTTTTTGCTGAGCTCGAATTTTATTCTTCAGCCCGGCGTTTCCGTCTCGCTCCCCTATTCCCAGTTCACGCTCGGCCCGCAGGTCAACCAGCAGATCATCAGCATTACTGGCGGCGCCACGGCGGCGATTTATTTTCGCGATCAAAAGATCACGCTCGAACAGCTCGGGCCGTTGCTCGACGAAGCGAAAGCGGAAGGCCGGCCAATCGTCATCAAGGCAGATCGGCAGACGCCCTACCAAATGGTGGTGGCGGTCACGAATGCTGCACTCGAACACGGCATCAGCTCCGTCGCGCTCGCCACCACTTCGCAGAAATGAACGCGCCCGCCTCGGAGAGTTTGCTTTTCCAATGGGAGGCGCCGCACCGGCGCAAACTGGCCATCCTCGGCTTCCTCGCCGCCTCGACGGCCGCCCACGCGCTTTGCTTTTACCTTTTCCAGATCGTCTATCCCCCGACCGTTTCCCTGCTGCCGCCACCGGGGCGCGTCCATTTGATTTCCGGACAGACCGAGGAAGGCCGCTCCCTTCTGCGCTGGATCGCCGCGGAAGATCCCGCGCTGACCACCACCACGTTGCGTTCTCCCGACGCGAAAAACTTCGCGCTCCCGCGGCTCGCCCACATCGCTTCTTACATGACGGTGCAGCCGACCTTGCGCGCAATGCCCGAACTGGCTGCCGAAAAGCCCGCGCGCAGCCTGCAACCTCCCGCCCCGGTGCCGACCTCCCGTCCTCCTCCGCCCGCGCTCGCGCCCCCAGGCACTGCGCACTCCACCATCATTTTCTCGAAGGTTCTCGATTCGTTAGGCAAAGTGACCAAACCGGAAATGAAATTGCGCGCCGCCACCCGCGAGTCGCCGCGCAGCGCGCGCTTCCTCGTCGGCGTCAGCAACCAGGGCGTCGTCCGCTATTGTTTTCTCGAAAGCTCATCCGGCGACACTACGCTCGACGAACAGGCCCGGCATTACCTCGTTCTTTGTCGCTTTGCCGGCGGCGCGGCGACGGCCGCGCTCGCTTCGCCTAACGACTTGATCTGGGGCGCCGCCATCATCGAGTGGGGCAACGACATCGCGCTCCCCCCGGCTCCGCCGGCCGGAAGGAATGCGCCGTGATCCGCGTCAGCCTGGCGGTGCTGGTCACCATCTATCTGCTGGTTTTTCTTGCGGCAGTTTTTCTCCTTTGGATAGTGGGAGAGTGGAATCGGCGCCGGCGTGAGCGACGCGCGTTGCGGCATCGGTTACGGTGCGTGATTTGCGCGTTTGAGTTTGAAGATCAAACGCCGGCTTTGCTCCCGCGGTGCCCCCGCTGCGGCAGCCTCAACGAAAGATATAAACTGGAGCGTATTTAATTTATGGGAATGTGGATCGGCCGAAATCGCAAAGCGCGCGTGACTTATGGGTTCGACGAGATCGCCCTCGTCCCGGGGCGCGTCACCATTAATCCAAACGAAGTCGACATTCGCTGGCGTCTCTCCCGTCCGGGCAGCGAACCGCTCGAATTCAAAATCCCGATTCTGGCCAGCGCGATGGACGGCGTGGTCGATGTCGGCTTCGCCAACGCCATGAGCCAGCTCGGCGGGCTCGCCGTCCTCAATCTCGAAGGCGTGCAGACCCGTTACAAAAATCCGCGGGAAGTCCTGCAAAAAATTGTCGAAGCCGACAAAAACGAGATCACCGCGCTCCTCCAAAAAATTTATCTCGAGCCGGTGCAGGAGGATTTGATCGCGGCCCGCATCAAGCAAATGAAAGACGCCGGCGCGGTCGCCGCCGTCAGCTCCATCCCGCAGCGCGCCGCCGAGTTCGGCGCCATCGCTCAGGAAGCGGGCGCGGATGTTTTCGTCGTCCAAAGCACCGTCTCGACGGTGAAACACATTTCCTCCGAGTATAAATCGCTCGAGCTCGAAAAGTTCTGCCGCGACATGCGCATCCCGGTCATCGTCGGCAACACCGTCGGTTATGACGTAACGCTGGAGATCATGGAATGCGGTCCGTCCGCCGTGCTCATCGGCGTCGGTCCGGGCGCGGCTTGCACTTCACGTGGCGTGCTCGGCCTCGGCGTGCCGCAAGTGACTGCGACCGTCGATTGCGCCGCCGCGCGCGATGCTTATTTCAAAAAAACCGCGCGCTATGTCCCGATCATTACCGATGGCGGCATGAGCAAGGGCGGCGACGTTTGCAAAGCACTCGCTTGCGGTGCGGATGCCGTCATGGTCGGCAGCGCATTTGCGAAAACGAACGAAGCGCCCGGCGCTGGCTACCATTGGGGAATGGCCACGCCGCACGCGAATTTGCCGCGCGGCACGCGCATCAAAGTGGGAACGACCGGATCGCTCAAACAGATCCTCTTCGGCCCGGCCGAGGTGGACGATGGCAGCCAGAATCTGGTCGGCGCGATCACCACTTGCATGGGCAACGTCGGCGCAAGCAACATCGCGGAATTCCAGCAAACGGAGATCATCATCGCGCCTTCGATCAAAACCGAAGGCAAACTCTTCCAGACCGTGCAAAGCGTCGGGATGGGCACCCGTTAGGCAAATTTTCGGAGCCGGCCAAATTTGGCGAACGGTCATTGACCCTGCGCAAGCTTTCGCCGAATCTGGAAACCGCGCCGGGCTGGCGCACCACGAAATGGACAATCGAAGAGTGGTCATTACCGGGATCGGCGTCGTAACGCCGCTCGGGCTGAAGCTGGAAACGTTCTGGGATAATCTCCGCAACGGCGTGAGCGGTGTGCGCCGCATTCAATCCTTCGATGTCAGCGGCTACGATTGCCAGATCGGCGGCGAGGTGAAGGACTTCGATGCCAAGGAGTTCTTCCGAAACCCGAAAGATATCCGGCGCACCGATCGCTTCGCGCAGCTCGCCTTTGCCGCCACTAAACTAGCCATCGAAGACGGCGGACTCGATACGGCCAAATTGAATCCGGAACGCGCCGGCGTGGTCGTAAGCAGCGGCATCGGCGGCCTCGAGACGCTCGAGAATCAATACAAGACTTTGCTTTTGAAAGGTCCGTCGCGCGTCTCCGCGTTCACCATTCCGATGCTCATTAGCAACATGGCGAGCGGTTACATCTCGATGGAATACGGTCTCAAAGGTCCGAACCTTTGCATCGTCACCGCCTGCGCGACCTCGAATAACGCGATCGGCGAATCGTGGCGCATCATCAAATTTGGCGATGCCGATATCTTCATTGCCGGTGGTTCGGAAGCTTCCATCATCCCTATCGGTCTCGCCGGATTTTCGGCGATGAAAGCGCTGAGCACGCGCAACGACGAACCAGAGCGCGCTTCGCGCCCATTCGATCGCGATCGCGATGGTTTCGTGATGGGCGAAGGCGCCGGCGTGCTCATCGTCGAAGAACTCGAACACGCCAAAGCGCGCGGCGCGAAGATTTACTGCGAGCTGGCCGGCTACGGACTTTCCGCCGACGCTTATCACATGACCGCGCCAGAACCGGACGGCGCCGGCGCGGCGCGCGCCATGAGAGTGGCACTGAATCACGCGCGTGTGCGTCCCGAGGAAGTCGATTACGTGAACGCGCACGCCACCTCGACGGGGCTGGGCGATGTTTGCGAGACGCGCGCTATCAAAACGGTTTTCGGCGAGCACGCGAAGAACGGTCTTGCCATCAGTTCGACGAAATCGATGACCGGCCACTTGTTAGGCGGAGCGGGCGCGGTCGAAATGGCGGCCTGCCTTTTGGCCATGCGCGATTCGGTTATTCCGCCCACCATCAACCTCGAAAATCCCGATCCGGAATGCGATCTCGATTACACGCCGCTGGTCGCGAAAGAAAAGAAGGTGCGGGTGGCGGTGAACAATTCCTTCGGCTTCGGCGGGCATAACGCCACCCTCGTCGCCACCGAATTTACTGGTTAGGGCAGTCCAATCCGGCAACCGGGAACGGTTGCCCTACAGGATTTCCTCATCTGTCGCTCCGAGGGACGAGCGGAAGCGCATAAACTCCATTAGCTCTCCAAAAATATCGGCGCGTCTGCGAACTGCGGCATCTCCGCGGTGGCGGCGGCGTTGGCGTGCAGTGTCTTTAACAACTCGGCCACCGCTTGCGAAGCGGTCGAGGAATAGAACCGAACCAAACCAACCGTGGTCCGCTGATTGAAAACCGTGATCATGATCGTGTCATCATCGATCGAATTCATGAAGATGTGGTTGCCGTTGCCTTGATGGTAGAGCGCGTTGAACTCGATCTCGCCGATGCGGCGGGCCAGTTCCATGGTGGCGGCAAACGAACCGGCGGCGAGCGCGGCAATGATGGTGACATCGGTCACAGTGACGTCGCCGTATTGCGAGATGACGTTCCCGCCGCGATCGATCACGACCGTAAGTTCAGCTTCCGCTTTTTGGATGAACTCGCTCAGGATGGCGTCCAGCGCGGCGACATCTTCGATGGTGAAAACAGGAATGGCGTTCACAAGGCGGCGGCTCCTTCGGTTTGGGCGACTTCCTGCGCGACCGGCACGGCCACCGGGGCGGCGTCCCCCTTCGGCGCGTCGCCTTGTTTGCTGAACTTGTGGAGGAGAGTTTGCGAGACGGCGTTGAGTGACGCGAAGACGTTTTGCCCCGTGCTCGATATGACCTCGAAACTTTGCGCGCGTTTCTTCCGATTATTGAGAACGTATTCGAGGTAGTTGATCGGCGCGACGTTCGGCAGATCGCGTTTGTTGTACTGCAGGACGTAGGGAATCTCGTCGATCGAGATGTTTTGCTTGGCCAGATTGTCCTCCAGGTTCTTAAAGCTCTCGACGTTCTCCTCCATCTTTTCCCATTGCGAATCGGCGACGAAAACGACGCCATCGACGCTGCGCAGCACGAGCTGGCGGGTGGCGTTGTAGATGACCTGCCCCGGAACGGTGTAGAGCTGGAACTTGGTCACGAATCCTTTGATGACGATGGCGTTGACCGGCAGGAAATCGAAGAAGAGCGTGCGATCGGCCGCGGTGGCGAGCGAGACGAGGTCGCCGCGATTACTCGGATTAATGCGCTGGTGAATGTAGGCAAGATTGGTCGTCTTGCCGCAAAGAGCGGGACCGTAGTAGACGATCTTGAACTGAATCTCGCGACTGGCGTAGTTAATGATGGACATGTAAAACCTCCGGTTGGGAGTAGTTGTTGACGAGTTCCTCCAGCAAGGCAGCGAGGCGGCTGCGCACTTCCTGGGTGAGTTCCTCCTGCCCGTGCAACACGGCGAGGGTGATGTTGCTTTGCAGGAAAAAAGTGATGCTCGTTTGTTCGCAGTGAACGGTGAGCGCCTGGAGCGCGCCCAGTTTGGTCTCGGCGACCTGGGCGCCGATCTTCTCCGCGAAGGAGGGCGCCACCGCGCAAAGGCCCTCGGTTCCGGTCTCGGTGGGGAGATGGCCGGCGAGGCTGAGGCCGTCGTTAAAGGTAAGTGAACAGGCACGCACGCCGGCCAGTTGGGTCGCTTTCGCGATGAAGCTCTTGGCATCGAGCCGAGCGGGCGCGGGCGGCTGGGCTTCCTCTTCCGACTCCGGCGGCACGATGTGCGCGATCGGTTCCGCCGGAATGTGGAATCGTTCCGCGTCCTCTTCGGCTGGAGCGGCAAAAGGTGTCTCGAACCGTGCGACCCGCTCGTCTTCCTGCTGGTCTTTCCGTGTCCGCATGGAAGCGGCCGGCAAATTCTTGAGCACTTCCTGCAAGGGCAGGATCACTGGCACACTGATGTCGTCGGCCGAGAAAAAGCGGCGGCAATCCGCCGGGAGCGCTCCTTCGAACAATTCCGGCGCGACTGCGACCCGCCCGGTGGCGAGCTGCGTTTGGATGAGCGGCAAGGGCAGCTCAATGCGCGCATCGTCGCTCACTTCCTTCGGATCGCCGGCCAGTTGAAAGACGGGCAGGCTTTGCAGAATCGGTTTCAAGGCGAGGCTGATCTTGCGATCGGTCGCGGCCGAATCGAAAAGCGGCGACTCCTCCGTCGCGCCCTCCCCGCTTGAGACCGCTGCAAAAGGAATTCCCTCCCGCTCCGGCGGCGGCGGCAGCGGAGATGAAACGGGCGGCCCGCATGAGGCTGGAACTCTCTCAGAGGCAGGCTCACCCGTTCCTTTCGATGGAAGTGAAAAAGGCATCCGTTCCGGCGTGCTTTTCGAGGACGGGCCGGCGCCGTTCTGCGTTCCCTCGCCGAGCGAGATGGAGGCATGTTGGGCGGATTCGCTTTTCGGCGCGGCCTGGCCGGCCGGTGTCTGGAAGGAGGGCTCCGGTTCGGCGGCGGCGAGGGCCTCCGCGGTTGCCAACTGCAAAGAGTCGTTAGGCACAGGCTGCTCCCCGCTCACCTCTCCTGTTTCCGTGGGCATCCCAAATTTCTCGTTATCCTCGAGTGTCGCTTGCAGAAAGGGCGTGCTCACCTGCGGCACCCTCTGCTCGCTCTTTTGGTCGCGGCGCACCAGCATTTGGCTGAAAGCCGAGAGGACGAGGTCGAACGGCAATTCCACTTCCGTCTCATCGCCAGCCGTCACCGGTTCGAGGAAAATATCGGGCACCAAACCATAAAGCGTGGCCAGGCTGACTGCCGGTTTCCGGGCGGCCATTCCTCTTTCGAGGTCGGCCGCTTTCAATAAAATGCGACGATCCTTGTCGATGCTCGCCATCGGTTTGGTCAATCCCGCCGGCATGGCCGCAGCCACATCGGCTAGTTGAAACGGCACCGCTCGTTCGACCGTCGGCTCGAGAGCGAGCGCCACGGCAGGCGGCAGATCCGCCTTGTTCGTTCCAGCGGTCCGCTTGGGCGAAAAGGAAATGGTCCGCGGAGCCACCGGAGTGGGTGAAGGCGGCGGTGGCGCGAAGGCCGGCATGGCTGGCGGCGCCGGCGCGATCGACGGCATCGCTGGCGGTGGCGTCGCAAATTCCTCCATGGCCGCGCCCGCGGATTTGCGCGACGCGCTGGGCATGATGGTTTTGCTCAGGCTAGCGCCATCCGCTTTCGCGGAATGAGGGGCCGCTGCCTCAGGCGAGGACTCCGGCTCCTTTTTGAAACGATCGAGAAAAGGAATCTTCATCAAACTTTAATGGTCCTCCGCGGTGACGCGCCAGACCTCCTCCAGGGTGGTGACGCCTTCTAGCGCCTTGTCGATACCAGCCATGCGGAGGGTCTTCATGCCTTCGGTCACAGCCTGATTTTTAATTACCGCAGCGGAAGCGCGCTTAATGATGAGACGACGAATCGCCTCGCTCACCGGCATCGCTTCGATAATGGCGATGCGGCCCAGGTAACCGCGCCCGCCGCATCGGTCGCACCCCGCTCCTTGATAAAAAACCGCATCGGGTCCCGGCTCGATGTTGAGCCGCTGGAAAACTTCCGGCTCCGGCATGAACTCCTCCCGGCAATTCACGCAAATGCGCCTAACGAGTCGTTGCGCACAGGTCATGATGACCGAGCTGGAAATGAGAAACGGCTCGATCCCCATGTCGTCGAGCCGGGTAATCGCGCCGGCCGCGTCGTTCGTGTGCAGCGTGCTCAAGACCTGGTGGCCGGTCAGCGCCGCTTTCACCGCGATATCGGCCGTCTCGTTATCGCGAATTTCACCCACCATCACGATGTCCGGATCCTGGCGCAGAATGGAACGCAGCGCCGTCGCGAAATCGAGCCCGATATCGGAGCGCACCGCCACCTGGTTCACGCCCGTCAGCTCGTATTCAATCGGGTCCTCAACCGTCACGATGTTGTACTCCGGGCTGTTTAACTCCTGCAGCACCGAGTAAAGCGTGGTCGTCTTGCCCGAACCGGTCGGTCCCGTGACCAAAATCATGCCGTGCGGCGCGTCGATCGCCTTGCGGAATTTCACCAGCGTATCCTCGCCCAAGCCCATCGTCTCGAGGCTCCCGGTTAACGCCGATTTATCGAGAATACGAATCACGATCTTCTCGCCATAAGCCGTCGGCAGAATCGAAATACGCAGATCGACTTCCTTACCCACCACCTTGATGCGGAACCGCCCATCCTGCGGAATGCGGCGTTCGGCAATGTTAAGGCCGGCCAAAATTTTAATGCGCGAAGTGATCGCCAATTGCAGCGCTTTCGGCGGCGACTCGGCCAGGATCAGCTCGCCATCGATGCGGTAACGCAGCTTCAACGTCCTTTGGAACGGCTCGATGTGAATGTCCGACGCCTTTTGCTTGATCGCCTGCACCAGGATCAAGTTGACGATCTTGATAACCGGCGCGTCTTCGCTATCGGTGGCGAGGCGGTCGAGATCGATCTCCTCATTACGCGACGTCTGCACTTCCACGTCCGCGTTCTGCGCCGCTTCGTCGGCCGCCTGGCGCAACACCTGTCTCATGTTCGCGCCACCGGCCACTCCCGCGAGCGTCTCCGTGACCGATTTCTCGGTCGCGATCATCGGCACGATCTCCATCTGCACGCGCCGCTTCAGGTCATCGACCGCGAGCACGTTCGTCGGGTCGGCCATGGCCACGAAAAGCTTGTTCCCGAGCCGCGCGATCGGCACCAGCTTGTTCGTCTTCGCCAGATCCCGCGGGACGAGCGACATCACCTGTTCCGGCAGGCGCAGCTTCGACAAATTAATCGGCGGCGTATTCAGGCAGCGCCCCATCGAGAACGCCATGTCCTGCTCCGTCACGAACTGCTTGTCCGTTAAAATCTGAAGGAGCCGGCCGCCTTCCTTCCGCTGCATGGCCATCGCTTCATCCAACTGATTCGGCAGCAGGAGTCCGTCTTCGATCAGAACATCGGCGATGCGCTCGCCGAAGGATTTACCTCGCATGGATCTGCTCATCGTCTTAGGCACGACTCTCCAGTCGGTAAATGTCCTGCAGCGTCTTCGCGATTGCGCCCGGGCGCGCCAGATACCACGTCACCGTGTAATCGAGCGATTGCTGCACCGCCTCGCGTCCCGAGACATCAAATGGATTGCAACACGCCACCATGATGGTGCGGCTGACCAGATCGAACGGCACGAACAAGCGGCCGAGCGTAAGATAATCCGGCAACATCCGGGCGATCTGCCGGTCCACATCGTAATATTCCAACGGCACATAGGCGAACTTCGTCCGGTCGATCAACGCCGAGAGCGCCTCATCCAGCTTATCCGTCTCCTGCCGGAAAATCTTATCGAGCAGCGAAGTGGCCAGCGTCTGCCCATCGAGATTCGTGTTCAGCGACGTTGCCGCTTCCAGCGCGTTCTTGACCTCGTCCTCCGCGACCAGTTGCTGCACAATTAAAAATTTCGCCAGTTGCGCATCGCCCCGTTCCTGGAGATTGCGATGCTTGGCCTGCGCCGCGCCGCGCGTCCCCGGTGTTTGAATCAGCGCGCCGCCATCATCGGCCCCATTACCATTCGCCAACGCCGTCAGACCGGCATGATCCGGGCCGTCTTCGCGAACGATCTGGCCGGTATGCGAAAGCTTGTTCTCGATCTCGCCAAGGAGCGCGAGCACTTCCGGCGCATTCGGATCATTGGCCAGGAGCGCCTCGCATTCCTGCATGGCCAGCGTGTAAGAGCCAACATTAGAATACGCCTCGGCCAGCCGGCGTGAAACGCGAAGCGCCTCCTCCGTGCGGCCAATCTTGCGATAGCCCTCCTTTAAAATCTCGAGCGATTGATAATCGTCAGGCTGTGTTTGAGTGATCACCTCAAACATCTCGATCGTCTGCACGATCTGGCTCCGCTCTTCCTCGGAAAGTGTGTGTTCCAGCACAGTTCTGCGTAAAAAGCTAGAACCATGCCGATGCCCGGTCTTCCTCAGCAAAGCGGACCGGTTCCTCGCCGAGCCCACCCGTGCCGCCACTCCGCCTCTCTCCTGGAGAACAGCATCTTCCCGCCCTTCGGTTCCCGAATTTTCTCGGCGCTCCGCTTTCGATCACGTAAAAAAACCCAATTCCCCGTGAAAGAGCCCCCTCGCCAACGCTTTCCCTCGTCACTTTCCTTCACCCTCATCGAACTGCTCGTCGTGATGGGGATCATTGGCATCCTTATGACCCTGCTGATCCCTGCTCTCACCAGCTTGAAAAACGCCGCCGGGATCACAGATGCCGCCTATTCAATTGCAGGCTATCTGGAGAAAGCTCGCGGGTATGCCATGGCGAACAACACATTCGTTTGGGTGGGCATTTACGAGGAGGCCGCGGGGACGACCAACCCCACGGCAGTCCCGCCCCCTTATCCGGGCAAGGGCCGCTTGATTTTCGCTGCGGTCGCTTCCAACGACGGCACCACCACCTGCGAAGATCCAAATTCCAGTAGCGGGTCGCGAATTCCGTTAACACCCGCCTTAATCCATCCGATCACGCCAGTGCTAAAAGTGGAAAACGTGCATATGGCCGATATCGGCGCTCCTCAGCCAGGCCCAAATCCAGAACCGAACTCGCTCGGCGCAAGGCCGGCCTCGCCCTACACGGCGGGAGCACCATTCGATTACCAAAATCGGATTAGCAGCGACGATACCCACAGCCCACAAAATCAGACCCTCTATCCTTTCGTCGCGCAGGATTACACATTTTACAAAACGATCCGCTTCAGTCCAGCCGGAGAAGCGAGTATCAACGGAACCTACAGTCTTCGCTCTGCCGCCGAGATTGGCCTCCTTCCAACCCATGGCTCCAGCGTTGCAGATAACGACAAAAACGTCGTCGCCATCCAATTCAGCGGTTTGGTTGGGAATTTTAAAATCTTTCGCCAGTGAAGCAGCCCAAGACGCACGCCTTTTCCCTGGTGGAAGTTGTTCTCGCGATCGGCGTCGCCGGCGTTTGCTTGCTCGCCATTTTCGGGCTGCTGCCGATCGCGCAGCAAACAGCAAGAAACGCGACCGAAGAAACCGCAGCTCCGAGAATATTGAAAGCGGTGGCAGCCGACCTTCGTGCCACACCATCCACGCTTTCCGCCTCCCGAGCATTTGGTATTAGCATCCCGTCCAACACAAGTGCCGACAGTACCACGCTGTTTTTCACCGCCGAAGGCGAATACACGACTGCCCTCACTCCAGGATCGCGTTACCGACTTACAGTTCAGTTTTCGCCAAACCCAACCGGCAGCGACGCCGCGACCTTCGCCACCTTGCGGTGCACATGGCCGGCCACCGCAGCTCCTGACACAGCCGCTGATTCCGCCGAGTATTTTGTGGCGCTGCTGCGCAATTAAATTCCGTGAAGCCGCCGCCCAAATCGGGATTCACGCTCCTGGAGGTCCTCATGGCCGTGGCCTTGCTGGGAATCATTATTCTTATCGTCACCCGCGTTTTCAACAGCGCGATCGCGATCTCATCCAGCGGGAGCAAACGATTGGATGCCGACATGCACGCGCGCGCTTTGCTCAATCGAATGAGTATCGACTTCGCCAAGATGGTTAGGCGAAGTGATCTTGATGTTTTCCTGAAGGAACCCTCGGTTCCTCAAAGCGGAAATGATCAGATCGCATTTTTTTGCGCGCTGCCGGGATATTATCCTTCCGCGGGTGCGCCGAGCCCGCTTTCGCTCGTTTCCTATCGGATTAATCCAGATCACCAAATGGAACGAATGGGGAAAGGCCTCGATTGGAACGGTGCATCGCAGGTCAATTCGCCGCTCGTCTTTCTGCCTGTGAAAATTTCGCAACTCTGGCTTGCCGCGATTACACAGGACGCGGATGACGATTATGAACTCGCCGGCCTGCAGGCTTTTCGCTTCGAATATTATTACCTTCTCCAGAGCGGAGTCTCGTCGATTACGCCTTGGGATTCAGCCGCAGGTCACACCAGTGTTGCCGGCCTTCAGGACGTCACGGCCGTTTGCGTCCTGATCGCAACGATCGATCCCAAGAGCCGGGTTCTCTTGTCAGACACGCAGCTGGATACACTCAGCGACACAATGTCTGACGCGACTGACGGACAAGCGCCCGGAGCTTTGGCCAAACAGTGGCAGGATGTTTTGGACGGAGTAATCAACATGCCTCGCCCAGCAATTTCGTCGGTTCGAATTTACGAGCGATATCTGTACGTGGTGGATAAATGATTGCCGCCTTTCGAGAACGGTTGGCGAGAACCAAGGGCTTCGCCCTGATCATAGTTCTCTGTTTCGTCGTGCTCCTCACGGTTTTGGTAGTCGCTTTCTTTAGTCGTGCCGCCACGGACAGAGAGGCCGCTGCCGAAAGCCTAGATCAAACCAAAGCTGATGAATTAGCTCGCAGTGCGCTGAACATCATCCTGGGGGACATGAAACAGGAGATGGCGAACGGCTTCATTCCGCCAGCGAGCCTGGCGAATGTTGTCCCACTAAGAAGCGGTGATTCTCCCGATATTCCAAACTTAATTCGTAGGAGTACTCGTTCTGATTCAATCCCGTTGCCTGGGATTTCCAGCCGCGCATCGGCGTCCTCTTCAAGCGATCCTTCGCTAAACGGACGATTCGTAACGGCCAGCCGTTGGAACCAACATTTCCTAATTCCGAAGGCAGACTTTACGAACGAGGCACCAGATCCGGTTGCCACCTTTATCCCGCCGGATTGGGTAATCGTAAGCCGGAATGGCCCCGCCGAACGGACAGCCATCGGCAATGGACCAAACGCACTCTCCAACCGCGCGCCCGCGAACCCGGATTTTGTCATCGGGCGTTATGCGTATGCAATTTATGACGAAGGCGGCTTGCTCGATATGAACGTGGCCGGCTATCCATCGCCTGCACCCGCGCCTTCCCCGATTACGACCGGCCGCAAAGGGACAATCGCCTTCGCCGATCTCACCGCTTTGCCCACCACTGCAAGCAGTTTCGTTACGAATACACCCATCAATCGAATCATCGGTTGGCGAAATTACGCAACGGTCGGCCCGAGCGGTACATTCCCAATTTTCACTTTCACCGCCAGTGCCGGAAACAATTTCGTTTCCTACTTTCTCGATTCCACCCGCAGTTTTCTGAGCGTTTCCCCCACGATCGCAGGTGCCGGCGCTGCCAGTCGCACGGACCAGGCATTCGTCACCCGTTCCGAATTAATAAAGTTGCGCAGCTCGATCAACTCGGGAGCCGCCAGCATGCTGCAATTCCTCGGGACGTTTTCGCGGGAACGTAATCGTCCTACCTGGAGTAATTCCGCAAGCTTGTTAGCTGGGCGGTGGCCCCTTGGTCGATTTGATTTGTTTTCGGGAACTCTTCCACCTTCGGTGGCAGATGCTGCCCTCATAAAGACCTACTTCGGCCTCGTCTACGTTCCGGAGGCGCCTCCCGTCGCTGAACATTGGATTTACACAGGAGCGAGCAGCACTACGCGGCAGCCCGACGTCGCAGAGATTGGGACGGGCCCTAATCAAGATCCTGAATTCTTTCCTCTTTTGAAATACGTCATGCCAACAGCTTCGGACAGCGAGTTGCTTTCCATCGGTGCTTCGTTAGTCGACCAAAGCGATTCGAGCATGGACACGACATGGATTGAATTTGGCGACCCAGCGTTGCCCGCGCAAAAAGCCTTCGGTGTGGATTCAGTTCCTCCCCCTGATCCCACCGATCCACGACCCGCTTCTGCTCCTGTCATGTTGAAGCGCCCTTTTCGTAATGTGGGCGAGCTTGGTTACGCATATCGAAACGCCGCCACCACTCTCGATTTTCAAACGAGCGGAAGCGCGGATGCGCCGTTGCTCGACCTCTTCACCTACGATACGGCACCTCTCCGCGCAGGCATCGTCAGCCTGAACACGCGAAGCGTCCCGGTTCTCACAGCAATCCTACAAGGAGCGATGGTAAGTGAGAACGCCTCGAGTGTTGTCGGCCAATCAGATCCGGCCAGTGACAAAAGTCGGACCGCGCGCAACGCTGCCGCCAAAATGATTTCGGACGGAGTGAGCGGCACCATGGCTCATCCGATTTCCGGAAGGGAAGGTGTCGCGCAAATGGCAGCGGCTGCGGCAAACGCCTTCGGTTTCAGTGGCGAAGCTCTTAAAGTAACTTCAAGGGCGCTCGCCGAGACAGGCCAGACTCGAACATGGGGCCTCTTCATCGATGTCATCGCGCAGTCGGGTCGCTACGCTCCCTCCTCAACCGATCTGTCGCAATTCGTCGTTGGAGGCGAAAAGCGATATTGGTTGCACGTCGCCATCGATCGATTCACAGGAGAAGTAATCGATCAAGAGCTGGAAGCTGTGTATGAATAGGGACTATTCGTGCAGGCTGGCATATGGCATCGGCCGTCAGAATTCTGCTTTCCTAATTTCCTGATTCAATCCCGATTCAGGAGAAGCGATCTTCGGTCCAGGGATCGGCGGTGTTGCTGTAGCCGCGAACTTCCCAGAAGCCGAGTTTGTCTTCCGCCGCAAATTCAATCTGCCGAACGAACTTCGCGCCTTTCCACGCATACAGTTTCGGGATGATGACGCGGGCCGGGCCGCCGTGTTCGCGCGCGATCGGTTTGCCGTCGAACTGCGTGGCGATGAGGACGTCGTCGTCCATCATGTCGTCGAGAGCGACGTTGGTGGTGTAGCCGTCGTAGCTGGTGAAGAGGACATGGTGCACTTCCGGTTTTGGCCTAACGACTTCGGCGAGAGTGAAGAAGGCGACGCCGCGCCAGCGGCAATCGTATTTCGACCAGGTGGTGACGCAGTGGAAATCGGAGATGTCTTCAAATTGGTTGAGGGTGTTGAATTCTTCCCAGGTGAAGGTCTTCGGATTTTCGACGAGGCCGCCGACTTCGAGCCGCCAATCGGCGAGCGCGATCTCGGGTTTGATCCCGAGATCGAGAACCGGGAAACCGGGCGTGAGATGCTGACCGGGCGGCAACCGGTTCTCGGAGCGAACGGCTGGTTTGGCTTTGCCGCTCATCTTGCGAGCCCAACGTTCCTTGCGCTCGATGAGGCTCGGGTTTGGCGTGGTCATGAATGGGAAGTCATCCGCAGATTTCGCAGATTAACACAGATTCTGGAGGAAGGGACTGCGAAGCGTGCGAGCGAATCCGCTGATGACGCGCAGCCCGCGCGGCGAACGCGCCCGGCCTTTCCGCTTTCCGGTTTCCGGTCTCGTTCAGCTTCCGGCCTGGAGGACTTTGATGGCGTCGCGGAGTTCGGCGGCGCGTTCGTAGCTTTCGCTCGCGATCGCCATCTCCATCTCGCGCTGCATGATTTCGAGCTTGCTCAGCGGCCGTTTGGAACGCACTTCTTCGAGCCATTCCTCGAGAAAGGCCAGCTCAGAACTGCGCGCTGCCATCTCGGGTGCGGGCGAGTTTTGGAAGAAATCGACAATGGTATCGCGGCCGCTCTCGATCTCGCGAAGGGCCTCGGCGAATTTGCCTTCGCCAAGCAAAATGGAGGCTTTGGCCCGCGTGTTCATCATGAAGACGTAGGGGCGAAACTGCTGGAAGCTCCAGACCAATTCCTCGCGCTCGGCGTGGCTGGCTACGAAGTCAAAGAGCTCCAGGTTGCGCTCGGTGTCGCGAATGACGCCGTCGAAGTCGTTGATCTGAAAGAGGCTGAGGTAGCGGTGGTAATACTGGATGCCTTCCTGCTGGAGCTCGCCGCATTGCTCCGAGGAAAGCTCGTAGGTTTCGCCGCGATCCTTGGCGCGTTGGGCGCGGCGTTGATGATAAACGAGAAGGGATTCGGCGTTATGCGGGCGCTGGCCGTCGGGGCGGCCTTCGGTTTCCATCTGGAGCAACCCGAGGTCGATGCGGAGCTGCAATTTCTCGCGGCCATCCTGACCGACAATCTTGCGCACTTTGATCGAGCCGGGTTCATGGGGCCAATCGCTAACCAAGGAGTTGAGATCGAGACTCATGGTAATTGATGATCGTTTATACGGTGAACGCTTGTCAATGGGTCCGACGCGGACGCCGCTGGTTTCATTCAGGAATACGCCAGCGCGCGCCGTGCCAGATGCCTCGCTCTTGCATTGCGGCGGCGCGGTTTCTCGCGGACGCTCGGGCGTGGAGCAGGAGATCGAATCGTTCATCCGTTTCCTGGCCGTGGAGCGCGGGCTCTCGGATAATTATCAACTCTCGACCCGCCGTTCGCTGAGCGAGTTTGCCGAGTGGTGCGCGAAGGCGCGCCAGATCGGGCACGCGCGCGAGGTGACGCTGCCCCTCATCACTGAATATCTCGGTGCACGTAAACGCAGCGGCCTGGCCGCGGCGTCGATTAAGTTGATCGTGGTCGCGCTCAAGATTTTCTTTCGCTATCTGACGGCGCAACAGATCGTCGCGCGCGATCCGACCGAAGCGATGAGCCTGCCGCGGATCGAGCGTTATCTGCCGGAGACGTTGAACGAGCTGCAGGTGCAGCAATTGATCGAAGGCGTGAACACGAACGCGCCGCTCGGCCTGCGCGATCGCGCCATTCTCGAATTGCTTTACGCGAGCGGGCTGCGCATTTCGGAATTGGCGAATGCGCGGCTCGAGAATTTGAATTTCGAGGAGCGCATCGTGCGGGTGACGGGCAAAGGCAATAAAACACGGCTCGTCCCCGTGGGACAAAAAGCGTGCGACGCGCTCGCGGTCTATCTTTCGACCGAGCGCCCGAAGCTGGTGAAGCCGCGTTCGGGCAGCGAAATCTTTCTCTCGGCTCGCGGGACAAAATTAACGACAGTGCGCCTCTGGCAAATCGTGAAGACGCACGCGCGCCGCGCGGGACTGGAAGCGAACGTCTATCCGCATTTGCTTCGGCATAGCTTCGCCACCCACCTGCTCAGCAACGGCGCCGATCTGCGTATCATCCAGGAGATGCTCGGGCACGCCGATATTTCGACGACTCAGGTTTACACGCATGTCGATCAGCAGCGGTTGAAGGCGGTGCATCGCCAGTTCCATCCGCGCGGCTGACGGCGGCGAAAACTTTTGCGCAACGGCGCGCCGCGCTCGTAAGTTCCCAGCCCCATGAGGAAATTTTTGATCTTCGTCGTCGCCGCGGCGCTGGCTGCGCTGGTCGTCCTTTATGGGTTGCGCGTGGCGGAACGGCGTGCAACCGCGACGATCACGGCGTTTCTCCCGAAGGAGACGCTTTTTTTCGCTCACCTGCGCAACCTGCGCGAGACACGCCGGCAGTGGCGGGAAACCGACCTCTATCAACTCTGGCACGAGCCAGCCGTGCAGGAGTTTCTGCAAAAGCCGCTCACTAAAGTGCCGCACGGCTCGACCGCGCGCAGCGATCTCCAGCAATTTGTGAAGATCCAGCCGGAAGACATTTTCGTTGCCGTAACCGCCTGGTCGGACGGACCGCAGGTGGTAGGCGGTTTTCGTTTCCAGGGCAAACCCGAGGAGGTGGAAAAGGTGGTGGCCCCTCGGCGCGCGGCCCTTCTGCGCCAGTTCCCGCAAGCGCGCCGCGCGACCCAGGAATACCAACAGCACCAGATCGAGATCATCGGGGCCGCTCGCCAGACGCTGGCCACCGTCTACGACGGCGACTGGTTTTTCGCCGCGAACAATCTCGCTGAGTTGAAGGCGCTGCTCGACCGCGCGGATCATCGCCAGACCGACACGGCCACGACCTTGGCGGCGGACTCGACATTTACTTCGGCCTTCGCCCACATGCCGCCGAATTACGCGGCGCTCGTCTACGCGCGCGTCGATCGCTTTGTCGATAAATTGAAGATGTTGCTCACCGCAGCGGGCGCGAACCCGGATCAGCCAGCCTCGCTCTACCAGAAAATGCACGCTGTCTGCGGCACGCTCGCGTTCGATGGCGGCAAGATTCGCGACGTTCTTTTCGCCGGCATGCCGAAACAGTCGGAGGCCGGCGTCTTGAGCCGGTCGTCACTTCAATTGGGAACGGCGGAGACCATCTTCTATCTGGCCACGCTGCTCAATCCGACGCATCCCTTCCCGCTCGCGGATAACGGGCCGCCCTTCATGCAAAATATGCTGAGCTCGTTTCGCCGCAGCGGAGTGACGCTGGCCGAATGGAACGCGGCGTTCCAGCCGGAGATCGGTCTGCTCGGGCAATGGCCGCAGACGGCGCGATTGCCGGCGCTGGTCGCAGCGTTACCGGTCAAGAATGCGGCCAAGGCGAAGGAGGTATTGACGAAGTTCACCGGGCCGCAATCGGGTTTGACCTGGACGCGCGAAGAGAAGGAGGGCGTCACCTATTTTTCGACGCCGAGCGCGGGGCTTTTCTCGATCGCGCCGGCGCTGGCGCTTTCCGATCGCACGCTGGTTGCGGGGACAAATCCGGCCACAGTGGAGACGGCCATGCGCCATAGCGTCGCCGGCAAATCCGCGCTGGCTGGCGGACACGCTTTTCAAAAAGCGGAAGGTGCCGTGGCGTTGCCACGCCAGGGGTTCTCTTACATCGACACGGCTCTCCTTTATGAACGACTCGATGCCGCTCTGCGCCCGGTCCTGACGATGGGGGCGGCGTTCCTTCCTGCCATCAATGAAAACATCGACCTAGCCAAGTGGCCACCAGTCGAAACCATCACCAAACATTTGAGCCCAATCGTGATGTCGCAGAATTATCGGACCGACGGCTACGTCACGGAGTCGATCGGGCCGATTACGATCTATCAGGCGGCCATCGGGACGGCGTTGGTCGTGGGCGGCTCCGCCTTGCTCTACAAGAAACACATACCCGGGAACGCGCTCGGGAGCTTCGGGGTTCTCCCCGGCGCAACTGCCTCGCCCGCACCGATTCCTACCGGGTCGCCCTCCCCTTTTCCTTCTCTCCCACCGGGAGTTCCCATACCCTCGCCAAGCGAAACGCCGTAACCCTTTGGCGTATTGGTATCTCCAGTCGCGACGGGCGACACTTATTCGCGAAAGGAGGAGAAAATCGGCTGCTAATTTGGCGAAACGTGCTACAATCCGCGCCCTATGGCTATGCTAAAGAAGAACGCGTTTTCCCGTAGAGTGCCTGATTTAGTGACCGAGGAATTGGTGGCAGTCCTCTCGCGCCGTGCCTCCTTCGAGTTCAAGCAACTCTTTGATGTCGTGCACGAAAATCTGCGGGCACGAAACGCAGCCAGCGGCGGCGAGGAAATGCTCCGCCTGCGCGCCTACGAAAAGCTCCAGAATCTGGTCGCGCGTGGCGCCGTTAAGAAGACCGGCAAAAAGTACAAAGGTTTGCCGGCTGCTCTCGCCTTGGCCATCGCGCCGCCCGCCATTCATCCGCACGCGGCCGCCGCAGCCGCCGCGGCCGCCGCCGCAGCCAAGTAATTTTCGCCCGCCGCCGGCCTTCGACCCGGACGTTCCGATGCTTCAGGAATACATTCCCGTTCTGCTCCAGATCGTGGTCGCAATCGGCTTCGCCGTTAGCGCGCTCGTCCTCAGCGTCCTTCTCGGCAAAGTAGGCCGGCGCACCCGCGTAAAGGACAGCGCCTACGAATGCGGGATGGTCCCGCAAGGCGAAGCGCAGCCGCGTTTCTCGGTGAAGTTCTATCTCGTGGCCATGCTCTTCATCCTGTTCGATCTCGAGATCGTCTTCATGTATCCCTGGGCCGTCGTTTACAAAGAGACGATCGTGCACAGCACGGCCATTCTCTGGAGCATGCTCAGCTTCGTCACCATCCTGATGGTCGGCTACGTTTACGCGCTCAAAAAAGGGGCGCTCGACTGGAAGAAATAGCGCGCCTCGATCGAGGCGGCGACGCGGCTTTCTCCACTTGCACGCGGTCTGCTTCGCGCCTAATCCTTAGCCTCCATGGTCCATCACATCGTTCTTTTTAAGCTGAAGTCCGAGGTCACGCCGGCCCGCGTGGAAGAGATGATGATGAACGCTCGCATGCAGCTCCTCAAAATCCCTGAGGTGCTCAGCATCAAGTGCGGCAAGCGCATCGATCCCGAGCTCCCCTGGCCGTTCTTCATCGCGATCGATTTCGAATCGATGGATAAATATGAGATTTTCCGCGAGGACCCCATCCAGGTGAAGTTCATGGAGGAAGTGATCAAGCCGAATACGGCCGACGCACTCACCCTCGATTTCGAAATGGATCCGGGTAAGGACGTGCGTTTCTCTTAGCGCGCGCTTTTTTCTCTTTCCGATTTCCGCAATCCGGTTTCCGGTGTAGCGGATGCGTCTCGGTTATCTCTACTCCCGTTACCCCGTCATCTCGCAGACGTTTTGCGACATGGAGATGCTCGAATTGGAACGGCGCGGCTTCGATCTGGTCATCGGCTCCATCCACGCTCCGCTCACCAGTTTGCGACACGCACACGTGGGGCGATTGCATTCTCCGCTCATTTACGCGCCGCCTTCGCCCATTCTTCATGTCTGGGAGCGAAAAACCAAAGAGGAAGGGCGCTGGCCCGAGAAGCTGATTGCTGACCATCTCGATAGATTCGGCGCGCGCGCCAAGCCGGAATTGCGCGCCCGCAACGCTTCCTACTTCGCCGCGCTCTTTGCCGAACAAGGCGTCGACCATTTCCACGTCCACTTCGCCAACCGTGCCGCCCACACCGCGATTTTCCTCAAGGAAATTTCCGGCATTCCTTTCAGCGTCACCGCCCATGGCCAGGATTTCATGGCCGATTTGGGCGACGACAATTTGCTCCGCGCCATTTGCGACGCGGCCGATTTTGTGGCCGTGGAAACGGCTTACAGCCGCGCATTTTTGCAAAAACGCTGCGCGGAAGCGGCGGAGAAAATTCACCGCGTCTATAACGGGATGGACCTTTCCCATTTCCCGTTCGCGGAAAAGGAAATCGTGGCTACGGGCAAGCTGCGCATCGTGAGCGTGGGACGGCTCGTCGAGTTCAAAGGCTTCGCCAACCTGATCGAAGCCTGCGCCCGACTGCGCGCGAAGCAGCTCGATTTCACCTGCGAGATTATCGGCGACGGTCCGTTGCGCGAGGAACTGGAGCAATTGATCGCGCGCCACAATCTCGAAGCGCACGTCATCCTGGCTGGTTCTCTTTCGCAGGAACGCGTCTTCGAGGAACTCCATCGCGCTGATATTTTCGCGCTCGCCGCCATCGTCGATCACGCGGGCGCGAGCGACGTTTTTCCGACCGTGATCCAGGAAGCGATGGCCGCGTCGCGTCCGGTTGTTTCCACCCAACTGGCCGGCATTCCTGAAACAGTGCGTGACGGCGAAACCGGATTTCTCGTTCCGCCGGGCGATATCGACGCGCTCAGCGATGCGCTGGAAAAATTGATGCGCGACCGCGACCTGCGCATTCGCTTTGGCAAAGCCGCGCGCCAACGCATCGAACAAAATTTTCGCATCGAAGCAACGGTCGAACCGCTGATCGAACTCTTGCACACGAGCGGACACGCGGCGGCCGCGCGCGCCCAAACGCCGGATGCAAAACCAATCGCTTACCTGATCGATCTTTGGCCCGACCCGCAGTTGCCAGTCATCGAGCTGGAACTTTTCGAGATGCAACGCCGCCAGCTTGGCATATCGGCGATCGTTTGCCGACTCGCGCCGGAGACGCGCTTTACCCACGCGCTCGAAGAAGCGGCCACCAGTTTTCAATTTCTCCCCGACGCCATGGGAATCGAATCAATTTGGCAGGCTAATCGCCCGCTCGCGCTGCAAATGGAAAATGATCGCGCTCATGAAGAGCATCGCGCACCGGCCGACATTTTTTTGCAACAGGCCCGTTTCGCCCTCGCGCTCCGCCAGACGATCGCGACGAAGAATATTTCACATGTGCACGCGGCCGGCTCGGGCGCGTTGCTCTGCGGCGTGATGCTCAAGCGCATGCTCGGCGTCACCTTGAGCGCGACCATCGAGACGGCGCCACCCATTCCTTCCTCTGTGATCGAGGACGCGCTCGAACATTGCGAAGGTGGTCGCATCGCCGATTCGCGGCTCCTCTCCGAAGCAGGCGAGAAGTTTATTTTCGATCGCGCAGGCGCAGGCACTTTTGCGAACAAAGCGCTGGCCCGTTTGCGCGGCGCTTCCGGCCAGGAAAGTTTTTGGAACGAATGGGCCGACCTGCTCCGTCGCTGGAGCGGCGCGCCGCAACCGCTCGCCGAACAACATCATGAATAAGAAAGCCATTCTCCTCGCTGGCGGCGCCGGCACGCGACTTTACCCGCTCACCCAGATCGTCTGTAAACAACTGCTGCCGGTTTACGACAAGCCGATGATTTGCTATCCGCTCGCCACCCTGATGCTCGGCGACCTGCGCGAAGTGCTCATCATTTCGACACCGAAAGATCTGCCGATGCTTGAGAATTTTCTCGGGGACGGTTCGCGCTTTGGGATTCGCATCGCCTATGCACCGCAACCGAAACCGGAAGGAATCGCACAGGCGTTTTTGATCGGCGCGGATTTCATCGGCAAAAGCGGCGCATCGCTCATTCTCGGCGACAACATCTTTTACGGGAAACTGGACTTCTACCGCGAGGCGCTCGCCATCGAAAAGGGAGCGTGCGTTTTCGGATATCAAGTGCGCGATCCGGAGCGCTACGGCGTGGTCGAGTTTGGGCCGGATGGACGCGCCATCAGTCTCGAGGAAAAACCGAAGAAGCCGAAGAGCCATTTCGCCGTGCCGGGTCTCTACGTTTACGACGAGCGCGTGCTCGAATATTGCCGCGCGCTCAAACCTTCCACTCGCGGCGAACTGGAAATTACCGACCTCAACCTGCGTTATCTCAAGGAGGGAAATCTGCACGTCAAAATGTTGAGCCGGGGAATGGCCTGGCTCGATACCGGAACGCAAACCAGCTTGCTCGAGGCCGGCAATTACATCGCGACGATCGAACATCGCCAGGGATTGAAGATCGCCTGTCTCGAGGAGGTGGCGCTCCGCATGGGTTTCGTCACGCAGGCGGAGTTGAACAAGACGATCGATCAACTGCCGAAAGGCGATTATCGAGAGTATCTGAAAATTGTGAGCGACGAAGGTCCAACTCCCGTCGAACACAAAATCGCCTAACGACTACTGCGGTTGCTCGCGCAGGAGGTGATTGGTGTCAGCCAGGATCTTGGTGACGCCGTCAGCGGCGAGAGCATCGTAGTAACCGCGGATCGTGCCGTGACGATCGACCAAGACCATGCGGGTGCTGTGCACCGGTTGACCAATTTCTTCCTTCCCATCCGAGATACCCAGCTTGAATCCATGGCGGGTGAGATCGTAGATCGCAGACTTTGACCCGGTGAGAAAATCCCAGCGTGCCGGCTGCGCTTTCACCTTCTCGGCGTAGTCGCGCAAGACGGCTGGCGTGTCGCGCTCTGGATCGACGCTGACCGAGACGAAGTGGACGCCCGTGTTTTGTAACGGCCTCTGCATTTCCGCCATGCGTGTGCTGATGATCGGACACGGCCCCTGACAATTTGTGAAAATGAAATCGGCGATCCAGATTTTGCCCTGCAATTGAGCGGACCCGAACTGCTCGCCCTTTTCGCTCACCAGCGTGAATGGCGGAACCGTTCCGTAGGAACCGAGGTGGCGATTGCGCAGTTGATGAACTTCGGTCTGGCGCAGCCAAAACAACATGCCGGCAATGACGAGCGGGATGAGCAGGAGCGTCGCTTTCCAAACGTTGGAGAGAAAGAGCGAGCCGGGTTTGATGCTGGGGTCGGCCGGGTTCACGCTTTGGTCAGGACGAGATCAAGCAAAAGAAGCGGAAGATAAATAATGGAGGCGAAAAAAAGCTGGCGCGCTTTGGCTTGATTCGGCGTGCGCAAAAACTGCATGGCCACGACAATGAAAGCCGCACCCAGAATCAATTCGCCGATCAGGTAGGTTAAAGTCGTTAGGCCGACGAAGGCGGGCAATCCGGCGACGATGAGGAGCAGAATGCAAAAGAAAACGCTTTGGCTCGCGCTCTTCTCGCCGCTCGGATCATCACTTGAGATCATGCGGAAACCAGCGCGCGAATAATCCTCGCGAAACATCCAGGCGATGGCGAAAAAGTGCGGCAGTTGCCAGAAGAACATGAGGGCAAAGAGCGACCACGCGCCGGCATCGATGCGCCCGCAGGCCGCAGCCCAGCCAATCATAGGCGGGAGCGCGCCCGGGATGGCGCCGACCAACGTGTTCGCGGTGCTCACGGTTTTGAGCGGCGTGTAGGCGAGCACGTAAATGGCGACGGTGAGCGCGGCGAGCACGGCGCTGAGGATGTTGCAGGCGATCGCGAGATAAACGACGCCGCCGATTCCGAGGACGATGCCGAAGATCAAGGCATCGCGCGCTTGCATCCGGCCGGCCGGAAGCGGACGCGATTTTGTGCGGACCATCAAACCATCGAGGCGGCGTTCCCAAAATTGATTGAGAGCGGCAGCGGCAGCGGCAGCGAGGGCGGTGCCGAACATGACGTTGAAAAATCCGCCCAGCTTGATCGGCGTTTCCGCGCCGGCGTAATAGCCCACCGCGGTGGTGAGAAGGACCAGCAGGGTGAGACGCGCTTTGACCAGCTCCGCCAGATCGGAGAACATTCGCCGCCGCGGCCGGGGAAGCGGGCCTTCCGCCGCGGGATCGAGCAGAACGGTCTTCACGGCGTGATCGCTCCCGTAGAAATGAGCGAACGCGGCGCGGGCGGAGCGAGCCGTTGCTGCTGCGCCATCCGTAGACAAATGGCGGAAAGGGCGACGCCAAACGCGAGAAGCGTCGCGCCGACCGCGACATGCGCCGTAGCGATATCGGCCGCCTTGTTGCTCCAAATCGTCCAGGCCCCAAGCGCGATCTGGACGCAAACAAGGACGAACCAAAGACTCGTTAGGCGCGGAAACGGGGAAACGTCAGCGGCACGTTGGCGCACTTTCCACCAAAGACCGATGATGCCCACCGCGATGAGCAAAGCCATAAAGCGATGGACCATTTGCAGCCAAATTTGCGCGGGCGTGACATCAGAGAGCGCACGGGCGTCGCGCCAGGCATTGATCCGCGCGATGGCAGCCGGGCTGGTATCGGGCAGCACCTGGCCATAGGCGGCGGGAAAATCGAGAATGGCAAGGTCTCGATGTTGATGGCGCATGGTCGCGCCGAGCGCGAGTTGAAAATAAATGAGGCCGGTGGTGACGATCGCCCATTGGCCAAGCGAGCGGATGCGCGCCCGTGAAGGCGCGGCCAGCCGCTGCCAGATCGGCGAAAGAATGAGGGCTATGACGACGAGCAGTCCAAAATAAGCCTGGGCCAGACAGGCGTGGAAAATCCCGATCTGGTCCTTGAGCATGGTGACACGCAGCCCTCCCAGAATTCCCTGCAGCACGACGGCGCCGAGCGCGATGTAACCGAGATTGCGCACCCAGCGGCGCGGTTCGGATCGCCAAAGCCAGAAAGCGAGAAGGATGGTGAGGAAACCAACGGTGGACGCGATGAGGCGATGGACGTGCTCGAAGAAAATGCCACCAATCCATTTCGAGAAGGGAAAGGCAAACATGTTGTAGCCGAAAGTGGTCGGCCAATCCGGGACGGCGAGCCCGGCATTTTTACTGGTGACCATGCCGCCGCTGCAGATGAGAAACAGAGTCGCGCCCGCAGTCAGCCAGGCAAAGCGATGCAGCCAGGGTGACGATGCGGCAGAAGGCGAGCGCATACGGAGATTATAGCCGACCGGTCCCGCCGGTCACCCGCTTATCCGCCGCCGGTGGGATTTTCCGTCTTCGGGGCGCCGGGAGGCGGCACACTGCCTGGCGTCGGCCCCGGTTTGGGTTCGCCGGGCGGACGATCGAGCGGCGCGGGAGCGGGCGCAGGGCCGGCGAGCTCGGCGCGTTCCTTCAGCCAGGCTTGATAATCGGCCGGCGTATCGACGACGAGCATGCCTTTCATGCCGTAATGGCCGAGGCCGCAGAGCTGTCCGCAAACCACCTCGAACGAACCGGTCTTGATCGGACGAAACCACATCGGGATCAACTGGCCGGGGATGGCGTCCTGCGCGATGCGCATGTTCGGCAGGCAGAAATTGTGAATCACATCCTTCGAGGAAAGCTGGATGATGACGGGGCGATTGACTGGAACATGGAGCTCGCCGAGCACAACGAGATCATCCCGGGCCGCGGGATCGCGATAGTCGATGCCGAGCGGATTCGAATTGGTGACCAAATTGATATCGCGCTTGCCGAACTCGCCGTCCGGACCGGGCAGATGGAAATTCCAGTTAAACTGCTGGCCAATGGCGTGCACCAAAATGGCATCGCGATCCGACGGAAATTCGTTCACGCGCTTGGCCCATAACGGAACGGCGAAACCGACCAGCAAAACCGCTTCGATGAGGACGACGGCGAATTCCAGATGCGTGGAAATGCCGCTCTTCACGCCTTCATGATCGGCCTGCGGATGGCGGCCTTTCCGGAACCGGACCAGGACGTAGATGAAATAGATCGACCAACCAAGAAAGAGCGCGCCCATGAACCAATGGGCAAATTCAATGATGTGATCGATCTGGTAGCCGTGCTCGGAGGCGTTGGGCGGCTGACCGAGGAAGGAGTTAATCGACGCCAGCATGCTGCTAATCATATTGCGAAAAATCTTCCTCCACTAATTCCTCGTGCGGCTGCAACGGAGTTTGGGCGTGCCGCCAGAGATGGAAACTGAATGCGCCAACGCCGCCGAGTACCGACATGAGGGCGCCCATTAGAATCCAAATCGCGATGGCAATGTGCTCAGTCGATTTGGAGTCTTTCGCTCCGAAACAAACGGAGCAGGCCATGGCCTGACCGATCGGCGAAACAAGCAACGGAATCAGAAGAGCGATCAATTTCGTTTTCATGTGATCAAATGAAGCCGCTTCATCTTACGATAAAACCAAATGCCGTAAATGAAGAGCGCGATCGCAGCTGCAAACGAACCGACCGCGCCGCCGATGTAGCCGGGCGCGTTTTCCAGCGTGTGGACCCAGATGCACCAAAAGCCGCAACCGAGCGCGAGCAGAATGCTCAGGCTGATGAAAACGATATGAAAACCTTTGAGCGACATCAGCGGGTGACGGGATCGTACCAGGCCAGGTAGGTGAGCCAGAAAAGAGCGAGGGCGAAGGCGCCGGTAAAAATAAGAATGCGGTAGATCAATTTTTTCTCCGCGGAGAGATGCATGAAGATGGCGGCGACCAAAGAGACTTTGCCGGCGGCCAACAAAAGTGCGACCGCGACATTCGCTTTTTGCGATCCGAAATCGACGTAGGAGAGAAAAACAGTGAGAGCTGTGGCGCCGATAAGGACCAAGCCCACCCACAAGTATTTTTTGAGATGATGCGAAACGTCGTGGGCGTACTGCTCGTGTTCGCTTGGATCCTGCGTCACATCAGGCGGGTTGTTCATAATTAAAGCAGATAGAAGAGCGGGAAGACAAAAATCCAGACCAGATCAACAAAGTGCCAGAAGAGACCGGCGACCTCAACCCGGTTCGCAAGGTGCTCGGGATTTCGCTTGTAGAGATTCGCACCGATGGGCAGCCAGAAATAGGTGAAGACAAGCACGCCGGCGAGCACGTGTAGCCCGTGCAGCCCGGTGATCGTAAAATAGGTCGCGAAATAGGTGCTATGCGTCGGCAGGAACATGGTGGCTCGCTCGACGTCGGCCTTGTCGATTTTGGCGATCTTGTCAGTCGGCGGCACGTAAAGGAAATGCGGCCGATCCATGTTCTTATTCGTCGGGTCGGTGTAAATCGGATCGAGTCCGACTTCGTATTCCTTGATGTTCGGATCGTGGAGCGCTTCGCGGTTATGAAGATGACCGGTGATCTCGACGCGTGGCGGCAGACCTTCGGACTCGAGGTGATGGTTGCCGAGATACTGCTCGTACTTGCCGAGCGCTTCGGGTTTAAGATAAGCGCCGAAGTGCTCGAACTTTTGCGGCCATTCGTAGGCGAGTTTGACCACGAGAAACGCGATGCCGCAGAGGATGGTGATCCCCATGTAAACCTTGTAGCGCGTGAATTGGCGCATCTTGAGCGCCGCCCACGCCATCACGACGGTGACGGAGGACGCGATGAGAATCGCGGTGTTCATCGTCCCGACAGGAACGTTGAGCAGGCCGTGCGGCCAGTAGCCGGGATTGGCATCGAGCCGCAGGAAAATGTAGGCGGAGAAGAGCCCGCCGAAGAGCATCACTTCCGAGGCAAGAAAAAGCCAGATGCCGATCTTGGCGTTCCAAAGTCCGGTGTCCGGACGCGAGGCGACTGTGTATGGGATTTCCATTGCTGAATTCGTTAGGCGTCAGCCATGCAAGGCGGGCTCGGCGGCGGGATGCGGGGAGCGCTCACTCGGCTGAATTGGGTCGTTCTGCATGGTGAAATCGCGGCGCCGGCCCGGGACGCTGTATTCGTAAGGACCGCGATAAGCGACGGGCGGGGTGAGGAAGTTGCCGTGCGGCGGAGGCGAAGGCGCGGTCCATTCGAGCGTGGTCGCCTCCCACGGATTGTCGTTCACCTTTTGCCCCCAACGCATGCTCCAGAAGAAATTAATGATGAATGGTATTTGGGCGAGGCCCATGGTCCAGGCGGCGATCGAGATCGGCGTGTTCCAGTGGAAACCGGAGAGGCCCCAGACTTTTTCGCCAGCCAGCGTCCAACCTTGTCCGCCGTCGTACCAACGCCGGTGCATGCCGAGCATCCCTTGCAGGAACATGGGCAGAAAGATGACGTTCATGCAGACGAGCGAAGGCCAGAAATGCACTTTCCCCCAGAAGTCGTTCATTTTTCGCCCCGTCGCTTTCGGGAACCAATAATAGATGCCGGCGAAGAGGGCGAAGATGGTGCCGGGCGCGACGATGTAATGGAAATGCGCGATCACGTAATAGGTGTCGTGCAGGTAGAGGTCGGCGGTGTTAAAGGCGAGCGGAAGGCCGGTGAGACCGCCGATGCCGAACATGGGCAGGAACGCGGTCGCAAAAAGCATCGGGACGGTAAATCGAATCGATCCGCCCCAGAGCGAAATAAAGAAGGCGCTCAGAATGATGACCGACGGAATGGAAATGATCATCGTAGTCGTCTGGAAAAACGCGCTGACCGCGGTGCCCATGCCGGTGAGCCACATGTGGTGAGCCCAAACGATGAAGGAAAGAAATCCGAGAACGAGGACGGAGAAAACGAGCGACTTGTAACCCCAGATCGGTTTGCGCGAATTGTTCGCGATCACTTCGGCGACGATGCCCATGCCGGGAAGAATGAGGACGTAGACTTCCGGGTGGCCGAGGAACCAAAAGAGATGTTGCCAGAGCAACGGGCTGCCGCCGCCGCTGATGTGGAGCGCAGCGCCATTCACGACCATCCCGGCCGGCAAAAAGAAACTGGTCGCGGCGAGGCGATCCATTAATTGCATGATGACGGCAGCTTCCAGCGGCGGGAAGGCGAGAAGCAAAAGGAACGCGGTCACAAATTGCGCCCAGACGAAGAACGGGAGCCGCATCCAGGTGAGGCCCTTGGCGCGCAACTGGATGATGGTGGTGATGAAATTCACCGCGCCGAGGAGCGACGAAGTGATGAGCAGAATGAAGCCGACCAGCCAGAGCGTCTGGCCGTTGAAGAAGACGTTGTAGGTATCCCCCTTGTCCGCGATGACGGCGAGCGGCGTATAGGAAGTCCAGCCGCCCTTAGCCGCGCCGCCCGGCACGAAAAAGCTCGTCAACATGACGAGACCGCCGGCGAAAAAGGCCCAGAAGCTGGCGGCGTTAATTTTCGGGAAAGTCATGTCGGGCGCGCCGATCTGGAGCGGCACGACGAAGTTGCCGAACGCGGCAAAGGCGACCGGCACGATGCCGAGGAAAATCATGATGGTGCCGTGCATCGCGCCTAACGAGTTGTAAAACTCCGGCGTCATCTTGCCATCCGGCATGCTGCCGGGACCGAAGAAACTGCCGAGCGCATGTCCGATGACCGGGAGCGCCTGACCAGGGAAAGCGAGCTGCCAGCGCATCAGCATCATGAGCGAAAAGCCGAAGAAGAGGAAAGCCAGCCCGGTCACGCCGTACTGAATGCCGATCATTTTGTGATCGGTCGAGAAAACCCACTTTCGCCAAAAGCCGAGCTCATGGTGCTCGTGCGCGTCGTGATGATGCGGATCGTGTTCGGCGTGCGCGGCGAGGTCGGTGGAAGCGTCCATAATTAGCGGAAGATTAGAAGGTGAACATCACGGTAAATTCTTCAAGCGAAAAGCGCCAATTCACCCGGCTAATCTTCTTCGACTCAATTTCAGCAGGCGCGCCGCGAATTCCCGAGCGTCAGTTTTTTTCGGCGCCCGACCGTGGGCGACTTTTTTTGCCTGCATGACGGCTCTTGCTTCGCGCGCCTCCTTTTGTTTTCCTCAGCGTTTCCCGATGAAACAATTCACCTTTTTGGCACTGGCGGCGGTTTGCGTTTTTCTCACCTCTTGCGTGGAGACGCCGCCGGAAATGCCGGCGGTCTCCAGCCGGACCGGCTCGATCCGGAACGATCGCACGGTCGGCCGACAGCGCGTCGTCACCTTCCCGGAAGTGCGCGATGCCACCACCGGCACGGCGGCCGAGCACAATTGGACGGACGAAAACTATCCGGGGTCGCGCTGGACGATGGTACAGATTCTCGAAGACAGCGAGGGTCGCGTCTACCACCGCGTTCTGCTGGTGGATGCGCGCGGGCGCGAGAGATCCGTTTATTTCGATGTGAGCAATTGGGCCGAAGGAGGGACGGCGGGTCCCGGCGCGCGTATTCGCTAAGGGCGTTCCAAAGGCCGTCATCCCGAGCGGAGCCGAGGGATGACCGCTTTGTTTGAGGCGCTCTCCGATCGCAAGCGGCCGAGCGAGACTCAGGCTTCTTCTTCCGCTTCTTCGCCGTGCTCGACGATGTCGCCCTTCTGAAAAAGCACGCCCTGCGCGATCTCGCGCCAGACTGGTTTGGCGCGAAGCAGCCACTCCAGGTCCATGGCAAAATGTTTAAACTCCTCTTTCTGCGCGTTGGCCATGATAGCGCGGGCGCTCTTGTCCTTCTCGACGGACATGCGCTGCTCGTACCAGTTGATCGCTTCGGCCTCTTCGCCTAACGAGACAATCATGCGCGCGAAAGTGCGTGTTTTCTCCGGCAGCTCGTCGGCCGGTTCGTGATATTGATCGAAACCCATATTGTTCTCCTGGTTGTTCGCTGAAAGCGGGTAACTAAAGCTGCCCGGCGCGCGGGCGGCACGCAAGGTGGAAGCAGCAATTGCCGCGAACTGGGGCTGCATTATCGTAGCGATGCGATGCGTAAAATTTCAATCGCCTCGACGCTTCCGGTGCTCGGGCTTTTTCTTTATGCGGCCCTGTTGCTCTCGAGCGTCCAGGCGCAAACCCCCACGCCTACGGCGACGGCAAGCCCCACCGGCAGTGCGACCCCGACACCGAGCGCCACGCCCACCCCTTCGGCGACTCCGGTCGAGTCAGCCACGCCCGGCGCCAGCGCTACCCCCACCGCCAGCGCGACGCCGACACCGAGCGCAACACCCACGCCCGGAGGTGGCGGCGGCGGTTCCCCGAGCCCAACGGCTACCCCTGCGATGAGCGGACAGTTCCTCAATATTTCGACGCGCGCCCGCGTCGGCACCGGCGAGCAAGTGTTCATCGGGGGGTTTATCATTCGCGGCAGCGCCTCCATGCCTGTTCTCATCCGTGGGCTCGGCCCGTCGCTGCAAAGCGCAGGTTTGAGCAACGTGCTGCTTAATCCGACGCTGCAACTTTTCGACGCAAACCAAACCCTTCTCGCGGAAAACGACGATTGGCAGGATTCGCAAGAGGCAGCCATTACCGCGACCGGCATCCCGCCGCGGAACGCTCCGGAATCCGCCATCCTGATGACGCTTTCTCCTGGGAGGTACACGGCGATTCTGGCCGGAAGCAATGGCGGCACGGGCTTGGGGTTGATCGAGGTCTACGATCTGGATAAGGCGGTCAATGCCACGTTTCTCAACGTCAGCTCGCGCGGCTTTGTCGGCCTGGATCCCAACGCGTTGATCGGTGGATTTATTGTGAGCCCGGGCGCGACGCCGAATATCCTGATCCGCGCGATCGGTCCGTCGCTGGCCAACTCCGGCGTCCTGCAGCCGTTGCAAGATCCCATCCTCGCTTTGTTCGATGCGAACGGAATGCTGCTGGCGTCCAATAATAACTGGCAGGACTCGCAATCCACCGCCATCCAAGTGAGCGGAGAGCCTCCCTCGGATGGTCGCGAAGCGGCCATTCTCATCGCCTTGGCCCCGGGCCGATACACGGCCGTGGTGCAAGGCGCAGACCACACCACCGGCATCGGATTGATCGAATGCTACCGGCTCTTTTGAAGACTCGTTAGGCTTTTGGAACCGGCGGAGCGCCTTCTTTCGCAGGAGCTTTCGCGGGCTCGGCCGGCGCTTCGCCGCCCGACAGACCCGCATCTTCCGGCACCGCGTGAATGTCGGCTTCGATCCAGGATTCGGTGCGGCTGGCCAGCTCCTTGCGCAAAGCGCCGACGCCTTCCGCGGTAACCGGGCCCGACTTGTTACCCCAAGCCTGGCGGACATAAGTGAGCACATCTGCGATCTTTTTATCGTTCAATGTCTTTTCCCAAGGCTGCATGACCGCGGAACCAAACTGCTGGCCTTTGACGGTGAGAGGACCGGTCAAACCCTTGAGCACGATCATGACGGGCCGCCGCGCTCCGCCGTTCACAATCTCGGAACCGTCGAGCGGCGGATATTGGCCGGCTACGCCCAGCCCAGTTGTTTGGTGGCAGGTGGCGCAGTTAGCCGAGAAAATCTTCTCCCCGCGCTCGGCCTGAGTGAGTTCGACGGCCTGGACCGGACCGCCGCCGGGTTCGCCAGACTTGGTCATGCGGGGTGCGCCGCCTAACGGATCAAGACCTTCGCCACTAAAATTCCCCGAGTACCGGCCGAGATAGGCGCCCCCGAAAAAGACGGCGAGCCCGTAAATGACAATGAGCCACATGGAAAGCGGTTCGAGGCCGACGCGGGGTTCCAATTTCTCGCGCTGAATGGCGGCGTGCACTTCCTGCACTTCGGCGTGTTCGCCGTAATCCATTCCCTGGCGAGGGCGTTGCTCGGGTGAAGAAGGGTGCTGGTTCATTTCACCTCTTTCCCCGGCGCGGCGGGCGCGGCTGCCGCCATGGTCTTCACCTCTTTTAAGGCATGTGATTGATCGAGTGACATGAGATACGCAACAAGACAACGCGCTTCATACGTTGGAACCACTTCCCAGGAGACGGGCGGCGCATCGGTCGAATCGGCCGGGAACACCAGAGCGTCTGCCGCTCGTTCGCCGCTCACTTTTCTCTTCGTATAAAGGAACGCGTAAGAGGGCATGTTCGAATCGCGCACCAGACTGCGCGGATCGTAAAGATGGAGAAGATGCCAGGCGACGGTGTAAGGCAAAGGCTGGCCATCGATTACCGTGGCTGTTTCCGCCCCCGCCGCCGGCGATGCGCTCGCGGCCGGTGAAGCATTTTGGGCAACTGTCGGCGAAGCGCTCTTGGTCGCTGAGACTGGTGCGGGAGAAGCAGCAGGACTCGCCACTGGTGAAGCTGCAGCCACCGCCGTTGCCGGGGAAGCACTTGCCGCAGGCGATCCCGCCGGGCTAGCGGCGGCACTGGCGGCTGGCGCAGCGCCAGGCGCAGGCGATGCGCCGCCGACGGCTGCATTTTCGTCCCCAACAGGCGCGCGATGACCCTCGTTCGCCAGATCCGGACCGAGCCGCATTTTGCCTAACAAGACCGGCCGATCAAAAATATAATCGCGGGGCGCGCTGCGGCGGTCGCCCCACTTGCGCTCGATGTCGCTCGCCGCATAATCCGCGCGCACCTGCTGGCTGTGGCAATAGACACAGCCGTTCGCGACGTAAATCTTGCGGCCGCGTTCCGCCATGCCGGAGCGCGGCGCCGGATAAGCATCGTTACCATCTTCATCGGTTTGCGGATCGAGATGGCCGATCTGCATGTTGGGAATCCAAACCAGACCCGCCCACGAAAAAGCGAGCGCGCCGAAGATGCCGAGAAAGAGGGCGGTCAATCCCTTCATGACGCCACCGCCTCCGGTTCCGGTTCCGCGGGCTCGGTTTCCACCGGATTTAAGAAAGTGGGAACGCTGGCCGTGCGGCCCAATCCGAAAAGCATCAGTCCAAAGTGGTAGGCAAAAATACCGTGCGACACCGCGAGCAGCAATGTGGCCAGGCTGCGTCCGCGCAGATACGGCAGAATGGTTTCCGTCGTTTCGCTAAAGGCGAGCGTGGGATCGTTCAAGCTAAGCCCCTGCACCCAGCCGCCGATCAGCAACATCGTGACGAGCAATCCGATGCCATAAGCCGCCGACCAAAAATGCAGTTTGATCAACGTCGCGTAACGCCATTCCCGACCGACCAGGCGCGGCAGGATGTAATACATCGCGCCGAACATCACCATGCTGAAGAACGCGTAAAACCCGAGATGCGAGTAACCGATGCTTGTCTCGCTGAATTGCGCGATGCTCGCGACCGAACGCAAGGAAAGGAGCACGCCAACTGCGCTGAAAACGGTGTAGGCGATCGAACCAAACACAGTGAAGCGCAGCGTCGGGCTGTAACGCATGAGCGGGAAATGACCGCGCATCGTCATGTGATGATTCAAGCCAACCGTGGCGAACGGAATCACACAGAGAATCATCGCCGCGATGCTGGCGGTGATCATCCAGGCCGGGAAAGGCCCATCGACCTGGCGTTGCAAGCCAGTCCAACTGGCGAAGAGCGCGTAACTCCAAAAACCAATGGTCGCGAGATGATAACTGTAGACCGGCCGCCCGATCACTTTCGGGATCATGTAATAAGCGGTGCCGAGACCGATCGAACCAAGCCAAAGGAAGAGCAGGTTGTTGCCGTACCACCAATTGACCGCCACCTGCATCACGCCTTGCACCGGCACGACAAAGAGCGCGACCTGGGCTGCGCCGTAGATCCAGGGAAACCAGAGGAACGCCGCGAGCAAATACCATTGCGCGATATAAATGCTGCCGCCGCGACGGAAGCGGAACATCAACACCGCCCATGACATGATGAGCGTGTAGGCCGCGAAGAGAACGATGGCCGAATAGTGCGGAAACTCGAGCCATTCATAACCGGTGTTATCTCCGGCCAAAATGCCGCCGATCCCGAGCAGCACGCCCAAATTCCAAAACGCTCCGCCGGCCACAAGCAAAAGCGGGTGCCGCAAGGTCGTCCGGCACATGCGCGCCATCAGCCAGACGGCGGTCCCGATTCCGGCCATCGACGCCCAGCCGTAAATCATCACGTTCATGTAGGTCGGCCACGTGCGACCCCACGTCATCACGCTGAAATTGCTGAAAAGGTTCGGCCAATGCTGTTGGAAGGAAGTGAGCAACATCAGCACGGTGCCGAGTAACAGCCAGGCGACCGCCGATGCGTAGAACATCAGCACGGGCACGCGCGTGGAAGCGTCAATCAAGGAGCGCTCCACTTTCTCGATGTCGCTGGTCGTAACGCGTGGCGCGTCCAGATTAGGCTCCGGCACAAGGCCGGGCGCCGTCAGCGATTGATCAAGATTGCTGGGTGTATCCATTTTTAACTATTCGTTAGGCACGGGCGTCTTGCCCGCCACTGGTAAAGGCGTTCCCGGCGCCGGCGGAGTCGGCGAAATGGTTTGCGTGCCAGCGGCCGGCGGCACGGCGTTGGGCTCGGGTGAGGCGGCCGGTGTCGCCGATGGACCGGGTTGTGTGCCCGGCGGTGCCGAAGCCGGATTGGCGGCGCCCGTCGGTTGACCGCGGATTTCTGAGTTCGGACCTTCGACTGAGATGGGTTTTGGAGTGGCGTTGGTCCTCATGTCGGGCGGGCCAGTGGGAGCGGGCGTGACAGCGGCCTGGCTCGTGGGTGAGGCAGAAACCGCGGGCGAAGTAGTTGCATTGGCGGCGGGCGAAACAGCAGGCGCTGGCGCCGGCGTCGCAATCGGTCCTGCCATGCGCGGACGCTGGCTCGCCAGTTCGGCGACCGTTAACTCCATGGCGCGGGCGATCGGCACGTGTGCCACTCCTTTGGACTTATCTGCCCAGCCATACGTTTGGAGTCGCGCATCCCATTCCTTGTGTGCGTCTTTGAGCTTTTGCTCGCGGGCCTGCGCTCGTTTCAATTCGTAATCGTCTCCTCGGTTCATCGCGGCCAAAAGCACAAGCACGATCAAACCGAAAACCAGAAAGAGCAGCACCACGCCGACCCATGTCGAAAACACGGAGCGGGGCTGATCGAAATGAATCTGGTGTCGCTCGGCCATCGTCAGTTGCTCAAGTGGAGAGATTCAATGATGCGCGGATCGCGCGGCGGGAAGAGGGACGATTTTCCGAGTATGCGCAGATAGAAAAAGGCAAGCGTCGCGCCGATGCCGATGATGGGCAGAAAATCGAGAACGCTGAGCCGCACGCCGTCGCCATGCAGTGCCGGTAAGATGACGATATACATGTCGAGCGCCTGCATGAGAATGATCCAGCCGGCCATGTAGCAAAGCTGGTGCGGATTTTTTTTAATCGAACGCAGGAGCAGGAGGAGAAACGGAACGAAGAAACGGCCCGCCACCAGAATGCTACTTAAGACCCACCACGATTCGGTGTTTCTGCGAATGAAGTATTCGGTTTCTTCCGGAATATTCGCGTACCAATAAAGCATGTATTGGCTGAAGCCGATGTAGGCCCAGAACACCGAGAAGGCGAGCAGCCACTTACCCATGATGTGGTAATGCTCCAGGGTGACGACCTCCTGCAAATAGCCCGCTTTGCGCAGCGCGGTGATGACGAGCACGAGCAGCGACATCGAGCTGCCGGCCGCGCCCGCAAAAATGTATGGGCCCCACATGGTCGAGAACCAGTGGTAATTTAGACTCATCAACCAATCGAACGCGCCAAAGGTGAGAGCGAAACCGAAAAGCGGCAGGCTGATGAAGGCGAGCTTCCGCATCTTGATGGTGAATCGCGGGTCGCCATCCTTGTCCTGAAGCGTCGAGTATTTGCGAAACAAAAATCCGGAGATGATGAAGAACCCCAGGAAAATGATGGCGCGAATGAGGAAGAATTCCCAATTCAGATAACCGCGCTTGGCATCGAGCACCTTCTCCGCGCCGACTGGAATATTCATCCACTCAAAGAGCTGATGCCGGCAGAGCAGCACCGGAATAAAGGCGAGCGCGATGATCGGAAAAAGCGCAACAATGTTCTCGAGCTGCCGCCTAACGACCACCGACCATTCCGCGTCGGTCGCGTAATGGACAATGATCCAGAACAAGCAACCGGCCGCGATGGTGAAGAAAAAAGCGAAGGCGAACAGCCAGGAAAAACTGAATTGCACCGGCCAGAAAATTGCCCCGACCACACTCAAGCCGAGCCCGACGATCGCGACAATGGCGAGGACGAGAGAGAGCCCGGAGAAGCGGCCCGCTTCGAAAAATTCGCCATCCGGCTTGGGCACCACGTGAGAACGCTCGCTCATTTCTTCTCCATTTCGCCTTGATGCTCGGGCGGCACATCGGCGACCGCGGCGTTCTGGCTCCGTTGCAAGGCGCGCAGGTAACAAATGATCGACCAACGATCGGCCACGGTGACGTTTGGACCGTAGGGCATCATGGTGTTTTTGCCGTGCGTGATGGTGTTGAAAATTTCGCCGTCCGCCATGCCGCGAATGCGGGCGGCTTGCAGACTAACGACCGTGGCGAGGCCGTATTGTTTGGTCATCCCGTCACCTGCGGCGGTCATGCCATGGCAGATGGCGCAGTTGATATTGAAACGCTGCTCGCCCCGCGCCATCACCGCAGGCGTCACTGGAATGGGAATGCCGGTGCCCCAATTGCCGCCCATTTTTCCGGTGTCGTAGTAATCGGTGCCGTTGCTGAAGCCGACGCGCTCGTGTTCTTCCGGCACGGGCAAGGTGGTCCCGGACGTGGCCACGGTTTGCGGCATCGGCGCTTCGTAGCCGATCGGCACCGTCCCGGCGATGGGCATGCGCGCGCCGCGATTATCGGCGAAGAAATCGAGCGGCTCCTGCGCGTCGACGCGCGGTTGGCGCACCATGTCGGGGAACACTTCGATCGGCGAGCCGGTGCTGTGTTGCCCGCGGAAACCGAAGACCGCGACGAGCGCAATCCCGACGAGAATAAAAATGAGAAAGAAACCGCGCAACATGGTTAGGAAAATGACGAATGACGAAAACCGAAGCTCGAAATAATGACGAATGACCAATGACAAAAAGTCGTGGGGCACGCGCTGCGAGCTTCGAGCTTCGTCATTGTTTTGGATTTCGTCATTCTGGTTTGGTCATTCTGGTTCGTCCGAGCCGGTCAGTCTTCGTGGATCACCGTGATGTGTTGGCCGCCCGAGCGCGCGAGAAGTTCCTCCGCTTCCAATTCGGTAAAACGCGGATCGCGTGCTTCGATGACGAGGAAAAATCCGTCGTTCGATGCGCGGCTGAACCGGTCCCAATTGAAGACCGGATGGTACCAGCGCGGCAGCCCATTCATGATGAGCATCGCGGAGAAAGCGGTGAACGCCGAGAAGAGGATAGTCAGCTCGAACATGATCGGGAAGAAGGCCGGCACCGTCTCCCAGTTGAATGGCTTGCCGTGGACGATGAGCGGATAAATGTACCAGGACGGCCCGAACTCGAGCACCATCGCGGTGAAGAAACCGGTCGTGCCGCCGGCCAGAACCGCCGCGCTCAACCACGATTTGCCCAGTCCCATCGCGTCGTCCATCCCGTGAATGGGGAACGGCGAATGGACATCCCAGCGCTTGAATCCGGCATCGCGCACCACCTTGGCGGCTTCGTAAAGCGAGGGCGCATCGGGATATTCTGCGCCCATGCCGTAGACTTTATGACCGTAAGGCGTTCTCAAGTGCGCTCCTTGCCGCCGGCCGCGATGGGGTGGTGTTCCTTAGCCGAGCGATAATGCGGATCCGCCTCCGGCAGCACGATCTTCACTTCCGACATGGCGATCATCGGGAGGAAGCGAATGAAAAGCAGGAAGAGCGACATAAAGATGCCGAACGTGCCGACGAACGTCCAGATATCGACCCACGTCGGGAAGAACAGGCCCCACGATGACGGCAGAAAGTCGCGATGCAGACCGCCGACGATGATGATGAAACGTTCGAACCACATGCCGGCGTTCACGCACATGCAGACGAAGTAAACGACAAAAATATTGTGCCGGCACCACTTGAACCAAAAGAGCTGCGGCGAAAGCGAGTTGCAGAAGAGCATGCCGACCCACCAGTACCACCAGTAGGGACCGAAGATGCGATTGTAGAACCCGAATTTCTCGTACTGGTTGCCGCTATACCAGGCGACGAAAAACTCCATCGCGTAGGAGTAGGCCACGATTGAGCCGGTCAGCAAAATGATCTTCGCCATTTTGTCGATATGCTGCGGCGTGATGATGTCGTGCAGTTTGTAAATGGCGCGCGCCGGAATCATCAGCGTCAACACCATGGCGAAGCCGCCGAAGATGGCGCCGGCCACGAAGTAAGGCGGAAAAATCGTCGTATGCCACGTGGGCAGAATGGAAGTGGCGAAGTCGAAGGAAACAACGCTGTGAACGGAAAGCACGAGCGGCGTGGCGAGACCGGCCAAAAGCAGGTAGGCCATTTCGTAATGGCGCCAGTTGCGGTTCGAGCCGCGCCAACCGACCGCGAAAATACCGAAAAGGAATTTCTTGATCTTGGTCGTCGCGCGATCCCGCAAGGTGGCCAGATCGGGAATGAGGCCGGTGTACCAGAAGAGTACCGACACCGAGAAATATGTTGAGACCGCGAAGACGTCCCAGAGCAGCGGGCTGCGGAAGTTTGGCCAGATGCCGTAGTTGTTAGGCAGCGGCGCCAGATACCAAGCCATCCAGACGCGACCGACGTGGATGCCTGGGAAAATAGCCGCGCAAATGACGGCAAACAGCGTCATCGCTTCGGCTGAGCGATTGATCGAGGTGCGCCATTTTTGGCGCAGCAAAAAGAGAATGGCTGAAATGAGAGTGCCGGCGTGACCGATGCCGATCCAGAAAACGAAGTTGGTAATGTCCCACGCCCAGCCGACGGGGGAATTCAATCCCCATACCCCGACGCCCGTGGAAATTTGGTAGCCAAGACAGAAGAGACCGAAGCCGGCGACGAGCGCGGAAATAGTAAACGCCACCCACCACCAACGCGGCGTCGGATCTTCGAGCACGCCGACAATGCGATCAGTGAGCCAGCGAAAACTCCGCTGGTTCAAAATCAACGGCACGCGCGCGAGCGGCCGATCGAGGGAAGCGGAAGCCTCGCCCTGGATCACGTCTGGTGCTGTGGTCGCGCCGTCCATTATTTGATTTCCAATTGGCAATTCATCACGCTTCCTTCTCCCCAGGACTGGCCACGCCGATCTTGCCGGCATCCGGCATTTTCGGGTTCGGATTCCGCAAACGCGCGAGGTAACTGGTGCGCGTATTCACGTTCAGATATTTCAGAAGCTGATAATTCCGATTCTGCGCCTTCATCTTCGAGACGGCTGATTCCGGGTCGGCCACATCGCCGAAAACGATCGCGCCCGTTGGGCAGGCTTGGGCGCAGGCGCTGGTGAACGAATCGCGCGGGATGAGCGTTTTATCGGAGGCGCCGGCGCGGACGTGCGCCGAGATCTTGGCTTCCTCAATTCGCTGCACGCAATAGGTGCATTTTTCCATCACGCCACGCATGCGCACGGTGACGTTCGGATTCTTCGACATCTTGGTGATGTCCGGCGTGCCTTTCTTGGTCAACGGCCCGAGGTATTCCTGATAGACGCCGAACTCGCCGAGCAATTTCTTTTTGCCGATCGGCCGCTGGTTGTAATCGAAGAAATTAAAGCGGCGCACTTTGAACGGACAGTTGTTCGCGCAATAGCGGGTGCCGATGCAACGATTGTAGACCATGACGTTGAGGCCATCCTCGCTGTGCACGGTGGCGTTGACCGGGCAGACGGTTTCGCACGGCGCGTTCTCGCAGTGCTGGCACATCATCGGTTGATGGACCATCTCGGCGTCGGCCGGATACTGGCGCTTGTCTTCGTTGAACGCTTTCGCGCTGGCGAAGTAGCGATCGATGCGCATCCAATGCATGGCGCGGCCGTGGCTGACCTGCAATTTGCCGACGATCGGGATGTTGTTTTCCGCCTGGCAGGCGACCACGCAGGAACTGCAACCAGTGCAGACGTTGAGGTCGACGCTCATGCCCCATTGCTGCGGCGCGGTCAGCTTGGGATGCGAATACATGCTGGGAAGCTTTGCAGGCAGCTCTTCGTCGCCGGCCAGCTTCCCAACGAACTCTGGATCTTCGCGATAACGTTCGAGCGTCGCTTCGCGGACGAGATCGCGGCCTTCGATGCTCCAATGATCCTGCGTAATGGAGAGCGGATAAGTGCGGCCGACTTTGGCGACTTTGATGTCGCCGATCGATTGGCCGTCCTTCACCAAATAGTGCGGGTTCGACGGCGTGCGCAGCAGGTAGGCGTTGAATCCAGCGTCGTCGGCCACCGGCCCGATGCCATCTCGGCCATAACCAAGCGCAATCGTAATTGAATTATCGGCATGGCCCGGCGCAATGAGCGCGGCAATGACCAACGCGTTCGCAGTCGGAGCGGGAGTCGGTGCAGGACTAGCGGCGCCAGCTTTCGCTTCCGGCGGCTTATTATCGGGGGCGGTAACGGTGATTTCAATTAAGTCGCCATTTTCGACGCCCAGATGTTTCGCGTATTCCGGGCTCATCAAGGCCGCATTATCCCAAGTGAGTTTCGTCACCGGGTCGGGCATTTCCTGAAGCCAGCCATTATTAATGTAGCGGCCGTCATCGACCGAGTAACTCGGCACGAGCACGATCTCGGGCGAATCAGCAGTCGGCGGAGCAGTCGGTGCCCATAAAGTGTGGGCGACGCCGCCAGCGGTGTTGCCGTTGAAGGTGGCGGGTTTGTCGACCGGTTGTTTATGCGTGGCGAAACCGTCGCGCAGAAACCGATTCCAAGCCGTTGCGAATTCTCCGGGAGGCCCGCTGGCGCGGAAGGTCTCCTGCACGAGCTCCGGTCCCTCGACTTTCGGACGGCCGAGAAGTGCGTTCATCAAATCCAATTCGGAACGTCCGCCAAAGAGCGGCAGAATCATCGGCTGGATGGCGACGTGGCTGCCGTCCGGCGTGAGGCCGTCGCTCCACGATTCCAGATAATGCGCGGCTGGCACATGCCATTGGCTCGCGGCCGACGTCTTGTCTTCGTAATAACCAAGCCGAACGACTTCGGGGACTCGCTTCTGCAACTCCGACCAATCGACGGGCTGGCGCGTCTTCGGATCGATCGTCAATTCGCGAGGCGCGTTGTATATCGGGTCGCCGCCGAAAATGAAGAGCTGCTTGATGCGGCCGGCCGCGATTTCGTTGGCGAGCTGGAGAATGCTAAAGGTCTTCGGATTGCTGATGAACTCGCGCAGCAACAGCGTCTTGCCGAGATTCTGCAACGCGGCGTTCATGCCGTAAGCGAGCAGTTGCACAACGACCGGCTGATGCGGGCCGGCCAAAACCAGGCTCGCGCCCGGCTTGGAAATGAGATCGGCCGCCAGTTCGTTGAGCCAGCGCTGATTAAATTTCACGCCTTCCGGCGCTTTCAAGGTGGCCAGCGTGGAGAAGAGTCCCTGATCTTTCGTCGCTGTCGCGATCTTGCCGGCGAGCGCGTGGGTGAATGCAGGAATCTGACTGGCGGCAAGGCGCAACCGATGGTCGGCCATCGCGCCCGTGAGCGAGAAGCGATTTTCGACGACGTAAAGACGATTCATCGACTCCTTCGCTTCGGCCACGCGCCGGCGTGAGCTGAAGGCGCGCACGCCCGCCAGATCGCCTTCGCCGCAATTGAGGAAATCACTGTCGAGCGCGACGACGATGTCGGCGCGCTCGAGCTGCGGAACGAGCCGCGTATTTTCGCCGAAGCTGATTTGCGTCCCAAAGGTTTGAGCGGCGCTGAGCAGCGGATCGTAAACGACCCAGCGCATGCGCGGATAAACTTTCTCCAACTCCAGCCGCATTCTTTCGCGCGTCGGCGAGTTGGTTTCCTCGACCAGGAATGCCATTTCGGCGCCGCCGTTGGCCGCGAGGCGCGGGCGAAGTTGTTCCAAATATTTATCGAACGCGGCCGGCTCGACCCGTTTGTTCTTATTCAGGAAACGCTGCGAGCGCGCCGGATCGTAAAGCTCGAGCAGCGAGGCCTGCGCAAAGGCGTCGCTCGCGCCGCCGCTCGCGGGATGAAGCGGGTTGCCGTCGACTTTCGTGGGACGTCCGTCGTTCGTCGTGACGACGAGCGGGAGCGCGCCGTTGCGGCGCGGCATGGCGGTCGCGTAGTAAAGCGGCTTGCCCGGGATGGTCCATTCGACGCTTTTGGTGAAGGGAACAAGATGCGCTTCGGGCCGGCGACAACTCGTTAGGCCAAAGCCGGCCAGCGCCATCGAGGCGCCCATCAATTTGAGAAAACTGCGGCGCGAAACATCGTTCGCTTCCATTTCCGAAGCGCCGGCCGGGAATTCGCGTTCGAGCCAGCCGCGAAATTCCGGCGTATCGCTCAGCTCGCCGAGGCTGCGCCAGTAACGCTTTCCGGTGACCGCTTCGGGCGGATGTTCGAAAACGCGTTTCATGAAACAGGCTCCTCGCGTAACTCAGGCATCCTGCCTGACGCGTCGCTCAGGCTTCCAGCCTGCAGCGCCAAAGGACATGCTGGAAGCATGTCCGACAGATCAGGCTGGAAGCCTGAGTTACGTCTGCTTCCGTTCATCGGTGGCACCCCTGGCAATTCGTCGGCGGTTTAATGTTCCAGCGTTCCTTCAAGGTCTGTCCGATCTCCACTTGGGTAAGGTGCGGCTTCTTCGAAAAATCTTCCTTTGCTTCCGCCGGCTGGCCGTACTTGGCGACGAACTGCGCCGGGTTCACGTCTTCCGGTTTCCAATCCAAATTGGTGATCTGATCTTCCGGGCGCAGGAATTTTTCCGGATGCCGATGACACTCAAGGCACCACGCCATACTGAGCGGCTTCGCTTCATAGACCACGGGCATATGATTGATCTGGCCGTGGCAACTGGCGCAACTGATACCGCGATTGACGTGCGCCGCATGATTGTAAAAAACGTAATCGGGCGGGTGATGAATCTGCACCCACTCGATCGGCTGCCCACTCTTCCAACTATCCCGCACCGGCTGAAGTTTCGGATTCTCCTTCTGCACCTGCGTGTGGCAATTCATGCAGGTCTGCGTGTTGGGGATGTTCGATTTGGCCGCCACATCGACGAAGCTGTGGCAATACCGGCAATCCATCCCGAGCTGCGAGACGTGAATGTCATGCGGGAAAGGCACCGGCTGGACCGGCTGATAGCCGACCTTGGTGTATTTCGGCGTGACATAATACCAGGTCGCACCCGTCACTCCGCACACGGTCACAATCATGCAGATCGAAATTTTGAGGGGCAGCCAATTGGACCAGCGTGGGAAAAAATTCGCCATAACCGATCAGTTGGCGTGAGCGCGCCAGAGAGAGGGTCGCCGCTGACCGGTCTCATTTTGAAACGAAATTTGGAAAACAGCGGCTCTCAGAAATCGCAAAAGGTTAAGGTTTTTCGCCGCCCAAGGGCAGCGAAGCGGACACTCTATAAATCGCCATGCGCTTGGCAAAAACTAATTTGCACACCGCATGAAATTTTTGTTCAAGCATCCAGCGGGATATGAAGAGAATTCGCGTAGAGCGTCAAGTGTGATCAGTACAATTCTCTGTCAAAAATTGGCGAGACATCGCCAAAAAGTTTTGCCGAACGGTAATGGCGGGACGCGATGGCACCTCCGTCCGCTGCGAATTGCCTAACGGGTCAGACTTTAATTTCCGGAACCCCTAACGAATGAATTATTTCATCGTCCGGCATTTTACGGAGTCATGCCGACTTGATAAATCTCGACCAGACCAATCCCGACCCCGCCATTCTTGCCGCGCAACAGCGCAGTATAGCGGCCCGCCGGCAGGCTGGCCGCGATGGCCGCTTCCTTGGGATTCTTCGGCGCCAGGCCGTCTTTTGTAATCATCGCCGCTTGCGCGGGATTGTCCGTCCAGTTGTCGTCGGAATAGAGAAGCGCGCCGTTCTTGTCGCGCACTTCGAGCACCGGATCGGCCAGCGCATCGGACACTCCGGCCCCACTCAGGCTCGGGCCCAATCCGCGAATGATCACATGGTCGTTCCCACTCGCCTGTCCCAAAATGAAGCCGGCAATGACCAGTCCACTGCCGCTACTGACCAGCGCGCGTGAGCTGATGTTGATCAATTGCGCCGAACCAGGCGAAGCGAGATCGTAAATCTCGATCAAGCCCAACCCCGTCGTGTTGTTCTTGCCCATGACGAGCGCCGTATACGGCCCCGGCGCCAACGTCGCCACGATAGCTGATTCCAGATTATTCTTCGGCGGAATCTTGGTGGCCTTGATTTCTGTTTCCTGCGTGTCGCGCCAGTTGTCGTTGCGAATGGTGACGAAACCGTCCATTCCGTGCAGCTCGAGCACGGGATCGGCCAGCACGCCGCTCAGTCCATCATTTTGCAACGATGGTCCCAACGCGCGGATGATCACTTTCTTCGGGTCCTGTCCTTTGATGATGAACCCGTCGATGCCGATATCTTCCCCGGTCTCGACATCGAGCCGGGAAGAAATGTTGCGCACCGCGCCCTCGACCGTGACCGCTTCGTTCGCGTCGTTGCATGCCCCGGCCACTGCCACGTTGCTCGCGTCTCCGCTGTAGGTGACGATCCAGCGATAAACGCCGCTCGTGTTGGCGGTGTAAGCCGTCGAAGTGTAGCTGCCATTTCCGCTCACCGTTTTGGTGGAGGTGAAAATGATCGTTCCGCCGCATGCCGTGTCGTCCGGCCCGTAGAGATTAAAGGTGAGCGTGCCGGTTGGATTGACGCCGCCGGCAATGGTGGCGGTATCGGTGATTTCGCCGCCTGCGCCGACCGCGGCCGAGGTCTGAGTGGTCAACGACAGCCCACTCGAAGGTGGCACTGTGACCGATTCGCCGAGGTCGCCGCAGGTGCCGCTGACGGTCGCGTTGTTGGTGTCGCCGCTATAGCTGGCCACCCAGCGGTAGCTGCCCGCGGCCGCTGGCGTATACGAAGCGGAGGTGTAAATGCCGTTGCCGTTGACTGTCTTCGTCGTGGTAAAGACGGGAGCTCCGCCGCAATTGATGTCGTTAGGCCCATAGAGCTTGAAGACGATTGTGCCGGTGGGATTGACGCCGTTGGCCAGCGTGGCCGTGTCGTTGATCGGATCACTGAACGACGCAGGGGCGGGCGCCTGGGTGCTGATAATCGGGGTAGCTAGGCCGACGGTGACTGATTCGTTCGCGTCGTTGCAAGCGCCCGAGAGGGCGGCGTTGTTGGTGTCGCCGCTGTAGCTGGCGATCCAACGGTAGGTGCCCTGCGTGTTGGCGGTATAGGCGGCGGAGGTATAGCTGCCGTTTCCGTTCACCGTTTTAACCGAGGTAAAGATGGGAGCGTTGCCGCAGGTGGAGTCGTTCGGTCCGTAGAGACGGAAGGTGATGGCGCCGGTGGGATTGACCGGCCCGGTCAGATTGGCGGTGTCAGAGATGGCGCCCGCGACGGGGGTGTTCCCCGAAGCCATCGTCGTCAAGCTCCCTATGGATTCATCGAACAGCTCTGCGCTCGCCAGAGCACCGCTGCCATTAGCTCCGCCGGCAATTAACGCCTGCCCGTTGGCCAGCAAGGTCGCCGTGTGAAGGGTGCGCGTGGTGGTCATGGGGGCGGAGGTCACCGTCCAGCTCCCTGTCGCTGGATCATACAGCTCCGCGCTGGCCAGATAGCCGTTGCTACTGTTGTACCCGCCGGCCACCAGCACCTGTCCGTTGGCGAGCAAGGTCGCCGAATGGTTCCAGCGCCCGGTATTCAAGGTAGTGGAGGTCGGCATCCAGCTATCCGTCGCCGGATCATACAGCTCCGTAGTCGCCCAGCTTTCGTCACCGTATCCGCCGGCCACCAACACTTTCCGGTCGGCCAGCAAGGTCGCTGTGTGAGCTGAGCGTACGGTATTCATGGGGGTGGAGGTCGTAGTCCAACTCCCGGTCGCTGGGTCATATAGCTCTGCGCTCGTTAGGATGGCGTGACCCGGTGTGTCACTATCTCCGCCAGCCGTCAGCACCTGCCCGTTGGCCAGCAAGGTCGCTGTGTGGGAGACACGATCGTTGGTCATATCGGTGGAGGTCGCCGTCCAGCTCCCAGTCGCCGGATCGTACACCTCTGCGCTCGCCAGACTGCCGATACTAGGGTTCTCACCGCCGGCCACCAGCACCTGCCCATCGACCAGCAAGGTTGCGGTGTGGTGGGTGCGCGCGGTGGTCATGGGGGAAGTCGCCGTCCAGGTCCCCGTCGCTGGATCATACAGCTCCGCGCTCGCCAGGATTACGTTGTGTGCATCTTCGGTACCGCCGGCCACCAGCACCTGCCCGTTGGCCAGCAACGTGGCCGTGTGGCTGCTGCGCGTGGTGGTCATGGGGGAGGTCGCCGTCCAGGTCCCCGTCGCCGGATCATACAGCTCCGCGCTTGCCAGGGCATTGCTGCCGTCGACTCCACCGGCCACCAGCACCTGCCCGTTGGCCAGCAACGTCGCCGTGTGGCGGTAGCGCGCGGTTGCCATCGAACCCGTCCCGGTGAAGGAAAGAGGAGCCCCGGATGCCGTGGCCTTTTGCTCCCGCAAAGCCAGCACGCGTAGGGCCTGTTCTTCCTCGGGTATGGGGGCGGCTGCCCCAACCGGCGCACCGCGCGTGGCTGCGCCCAAGCTGGGCAAAGACTTGGAACCCGGGACCGGAGAGGACGCGGCCGAGAGAAGAAAAAGCGAAATGCAAAAAAGCAGCACGCGACCGAGACGAACGAGAGGGAGTCGATTCATTTTTTGCCTTGGCTAAGGGGATAAGGAGGAGAGCATGGGGCTACCGCCAAGCCCGATTCCGGGCATTGTTCGATTGCCCGGTTTTTATCGAAAATGTAAAATATCGTCCAGAGAAATCTGGACCCCGTCACAACACCAGGCGGAGCGTCGACCTGCTTCCACTTCGCGAACCGCGAAACGCCTAACGAGTTAATCCCGGTTAGGAGTAAAGATACTCGTCGTGATATTCGCGCGACGGCGCAAACTGAGTGGTCTCGTCGCCGCCCGTTTCCGGATATTCGAAGATCTTTCCTTCGTAATTCCGGATCACGATTTTTTCGTTGTCGTGATAGAGAATGTAGCCGGGATTGATCGGTACTTTGCCGCCGCCGCCGGGGGCGTCGATGACAAATTGCGGCACGGCGTAACCGGTGGTGTGGCCGCGCAGGCCCTCGATGATTTCGAGCCCTTTGGCGACCGAGGCGCGCAAATGCGACGAGCCGTCGATCAAGTCGCACTGATAGATGTAATAGGGACGCACGCGGCACATGAGAAGTTTGTGGACGAGCGTTTTCATGGTCGCGAGATTGTCGTTCACGCCGGCCAGCAACACGCTCTGGTTGCCGAGCGGAATGCCGTGATTAGCCAGGCGTTCGAGGCCGGCTTTCACTTCCGTCGTCAGTTCGCGCGGATGATTGACGTGAATGCTCATCCAGAGCGGATGATATTTTTGCAGCATCTGGCAAAGCTCCGGAGTGATCCGCTGCGGAAGAAAAATCGGAACGCGCGTGCCGATACGGACAAACTCGATGTGCGGGATGGCCCGCAGCCGCTTCAGAATTCCTTCGAGTTTGTTGTCGCTGAAGAGCAAGGCGTCACCGCCCGAAAGGAGGACGTCGCGCACTTCGGTGTGCTGTTCGAGATAGCGATAGATGTCCTCGAACTCGGTATGCAATTCCTGTTCGCCCGCGCCGCTGACGACGCGGCTGCGCGTGCAATAACGGCAGTAACTGGCGCAGCGATCCGTCACGAGAAACAAAACGCGATCCGGATAGCGATGGACCAAGCCCGGCACCGGCATATGCGAATCTTCGCCGCACGGATCGGCCATATCGTAAGGCGATTCCCAAGTTTCCTCGATGCGCGGGATAACCTGACGCCGGATCGGATCGTCCGGATCATCGCGCGGGATCAGGTTAAAAAAGTGAGGCGTGACGGCGAGCGCGAGCTTGTCGCCAGAAAGGAGCACACCGCTGCGTTCCTCATCGGAAAGTTGCAAGTGTTGTTCGAGTTGCGCCAGCGTGGTGACTCGATTTTTGAGCTGCCATTTCCAATCGTTCCAAAGTTCCGGCGCAACGTCCGGCCAGTAGCCGGGAGCATGTGAGACGAACGTTTTCTCATCGTTCATACTCGAAGAAGAAGTGAGCATTTTTATTGTAGAAAAAAAGTTAAGGCCCTTAACAATCGTGTCAACGCAGGCACTTTTTGGTGCGCCACGCACGCGCAATTCCCCCAAAAGCTCTCGAAATCCGGTCATTGGAAAGCGGCTATCATGCCGAGCGAAGCGAGCCCATTTCTACGTCGAGCCTCGAAAGCGTGCGGGGCCGAGGAATCCCAAGGCGTTACCAAAAAGGGGAGGAATGAATTTGGAAACCAGGAAGCCATGAAAAGAAATCCTGCTCCTGCTCGTAATCGTAATCGCTCCCCGCTCTTTTCGCGGTGCATTCGCCTACGAGGCACAAACCTTGTAGCCGTTTCGCTATGCGTAACGCCGGGGTGGGCGGGACCACGGGAATCGATCCCGCGTTTCGCACAGCGAAACGGCTACAGCGGATTGCTCAACGCAGACCGTAAGCGCTTAGGCGCTTCCCCTCCTGTTTTCCTGCTTTCCTAATTCGTTTCTTCTCTCCTGGCTTCCTGGCTTCCAAATTCATTCTTCTTTAGGAAGCTGCTCGGTCGCTCCGCGGGATTCCTCGACTTCGCTCGGGATGACCTCGATTGGCCGCTGGCAATTTCTCCATCCCTCCGCACCTTTGAACACGCTTTCACGCTCGTCTGTCCAATCACGCCACATGCGCTTTCTCTTTACGCTCCTCGTCTTCACCGCACTCGCCGCCGCGCAAGCCGCGCCGTCTCCCACCCCGGCGCCAACCAATCCGAGCCCCACTGTTCCCGCCGCCGCCGCTGCGGCCGGCAAGGATGTCGTCCATCAACTCAATAGCGCCTTCACCAAAGTCTTCGAGATCGTCGCGCCCAGCGTGGTCATCATTGAAGTGACCAAGAAAAACGACGGCAACGATCCGACCTCGCTCGACGATTTGTTCTTTCGCAATCAGCCCGATCCAAACAATCCGCATTCCGCTCCGCCAAACCTGACGCCGATCCTGAGCGAAGGCTCCGGCTTCATTGTGCGCGCCGACGGTTTCATCTATACCAACCAGCACGTCCTCGAAAATGCCGACAAGGTGAATGTGAAATTGGAGGACGGCCGCGAATTCCCCGGCAAGATCGTCGGCCTCGACGAGAAGACGGATATCGCGGTTTTGAAAATCGAAGCGAACAACCTGCCCGTCGTGCAATTGGGCAACAGCGACGCGGTGCGCGTGGGGCAATTCGCCTTCGCCATCGGCGCGCCGTTCAAGCTCGATTACACCTTCACCTTCGGCGTGATCAGCGGCAAAGGCCGCAACAAGCTGCTCGATAATGCCGGCTATTCGATCGCCGATTACATTCAGACCGACGCCTCCATTAACCCCGGCAACAGCGGCGGCCCGCTCTGCGACATCGACGGCAAAGTGATCGGCATGAACACGCTGATCAACGGCCTCAATCGCGGCCTCGGCTTTGCCATCCCGAGCAACCTGGTCAACGAAATCGGCCGGCAGTTAATGACCGGTAAAAAAATCCTGCGCCCCTGGCTCGGCATTCGCATCGAAACGCTCGGCACCGATTCTTCCATCCGCGATTTATTCAAAGGCATCGATAAAGGCGTGGTCGTGCGCACGATCGAAGCCGACGCGCCCGCTTACAAAAGCGATCTGCGGCCTTTCGACGTGATCACGCAGGTCGATGGCGTCGCGGTCACGACCGACACGCAGTTGCAGCGCGAGATTTTGAAAAAGAAGATCGGGCAGACCGTGCAGCTCGATGTTTGGCGCAAAGGCAAGGCGCTCAAAATTCCAGTCATCGCCGGACAATTGCCGGATCAAATCGCCGCCTCTGGCCCGGTCGCGCCGAGCCCGGACACGACCGCGCCGGAGCAGGAGACGAACAAGTTCGGCCTGCAAGTGCAGGAGTTGACCAAGGAGATGGCAACGCGGCTGAAACTGAGCGTGACACAAGGCGTGATCGTGACCGACGTGGCCGATAACAGCCTCGCTTCCGGTCAGGACATTCAGCGCGAAGACGTCATCACCGAGGTGGACAACAAACCGGTGACGAGCGTCGCCACGTTTCGACAGGCGCTCAACCAGGCCGATCCGCGCAAGGGCGTGTTACTTTATCTCGATCGCAAAGGCAGTAAGACCTTCGCGGTTTTGAAAGCCGGCAATTAAAGCCGCGTTGAATCTTGTTCGTTAGGCGCTTGCGTCACGTCGCGTGCGAGCTGCGCCAAACTTAACGCTTCGGACCGACTGACCGCTCGAGTGGCTTCGCCGACGGCGCAAGAGACATCCCCGCTTGCGATTTCACGTAGGCCACATCCGGGGCGTTGATGGATCCATCCGGGCTCACATCTTCGCGAAAATTCGCTGCGGTGGCGGCTTTCCCAGCCTGAGCTTTGGTCTGGCTGACATCCACCGCGTTCACCGCCCCGTCGCCCCCTGTGTCGCCCACCAGCACGCCCATCGGGATCACGATATCGTTCGTCCCTCTTCCATCGGTCACGCCCGAGAGCTTGATCATGACCGTCTGTCCGCTGCTCACCCCCGTGAGGCTCATGCTAATAGTGGTGCTTCCGTTTCCGCTCGTGGCGCCCACGCTGCCCGTGCCCACCGCAACGCTCGCCGCGGTGAACGTGATCGGCGCGGAAAAGGTCGCCACCAACTGGTAATCCTTGTTCGGACCGCCGCCGCGGCATTCGATCCCTGGCGTGCCGGTCAAGGGCATGGCGATATCGAACGTTCCGGCTCCGCCATGCACCTTGTGCGAGACCACCTGAACGGGCGCAATCGGCGGCACCACCTCGAATTGCGTCATCATGCCATCGTCTTCGTGCTCGAGAATGTGGCAATGCAGCATGTAAATCCCAAGGTGATCGGTGAACTTGAGTTTTAACTCCAAAGTTTCCCCAGGGCCGACGGACCACGTTTCCTTCATCGGCTCGTACGCGTAGCAGGGACCGCCGTCGCGGCTGATACACTCCTGGTCGACATCGTGGATGTGGACCATGTGGGTGCTGCCGGTCGGATTGGTGAAGACCCACTTTTCCGTCGCTCCCAAAACCGGATAGGCATCCGTGCGGTTCGTATCGAATTGGTGGCCGTTGATTGTCCAGTGGTTGGAAGTGAAATCGAAGGCAAAATTCCGCGTCAACGTCGGCTCGCCGATTTCAGGCAGCGGACGAAGCGTGGAGGGAATCGTGCTCGTGTCGGCCACATGCTGCGTAACGTGAAACTTGAGCAAGGGCACCATTTGGTAGGCATCCATCAAATAAAGGTCCTGACCCAATTTCCCGGCAAAATCGATGACGACATCGAGGCGTTCCGCCGGACCGAACTGCATCGCTGTGCGCGAAAGCGGTGCCGGCATCAAGCCGGCCTCCGTGCCAATCTGGACGAACGGATCACCAGTGCTGAGCGTGAGAATGTAAAAGCGGGCATTGGCACCATTCAGGATGCGGAACCGGTATTTGCGATCCGCCACGTCCAGATATGGCTGGTAAGTACCGTTGACCAAGACTTTGTCGCCCACCACGCCCGCTGGATCGTAGTAGTATTGGATCTGGTTATCGGCATCGAATTGCCGATCCGCAATGACGAGCGGGATTTCATAATTGCCTGAGGGCAGCGACTGCGGGTCGGCCGGATCATCGATAATGTAGATTCCAGTCAGTCCCATCCACACCTTAAAGCCGGTTTCGTCCAGACTGTGATCGTGATAGAACTGCATCGCGCCGCGTTCGTTTTCACCGTTTTCGAGTCCGTCATACACGTAAAGGCGCGACGCGCCCGGCTCGATCAGGAAAGAAGATCCCGTTGGGTAGCCATCGTGTTGCGAGACGGAGTGATTTCCGTGGTTGTGCACGGTTACGCCGCCCGCCATCGACGGAAGGTTATTGGTAAAGGTGGGGCGCGTCGTTTGACCGGTGGGCCGACGTATGGTGGTGCCCGGGTAGGTGCCGCCGAACGTCCACAGGTAAGTGCAAGGGCCGTCAAGAATCGAAACACAGGCTTCGCTGATGCTGATCGACGGATTGGCGTCAGTCGTCACGGGCGGGATGAACAAAGCATGAGTGGTGAACGGGGTCGGTGTCGGCGTAGCGGTCGGGGTGGGCGTGGGGGTTGGTGTCGGCGTCGGCGTGGGGGTCGGTGTTGGAGTAGGCGTGGGCGCGGCCACTGTCACCGTTCCCGTCATCATCGATCCGTGGATCAGGCAGAAATACGGGAACGTTCCGGCCGTGTTGAAGGTGTAGGAAAATGTGAAGCCGGTGTTATGAACGCCTGAGTCGAAGATACCGTCCGAGGTGCTCCCATCCCCGGAGGTCGCGCTGTGATTATTCCCGGCCCACGTCCATTTAACAGTGTCGCCGGCCTGAATGGTAACCGCCGACGGAGTAAATCTGGTGCCGCCCTGGCCGACCGTCACATTCGTAGTCGCGGCGGAAGCCAGGATGGGGAAAAAGACGGCGATGAGAGAGAGCAATCGAATATGCATTTTTTCGCGGGTGCATTCTGCGGGCGAAACTCTTCGGGCGCGAGTTTAGCACGGAGGGCGTTACGTTCAAACCGGCTTTTCGGTTGCAGAAACGATGGCGTAAACGAGCGCAAAGCGACGCCAATTACTGTACGCGAGCATCCCGCAGAAAGAGCAACTGTCCCGAAAGCTCTCGCTGCAGGCCGCCGATTTCCGCCGGATGCTAACTTTTCTTATTGCCAGCGACGACGAGGATGACCCCGCCGACGAGGCAAAGCCCGCCGAGGATCGGCGGCAACGGAACGGTGTGTTCCTTATCGGCGCTCACCTGGAGCGGGCCGGCGTCGATGACCTTCTCCTTTTTGGTGTAACTGAACCCGCCATAAGCGAGCGCGACGATGCCGACGATGATAAGAATGATGCCGATAATTCCTGCGGGTTTCATAGTCTAATAAGAGAAGTGTCTGGCGTCCTTAGAGAGAACGTCTGCCCTGGACCAAATTAATGATCAAGACAATAACGGCGAGGACGAGCAGAATATGAATAAGATTTCCGCCCACAGAACCGATCAATCCAAGCAGCCAAAGCACGAGCAAAATGACAAAGATAGTCCACAACATATTTTTATTTCTCCAGGTTAAGTTTCTCTAAATTCGTTCCTGATGTGGGAGTTGCGCTTATCGAAACGGCGATTGTGCAAAATGCGTGCTTCTCCGCTTAATTGCTAAATTTCGAATAATTTTGCTTCCCGCCTCCGGAAAAAACACGTAGAAACGCTCTCCATTGCTTCGACTCGACCGAGCCTGGTTTATGCGCTTCACCACCGTCCTCTCTCTCTGCCTTGCTGCCTTTCTCTCCGGCTGCGCCATCCAGGGCGTGGTCGTGGAAAAGCGCTTTCGACCACTGCCATTTTCCGATTCGCTCGGCGTGGATGGCATTTACAATTTTCAACTACGCGATGCTCAAGGCCTGATCCATTCGCAAATGGTAACGCCGGGCGTTTTTGCGCTCTATGAAGTCGGCGATTATTTTGACGACCTCGGCACGCCGCCCATGCACGACGGCAAGGACGGCGGGAAAGATTATCGCGCGCCTGTTCGTTTGATGCCGCCGCAATTTCAGCCCGCGCCGCAGCCGGAGGACGCCGTCCCCTACATCAACGTTCCCATTCGCCCGCGGCCGCTTCGCACCAGAAAAACCCACGGCGTCGACAGCTCGGCGACCACCCGCACTCCTTCGCGAGAGATCGCGACCGCGAAGAAAACGCGATCGAGCGTGAGAACCGTTCAGAAAAAACATCGTCACGTCAAAAAGAGCGCCACGGTCGCGAAGAAGCACAAGCGTTCGAAAAAAAGCAGCCACACGGCGAGCGCGCATCGCCATAAAAAGAAGAGCGCGAAAGTGACGAAGACGCACAAGCGCTCGACCAGCAAGAAGATTGCCGCGCGCGGGTAGCGGCAGAGCGATCCGCTCGCTTCGATCTCATTGAGGCGCCCTCACGAAGACGTGCAGAAGCACGTCCCTTCGAAGAAACCGGGGCCGTAAAAATACCGGGCCGCATTCTCAACCCGTTCGGCATTACTTTTCGGAGGGACATGCTTCCGCATGTCCGCTTTCGCGCCAGTGCCCCCGATTCGCCAGCAGGCGCAACCATTCGCTAAAAAATGGCAACCGCCCGACAGCGCGTCGAGATCGGGATGCTAAATACGGTGCGATGAAACTTCTTCTCGCCATCGCTCTGGCCGTTTTCCTAATCATGCCGGCCACGCGCGCCGACGAACAAATCTTCGGTTTCGTCCGCGGCGCCGAAACGCTGCCGAAAGGCCACTACGAAATCTATCAATTCGCCACCTTCCGCACCGGCAAACAGAGCGGCGATTACTACGGCACCGATTTCGACACCGAACTCGAATACGGCTTCACCGATCAACTCCAGGCCAGCGCCTCGGTCGTGAATCATTATTTCTACAACAAGGACGTGCCCGACCTCGACGATAAGAACAACTACCGCTTCGGCGGCTTCGAAGCTTCCGCGAAATACCGCGCGCTCAGTCCGTTCAAGAATCCGATCGGCGTCGCCTTGCGCGTCGAAGCCGGCTACCTGCTCAACGATGAAGTCGACGGCCTGCCGCAGCACGAGCGTTTCATCAAACCGGAAGTCGATTTCCAAAAGGATTTCTTCGACGACACGCTCATCCTCAACTTCGATCTCGCCGCCGAATGGGCCTGGGGCAAACAACCGGCCGAAGAATATCCGCGTGAATTTTCCTACGAAATGGCGGCCGGCGCCGCCTATCGGTTCGAGCCGAATTGGTTCGTCGGCGTCGAGAGCCACATGCGCGCCGAGTATCCGCTCTTCGATCTCTACTTTTTCGAACATCGCGTTTTCTACATGGGCCCGACGCTGCATTACGCGCGCGAACGCTGGTGGGCGACGCTCACCTGGAATCACCAGATTTACGGCAAAGGCGTGGATGAACCGGTCGACAGTCGCACCTTCGCCGAGGAGCAGACGGACGTTTTCCGTCTCAAAGTCGGCTTCAACTTTTAGCCATGAGTTGGAAACCGCTGGTCGCCGCGCCGGCCATCATCATGACGTCGGCGCAGTGTTTCGCCGTCACCTACCTCACGACCGAACAGGCGCAGAAAGCCATCTTTCCCGGCGCGAATTTCACGCCGGACAATCTTTCGCTCACTTCCGCGCAACGCAGCGCCATCGAAAAACAGAGCAGCGTCCGGTTGCGCACCATACCGAAAGTCTGGCGCGTGAATGGTGGCGGCTGGTTCATCGTCGATGAAGTGCTCGGCAAACACGAATACATCACCTTCGCCGTCGGTCTGCGCGCGAATGGCGCGGTCAAAGAGATCGAGATCATGGATTACCGCGAATCGTACGGCTACCAGGTGCGCGAAGAAAAATGGCGGGCGCAATTCGTCGGCAAGACCGCGCAATCAACTCTCAAGCTCGAGAGGGACATCACCAACATCAGCGGCGCCACTCTTTCCAGCCGTCACGTCATCGAAGGAGTCCGACGCATTCTTGCGCTCTATGAAGTCGCGCTCAAGTGAAGTGCGGCGGGCGCGCCCGCTCCTCGGCACTTTTGTCGAGATAACGGTCGATGGTTTGCTCGAGAAAGAAGCGCATGCCGCTATCGCGCAGGCTTTCGGCGTGATCGCTGAAGTGCAGGATCGCATGAGCTTCCACGATCCGGCCAGCACGCTCTCGTTTCTCAATCGCCACGCCGCCCATCTGCCCGTGCCGGTGGACGAATGGACCTTCGCCGTCCTCCAGTGCGCCGCGGAAATGCACCGGCATTCCAGCGGACTCTTCGACGTCAGCGTCGCTTCGACACGACCAACTTCCTTCGCCGATGTCGAACTGCGATCCGATCGCAAAGTGCGTTTCCATAATCCCGATCTCAAATTGGATCTCGGTGGCATCGCCAAAGGATTCGCCGTCGATAGCGCGCTCGAGGCGCGGGAAGAGAGCGGCGCGCCGCGCGGTCGCGTCAACGCCGGCGGCGAGCTGCGCGCCCTAGGCGCGCCCCGGTTTGCCAATAGCACACCGCACCCCCCGCGACCC
>JBBSQB010000002.1:0-192951 GCA_038258245.1 Chthoniobacterales bacterium
GGGCGGCCGGGCCGGCGCTCGTCCCCGCCCCGCCCCGCCCGCCGGGCGGCGCCCCCCTACCCGAGCAGTTGCAAAGCGATCTGCGCGAGATGCCGGAGCTGGCCGCGAAGTTGGAGACGGCGGTGATGGACGACGCGCCGCTCGCGCTCAAGGACGGCGGCATTTTTCACGATGGGTTTGACGCGCAGCTCGATGAACTGCGTCAGGCCTCGCGCGGCGGCAAGAATTGGATCACGCAATTGCAGGCACGCGAGATCGCGGCCACCGGAATCAAGTCGCTCAAGGTGCGATTTAATTCGGTTTTCGGTTACTTCATCGAGATCACGAAATCGAATCTGGAGAGTGTGCCCGCGCATTACACGCGGAAGCAAACCACCGTCGGCGGCGAGCGTTTCATCACGCCCGAGCTGAAGGAAATGGAGGCAAAGATTCTGGGTGCGGACGAGCGCGCGCGGCATCTTGAATATCAGCTCTTCCAAAAGCTGCGCGACGCGACCCTCGAGGAACTGGGGCCGCTGCAACAAACGGCCGCCGCGTTGGCGACGCTCGACGCAATGGCGTCGCTCGCCGAAACGGCGCGCCTTTTTCATTATTGCCGACCGAAGCTCGATGAGTCGTTGCGCCTCTGCATCAAGGATGGGCGTCATCCGGTGCTCGATCAGAATCTGGCGGAGGAAAAGTTCGTGCCTAACGACACGGAACTGGACGGGGAGAGATTGCGGCTCGCCATCATCACCGGTCCGAACATGGCGGGAAAATCGACCTACATCCGGCAGGTTGCGCTCATTGTTTTACTCGCGCAAATCGGGAGCTTCGTGCCGGCGGCGAGCGCGGAGATTGGTTTGGTCGATCGCATTTTTACGCGGGTCGGCGCGAATGACGATCTGGCGCGCGGCCAATCGACTTTCATGGTCGAGATGAACGAGACCGCCAACATCGTGAACAACGCGACGGCGCGTAGTCTTGTTATTCTCGATGAGATTGGCCGCGGCACTTCGACGTTCGACGGACTTTCGATTGCGTGGAGCGTGGCGGAGTTTTTGCACGATAAAATCCGCGCCCGCACGCTGTTCGCCACGCATTATCACGAGCTGACGAAGCTGGCGGAGGAACGGAGCGGCGTGGTGAACTACAACGTGGCGGTGCGCGAATGGAACGAGCAGATCATTTTTTTGCGCAAGATCGTGGAGGGCGGCGCGGATAAAAGTTACGGAATCCAGGTGGCGCGGCTGGCCGGATTGCCGCGCGAAATTCTGGAGCGGGCGAAGGACATTCTTTCGCATCTCGAGAAACCACACGGGGCGGCCGAGGCGAGCGCGCCGGTGAAGACGAAGGGGCGCCGGAAGACGAAGCCAGCTCCGGCGCGCGAGAAGCCGCAGATGGATTTGCTTTAAAAGATGGCGACCAGGAACGAGAAGGATTTGAGCGAGAGTCAGCGCGCGCTTTGGCTAAAGGCGGTGGCGGCGATCGAGTTGCGCAATTTTGGCTACGCCATTTCGCTACTGCAGGAAATCCTGAAACAGGAGCCGGAATTCCTCAACGGCCGCCAATTGCTCCGCCGCACCGAAGTGACGCAAAGCAAGGCGACGAAGAAAGGACGCTTCGCCATTTCCTCCGCGCCGCTCTCCCTTTTGAAGGCGCAACGCGAACTGAAGAAGGATCCCAAACGCGTAGTCGAACTAAGCGAGAAGGTGCTGGAGACCGATCCGTATCATCGGCAGGCGAACTGGCTGCTGAAAGACGCGGCGGTGGCGGCGGGCTGGCCGGAGATCGGCGTCTTTGCGCTGCAAATCTTGCTCGAGGAAAATGGTCGCGATCTCAAGGTGCTGCGCGAGCTGGCCCGGCTCTATCACGAACTCGGGCAAAGCGAACGGGAGGTCGAAATTTACAACCGTATTGGCGAGATCGATCCCCTCGATGCCGAAGCGCTGCGCCTGGGCAAGGATGCTTCCGCGCGCGCGTCGATGAAATCAGGCGGCTGGACGCAGGCCGAGAGCTACCGCGATTTGATCAAAGACAAAAAGCTGGCCGTTTCGCTGGAACAACAAAGCCGCCTGGCGTTGAGCGGCGAATCACTCGATCAACAGATTTCCGAGACCTACGCGCGTCATCAGGCCGAGCCGCAAAATGTGGATCACGCCCGCCGGCTCGGTGCGCTTTGCGAACAAAAGGAGGATATCGAACACGCCATCGCCTGGTTTCAATACGCGGCTGACCTAACGAGCGGGAGCGATGCCGGGCTGGTGCGCAAGGCGGCGGAGTTAAAGATGCAGCAGTTCGAGATCGAGGTGGCCGCGCGCGAACTTTTCCTCCGATCGCACGGGCCGGAACACCCCGAGCACGCTACCCAAACGCAAGCCTTGGCGGAGGCTAAAAAGCAGCGTGCGCAAATGCTGGTCGATGAAACGCGCCAGCAGGTCGAGCGCAACCCGACCGACTTGCAGCTCCGTTTCGACCTGGGTCGTCATCTTCTGGAAGCGGGGGAATTCCGCGAAGCGCTTCCGCAATTGCAGCGCGCGCGTCAGAATCCGAACGCCCGACTCAAGGCAATGAACTTGCTCGGCCAATGTTACGCTGCGCTGAGCATGTTCGATCTGGCCGCGCGCCAGCTCGAGGAAGCGGCCCAGGAAATTCTGACGATGGACGCGATGAAAAAGGAAATCGTTTACCATCTCGGCCTGGTCTACGAACAGATGGGCGACGCCGAGAAATCGATCGCCTGCATGAAACAAATTTACGCGGCAGATTACGGCTTTCGCGATGTCGCGGCCCGCGTCGAGAGATCCTACGGCTCATCGCAGCGTAAAGGGGCACGTCCATGAGGAAGGCGGTCTGCGAATTTCAGATGCCGGCGTTTGACCCGGCAGACACTCAACCATTTAATACTCTAATGAAAAAAATGAATTCCATTTCCCGACTAACCATGGCCGCGCTGGTCACTGGCAGCCTTGGTCTCGCCAGCCCGCTCTTCGCGGATGCTGATAACCCGCATCTGCGCAGACACGACAACCCCAGCGGCGCCAAAAAGGAGCCCGCCACCGCGATGAGCGAGAAGGATCAGAAGTTCGTCGTTAGGGCGGTCAGCACCGGCGAGCAGGAAATTCAAGACGGCATGATCGCGGAGAAAAAAGCGAAAAGCTCGGAGGCCCGCAAGGTGGCCAACCGCGTGGTGAGCGATCATCAGACCGCCAACAAACAACTGACGGAGATGGCCAAGAAAAAAGGCCTTGGCGTGACCACGGGGAACATCAAACCGCGCGACATGGGCACCAAAAATTACGACGCGCAATATCTCTACAGCATCGAGACCGATAATCAGCAGGACATCAAGGACTTTGAAAAAGAGGCGAGGACTGGCGATGATTCTCAGATCAAAGCCTGGGCGGCGAAAACACTGCCAATGTTGAAGGCGCATCGCGCCATGGCGAAGAAAGCGCGCAAAGAATTGAAGTAGATTCGCGCTGAATCTTAAAAAGCGGCACGTCTCGCGAGGGACGTGCCGTTTTTATTGGTGGGGGAAAACGCGGAGACGCAACTCGACGGACAACTCTTCCGCCGCAGGAAGCGGCGGTAAAAACAATTGCGGATCGACCCCGGTGATCCGGACGCGTAACGAATCTGGATCGGGCAGGCGCTCGGCATCACCCTGGACGAGGAGACGATCGAACTCCGCTGGGCTGGCCGCTTCGTAAATAATCTGACCACCGGCGCGGAGACGGAGCGTGGCGATCTCGATGATCGTCCAGGGACTAACGAAATCGATCCGCAAAGGCGCCGCGCCAGCCCCGGAAGGAAGAGTGAGGAAGACCTCGTTCCACTCGCCGTGCCCAATGCGCGCCTGCACGGAATTTTCCTCGCGATGCACGCCGTCGGTCGTGTGAAAAATCTGAATGACGGTCTGCTGCAGAAAGGGCAGGTCGCGCACGCGCCCGTCGCTCCATTCCTGCGTAATCTTCGCCTGCAAAGCTTCCGCGCTTTGCGCGTAATGCTGCTCCAAAGCGTTGCGCTGCTCATTCGTTCCCAACAACAGAGACTCGACAAGAGGAGGCAATGATTCGTTAGGCGGCTTCTGCCAGAGACCGAGCCCCGGCCCGGCGGCATGCGTCCAGGAACGACCCTGTGCGCACAGTTCCTGCCAGCATTTCCAGACGCCAAAGCCGCGTTCGCGCACATTCACGTCGTGCAGGAGAAGAATTCCGCCCGGCCGCAACTTCGGCAGCCAATCGGCCAGATCCTGCCGGACCGCTTCCTCCGAGTGCAGTCCATCTAGGTGGAGCAGATCGATTGTGCCGTCGAAAAATTGCGGCCGCACCATGGCGAAAGTCCCGCGCAACAAGCGTGCAAAGGCGGAGTAGTGGGCGCGGCAATGCGCGACGACCTGGGCATAGGTGGTCTCGTCGTAGTGGCCGGCTTGCCCGTCACCTTCCCAGGTATCGACTGCGAAACAGCGGCTGCCGGTTTGGTGTTCGGCGGCGGCCTGGCAGAAAGCGAAGAAGCTTTCTCCGCGATCGATTCCGAGCTCGACGAAGACGCTCGGCCGCAACGCCGCCATCAAATCGTAGGCGAGATGAAGATGATTCGTCCATGCGCCCACGCCATAAAGACGTGGCTCAAAATGGCGGGACGGCAGTTTATGAAGATCAAGGTCCATCGCAGTTGCGTCCATCGTGGTTTTTGATTTGGCCTTGCGCTGTCACTTTTGACGAGAAAATTGCGACACCACCCCGCCTTGCATGTCCACCGACGAGCCGCTGATCAACCAAGGCGTCATTTCGCCCGAATCAAAGCTGGCTCATTTGATTTTGAATGGACTGGCCGGGCTGGAGATTGGGCCGGCCTTTCACAATCCGTTTGGCCTCGAGACCCACTCCGTCGGTCTCACGCCCGCGCTCGATGCGCGCGATTACGAAGCGTCACGCCAAACGCAGCTGGCGACCTGCGGGCGCGTGGCCGAGATCGATATCGCGGGCGATGCCGCGCGGATTCCGGTGCCGGCGAGCAGCGTCGATTTCGTGGTGCACTCGCATGTCTGGGAGCATCTGCCGAATCCGCTCGCCGCGCTCGATGAATGGGTGCGGGTCGTGAAACCGGGCGGCTACCTTTTCGTCATCGTGCCGAAACGTGACGCAGCGCCGGCCGATCAGGAAAGGCCCCTAACGACTCTCGAGGAATGGTTGACCCATTATCGAAAAAAAACGCGTTACGAAGATCGCATGGCGGAGATGAAGGGTGTGCGGCGCGGCCATTACAGCGTTTTTTCGCCCGCGCTTTTGCGGGACGCAGCCGCCTGGTTCAACCGCTTCCATTGGCGCGCGCGATTGGACGAATTCGCCTTTCAAGAAACGGACGACAAAGTGGGAAACGGGCACACCATTGTCTGGCAGGTTCGAAAATTTTCCGCTCTCGCCGCACTTGGACGGATGTCTGCCTTCCGAAAAAAATGAACGCCGTCGTCGATCAATTCCACAAACTTTACTACGAGTCCGGCGTCTGGATGCGGACCGCATGGCTCGGCGTGCCCACGCAAAAATGCCCGCTCGATCTTTGGATTTACCAGGAAATTCTATTCGAGCTGCAACCCGATCTCATTATCGAAACCGGCACTGCCTCGGGCGGCAGCGCGCTTTATCTGGCCTCGGTTTGCGACTTGTTAGGCAAAGGGCGCGTCCTCACCATTGATATTGAAACTCGGCCGAATCGGCCCGCGCATCCGCGCATTCGTTATTTGGACGGGTCGTCGGTCGCGCCGGAGATTCTGCGCGAGGTGAAGGAGGCGGTGAAGGGCGCGCAATGCGTCATGGTTATTCTCGATTCCGATCATGCGCAGGCGCACGTCGAAAAGGAACTCGCGCTCTATGCGCCGCTCGTTAGTGCAGGCAGCGCGTTGATCGTGGAGGATACGAACGTAAACGGCCGGCCGGTGGCTGCACTGCACGGGCCTGGGCCGGCGGAGGCGCTGGAAAGTTTTCTGGCGCAAGCGAACGACTTCGAAGTCGATGAAGCGCGCGAGAAATTTTTCATGACGTTTAATCCGAAAGGATTTTTGCGACGTCGCGCCCGATGATCGAAGAAGTGTTGCTGCATGTCGACGTGAGCAGCGATCGCATTGCGGGCGAACCCTTCGATTTTACGGGATGGGTGGCGGCGGACGGGCCGATCGAATCCGTCGCTTTGCTCTCGGCCAAAGAAGAGGAACTCGCGCTCAATGCGCGCCCCGATGTCGAGCGCGTTTTCCCCAATCGCAAATCGATCGGCTTCTCCGGTCGCAGCAACGCCGTGACGACCTTGCGATTTGCGGTCCGCATCAATAGCGAAACGATCGAGCGGGAATATGCGCTGCCCGCGCCGTTGCCAAAAGTGGCGACGCGTGCGCGTTTCGCCGGCAAGACACAGCGCGCGCTTTTGCGGTTGCGTGAACGCCTGGCCGCGACTCCGTCGAAGCGCTGGCAACTTGCTTTGCGGCGACACCTCTCGCTTCGCCACGAGCGCGGCGGAATCTTTCAGCGTCGACATGCCGACGCTTTGCTGGCCGATTTCGCCGCCGCCATGCCGGACGCGCTCTTTCTGCAAATCGGCGCGAACGACGGACGCACGGGCGACCCGCTTTTTCCGCTGCTCGCGCGCAAGGACGTGCACTGGCGCGGCGTGCTCGTTGAACCCGTATCGCATTTGTATGCGCAACTAACGCAGCATCACGGGCAAAACTCGCGTTTGCAGTTGGAACGGGCAGCGATCGGAGAAACGGATGGCCTAACGACCATTCATCATCTGCAGGCAGCGGAAACCGATTCGCTCTGGCTGCAGCAATTGCCGTCTCTCGATCCCGAAGTTTTGCGCAAGGGCGCCGGCGACTTTGGCGCGGTGGAAAAACCGATCGTGTCCGAAAATGTGCCGTCGCTGACGGTGGCGACGTTGCTTGCGCGCCATCATCTCGACCGGCTCGATCTCCTTGTCATCGATACGGAAGGCTGGGATTGGCGCATTTTGCGGCAGTTCGATTTGGCGCGGTTGCAGACAGAGATCGTTCTTTACGAACATCAGCATTTGTCCGTCGAGGATCGGGCGGCGGCGCAGCGTTTTCTCGCCCAGCAAAACTTCGCGTGGGTCGAGATGCCGGAGGGCGACACTCTTGCCTGGAATTGACTTGCTGGCTTAACCGAAGGCGTGTCGGAATTGAATAAAGAGTGCGCATCCATTGGCGACGAGAGCAAATGCGTAGAGGCTTATCCGGACGGCTCTCGCGATGCCAAGCTGCGACCAAAGCGTCGACCTGCCCGCGATGGCCAGCAGCGGCAACATGAGGATGAGGTAGCGCCCATGGACGCCTTCGATGACCGGCGCGCCGATGGTATTCCACTTCCCATACAGCGCCAGATACACGTAGAGGAGCATGGCTAACGCGAGAGTCGCGCAAAAAATTCGTGAAGTGATTTTTACACGCACATCACGCCCGGCCCCTGCGAAGCCGGTGGAAAAAAGGAGGGCGATCCACATACCGACATAAAGGCAGACCGGCAGCCGAATCTGCAACCACCCGAGAACGCCGACGATCTGGCGGCCGTAAGTGACGAAAGACATTTGAAATGTGTGCGCGCAGATTTCGAGGAATTGCCAGGGATGCGCTCGGATAAATACACTCTGCAGCGCCGGTCCGGCGACAAGGTCGAGACGGCCTGGCGCGTCGAGCGAACCGCTCGCCCCGAACCAAAGCGCGGCTGAGAGAAACGCCACGCCAACCGCGCTGGCCGCGACGAGCGCGCGCGAACGGCCAAAGCGAAAAACCCAAAGCAGGGCGAGCAAAGGGAGCGGGAAGAAAAATTTTGTTTGTCCGAGAAGCGCGGCCGCGACAAAAATTTCGAGCAAATTGCGCCCTGTTAGTCCGTTCGGCTTCTCCGCAGATGCGAAATCAAGCACGAGGGCAATCCAAAAAAACGCGATGGCGAAAGTGATCGAATCGGCCGAGAGCGAACCGATGAGCGAGAGCGTCATCGGCAGTAAGGTGACGAGAGCGAAAGATTCCCTTATGCAAGGGAGCCGCCGCCAGGCGAGGCCGATGAGCGTGGCGACGGCGATGACGTTCGCGATTCGCGCCAGATAAAAAACGGCCAGGATGGAAAGGTTACAGGCACGACCGAGTGCGATTGCGAGCGCGGCCGGCGCATAAACCACCGGCGAATAGGAGGCGGTGGCTGGGAAGCTGCAATACGCCCTCTCGTTAGGGTGAAATCCCATCCGCCACGCCCGTCTCCATCCTGCGCGGTCGATGTGCGTGGAAGGAATCGGAACGGAGCGGTAGTGCACCAGGGTCTCGACCACCTCGTCTACACTCTTCGGCAGCATCGCGCCTCGCAGTCGGCCATTTGATTCTTGCGCGACGATCCCTCCTTCACTCACGTGATAGGCCCGCCAAAAATGAGCGAACTCATCAGGCACGCCAAAGGGCGCGGTGCAGAGTGCGTAACCCATGCCGAGCAAAAGAATCGCGATTCCCAGACCGTGACGCATGGCGAATGACTTCATCTTTGGCGGAGAACTGCGGTCAGCCAGCTTCGTCGAGCAACGCCAGCCATTCAGCCGTGTAATGATCGTAGGCGGCGCGGGCCAGCGGTTTCAGCTCGGCGAAGTGCGAATCGAGATGCGGCCGCTGATAGGGTTTGGGGCCGTGAAAGTGGATGATGGCCGACTCGATATTCTCGCCCCAGTACGGCTTCCAGTTTAACTCCGGGCGCAGTTTGTTCCATTGAAATTGTTCGTTAGGCAAGGCGAAAAATTCCCGATAGGCGCCCTGGTCCCATGCCGAAGCCTGGAGGCGCGGGAGATTCTGACGGACGAATTCGCGAAAATCAGAGTCGACGCGGCGCAGCTCTGCCAGATTCATCCACATGACGCCAGTGTTCATTTGCCGGTAATCGGCTCGCTCAAATTCCGGAGCGACGGCGAAGTAGCGGCAGTCGATGGCGGCGAGTTCCGGCACGACGTCGCGGCGAAAGAAGACGTCGCAGTCTGTGTAAAGAACGCGCTCGTCGAGTCCAAGTTTTTCGCCGAGCTGCGGCAATTCAATGCGCAAGAGAATGCCGCGCAACGCGGCGCGGATGTTGGTTTCCCGCTCGCCGCAGACCAGCGTTGCGATCTCGCCGGCTAGGAACGATTCGCATGGGATGACCGGCACGTCGCGATCGCGCAGCCACCGGGTGAGATCGTTCTCGCCGCCGTCATACAGAAAATGCGGCTGCAAGGCAGTGCGCTGCAGCGCGGTGTGCACGGCCACTTTGACCAGCTTGCTGTAATTCGGAAAACCGATGCAGCCTTCGGTCAGCGCGAGAAACCATTGCATCGGCTAAGATTGGACGGCTAGCATCGCTGCCAAGAAGAATTCCTGGCCCGCGCCGGAATCGATCCTATGGCCACTGCTTCCAGTTTGTCCCTTTCACGCGCCAGCTATTCCGTGGACAAGCCGCTCGTTTTTTTACATTTGCCCAAGACTTCGGGAACGGCATTGGTCAGCGGCCTAACGAGTGCGCTCGGTCCGCGGCGCATCGTCTCGGGGTTCGACCGCGTGCTCTTCGGTGGCTTTCGCGAATTCGAAACGCTCGCGCCGGAAGTGCGGCGCCAGGTTTATCTCACACCGGACGAGGTGCCGGACGACGGCGATTTTGTCTCGGGTCACTTTGCGCTTTCCACTTTGCGCGCGCGCTACGGCGATGCGCAGTTTCTGACTGTTTTGCGCGAGCCGATCGCGCGTCTTTTCTCGCATTGGTTTTACTGGCGCGCGCAATCGGCGGAGCATCTTCGTTCCTGGGGAAAGTGGGCGGAACGGGTGGAGCGCGCGCGTTGTCCGTTGCCGGAGTTTTTGCAGAATCGGGAGATAGCGGCCCAGATCGATAATATTTACCTGCGCATGCTGCTCTGGCCGCATCCGGCCATTCCGGACGAAGATTTCATCGACGCACGTGAAGACGACGAACTCGTTAGGCAGGCGCTGAGCAAACTCGAACCCTTTGCATTTCTCGATATCGTCGAGAACTCCGACTTCTCCGCGAACCTCGCCACCTTCTTCGGTCAGCCGATTTCCTACGGCAAAGTGAATGAGACGCCGCCCCGGATCGACGTTTCCTGGCCGGAGCAGTTGAATGGCGCCGCTTTCGCGTTGCTCGAAGAACGCACGCGGCTCGACTTGCGCCTTTGGCAAGCGGTGGCGCGGGCGCGGCTGCCGGCCGCAAATCTGGAGAGCGTGAGATTGCGCACGCTGATGCTGACGGCGGCGCGTCACGCTGCTCGTTAGGCGTGTCCGGCTACAGCGGACGCCGACCAAGGCGTTAGGCGATCAGCTTGATCGCGGGCATTTCGCCGCGACCTTCCCCACGCCATGTCGCCTGGGGGAATACCTGTCAACGCCGCTCGCGATCCCGCGTCCCGCTCGATCCTGATTGTCTCTCACGAAACGACGCTGAGCGGCGCGCCCATTCTGCTCGCCCATCTCATCGGGCAGTTGAAAGCGGAAGGCTGGGCGCCAACTGTCATCACGCCGGAGGAGGGGCCGGCCGCCGATCTTTTCCGGGCGCAAGGAGCGGAGCTGATTGTCGAGCCGCAACTTCTCATTGATCCGCATTACAAAGCGCTGCGTCAGGGCGCGCTCGGGTTCGACGTTATTCTCGCCAACACGCTCGCGACCTGGCAGGCGGTGCAATCGGCGCACCTCGAAAATGTGCCGGTCGTCTGGTATCTCCACGAAACAGAAGTTGGGCGACAATTGATGGAGCAAATTCCGATGCTCCAGCCGTCGCTCGGTCTGGCCAATGTGATTGTGACGCCGACACGCCGGGCGGCCGAAGTCTATCAGCCGTTCAGTCCGCGGCCGGTCGAGGTGGTGCCGCACGGTTATCCCGATCTAAAGGCGGGTCCGCGCGACGAAGGTCGGCCTTTTACCTTCCTCACGCTGGCGACCTACGAAGCGCGCAAAGGGCAGGACGTGCTGGCGGAGGCGATCTTACGGCTCGATCCCGATCTGCGTTGGCGTGCGCTTTTTCAAATGGCGGGCCGGCCGCTCGATCAGGCGTTTCGCGATGAGGTGCGGGCGCGCACCGAGAAAATTCTCAACGTGCAAATGCTCGGACCGCTCGCGCACGCCGAGGCGCTGCGTTTGCTCGGGCAAGCGGACGTGCTCGTCTGCGCGTCCCGCGATGAGACGATGCCGATCACGCTGGTGGAAGCGATGAGCATGGGCAAGGCGCTCATCGCGACCGATGTCGGCGGGATTGGCGAATGGCTGCGCGATGGCGAGAACGCGCTCATCGTTCCGCCCGAAAATCCGGAGGCACTCGCGGCTGCGCTGGCTCGCTGCCTAACGGATCGCGAATTGGTGAAGCGGATTGGTTTGGCTGCCCGGAAAACTTTCGTCGAGCATTTCGATCTCGCGCGCTACGGAGAACGCTTTGTCGAAGTTTTGGAAAGCGCCATCGGCCATGGCCAGCGCGCCGGCACGCCAGACCGATACGCCGAATGGGTGGAACTCTATGCCACGCTCGGCCCGGCCGACCGCGCGACGATGCGGCGCGACCTGGCCGCTCTGCCCGAACAGCCGCTCATTTCCATCCTGCTTCCCGTCTACAATCCGGACCTGCCGCTTCTCCAGGCGGCGATCGATTCGGTGAAGCAGCAAATCTACGAACGCTGGGAACTCTGTGTCGCGGATGACGCTTCAACCGATGCGAAAGTGAAACCGTTCCTGCAACGAATGGCGGCGCAGGACCCGCGGATTCGCGTCACCTTTCGCGAACGCAACGGCCACATGGCCGCCTGTTCGAACTCCGCACTGGCCCTTGCCGCCGGCGAGTGGTCGGCCTTGCTCGATCAGGACGATGCGCTGCCGGAGGATGCGCTCGCGCAAGTTGCGCTCGAAATCGCCGCGCATCCCGACGCCGGCCTCATTTACACGGACGAAGACAAAATCGATGTTGCGGGCGCACGTTCGAATCCGTTTTTCAAGACCGATTGGAATCCCGAGCTGTTTCGCGCGCAAAACTACATCGGGCATCTCGGCCTTTATCGCACGGCGACATTGCGCGAGATCGGCGGCTTTCGGGAAGGCTACGAAGGTTCGCAGGATTACGATCTGGCGCTGCGATGTCTCGAGCGGCTGGAGCCAAGTCAGGTGCGCCATCTCCCGCGCGTGCTTTATCACTGGCGCATGATTCCCGGCAGCCTCGCCGCGAAACGCGACGCGAAGACTTACGCGAAAGATGCCGCGCGCAAGGCGCTCAACGATCACCTGCAACGCCTCGACGTCGCCGGGCGCGCGGTTCCCTGCCCGGAAAACATCGAATCGCATCGCGTCATTTACGATCTCCCTTCGCCGGCGCCGGCCGTCAGCGTGATCATCATGGCCGCGAAAGGTGAGGCGCCGTTGCGCGCCTGTATCGATAAGCTGCGCGCCGAAACCGATTACCCCGACTGGGAAATCGTGGTGGTGATGGCTGGCCCAGCCAGTGATCCGCGGTTGCCGCGCGAACTCGAAGACGAAGGTGTGAAGATCTGCCGCGCGGAACCGACGCCTAACGAGGCTCGACTGCGCAATCTCGGGGCGGCGGCGGCGCGTCGTGGCGCCATTCTTGTTTTCATGGAGGCGGAGCTCGAAGCGATGGAGCGCGATTGGCTGCGCGAGCTGGCCAGCTACGCCAGTCGTCCGCAGGTCGGCGTGGTCGGTTCGCGCGTTTGGTTTGGCAACGATACCCTTCGCGAGGCGGGCTACGTGATGGGTCTTGGCGGAATCGCGAGCCGCGCGCATCATGCGTTGCCGCGCGGCCACGCTGGCTTTTTCAATCGCACTTTTTTGCAGCGCAACTGTTCCGCGGTCTCGTGGTCGGGGCTGGCGGTGAGCGCGGAAGTTTTTCGCGAGCTCGGCGGCTTTGACGAAAAAAACCTGATGGGCCGCTTCCAGGAAATCGATTTTTGTCTGCGCGTGACGGAGCGCGACTGGCAGGTGGTTTGGACGCCTTACTCGAATCTCCTGTTTCGCGGCTCGGTCGATCGGCCGGCGTCCAGCGCGACCGAGGTGGCGATTGAGCGACAGGACGAGAAATACATGCGGGAACGCTGGGGAGAAAAACTGCGCTCCGATCCGTTCTACAGCCCCAATCTTTCGTTGGCGCTGCCAGGCTTCGAACTGGCGTTCCCACCGGCCTGGTTCGATGGCGAGTAGAGTTTGCTCCTCTCCACGCCGAAGAGCGTCTCGCTCGGTTCGAAGCGCTCAATCAATTCGCGGTAGCGCACAGCTAGATGACGAACGAGGTCCACTTCAAACAAGTTGGTGAGGTTGATCATCGATCTTTCGTGGTGCCGGTAGAGGCAGAGGATGTTCGGCACGAAAGCAACGCTGAGATTGCGTTGGGCGAAGCGCAGCCACATTTCGTAATCCTCCCAGCCGAACCAGCCGACCTGGCTTAGTTCGTTGTCGTAACCACCGAGCTCGAGCAAGGTCTCGCGCCGAAACAAAGCCATGGCGTCGATGTAAGGATGCTGCACCAGGATTTGCGGATCCCAATCGTATTGCGAGAGCAGGCCCATGCGCCGCGGCGGCTTGCCGGTGAAACGACAAAGGATGCTGTAGGCCGCGACGTGCTCGCCCGACTCGATGGCGGCGAGCAGTTGGGACAGCGCCTGCGGCATTAGCAGGTTGTCGGCATCCATCATGAGGACGAACGGCGCGCGCGCGGCCTGCGTGCCGATGTTTCTCGAATCGGCCAGCCCGGTATTGAACTCCTTGGCGATGATACGCGTGGGAAGCGAGGATTCACTCTGGTAACGCAGCGCTTCGGCGAGAGAGGAATCGCTGGAATGATCATCGATGATGACGAGTTCGATCGGTTGACCGAGTTGCCGGGTCGATTGCTCGACACTCGTTAGGCACGCGGGCAGATAGCGCGCGTAATTGTAAAGCGTCACGACGACGGAGAGTCTCGGGGATACGTCGGCGTAAGTTGCGTTATCGGTCGTTGCCCAGGGAACCTCGCCTTGCGTTCGCTTTTCCTCCTGCGCCAGCCAGCGCTGATGGCAGGCTTCGCGTTTGGCGATGACGACTTGTCGCCGCTCTTTCAGTGACACGACCGATTCTTCTTCTTCCGGCGAGATGGGTGGAGGCGGTTGCGACCAGTTCCGCAAGTCGCGCCCAAAGGCTTCGCGCATTTGTTGTCGATGCTGGCGGCTGAGTTTGGTTCCCAGCTCTGCGGGCAAAGGAACGGGGAGCGCGTCGCTCACTACGATTGGTCTTGGTTTATTCTCCTCGATGGCTCGGAGAAAGCGCGCGCAGCTTTCCGCTTGCGTGAGCTGCGTCTGAATAAAATCCGTGCCTTGTTGAGCGATGGCTTCCGCTTCGGCGGGATGGTTGAGGTAATAATCGCAACAAGCGATCAAATCGCGCTGCTCGGCCATGATGAAGTGACGGCCGGGAACGAGCGACCCGTAACCGCTCGACGTTTCCGTGATGACGCAACAGCGATTGGCCAGCCCCATAAGGAGACGATGCCATTCCATGTAGGCCTGGTCTGAGTAATGGACGTTGAGCAGGATGCGCGACTGGCTCAGTAACTCATTGCGGGTTTCCGATGAGAGATAACTGCGCGTCTGCTTTGTCTTGGCGAAGCCGAGCGGCACGAAGCGAATGTGGGAACGATGCTGCGAAAAAAAGAAGGCGTTTTCGGCAAAGAACATTTCACGCCGAGCGGTGAGCGAGCCGAGAAAAGTGATTTCGCAAGGGCGCGTCGCGAAAGGTGTCAGTTTGGGCGCGGCGAGAAACGAATGATAACCGAGTTGCAGGTGGAACGCGGGCAGATCGCGCGCCTGATAGGCGGCGACGCCGAGCGGATTGATGTCGGCGACAGCGCGAGCGAGCGCGGCCCAGCGCAGGTTGTTGTAAAACCAGCCGGTCTCCGGTTGCTCCGTGCAAAGCAGGACGGCGTTTTTGGTCAGGCTTTCGGCGTCGGCGGTGGTGACGCGTTCGCGGAGGAAGAGGTTGTAGAATTCGTGCGGCGTGATGATCAACTGCAGATGATCTGATGACGTGGCGGGATTCGGTATCTCATCGAGATGCAGTTGGGTCGGCAAACCGAGCGCACGAAAACCGGCCGCGATGAGCTGCGCGATTTCGATGATGAAAAGGTTGGAACGCGTGGTGGCGAAGAGGTCGACTTGTTTGGTCGTTAACGAGCTGGCGGACGAAATGTTTGCGACCGGGACGGAAGAGGCGCGCCGGTGGAGCCGTTGGGCGTGGCGCTTTTGCGCGCGTTCCAAAACGAGCGTGCGCACTTCCGGTAGTCGCAAGGCGCGCAGAAAATTCAGGGGAACGGCGCGCACTTCGCGCGTAGCGAACGTGCGCCAGACGCGATCCTCGCCGCGCACCTGGAAGGTGAGGTGATTGCGGCCGAGGCCGAGCTCCAGTTCAAAGAGAAATCCGCTGGTCGGCGCGGCGGGTAAATGAGGAAAGGCGATCGCGATATCGGGCCGCTCGCGTTTCCTTCTTCCCTTGAAGGTAATGGCCTTGCGAAAAGGCCGCTTCACCAGGGCGCGCAGCCCGAGCACGTCTTTCCCAGCGCGATCGACGAGCCAGCCGGAAAGTCGGTATTCGTTCCCGAATACGCGAGAGGCCGGCGGGGTGTCGAACCGAAAAAGATAGTCCTCTGGCGCCTCCGGGTTCATGCGGATGGCGGAACGAAAAAGGGGACGGGATCGGGCAACTGCGAAGGTCGCGCGAGACGCGGAGGGAAGGCGAGGGTGAAGAGATTTTCGCCGAGGGAAAGGTTCGGATTGTAGAAGGGATCGGCGGCCAGCACGTCGCCCCATTTCGCGCGCATGTATTCCTGTTCGGCGAGGAAACGGAGTTGCTTCACTTCGGTATCTTCGAGGCCGCGGCTGGCCGATTCGTGATGATAAAGCTCGGCGTGCGGCGTCCAGATAATGAAGGAGCCAGCCTGGCGGAGGCGCAGGCAGAAATCGACGTCGTTGAACGCGACCGGGAGATTGGTTTCATCGAAACCGCCTAACGAAAGGTAAAGGTCCTTCTTGATCAAAATGCAGGCGGCGGTCACGGCGGAAAAATCCTGGGTGAGATGGGCGCGGGCAAAGTAACCGTGCTCGAAACGAATGCGCGCATGCGCGTGACTGGCGATCCCACCCGCGCCGACGATAACGCCGCCGTGTTGCATGGTGCCGTCGGGATACCAGAGGCGCGCGCCGACAGCGCCGACCTCGGCGCGGAGCGATTGCCCGACCATTTCGCCTAACCAGTCAGGGTTGATGATTTCGATGTCGTTATTGAGGAGCAGGACGAGCGAGCCGCGCGCGTTCTCGACGCCCTGGTTGTTGAGACGGCTGTAATTGAAGTCGCCGGCGATGGAGTGAACGCGGATCCGTTCGTCGGACTGAAGACTGGCGAAGTAATCGTGGGTAGCCGCTTCTTCGCTTTCGTTGTCGATGACGAGGATTTCGTAGTTTTGGTAACTCGTTTTCGCGCGAACGCTGTCGATGCATTTGGCGAGGAGCGCGACGCGATCGCGGATCGGAATAATGATGGAGACGAGCGGCGGATCGGCCGGGAGCGTGTAATGGACGCGGAGATAATTGGCGTAGCCCGGCCCGACCGTCGCGCCGATCCCGCGGCGATCGAGATGCTCCTGGACGGCGCGGCGGCCGGAGATTTGCGCGTAGGGTTTCGCTTCGGCAAATGACGCGGTGCTGAGATCGTCGATGCGCCAATGATAGAGCACGCGCGGGATGTGATGGATTTGCGCGGCGTCGATGTGTTCGACTACGCGCAGGGCGAGATCGTGATCCTGCGATCCTTCGAAGCCCTCGCGAAATCCGCCGGCTTGGCGCGCGAGTTCCGCAGCGTAAACGGTGAGATGCGAGATATAATTTTGGCAGAGAAAAAGATCGGGGTTCCAATCGGTCTTGAAATAGGGATCGGACCGGCGGCCCTGCTTATCGAGCTTGTCTTCGTCGCTGTAGAGAAATTGCAGCCGCGGATCGCGGTTCAATTCGCGCGCGACAAAATAGAGCGCGGTCGGAGCGAGTTCGTCGTCGTGGTCGAGGAGCGCGACATATTCGCCGGTGGCGAGACGAAGGGCGTCATTCGAAGCGGCGGAGATGTGGCCGTTTTTCGGGCGGCGCAGGATTTTTATGCGCGATTCGCGCCGCGCTTCTTTTTCGAGCAACGGCCAGATACCGGGATCGGTGGAAGCGTCATCGACAATGCAAAGCTGCCAGTGCGGATAGAGTTGGCGGCGGACGGACGCGATGGCGGCGCGGAGAAATTTCCGGTTGGAATTGTAAACGGGGAGCAGGACGGAAATGAGCGGCTGCCGCTCGAACTGGAGCACGTGACGCCGAATGGCCGCGCGATCTTGCGCGTTTAGGCGCTCGTATTTTTTGATCCAGGTATCGTAATCGCCGACCTCTTCGCGAAGCGGATCGTGTTCCTCGCGGAAGATCGGGCCGCGCACGGTTTGTTCGAAGAAAATTTCCCATGGTCCGTCTGCGCTGCGCGCTTCGAGAATGACGTTGGCCGACCCGCGCGGGACGACGGCGTCGAGCGAGAACCCGCTGCGCAAAGCGCCGGCGCGTTGACCGAAGGCGATGGCGACATCGGGCCGCACGCTTCCGAAACGCGCCGGAAGAATCTGGCCGCGAATGCGGGCGCGGATTTCAGCGACCGGCCCTCCCGCGATGGCGACGCACCAGCCGCTCACGCGCAGGTGACGGATTTTTTTCGACCAATCGCCCGGCCGATCGAGCCAGAAATTGAAGCGCGAACGCGCCGCGGAATCGGCGGGCAAATATTCCACGCCGGGCGGAGCGAAGAGTTGATCGGGCGTGGCCGTGCGCGCTGCGCCGGGAAGCGGTCGGCTGGAGAAGGTGCGCCATTGTTTCTCGTAATCGAGCAGTTGAAAGCGAATGGTGGCTGCTCGCTTAGGCAGCGGACAAGCGAGAGCGAAGCCGCTCTGCGAAGCGCTCGGGTTATCCGGGAAACGCTCGGCCAGATCGGCTCGAGCCAGGCCAAAATTCGCGGCGATAATGCGTGAACCGAGGCGCGCGCGAATTCCGCCGATCGGCTGGCCAGTGCGATCAAGGCACCAACCGGAAACGTAAAGAGTGCGCACCGGCTGCTCCCAATCGGCCGGCTGCTCGAACCAGAAAACGTAGCGCGCGCGAAGATTGATCTCGTCCCAATGCTGCCGTTCGGGACCGCTGAGAATGTCAGCGTCGCGGACTTCGGTGGAGAAAACCTCCTGCCATTCGCCGTCAGCGGCGGCGGCCTGAAAGGCGAGCAGTTTTCCTTTGGGCGATGGAATCTCGAGTTCAAAACCGCAAGGCGCATCGAAAAGAGGTGGTGCGTCCGGCCGTTCCCGATCGAGCGGCGCTTCGAACGATTGCTCTCGCAGGCGAGCGCGAATTTTGTGCAGGGGCGAGCCACTGCGGGCGATGCACCAGCCGGAAAGGCGGACAGTTTTGGTGCGGCGATTCCAAGCGGGCGCCGGGTCGAGGGCGAAGTAGAATTTCTTGGAAAATTTCGCCTTCCTCATCGCGACGATGGTTTGCGGGCGAGCAATTCGAAGCCGGCGGCGACGCGGCCTTGCGCATCCTGCGGCAGCGCGAGGAGAGCGTGAAAACCGGGGGGCGGCTCGGCGCGGCCTTCCCAAAAAGCGGCCCAGTCTCCCAGCGTGGTGCGACTGAGCGCGAGCAAATCTTCCGGTGAAGTTTGGGAGGAGCGCACGGTAGCAAGGACGTTCGACATGAGAAAGGCGAGCGTGTAGCCGGGCGAAAAATTCGCGCTCACGCCGCAGCGGTCGATGGCGAATTGCGCGAACCATTCGCGCACCCCGAACTCAGTGGCGTTATAGAAATGCGCCGGCTCTTCGTGCAGCGCCTGTAAGAACGCGGTGTGAATGGCGACCTGCCCGCCGGGCTTGAGCACGCGGAAAATTTCGGCGGCGGCGGCGCGCGGATCGCGCAGGTGTTCGAAGACGTTAAAGGCGAAGACGCGATCGAAAACGCCCTCGCGGAAAGGAAGATGATGCGCGTCGCCGACGACGTCGGTGTGGCAAAAGATTTTGTGTTCGAACTCGACGCAGTGCGGGTATTTCACCCGCGTGGCGCCGGCGCCAATGTTGAGCGTGAGCCCGTCGCCTTGTTGCAGGATGGCTTCGAATTCCGGCCCGAGCGGATTGCTCTGGTGAGTCTCGGGAACCTCTTCCGCCTCCTCGTCGAGGAAGACGGGAACCTCATTCTGCAAGCGATGAGACTGGCCGCAGGAAGGGCAGGTCGTCGCATGGTGAAGCGGCGCGTGGCAGCGCGGGCAGGCGAGCAGTTGTTGAAGGAGCGGATTGATGGCGCGGTTCGGATGCAAAGGGGAAGGAAGCGAGAAAGCGCGCGGGTGCGAGTCGCAATCGAACGGCAAATGCCTCTTGCATTTCGGAGGGCGGACGGAATTCTGAGCGACCATGCGGAAAACAAAAATCATCTGCACGCTCGGGCCAGCGACGGAGAAGACGGAGGTGTTGCGCGAGCTGATGCGGGCGGGCGCGGATGTCTTTCGGATCAACATGAGTCACGCCGATCATGGCTGGGTGCGTGATTTGGTCCCGCGAGTTCGTGCGTTATCCGCGGAGTTGAAGCGGCCTCTCGCCATTTTGCTCGATACGCAAGGCCCAGCCATTCGCACCGGGCCGCTGGAAACTCCGCTCGAATTGAAAAAGGGCGACATGCTTGAGTTGACCGTGCGGGATGCGGCGGCAGAAACGACCAATTCCGTGGGCGTGAACTACGACGGGTTGATTGACGATGTGTCGATCGGCGATCGCGTGTTGATCGATAACGGCGTGATGCAGTTGAAGGTGGTGACGAAAGGGAAGGATCGCGTTTGTTGCAAGGTGCTCACGGCGGGATCACTCGGTTCGCGCCGCCACATCAATCTGCCGGGCGTGCATGTGAACTTGCCGCCGCTTACCGAAAAGGATCTCGCCGACATCGACCTCGGTGTGGAAATGGGCGTCGATTTCGTCGCGCTCAGTTTCGCGCGAAAGAAGAGCGACCTTGAAGAATTGCGGCGCGTGTTGCAGGCGAAAGAGAGCCCGGCCCGCATCATCGCCAAGATCGAAGAGCAGTCGGCCGTGAAGCAAATCGACGAAATGATCGAGACGGCGGACGCGATCATGATCGCGCGGGGCGATCTCGGGATCGAATGCCCGATGGAGGAGCTGCCGATCATTCAGCGCCGCATCGTGAAGCGCTGCCTGCATTTTGGGAAACCAGTCATCGTGGCGACGCACATGCTCGAATCGATGATCGAGAATCCGGTGCCGACGCGGGCCGAAGTGACCGATGTGGCCAACGCCGTCTTCGAACAAGCCGACGCGATCATGTTGAGCGGCGAGACGACGATCGGCCGTTATCCGGTGGAATGCGTGAAAGTGTTCGACCGCATCGCGCGCCGCATCGAGCGGAGCGGCGGCGCCGGTTACGCGAAGGAGGCGATGCTGACGACGACGCGGCAGAAGACCGTGGCCTCCGCCGTGGTGCTGGCGAATTCGCTGCCGAACGCGAAACTAATTGTCTTCACCCACCAAGGCACCCGCGCGCGTAACGCCTCGAATCGACGGCCGATTCATGCGCCTATTTTCGCGTTCACACCTAACGAGGAGGTTTTTCGGCAACTGGCGCTGTGGTGGGGAGTGGTGCCGATCTTCTTGAAGTTCGCGCAGACGCCGCAGGAGACGGTGCTGGAAGCGGAAGCGGTTTTGCGCGAGCGGCATCTTAGCCAGGCGGGCGATCACCTGGTGGTAATTAACGACGTGGAGACGGATGGCGAAGAGATCGATGGCGTGCAACTGCGCACGGCGCTGAAAACAGCCGCTCCAATCGCGAGCAAATAAAAAGCGCGCGGACGTTTCCATCCGCGCGCTCGTTAAGTTGAATTGAAGTGTCGGTTACGCTTCGACCGGCAGCTCGACGTCGACCGGGCGCTCTTTCTTGCTGAGCGCGCGTCGCAGTTTCGACAGCGCGATGTTCTGCAACTGACGAATACGTTCGCGGGTCACGCCGAATTTCTTGCCGACTTCCTCGAGCGTCTTCGGCTTGCCGCCGTCGAGCCCGAAGCGCGAGAAGATGATCTTGCGTTCGCGATCGTCGAGCACGTCGAGGAGGCCGCCGACTTCGTTGCGCAGATTCTTGTCGCGCAACAATTCGAACGGCGTCTGCGCTTCTTCGTCGCCGACGATTTCGCCGAACTCGGTCGAATCATCGTCGCTGATCGGCGCGTCGAGTGAAGCCGGGCGAATGGAGACGGTCTTCAACTGCGAGACTTTGCCCGCAGCGATGCCGATTTCTTCGCCGAGCTCGTCGTCGGTCGGTTCGCGGCCGAGTTCCTCGCTCATTTGCAAGGAGACGCGGCGCATCTTTGAGATTTTATCGACGAGATGAACGGGCAGACGGATCGTCTTGCTCTGGTTGGCCAGAGCGCGCTTGATCGATTGTTTGATCCACCAGGCGGCGTAAGTGCTTAGCTTACCGCCTTTGGCCGGATCGAAGCGTTCGACCGCTTTCATCAAACCGATGTTGCCTTCCGAAATCAGGTCGAGCAGCGGCAATCCAAGATTGGCGTAATCATGCGCGATTTTCACCACGAGCCGCAAATTTGAGCGGATCATGAGGGCACGCGCTTCCTTATCGCCTTTCTTGATTTTGGCGGCGAGCTCAATTTCCTGAGCCGGGGTGAGAAGCGGGATTTGACCGATCTCACGCAGGTAAATTTTTATTCCAGTATCACTATCTTCAGCAGCCATATAACTTTTCATGTATCGAAACCGAGAGGCACGGGGGCGAGGGTCTGTTTAGAACTACGCTTCTCGAAGGTTTTGAGGATCGAGTTCTTACCATTTGGGAAAGTAGTTAACAAGGTTAAATATTCGAATAAGTGACAGGGGGCGGATGCCTTTTGTTCAATGTTTTTCCGGTCTGGCGCAAGACATTGAAAGAGAAGAGGTTCTGCAAGGAGGGGCGGCTTCGTATTTTCCAGATAAGCTGTACGTTTTAGGCAGCGTTTTTTGGGCCACAAACCCCCCGTTTTGCCGGTTGCCCCAAAAATGTTCGGTCCGGCGTGCGGAAAAATCGAGACTTGGATATTTGCCAACTATCGACGAAGATCGCCCACCGCCCCGCCCCAAGGCGGCGCAGATTAATCGCGGTGCGGCTTTACCTATGAAACAGAAGATTCGCGTGGGAATTATCGGTGTCGGTAATTGTGCTTCCTCGTTAGTGCAGGGAATTGAATTTTATCGCGACGCCAAAGAGGGCGATTTGGTGCCGGGATTGATGCATGTCGAGCTCGGCGGATATCACGTGCGAGATATCGAATTCTCGGCCGCGTTCGACATCAATGCGACCAAGGTCGGGCGCGATTTGGGCGAAGCGATTTTTGCCGAGCCAAATAATACCGTGCGTTTCGCCGAAGTCCCGAACCTCGGCGTGAAAGTGCATCGCGGCATGACTCACGACGGCCTCGGTAAATACCTGAAGCGCGTGATCAAAAAGTCGCCCGCCTCGACCGACGACATCACCGGAATTCTCAAACGCAGCAAGACGGACGTGGTCGTCTCCTATCTCCCGGTCGGCTCGGAAATGGCGACCAAATGGTATGTCGAGCAGATCCTCGAAGCGGGCTGCGCCTTCGTGAACTGCGTGCCCGTTTTCATCGGTTCGCAACGTTATTGGCAACGCCGCTTCGAACAGCGCAAATTGCCGATCATCGGCGACGACATCAAATCGCAGGTTGGCGCCACCATTGCCCATCGCGTTCTGACCAATCTCTTCCGCGAGCGCGGCGTGCGGCTCGATCGCACCTATCAACTGAACTTTGGCGGCAACACCGATTTCCTGAACATGCTGGAACGCGAGCGGCTCGAATCCAAAAAAATCTCGAAAACGCAGGCCGTTACCAGTCAGCTCGGACACGCGCTGCCCGCTGATAATGTGCACGTCGGCCCGAGCGATTACGTGCCTTGGCTGGCCGACCGCAAATGGTGCTACATCCGCATGGAAGGCACCACTTTTGGCAATGTCCCGATCAATTGCGAAATGAAGATGGAAGTGTGGGATTCGCCTAACTCGGCCGGCGTCGTCATCGATGCGGTGCGTTGCGCGAAGCTGGCGCTCGATCGCGGCCAGTACGGCGCTCTCATCGGTCCATCGAGTTATTTTATGAAATCGCCGCCCCTGCAGTTTACGGACGACGAAGCGCGGCAGAAAACCGAAGAGTTTATTCATGGTGACGAAGAAGAGCTCGTCCTTCCGCGCCGGGTAAAACGCAACGGGAACGGGCATCGCAACGGCAAAGCGAAAAACGGAGCGGCCAGCAAACGCTGACCGAACAGGGGCGGAAGCGACCCGACGATCGCCATGGTGGATCCAGCGCGCACGATCGCTGAGCTGAAGGATCTTCGTCGCCTAACGAGTAATAAGGAAGGCGCCCAACGCGTTGCCTTCACCGGGAAATGGCGCGAGGCGCGCTCGTGGCTCCAGGAAAAACTGACCGAACTTCCGGCGGAGGTCCATCGCGACGAAGCCGGTAATCTTTGGGCGACCTTGCGCGGCGATTCCGAGCGCGCCCTGCTCATCGGCGGCCATATCGATTCCGTCCCGAACGGCGGCTGGCTCGATGGTTCTCTCAACACCCTGGCCGGGCTGGAAATTTTGCGGCGCCTTCATGCGCAATACAAGGGCCGGCCGCCGGTCACCGTGCGCTTGGTCGATTGGGCCGATGAAGAAGGTGCGCGTTTCGGCAAGAGTCTCTTTGGTTCGAGCGCGTGTTCCGGCAATCTCGATATGGACGAGGCCCGCGGATTGAAAGACCGCGACGGCGTCCTCCTGCCCGATGCCTTGCGGGAAAACGAAATCGATTTCGAAAAGGTGAAAGAGTGCGGCCGGGAATTGCGGAACGCCGCCGCCTATCAGGAACTGCATATCGAGCAGGGGCCGGTGTTGCTCGATCTCGATCTCCCGCTCGGAACGGTGCTGGGCACTTTTGGCGTCGAGCGTCACGCCATCACTTTTCACGGTCAGGCCGCGCATTCCGGCAGCACGCCGATGAATCGGCGGCGCGACGCCTTCCTCGCCGCCGCCAAAATGAGCCCCGAGATTTATCGGATCGCCGAACGCAGCGACGGCGGCGTCTGCACGATCGGCAGTTGCCTAACGAATCCCGGCATTGTCACCAGCGTGGCCGCCGAATGCCGCATCACTCTCGACCAACGGAACCTCGCCGCCGCCGCTCTCGCCCGGATGCTGAGCGAAGCGCAGGATGCGAGCGAACGTTTCGCCCACGAAGGCAACGTTACCGTTTCTTGGGAACGTCTCTGGCAAATCGAGCCGATCTTGTTTGACGACAAATTGATTGCCTTCGCCGACGAAGCGATCGCCGAGACCGGCGCGAAACCGCATCGCCTTCCTTCGGGTCCGCTCCACGACGCCGCCGAAGTCGCGCGCGCTGGCGTCCCCACGATCATGATGTTCGTGCAGAGTCTGCATGGACTCAGCCACAACAAAATCGAGGACACGAAGGAAGAACACCTCGCGCAAGCCGTGATCGCTTTCGACAAACTCGCCGATAAAGCAATAACCTGGATCGCAGGCACCGGTTGACGCAAAAATGATATCATCGCATGATGACACTATGCGAACCATCGTTGACCTTCCAGAGGCGCAAATCAAGGCGCTCGAGCTCTATCGCAAACGTGAGGGGATTTCGCGGGCCGAGGCCGTCCGGCGCGCGGTCGACGCATTTGTTCCGCCGGCTAAGAGCCGAAAAGATTTCGCCAATCATCCCGCGTTTGGGAGCAGCAAGCGCTACCGGAAGGTGGACAGCGTGAAGACGGTGCGACAGCTCCGGGAAGAGTGGCGATGATAGCCTGCATCGATTCGGATGTGCTCATCGATTACTTCGACGGGATCGAAGCCGCGGCCGAGGAACTCGATAGATACGAAACGCTGCTGCTCAGCCGAATCAGTTGGATGGAGATTCTGGTCGGCGCCCGCACCAACGAGCTGCGCGAGGTGCGAGAAAAGTTCCTCCGCCAATTTAGGCTGATTGAGTTGGACGCCACCGTCGCGCGCCGCGCCGTCGCCTTGCGGCAGGAGCACCGTTTGCGATTGCCCGATGCCATTGTGTGGGCATCAGCGCTGGTTCACAGAGCTATTCTCGTTACGCGCAACACGAAGGATTTCCCGAAAAAGCATCCGGGCGTGCGTGCCCCATACACGATTTAGAGTTCCAAACGAATTCGTTATGCCGACACTCGCCACCACCGTTGATGGATTGAAGTTGCCGAACCCTTTTGTCATCGGTTCAGGGCCTCCCGGGACGAATTTGAACGTCATCAATCGCGCCTTCAAAGAAGGCTGGGGAGCGGTCATCGCGAAGACGATCAGCCTTGATGCGGCGAAGGTGGTGAACGTCGCGCCGCGCTACGCGAAGCTGCATGCGAACGACACGAAGGACATCATCGGCTGGGAAAACATCGAGCTGATCAGCGATCGGAAGTTCGAAATCTGGCTGGATGAATTCAAGAAGTGCAAAAACCAGCATCCCGATGGCGTGCTCATCGCGTCGATCATGGAGGAGTATAACAAGGATGCGTGGAGCGAAATTGTGGAGCGCTGCGAGGACGCGGGCGTTGATTCGTTCGAGCTGAATTTCTCCTGCCCGCACGGATTGCCCGAGCGCAAAATGGGCGCGGCTATGGGCGAAAACCCGGAGATCGTCGAAGAGGTCACTGGCTGGGTGATGCAGGCGGCGACGAAACCGGTCTGGGCGAAGATGACGCCGAACATCACGCGCATTACCGATCCGAGCCGCGCGGCTTTGCGCGCGGGCTGCGAGGGGATCAGCGCGATCAATACGATTCGCTCTGTCATGGGCGTGAACCTGGAAACGCTGCGCCCGGAACCGACGGTTGAGGGTTATACCACACCGGGCGGTTATTCATCCAAGGCGGTGCGGCCGATCGCACTACGCATGGTGATGGAGATCGCCACCATGATTCGAAATGAATTTCCGGGGCGTTCGCTTTCCGCGATCGGCGGCATCGAGAGCGGCGGCGATGCCGCGCAATTCATCTTGTTAGGCGCGGATACGACGCAGGTTTGTACGGGGGTGATGAAGCACGGCTACGACATGGTGAAGCGAATGGGCGATGAGCTGCTCGCCTTTATGGAGAAGCACAGCTTCGAAACAGTGGCGGATTTCAAAGGAAAGAGTCTCGATTATTTCACGACGCATGCCGAATTGGTGCGCATGCAAGGGGAGCGGAAAGCGCGGGAGAAGGCGGCGACTGGTGAGATGGTGAGCGCGGATGGGGAATGGAGTGGGGATGAGTTTGTGAAGCAATCGGACGCGCTGGCGAGATGAGGAAGAAGCTCCAAGCACCAAAATCCAAGCTCCAGAGAAGCTCCAAGTCTCAAGCTCCAAAAGGCGCCGTTCGGTATTCGGACGTTGGCTGGGATGTAAAGCGAGTGGCCGAAGTGCCCGAGGGGAAAGAGCGCCATGCCTTTGATTTGGAGGAGCGCACAACCATTTTCGGGGAAACGATCGTTCGTTTTGCGAAGAGAATTCCGCGGCATCCGGCGAACGATCGATTAATCAATCAGCTTACCGGCTGCGGCACCAGCGTGGGCGCAAATTATTGCGAAGCAAACGAGCGTGTTTCCAAAAAGGACTTTCGAAACACGATCGGCCGCTGCGTGAAAGAAGCCAAGGAGACGAAATACTTTCTCCGTCTTATTGCGGCTGCCGAGCCTAAACTCGCGAACGACGCACGCGCACTTTATCGCGAAGCCAAAGAGCTTCACCTAATTTTTGCCGCCATCTTCCGACAATGAACGTTGCCATGTTTTTGGAGCTTGGAACTTGGAGCTTCTCTGGAGCTTGGATGTTGGCGTTTGGAGCTTTTCAAGCATGAGCCTTCTGGTCCGGAATGGCGAAATCGTTTCCGGCGGTCGCCGCCAGGTTGGCGACATTTTTTGCGAGAACGAAACGATTACGCGCATCGATCGCGAGATCACCGCGCCGCCTGATTGTGAAATCATCGATGCGACGGGCAAATACGTTTTCCCCGGGTTCATCGATCCGCATGTTCATATTCATCTGCCGTTCATGGGAACGGCGGCGAAGGATACGCATGAGACAGCGAGCCGCGCGGCGCTGGTCGGCGGGACGACGACATTCATCGAGATGATTTGTCCGGGGCGAAACGAGAAGCCGCTGGAGGCTTTCGAGTTTTGGCTGGGGCAAGCGACTGGCAACAGCGCCTGCGATTTCAGTTTTCACATGGGTGTGACGCGGTTTGACGAGGAAACTGCGCTCGAGTTTTGCGAGGTCGTGCGGCGCGGGGTGGCCAGTTTCAAAGTGTTTCTCGCTTACAAAAGCGCGTTCGGCGTAACGGACGAGGAACTCTTCCAGACCTTGCAACTGGCCAAGTCGTTAGGCGCGATCACGGCCGCGCACTGCGAGAATGCGGATCTCGTTTTCGAGCTGCAAAAAAAATTATTGAGCGAAGGCAAGACGGGGCCGGAGTTCCATTACTGGAGCCGGCCGCCGGTGGTGGAAGCGGAGGGCGTGCATCATCTCATGACGTTCGCAGAGCTGACCGGCGCGCACGTTTACATCGTGCACACGAGTTGCGCGGAAAGTTTGCGCGAAGCGGAGCGGGGAAAAGCGCGCGGCGTCAATGTCTCGGTCGAGACGCTCATTCAATATCTGCTGCTCGATCGCACCGATGCGGAGAAACCGAATTTCGAAGGCGCGAAGAATGTGATGTCGCCGCCGCTGCGCGACAAGACGAACCAGGAATTGCTGTGGAATGGTTTGCGCGACGGCACGATCGCGACGCTGGCGACGGATCACGCGCCGTTCGATTTCGAAACGCAAAAACGCCTGGGCGAAGGCGATTTCACGAAAATCCCGAACGGCATTCCGTCGCTCGAAGATCGCGTGAATCTTTATTTCACTTATGGCGTGCAGCGCGGTCGCATCGATCTCCAGCGTTTCGTCGAAACAGCGAGCACGAATGCGGCGAAACTTTTCGGATTATATCCGCGCAAAGGCGCGATCGAAGTGGGAAGCGACGCCGATCTCGTCGTTTACGATCCGAATTATCGCGGCACCATTTCCGCCGAGCGACATCTGATGAACGTCGATTACAATTCCTTCGAAGGGATGGCGATCGAAGGCCGGCCGCATGTGGTGACGGTGCGCGGCAAGGTGGCGGCGCAGGACGGCAAATTTGTCGGCGAGTTTGGCCGCGGAAAATTTCTGGAGCGAGCGCCGTCGCATTTCTAGAGTGTTGCGGCTCTCGGTCGATTCTGTAGCCGTTTCGCTGTGCGAAACGCGAGCGCGGCGAGGACCGCGGGAGCCGATTCCCACGTTTCGCACCGCGAAACGGCTACAGCGGAATTGAACCGAAGTTTCATCCGCGTTTCATCCGTGTAAGTCTTCGGCTTAAATAATCTGTCTTATGTCTCAACCCGAGTTGCCATCGTTCGACCATCAACCTGCGCCTTACACCGGCCCATCCCCGGACGAAGTCCTGCGGCTGCGCAAACAATTCCTGAACCCGGGAATTTTTCTCTACTACAAAAAGCCGCTCATGATTGTGGAAGGGAAGATGCAGTACGCGTGGGATCACGCGGGCCGGCGGTATCTCGATGGGCTCGGCGGCATCGTGACGGTGAGCGTGGGGCATTGTCATCCGCACGTCGTCGAAGCAGCGCGCGTGCAAAACGAAAGACTGCAGCATTCGACCACGATTTATCTGCATCCGAACATCGGCGAGTACGCCGAGGCATTGGCCGAAAAAATGCCGGGCGACCTGAAGGTCTGTTACTTCGTCAATTCCGGTTCGGAGGCGAACGATCTCGCGCTGCTCATGGCGCGGGCTTACACCGGCAACTACGACATGATCGCATTGCGCAACGCCTACCACGGCGGCAACGCGACCGGCATGGGGTTGACCGCGCATCGCACCTGGAAGTTTAACGTCCCGCACAGCTTCGGTTTTCACCACGCCATCACGCCCGATCCGTATCGTGGCGCGTGGGGCCACGACAACGCGGAAGCGGGTCGCAGGTACGCGGCCGACGTGCAGGAGCTGATCGACTTCGCCACGTCGGGGCAGATCGCTGGCTTCATTGCGGAGTCGATCCAGGGCGTGGGCGGCTGCGTCGTTTTCCCCGACCACTATCTCAAGCACGCTTACGAACACGTCCGCGCCGCGGGCGGCCTGTGCATTGCGGATGAAGTGCAGACCGGCTTCGGGAGAACAGGCACGCATTATTGGGGATTCGAAACGCAGGGCGTGATCCCCGACATCGTTACGCTCGCCAAAGGAATCGGAAACGGCTGTCCATTAGGCGCCGTCGTGACCACGCCGAAGATCGCGCAAGCGCTCGCGCAACGGACGCACTTCAATACTTTCGGCGGCAACCCGGTTGTTTGCGCGCAAGGGAAAGCGGTCCTCGAAGTGATCGAGCGCGAGCAGCTACAGGCCAATTCCCTGGCCATGGGAAGGCACCTTTCCGCTGGACTCGTTAGGCTGCAGGCGAAGCACAACATCATCGGCCACGTCCGTGGCAAAGGTCTGCTGCTTGGCATTGAGCTGGTCAAAGATCGCGCCACGAAAGAGCCGGCCAAAGCGGAATGCGCGCAGGTTTTGGAGAATTGCCGCGATCTCGGCCTGCTCCTTGGCAAGGGCGGATTGCACGGCCAGACCATCCGATTCTCGCCTCCCATGTGCATCCATCAGAAGGATGCCGATTTCCTGCTCGAGGTGCTCGACGAAGCATTCCGCCGCTTGTAATCGCGCGGCTTCTTCCCCAGAATTGCGCCGATGTTCTCCCAGATCTACTCCGCGGCCGTTTATGGCGTGGACGCCTACGAAGTCGAGATCGAGGTGAACGCCGCCGGCGGCACGCCGAACATCATCATCGTTGGCCTGCCCGATACGGCGGTGAAGGAAAGCCGGGATCGCGTGACCACCGCGATCAGCAACAGCGGTTATTTTTGGCCGCGCGGCCGCACCACCATCAACCTCGCGCCGGCCGACATTAAGAAGGAAGGCCCGAGTTTCGATCTGCCGATCGCGCTCGGCATGATCGCGGTCAACGAAGGTGTCGCGCGCGACAAGATCGAGCGCTTCTCGTTCGTCGGCGAGCTGGCCTTGAACGGCGCGGTCCGGCCGGTGAAAGGCGTGTTGCCGGTGGCGTTGGAAGCGCGGCGGCGCGGCAAGGAAGGGATCGTGGTGCCGGAAGCAAACGCGCACGAAGCCGCCATGGTCGAGGGCATCGACGTCTATGGCGTGAAGAATTTGCGCGACGCCTTTCAGTTTCTCATCGGCGCAACAACGCTCACGCCCGTGATCGGCGATCTCACCCGTTTCTTCTCCACGCATCAAAATTACGATGTCGATTTTGCTGACGTGAAAGGACAGGGCCACGTCAAGCGCGCCATCGAAGTGGCGGTCGCGGGCGGCCACAACCTGCTTATGATCGGTCCGCCCGGCTCGGGCAAATCGATGTTGTCGAAACGCATCGCCACCATCATTCCGCCCATGTCGCTGGAGGAAGCGATCGAGACGACGAAGATCCACAGCATCGCTGGACTGCTCGGGGCCGAGCGCTCGTTTGTCGCGACGCGTCCCTTTCGTTCGCCCCACCACACCATCAGCGATGTCGGCTTGTTAGGCGGCTCGACCATTCCCACGCCGGGCGAAGTGAGTCTTGCGCATAACGGCGTGCTTTTTCTCGACGAGCTTCCGGAGTTCAAACGCTCCACCCTCGAAGTCATGCGGCAACCGCTTGAGGATGGCAAAGTCACCATCACGCGCGCGGCCGGGAGTCTGACGTTTCCCGCCGAATTCATGCTCGTCTCCGCGATGAATCCTTGTCCGTGCGGTTACTTCGGCGACCTGAAACGCGAGTGCCGTTGCAGTCCCGTGCAGGTGCAACGTTATCGCCAGCGCATCTCGGGGCCGCTGCTCGATCGCATCGATTTGCACATCGAAGTGCCCGCCGTCGAGTTCGGCGATCTGGCCAGCGAACGCGTGGAAGAAAGTTCCGCTGCGGTGCGCGAGCGCGTCCTGACTGCGCGCCATCGCCAGCAGAAACGATTTCCGCGTTCCTCGAAAACGACCTGCAACGCGCGCATGGGTCCGCGCCAGATCAAGAGCCATTGCAAGCTGGATGGCGACAGCCAGGAACTGGTCCGGCATGCCATGACCGAGTTGAACCTGAGCGCGCGCGCCTACGATCGCATCCTTAAGGTTTCACGCACCATCGCCGATCTCGCCGGCGCCGAATCGATCGGCTCCGACCACGTCAGCGAAGCAATTCAGTATCGCAGCTTTGATCGCACGTTGTGGATTTGAGGTGCTTTGCATAAGGCCGAAGTGCCTCGGCCAACCGAATTAAACTCGGCGCGGGACGTGGCAGTCCGCCATTAGACCAGCGCCTCTTTTTTATGCATATGATCCATTCGTCTCTTCGCTTCATTTCTTTTCCGGGCCGGACGTTCCTTTGCAGCGGATTCGTTTTCGGCGCATTGGTCCTGTCCATGCGCGCCGCCGAACCGTCTGCCACACCCGCGACCGATTCCGGTGCGACGCAGAATCCGCTGTTCACCGAGAGCACCCTGTCGATGCGTTATCCGGAGTTCGATAAAATCAAGGACGCCGATTACATCCCGGCTTTTGAAAAAGGAATGGCGGATGAGTTGAAGGAAATCGAAGCGATCGCGAACAATTCGGAGAAGCCCACCTTCGAGAACACGATCGTGGCCATGGAGAAATCGGGCGAATTGCTCGGGCGGGTCGATCGCATTTTCTCGAACCTGAATTCCTGCAACACCAATCCGGCGATGCAGGCGATCGATCAGAAGATGTCGCCGAAACTCGCTGCGCATGCCGACGCCATCCACCTCAACTCTGCGCTCTTCAAGCGAGTCGAAGCGATCTACAACGATCGCGATAAATTGGAGCTTGATCCGGAATCGAAATGGCTGGTCGAGCGTTATGAGAAAGACTTCGTGCGCGCCGGGGCAAAGTTGTCCGACGCCGATAAGGCGAAGCTGAAGAAAATGAACGCCGAGCTGGCGGAGTTGCAGACGCAGTTTCAGCAGGACGTGCTCCAGGAAAAGAATGCGTCGTCGATTGTCGTCGATAAGCGCGGCGATCTCGCTGGCTTTTCGGAGAACGAAATTGCCGCCGCCACGGTCGCCGCAAAGGAAGAGAAGAAAGCCGGCAAGTTCGTTATCCCGTTGCAGAATACTTCCGGTCAGCCGGCGCTGAGCTCGCTCGAGAATCGCGCTTTGCGTCAGCGCATCATGGAGACTTCGCTCGACCGCAACAGCCACGGCGGCGAGTACGACACGCGGAAGGTTGTCTTGCGCATGGTGAAGCTGCGGGCCGAGCGCGCGGCCTTGCTCGGATACGACAATTGGGCGGCGTATCAATTGGAAGATCAAACGGCCAAGGACGTGGGCACGGTCAACAAGTTGCTGTCCGATCTGGCGCCGCTCGCGGTCGACAACGCGCGCGCTGAAGGGGCCGAAATTCAGAAGGTGATCGATGCCGATAAAGGCGGGTTCCAACTCGCCTCGTGGGATTGGGATTTTTACTCCGAGAAAGTGCGCCAGAAAAAATACGCGTTCGATGAGGCAGAAATCCGGCCCTACTTCGAGCTGAACCACGTGGTGCTCGATGGTGTTTTCTACGCCGCGACGCAGCTCTACGGCATCACGTTTAAGGAGCGCAAAGATCTGCCGGTCTATCAACCTGACGTGCGCGTCTTCGATGTCGCGGACAAGGACGGCAAGCCGCTCGCCATTTTCATCATGGATTATTACGCCCGGCCGTCGAAGCGGGGCGGCGCCTGGATGAACGAATACGTCGAGCAGAGCGACTTGTTAGGCACGCGCCCGGTGGTGGCGAATCATCTGAATATCCCGAAGCCGCCCGCGGGCGAGCCGACGCTGCTCACTTACGATGAAGTGACGACGGCGTTTCATGAATTCGGCCACGCTCTGCACGGCATGTTTTCGAACGTGAAGTATCCACGCTTCGCCGGGACGAATGTGCCGCGCGACTTTGTCGAGTATCCGTCGCAGGTGAATGAGATGTGGGCGAGCTGGCCGGAAGTGCTGAAGCATTACGCCAAGCATTATAAGACGGGCAAGCCGATGCCGCAGGAGCTGCTCGACAAGGTGTTGGCCGCGCAAAAGTTCAATCAGGGATACAAGACGACGGAATATCTGGCCGCGGCCATGCTCGATCAGGCGTGGCATCAATTGAAGCCAGCCGAAGTGCCGAGCGATTGCCTGGCCTTTGAAGCGCAGGCGCTCAAAAAAGCAGGCGTCGATTTCGCGCCGGTCCCGCCCCGTTATCGGACGCCTTATTTTTCACACGCCTTCGCCGGTGGATATTCGGCCGGGTATTACTCCTACATCTGGGCGGAAGAACTGGATGCTGACAGCGTGGAGTGGTTCAAGGAACACGGCGGCTTGAAACGCGAAAACGGCGATCACTTCCGCGACACGCTTCTCTCACACGGCGGCAGTGAAGATGCGATGAAGCTTTTTCACGATTTCACCGGACGCGATCCCTATCTCGATCCGTTGCTGAAACGCCGCGGTCTCGAGAAGAAATCGATCGCGCCGGTGAACGAAGTGAAGGCGCCGACGGATTCGCATTAAGCGTCTCGTGCACTTTGAGTCCGGTCAGCGTTCCGCTGTAGCCGTTTCGCTATGCGAAATGTGGGATCGATTCCCGCAGTCTTCCCGATACCAGCGTTTCGCATAGCGAAACGGCTACAGGCTCACCCTTCGCCAAAGTGCCGGACGCGCTCCAGGCGTTCGGGGCACCGGGCCGTTTGTTAGCGTCGGGGCGCATTCGCTCGACAGGAAGAGGACCGTCGCGGATGCACGACCAGTTGCGGACGAGCGGAAGCTCGTCCCTCCGAATAAAGGGACGCGCGTTCTCTTGTCTCGTGGTCCGGAACGTGGACTCCGGAGGGTTCAACGTTTCTTCCGGCGCGGAGTTTCTTCACTCGTTAGGCGGGAAAAACCAAGAGCCGCGCCTGCTACGCCGTAAAGCATAAGGAGCGCGCCGATCGGCACCAGCCAAACGCCCAGGCCCGGATCGCCATCGTAGGTGAAGAATCCGCCTAACAAGAAGCCGCCCGGCAACAGAATCGCCGCCCAGATCAGTGCAAAGGAAACTGACGGGCGGAGGCGAAATTTTTCGACACTGCGACTCGTTAGGCCAGCGGCGATGTTGACGAGGGCCAGCATCGTTCCGTGAAAATGGCCGAGCGTGAACATGAGCCGGCGCGTTTCGTTCCCCACGTCGAGATACCATCCGATTTTAAAACCGTGCAACGTCTCCAGGATGATGCCGAGGGAGACGTAAATGGCGAGCGCCCACCAACCGAAACGCAAATTGCGATCGGCGCCTGGCATTTCCGCGGTGTTCTGGCGATCGGAAGGGCGACTCATTCGGCTAGGATAATCGGTTTGTCGTCGCGCTGTTGGCGCAACGGCTGGAAGATCGCCTGGTTAAAGCGGCCCTCGGAATTGAGGCCGGTTTCCGCACGATAAAACGCTTTCGGATCGCGCACGGTGCCATACCACTTTTCGTAGGCGTCGGCGGCGGCGTTGTCGAGAGCGACCGCATCGGCCGTGTAGGTAAAGGAGAAATCGGTGAACTGCGGAAGGGTTTGCAGCGACTTCCAGGCGTCGAACCGCACAGCCGCGTAGGGATCGACGAATGCATAGATCAAGTAGGGATACATCCAGTCTGTTCCGGAAGCTTTCTGCGCCGGCGCCCAACCCATTCCCCAGGCAATGAGCGCCCGCTGCCCGGCGTCCCCTTTCACGATCCATTGCACGCCGGCGGCGATGGTTTGATCCTCGGTTGAAAGCTGGGGCGCTTCCTTTTGATACCAATCGTGCAGCTTTTGGCCGGTCCAGGCGAGCGTCTGATTGAGGTGACAAAGATTGCAGGCGTTTGGCCTTCCGAAGGCGACGCTTTCCCGCACGGTGGGCGACGAAACCTGATGGCTGCGCATGGCGTGGAGCAGGCCGAAAGTCGTATTCGGCATGTGGCAATTGTAGCAGCGGCTTCCCGGCGAATCGGCCGCATGATGCGTGTGCGCCGGAATTTTCGTCGCGAAAGTTTTGTGACATTGCAGGCAGGCCTGATCGGAATCCATGTGCGGCTTGAGCTGCGCGTGGCGCGCCCATTTCGTTAGGCTAACCCTTGTCGTTTGCGCCGGATGCATCTCGTGACAGGACAGGCAGGAGAAGTCGCCGCCTTTAAAACAGGGCGACTGCTGCGTGCCATTCATCTCGCGACCGGTCACGCGGATCATGCCGTCGCCCCAGAATCGGTTTTGAAAAAAGTCGGGCTCGGTCTTGCGAATGAAATCCTTCTGCGAGGCGTGATCGGGCTCGTTAGGCTGAACGACAAAGCGCTGAACCAGTTCTTTGCCGCCGGGCCGAAAAGCGCCGCCGTGCCGATTGAAGTCGATCTTGTTCTCCATGTCTTTGAACGCCCAAATGCTGTGACATTGGCCGCAGGCGAGCGTCGCTTCCGGGCCTTTCAACCGCGATGGATTGGTGATGGTCGCGTCTTTTTTCGTGGTGAGATGAGTGAGGAACCGGCGGACGGGGTTGCGATTGCGCGCGACGTGTTCCTGGCCCTGGCTGTGACAGGCTTCGCAGGCGATGCCGAATTCCGCCACGCGCGAGTCCCATTCGTTTCCTTTGACGAAACGCGAGTGTCCCTGGGTGACATGGCAATCCATGCACGCGCCATTCCACACGCCGATCGAGTAGTATTCCTTTACCGTCGGCGGGATGAGAAATGTCTCTGCGACCGGCGCCCACATTTTCTCGGCGATGATGTAAGCAAAAGGAAACTGCTCGAGCGTGCGGCCGGCGCCGGTTTCGAGCCAAGGGATTTGCAGAGTATGCGAACCGGTGACGAGCACGACTTGCTGCGGTGACCCGAACTCGTTGCCGCTATCGTGGGTACGTTTGCGCACGAAAAACTGATCGCCCTTTCGCTCAACGCGGTAATCCTTGCCGGCGAGTGAGAGTTCCAGATCATGCATGTCGTTAGGTAAACTCTGCGGCGTCGCCACCTGCGTCATGGTGCGATGAAACGAAGTGTGCCAGCTCGCGTAGTTGCCCGGGTGACAGGAGCGGCAGGTGGCGGAGGTGACATACTTTGGTATGTCGGATTGGATTGGGCGGTTGCCGGGCGCGACCGCGTTGCGTGATTCATGCAGAGAAAAAAGCGTCAACGCCCCAGCGGCCACGATCGCCATCAGAATGATCAACCCTTGCCAACCGAATGGTGAAAGCTTCCGCGCCACGAGCGCGATCCTAAAAGCTCGCGCCCCTGCGGCACAACCTTATCTGCGCGAATTTTTGCGGCGATTCAGGAGAAAAACTCCAAGCTCCAAGAACCAAATTCCAGAGAAGCAACAAGCTCCAATAATCAATCAACCGTCGTGCTGAGCGGGGCTTTTGAAGTTTGATGCTTGGAATTTCTCTGGAGCTTGGAATTTGGTGCTTGGAATTTCCATTCCTTTGACTTTCCACTCGAACAGGCGTTGAAAGTGAACACGTGAGCCCAAGAATTCTCATCGCCGACGATCAGAAAGATGTGCTCGAAGCGTTGCGCATTTTGCTCAAAGGCGAGGGCTACCAAAGCGATTCGGCCACCTCGCTGGCCGGTGTTTTGGCCGCGCTCGAAAAGAAGGAATACGCGCTCCTCATGATGGATCTCAATTACACGCGCGATACCACTTCAGGTCAGGAAGGGCTCGAAGTTTTGCCGCGCATCCAGGCGCTCGATAACACGTTGCCGATCGTGGTGATGACAGCGTGGGCGACGATCGACCTGGCGATCGAGGCGATGAAACGCGGCGCGCGCGATTTTGTGCCGAAGCCGTGGGATAACGATCGGCTGCTGGCAATCGTGCGCACGCAGCTCGAACTCTCGAGCGCGTTGCGCAAAGGCCGTCGGCTCGAAGCGGCCAACCAACTGCTTCGCGGGAACGTGCCCAATCTCATCGCCGAATCGCCGAGCATGCGGCCGGTCATGGACATGATTTCGCGGGTTGCGCCGTCGGACGCGAACGTTCTCATCACCGGAGAAAACGGCACGGGAAAAGGGCTCATCGCGCAGGCGCTTCACGCGCTTTCCCCGCGCAGCGCGCACAGCATGATCACGGTGAACATGGGCGGGCTTTCGGAAGGCGTTTTTGAGAGCGAACTCTTCGGCCATGTGAAAGGCGCGTTCACCGATGCGAAGACCGATCGAGCCGGCCGCTTCGAGTTGGCCGACGAGAGCACGCTCTTCATGGATGAGATCGCGAATATCCCGCTGAATCAGCAGGCGAAATTGCTGCGCATGATCGAGACGGGCGAATTCGAGCGTGTCGGTTCTTCGCGCACGTCGCACGCAAATGTGCGCATCATTTCGGCGACGAATGCGAGCTTGCACGACGAAGTCGCGGCCGGTCGTTTCCGCCAGGATTTGCTCTTTCGCTTGAATACGATCGAGGTCGCGCTGCCGCCTTTGCGCGAGCGCCGTGAAGACATCATGCCGCTGGCCAATCATTTTCTGCGGCAGCACGCGGAGCGTTATCGCAAGGAGATGACCGGCTTTGAAGAGCCAGCGCGCGATGCCCTCATGCAGCATTTGTATCCCGGCAACGTGCGCGAACTCGATCACGTGATCGAAAGGGCAGTCCTCATGTCGCAGGGCCAAAAAGTGAAGACGAGCGATCTTGGCCTAACGAGAGGTCGCGAGGACACGCCGCGCCTGGAAGAGATGAGCCTTGAGGAAGTGGAAGCGTTTCTGATCAAAAAAGCTCTTGCTCGGCATGATGGCAATGCGCGCAAAGCGGCGGAGGCGCTGGGGTTGAGCCGAAGCGCGTTCTATCGGCGGCTGCAACAGCATGGGCTGTAAAAAAATCCGAAACTCGAAAACCGAAACAATGACGAATTTCGAAAACCGAAATGAGCGTGGCGGATTTTTCGTCCTTTGCGCTTCGTCATTGATTCGGATTTCGGGTTTCGGAATTTCCCGTTAGGGACTCCGCCAAGTGCGAAAAACCGCCCATTCTCGTCTGCGCCGTCGCCAGTCCCACGAAAGCCGACTGACTTGGCTGACGCTTTGGGCTTCGGCCCCGGCGCTCGTCGCGGCGCTGGCGTTTCTTTGGTTCGGCGATCACACCGCGAAGGTGCAGTGGACGCTCACCTTGCTCATCGCGGGATTCGCCTTCGGCTTTTTGGTGAGCGCGCGCGAACACGTCGTGCGCCCGCTGCAGACGATGAGCAATCTGCTCGCCGCGTTGCGCGAGGGCGATTACTCGATTCGCGCGCGCGGCGCGCAGGCCGATGACGCGCTGGGCGAAGCGCTGCTGGAGATCAATCAGTTAGGCGAAACGCTGCGCGTGCAGCGGCTGGGCGCGTTTGAAGCGACGGCGCTGCTGCGCACGATCATGGCGGAGATTGATGTCTCGATTTTCACCTTCGATCCGGAGCGGCGTTTGCGCCTGGTCAATCACGCTGGCGAAATCCTGCTCGGGCGTCCCATCGATAAATTGCTGGGGCGACGCGCTGAAGAACTTGGGTTAGCCGCCTGCCTGAATGCGAACGAAGACGCGCCGTTGACTTTGAGTTTTCCGGGCGGTTCCGGTCGCTGGGGTGTGCGGCGCAGCTCCTTTCGCGAACACGGGTTGCCGCACGAACTGCTCGTGCTCACCGATCTAAGCCGGACGTTGCGCGAAGAAGAACGGGTCGCCTGGCAGCGCCTCGTGCGTGTGCTCGGTCACGAGATGAACAACTCGCTCGCGCCGATCAAGTCGATCGCGGGCAGTCTCGAAAGCTTGCTCAAGCGCGATCCGGCGCCGCCGGATTGGCGGGACGATGCGCAGAGCGGGTTGAATATCATCGCGACGCGCGCGGAATCGCTTAGCCGTTTCATGCAGGCATATGCCCGGCTGGCCCGGCTGCCGGCGCCCCAGAAGGAGAGCTTCGATCTCGGTGAACTCGTTAGGCGAGTGTCGGCCTTGGAAACGCGCCTGCCGGTCCGGGTGTTGCCGAGTCCAGAGATCAGCGTCGTCGCCGATGCGGCGCAGATCGAGCAATTGCTCATCAACATTTTGCATAACGCGGTCGACGCCTCTCTCGAGACGGGCGGCGAGGTGACGATCGGCTGGCGCGAAATTTCGGAATGCGTCGAGGTCTCGGTGCGGGATGAAGGGCCGGGCATTATGAATCCGACGAATCTGTTCGTGCCGTTTTTCACGACGAAGCCGGGCGGCTCGGGCATTGGGCTGGCGCTCAGCCGGCAGATCGCCGAAGCGCATGGTGGTTCGCTTTCGCTGGCCAATCGGCCTGGTGGCCGCGGGAGCGTAGCGGTCTTGCGGTTGCCTCGTTAGGCGAGATCGCACGAGAATTGTGGGGCGTTTCTGTGAAACGCTGTGGAGCGCGGACGCGCAACAGCGCCTCCCTCCGAGGTGTCCCGAAAGCGGGACGGCGCCATCCCATGAGCGAACGATTTCGTCGCGATGCGAATTTTCACTGGAAGCTATAAACCTGTGGGAACCAAACGCTTGTATCTTTGTTGAAACGGTTGGCACGGGCATTGCAATAGGGTGCGCAATCCTCAAAAAAAATTGAATCCAAAGACGATGCCGACTGCATCTCAAAGGAAAGGAAAATATGAAACCAAACCTAACGACCTCCGAAAATTCAAACAGCCCGCTAGCTAAAACGCGCCGGGACAATGCGCGGTCGCTGGCCATGAAAACCGATTGCCAATACACGACGGCGCGCCTGGCCGGCTATCGCGGACAGCCTGCAAAGCGTGCGGCGGAACTGCGTTCGTTCCGCCTCCTGAGCGAAAACTATTTCGCGCAGGAAGAGCCGCAGAGCTTTGTCGCGGAAGCCTCCGTGTTCGCTCTTATCGCGCTGGCGGCGGCCTGGCCGATCGTGCTCAGCGTGCAAGCGCTGGCGCATCTCGCTGGCATGACGCCGCTGCTCTAAATCGGCGCCACCCCATTCGACCATGTCGCGCAGTTCGGAAGTGAAGAAAACGGAAGAGACCATCGTGCGCCCCAGCGGTTTTACGCCGGGGAGTTCCACGATGGACGTTCCACGGCCGAACGCGGCGAAGAAGAAACGGCAGCGCCGTATCATGATCATCGGCGGAATTGCGCTGGCCTTGATCGTGACAACGTTCGCGTTGTCGCGCTTGAAGCCAGCGGTGCCGAGTGTGGATCGCTCGACCGTCTGGATCGATACGGTGAAACGCGGGCCGATGCTCCGTCAGGTGCGCGGCCTCGGCACGCTCGTGCCTGAGGAGATTCAATGGATCGCGGCGAACACGGAAGGGCGCGTCGAAAAAATTATCGTTCGGCCGGGCGCGCACGTCGAACCCGACACGGTACTGCTCGAATTGAGCAGCCCGGAGTTGGAACAAAGTGCGCATGACGCCCAATTGGCCGAGAAGGCAGCGGACGCAGAGCTGGTCACGTTGCGCGCGACCTTGCAGCGCGAGGTTTTGGCACAGGAAGCGAACACGGCGCAAGTCCACGCCGAAATGGAGCAGGCTCAAATGGAGAGCGAGACGAACGACAACCTGCGCAAAAACGGATTGATCGCCGAGCTGCAATACAAGACGTCGAAAGTGAAGGCGGACGATTTGGTAAACCGCGATGCCATCGAGCAGAAGCGCCTTGAATTTTCCCGCAACTCCATCGAACCGCAGCTCGCTTCGAAACAGGCGGCGGTCGATCAAGCGAGCGAACTGACGCAATTGAAGAAGAACCAGGTCGCGGCGCTGCATGTCCGCGCCGGGATGGATGGTGTGCTGCAACAATTGCCCGTGGAAGTGGGGCAGCGCGTTACCCAGGGCACGAATCTCGCGCGTGTGGCCGATCCGAAAAAGCTGAAGGCGCAGATCAAAATCGCCGAGACGCAGGCCAAGGATATTCAAATCAATCAGAAGGCGAGCATCGATACGCGGAACGGCATCGTCGAAGGCCACGTCATCCGCGTCGACCCCGCGGTGGAACAGGGAACGGTGACCGTGGATGTGGCGATCGATGGGAGATTGCCGAAAGGCGCGCGGCCCGACTTGAGCGTCGATGGCACGATCGAACTCGAGCGTCTCGACAACGTCGTCTACGTCGGCCGTCCCGCTTTTGGCCAGGACAACAGCACGGTCGGGCTTTTCAAACTCGTCGCCGGCAGTTCCGAAGCGGTGCGCACGCCAGTGAAACTGGGCCGCAGCTCGGTCAACACCATTGAAATCAAGAGCGGCCTGCAACCGGGCGATCAGGTCATTCTTTCCGACACGAGCGCGTGGGATTCCCACGATCGCATTCGCCTGAACTAATCATGATTTTCACCCTGAACATCACGCAGCGCAGTCGAGGGATCCCGGGGCGTAACCGGAAATCGCGGCGGTCGATAAGGTCTGTTTTTCCGGACAGACCAAGTCACCAGCCATCGATTTCCGATCATTCCGCGGGATCCCTCGGCTGCACGCCAGATGATTTTTGCCTAACGACTTCACCTTATTGCCCATCCAACTTATGACCACCACCACCGAAACCACCACGAACGCGCCGAACCGAGCTCACAGCGAAAACGGCGTGCTCATCAAACTCGAAGGCGTCACCAAAGTCTTCCTCACCGATGAAGTGGAGACGCATGCGCTCTCCGGCATTCATCTCGATATTCGCACCGGCGAATACATTTCCATCGCCGGCCCGTCCGGCTGCGGGAAATCGACGCTCCTTTCCATCCTCGGCCTGCTCGATACGCCGAGCGACGGGAGCTACTCGCTCAAAGGCGGCGAAGTCGCGCACCTCTCGTTTCCGGAACGGGCGCGCATTCGCAACCGTGAGATCGGATTCATCTTCCAAAGCTTCAATCTCATCGGCGACCTGACTGTTTACGAAAACGTCGAGCTGCCGCTGACCTATCGCGGGATGCCGGCAAGCGAACGGAAGCAGTTCGTGACCGAAGCGCTCGAACGTGTCGGCATGGGCCATCGCGCCAAACATTTGCCCAGCCAGCTCTCTGGCGGACAACAGCAGCGCGTCGCTGTGGCGCGCGCGCTTGCGGGCAAGCCGGCCATTCTGTTGGCCGACGAACCGACGGGCAACCTCGATTCGCGCAACGGCGAAGCGGTCATGGATTTGCTCAAGGAGTTGCACGCTGGCGGCGCGACCATCTGCATGGTCACGCACGATGTGCGTTTCGCGCAGCACGCCGATCGCACCGTTCACCTCTTCGACGGCCGGGTGGTCGAAGATCACAGCATCGCTGCCTAACGAGGCGAATCGCGGAAATGACGAAATCCGAAACCCGAAGCTCGAAACAATGACGAAGCCCGAAATCCGAAACGCGCTCATTCCGTCATTGTTTCGGATTTCGGGTTTCGGATTTCGTCATTGAAAGCCATGCCCAATCCACTCATCGAACTCAAACATGTCGAGCGCGCCTACCCGCTCAGCAAAGGCCGCTTCTACTACGTCCTGCGCGACATCAATTTGCAGATCGAGGAAGGCGATTTCGTGTCCGTCATGGGGCCATCGGGCGCGGGTAAATCTTCGCTCCTCCACATCCTCGGCATGCACGATAACGCCTGGACGGGCGAATATTTTCTGGACGACGAAACCATTCACGCACTCAAACCGCAGGCGCGTGCGCAGGTGCGCAACGAGAAGATCGGTTTCGTCTTCCAACAATATCATCTGCTCGACGATCTGACCGTTTACGAGAATCTCGACATTCCGCTTTCCTATCGGCACGTCGGCAAATCGGAGCGCGCCGCTATCGTGGCTGACACGCTCGATCGCTTCAACATCGTCGGGAAAAAGGATCTTTACCCGCGCCAGCTTTCCGGTGGGCAACAACAGCTTGTCGGCGTGGCGCGCGCCATCATTTCTAATCCAAAATTGATCCTGGCCGATGAACCGACCGGCAATCTGCACTCGTCGCAAGGCGAAGAGATCATGCAGCTCTTCAAAAAGCTGAACGATGAAGGGACTACCATCATTCAGGTCACTCACTCCGAAAAAAACGCCGCTTACGGCAACCGCGTCGTCGAACTGCGCGACGGCTTCGTCGTCAACCAACTCCAACCTGCTTCATGAAAACCAAATCGCTGCTCCTTCTCGTCGCTCTGCTCACCACTGGCGCTCTGTGCGCATCTGCCGCTACCGAAGAGAAAATTCACGAAACGCGAGCCGCTCAGCCCGGAGGCTCCCTGGTCGTCGATGTCGACTTCGGCTCCATCGAAGTCACGCCGACGAGTGGTAACGAGGTGGTCGTGGATGCACGCCGCTCGGTCGAAATGTCTTCGAAGAAAAAAGAGGAGGAATACCTGGCAGCGATTCCGATGCGAATCACCACGGAAGGCAACAAAATCATCGTTCGCGCCGTTCGCAAAGACGACTCGTTAGGCCAAAAAATCTGGCAACTCATGGACCACGTGAAAACAGAAGCGCATTACACCATTCACACGCCGGTTCGCTTCAACATCGATCTCGATACGTCGGGCGGCGACATTTCCGCCACCGGCTTGAACGGCTCGGTCAAAGCGGATACCAGCGGCGGCGATCTCACCTTTCACCAAATTCAAGGCGACGTGCACGCCGACACCAGCGGCGGCCACATCGAAGTGGTGGGCGGTTCCGGCAAAGTCGATGGCGACACTTCGGGCGGGAACGTCACGGTAAAGGATCGCGCCGGCGACACGAACGTGGAGAGCAACGGGGGCACATTGCGTCTCGCGAACGTGCGCGGAAAATTGAAGGCCGAAACATCGGGCGGCTCCATCTCCGCCATTCTTTCGTCACCGGTGAAGGACGAAGTGCGTTTGGAAACATCCGGTGGCAGCATCACCGTCCTCACGCCATCCAATGCCGGCCTCGACATCGACGCCGAAACAAGCGCGGGCCGCATTCAAACCGATCTGCCCATCGCGCGCGTGAAAGAAGATGAGGATTCGTTGAAAGGAACGCTCAACGGTGGCGGCAAGTTGCTGCGTTTGCGCAGCAGCGCCGGCTCCATCCAGATCGTCGCCGCCGACAAGGAGGTTGCGCGCCAATGAACCAAGGTAGCGAAAGATTCCAGGTTGCGATCCCCTCTGGCTTCGGGACGCGCCGGGCTGGCGAGGCGCCTTCCCGGCGCACGGCCGCTGCCTTCATTCCGCCTAGCGATCTCTCTCTCCAAACCCGCAAGCTGGAAGCTTGCGCTACCTTATGAACGATCTTCGCTTCGCCATTCGCCAGCTCCGCAAATCGCCGGGCTTCACCTTTGCCGCCGTCACCGTGCTCGCGCTCGGGATCGGGGCGAACACCGCCATCTTCACGCTCGTAAACCAGATGTTGTTCGAGCCGCCTTCCTATCAACGGCCTGACGAAATCGTGCAGCTCTTCTCCCAGGACGTGAAAAACCCGAGGAGTTTTCGCGCGTTCTCCTACCCGACCTACCGCGACATCCGCGAACAGAACTCCGTTTTCTCCGGGTTGCTCGCGCACAGCCAAACCGTGGTCGGACTCGGAGGAAAAGGGAACACGCGCCGGACCAGCGCCGACATCGTGAGTTCGAATTATTTCTCCGTGCTCGGCGTCTTGCCGGCGCGCGGTCGCGCCTTCACCGCGGAGGAGGAAAAGCCCGGCCAAAATGATCGCGTCGCGATCGTCAGCTATAGCTATTGGCAGAAGAACGGGCGCGACCCTTCGCTGCTCGGCAGTTCGTTGTTGATCGATGGACGTCCCTTCACCGTGGTGGGCATTATGCCGAAAGGTTTCACCGGCACGACGAGCGTTTTTTCGCCGGAAGTCTGGCTTCCGCTCGGAGTTTTCGATGAAGAAACACGCGCCGCCGCCGGCGTGCCTAACGAATCGCTGGTGGATCGCCGGAGCGACCAATTGCTCGTGATCGGCCGTCTCAAGCCCGGGCTGAGTCCGGTGGCGGCCGCGCCGGCTCTCCGCGCGCTGGCCGCGAACCTGGAGAAACAGTTCCCGGTCGTGCTGAAAGATCAGACGTTCATGACCGCGCGGCTCGATCGCTTTGCCACCAGCACCGATCCAGTGGAAGGCGGGCCGGCCGACGCGATCGGCGGACTGCTCGCTGGCATGGCCGCGGTGGTTCTGGTCGTCGCCTGCCTCAACCTCGCGAACATGCTGCTCGCGCGCGGCACGGCACGGCGGCGGGAAGTGGCGATTCGCCTCGCCCTCGGAGCGAGCCGCGGCGCGATCGTTAGGCAATTGCTCGTCGAGGGATTTGTTCTCGCGCTCCTCGCTGGCGCCTTCGGTTTGCTCCTCGGGCTTTGGTCCTCCGATTTCCTCGTCGCTTCGCTCGGGAAGATTGTTCCGATCGACATCGTTTGGTTGAGCGGGCCGAATCCGACGATCCTCGGCGCGACGTTCGGTTTCTGCCTCCTCGGCACACTCGCCTTCGCTCTCGGGCCAGCGCTCAAGCTCTCGCGCGTCTCGGTCCTCGTCGATCTCAAACAGCAGGCCGGCGAGGACGTCGTTAGGCGGCGCTGGAAGTTTCTCCCGCGCAATCCACTCGTCGTCGCGCAGATCGCATTTTCCCTCGCGCTCCTCACGGCCGCCGCGCTCTTCGTGCGCGGCGCGCACCAGGCCGGATCGATCGATTCCGGTTTGCACGCGGACAACACTTTTCTTGCCGAAGTAGACGCGAGGCTGGGCGGACTCGATCAGCAGCGGGCAGCGGGACTTTATCAGACGCTGAGTGAGAAGTTCGCCGTGCTTCCCGGGGTGGAAGCGGCCAGCATCTCCGCGCTGGTTCCTTTCGGAGATCGCAACATCCAAAGAACCGTGCGACGCGCCGGCACCTCTGCGATTCCCGGAGTCGAGAAGATCGTTCCCAACTGGAACAGCGTAGGCGCCAGTTACTTTACGGCGGTCGGGTTGCCGATCCTGCGCGGGCGTGCTTTTACCTCGGCGGAGGCGAACGAACCGGGCGGGCCGCCGGTCGCGATCATCGACGAAGTCCTGGCGAAGAAACTCTGGCCTAACGAGAACGCGCTCGGGCGCCAGATCGAATTTCCCAAGGTGGAAGGCGCCGCTCCGGATGATCCAAACGATCGCAGTGGCGCGATCCCGCACGGCCAGCCGATTGAGATCGTCGGCATCGTCCCGGCGACGAAGACGCGCTTGTTTGAACAGCGGCAAGAGGGTGCGCTTTACGTGCCCTTCGCCCGGGGCTTCCAAGGCGACGCGTTTTTCTTTGTGCGCTTCACGTCGCTGGCGGCGAAAGACGAACCCGCCACGGCAAGTCTGCTCCGGCAAACCGCGCTGAGCGTCGACCCGGTCTTGCCGATCCTCGAGTTGCGCACGTTTGCGAAGCACATGGGGGCAAACCCGGAGCTCTGGATCTTTAGGGCCGGCGCGGCCCTCTTCTCGATCTTCGGCGCGCTCGCGCTCGGGCTCTCCGTCGTTGGAATTTACGGCGTGAAGGCCTACGCGGTCGCGCGCCGCACGCGCGAGATCGGCATCCGCATGGCGCTCGGAGCCCAGCGCAAGGTGGTGCTCTGGATGATCCTGCGCGAAGGCCTAACGATGATCGTATTTGGGCTCGCGCTCGGCTTCCTGCTGGCCATCGGCACCGGGAAAATCGTGAGCAGTATTCTCTTCCAGGTGAGCCCGCTCGATCCTTTCGCCTTCACGCTGGCGCCCGCTCTTTTGACTATCGCCGCGTTGTTCGCGACCTGGCTGCCGGCGCGGCGCGCCACCCGCATCAGTCCGATGGAGGCGCTCCGAGATGAATAATCGCTTCGCGAAATGACGAAGCCCGAAACAATAATGAAACCCGAAAATCGTTCGCGCCGTCGGATTCGTCATTCGTCATTTGGGCATTGTTTCGGATTTCGGATTTCAGATTTCGTGGTTTCGCTCCGCCTAACGACAGCGCTGACCGAAGTCGCAAGCCGGAAGCTTGCGCTACCTTATGAGCGACCTCGCCATACGGAAGCTTGCGCCACCTTATGAACGATCTTCGCTTCGCCATCCGCCAGCTCTTCAAAGAGCCGCGCTTCACCATCATCGCCGTTCTCGCGCTCGCCATCGGCATTGGGGCGAACACCGCCATCTTCAGCGTGGTCAATGCCGTCCTCCTCAAGCCGCTGCCGTTTCCGCAGCCGCAACAACTCGTCGCCTTCGGCGCGATCGATCCGCGCGCGCCGCAAGAGGTCGGGTTCAACTCGATCAGTTACCCGGACTTTTTCGATTTCCGCGCGCAGAACAAAAGTTTCGCCCACATGGCGGTCTACCAACGCAAAAGCTTTGCCCTGGCCGGGCAGGGTCTCGCGCAAAGCTTGCGCGGCGATCTCGTCTCCGGTGAATTTTTCGACGTCCTCGGCGTGCGTCCATTGCTCGGCCGCACCTTCCACCTCGACGAGGAAAAACCTGGCGGCGGACCCGGCGGATTGACCGTTGTTTTAAGTCACCCGTTTTGGGAGCAGCAATATAAAGGCGATCGCTCCGTCATCGGAAAATCGATCACCCTCGACGGCCAGGTCTACACCGTGATCGGGGTCATGCCCGAAGGCTTCGAGTTTCCGATCGACTCCGAGCCGTCCGAGGTCTTCATCACCATCGCCAAAGACGCGAGCACCGTGGATGGGAGCACGCCAACAACCGGGCAGCGCGGCAATCACGGCCTGCGCTGTATCGGCCGGTTGAAACCAGGCGCGACCGTCGCGCAGGCGAACGCCGAGTTGCACACCATCGCCGCTGCCCTCATGCAGCAATATCCCGACACCAACACGCACTTCAGCGCCGGCGCCGTGCCGTTGCGGGAAGATCTGGTCGGCGACGTCGCGCGCGGACTCTACGTGCTCTTCGGCGCGGTCGGTTGCGTGTTGCTCATCGCGAGCGCAAACGTCGCCAACCTCCTGCTCGCTCGCGCCACCGTCCGGCAAAAAGAAATCGCGCTCCGTTCCGCGCTCGGCGCGAGCCGTCGGCGCATCATTCGCCAACTCCTCACCGAGAGCGTGCTGCTTGCGGCTTTGGGTGGATTGGGCGGCCTCGTGCTGGCCGCTTGGGGAACCGATCTGCTCGTCTCGTTTGTTCCGCAAAATATTCCGCGCTCCGCCGATATTCGGCTCGACGGCTGGGTGCTGGCCTTCACAATCCTTGCCTCGTTAGGCACTGGCATTTTGTTCGGGCTCGCCCCGGCCTGGCAAGCTTCGCGCCTCGATCTGCGCGGCGCGCTCAACGAAACCAGTCGTGGCACCAGCGGAAGCGGTCGTCATCATCGGCTGCGCAACATGCTCGTGGTCGCCGAAGTGGCGCTCGCGCTTCTTCTTCTCACTGGCGCGAGTTTGCTCCTGCAAAGTTTCGCCCGGCTCAGCGAGGTTAATCCCGGCGTGCAACCCGAGCATTTGTTCACCGCCGGCCTCACCCTTTCCGATGCGGCCTATCCGACGCCGGAAAAGATTTCTCTCTTTCAAGATCAACTGCTGGCCCGCGTGCGCGCCTTGCCGGGAGTGAGCGAGGCGAGCACGATCGCGCCCTTGCCGCTCAGCGGCAGCAACTTCACCACCTCCTTCGATGTCGAAGAAAGGCGCAAGCCCGAAGGCCAGCGGGACACCAGCCCGATCCGCCTCGCGGGCGATGATTACTTCCACACCATGGGCGTCTCGTTAGTCCGCGGCCGGCTCTTCAATCACGGCGATCTTTTTAAGACCAAACCGGTCATCGTCATCAACGAGTGTTTTGCTGAAAAATTCTTTCCCGGGGAAGACCCGATCGGCAAACGCATCCAGCCCGGTCTCTCTCTCACCGAGGACGATGGGCCCTGGCGCGAAATCGTCGGCATCGTGCGCAACGTGAAACACGAATCGCTCCGCGCCGATTTTACCCCTGAGATGTACGTTCCGACGTCCCAATTTCCGATGAGCTTCTTCTCGCTACTCGTCCGCACACGCACTGCCGAGCCGACCGCGCTGACTTCGTCCATCCGCAGCGCGCTCCGGCAGGTCGATCCCGGCGTGCCGCTCACGCGCGTGAAGATGTTCGAAGATTACCTCAATCGCTCGCTCGCCCGTTCGCGTTTCAACGCGCTGCTCCTTTCCATCTTCGCCGGCGTCGCCTTGCTTCTCACCGCCATCGGTATTTACGGCGTGATGGCGTATTCCGTCGCGCAACGGCGGCAGGAAATAGGCATTCGCATGGCGCTCGGCGCGCAAAAGGGAAATGTCCTGCGCCTCGTCGTCGGCGGCGGGCTGAAACTGACCGCGCTCGGCGTTGTCATCGGCGTGACCGCGGCTTTCGCCCTAACGAGAGTTCTCGGAAACCTGCTCTATGGCGTCGGCTCCTTCGACGCCCTCACCCTCGGTGCGGTCGCGCTCCTCCTCGCCGCCATCGCCGCGCTCGCCTGTTGGTTTCCCGCGCGCCGCGCCACACGCGTCGATCCCATGATTGCATTGCGCGCCGAATGATCCGCTGCGCGGAAATGACGAAATCCGAAATCCGAAGCCCGAAACAATGACCAAGCCCCAAGCCCAAAATCAGCCGCGCCCAATTCGTTATTCGTCATTGCCCAACCATGAACGATCTCCGCTTCGCCTTCCGCCAACTTCGCAAGTCGCCCGGATTCACTCTGATCGCCGTCCTCACTCTCGCGCTCGGGATTGGCGCGAACAGCGCCATCTTTAGCGTGATCGAGACCGTCCTCCTGCGGCCGTTGTCGTTTCCGCAGCCTAACGAGTTGGCGATGCTCTGGAGCGTTCCGAACAAGGAGGCCGGCCGCGAAACACAATCGTATCCCGATTTCGCCGATTTCCGCGAACAAGCCCGCTCCTTCGCCAGTCTCGCTCTCTACACACAGGCGGGCACCGTCTTGAAGGAAAGTTCCGAGGCGCGCGAATTGCAGGGGCTCGCCGCGACTTCTGGTATCTTCTCCGTCTTGCGCGTGGCGCCCATGCTCGGCCGTGCTTACACGCGCGCAGAGGACAACCCCGACTCGCGCGTCGTCGTCTTCACCTATGAAGCCTGGCAGCGCTATTTTAACGGCGACCCGAAGATCATTGGCCGCCAGGTGCATCTGGCGCTCAAGCCTTACACCGTGATCGGCGTGATGCCGCGCGGCTTTCGCTATCCGGTCGGCGAGAAAAGCGAATACCTGATGCCGCTCCATCCGCTCGTCGCGTCGGCGATCAAGCGGCGCGGCATGCATTTCATGAGCGCAGTCGGGCGATTGAAACCAGGCGTGACCGTCGCGCAGGCTCGAGCCGAAGTGAAGACCATCGCCGCGCATCTCGAGCAGGAATATCCCGACACGAATACTGATCGCAGCGCCACCGTCGTCTCCTTGCAAAAGGATCTGACCGGCGATGTCCGGCCGGCGCTCTACGTCATTCTAGCGGCGGTCTTCTTCGTTCTGCTCATCACCTGTGCGAATGTGGCGAATCTGCTGCTCGCCCGCGCGACGGCGCGCCAGCGTGAGATCGCCATTCGGACGGCGCTCGGGGCCAGTCGTGCACGAGTCGTTAGGCAATTGCTCGCCGAAGGTTTTCTCCTCGCCATCTTCGGTGGGCTCGGCGGATTGCTTCTCGCCTGGTGGAGCGTCGATCTTCTTCGCGGATTCGGTCCGCGCGACGTGCCGCGGCTCGATGAAGTGCAAATCAACGGCGTGGTCGTTTTGTTTACGCTGGGGGTGGCGTTGGTCAGTACACTTCTCTTCGCGCTCATTCCCGCGCTGCAGGTGACGCGTCCCGATGTCAGCGCATCGCTCCAGGAAGGAGCGCGCGCCGGGGCCGGTCCGGAAGCGCAACGGCTGCGCGGCGCGCTCGTCATTACGCAAGTGGCGCTGTCGCTTCTTCTCCTGGCCGGCGCGGGCTTGCTCATTAAAAGCTTCGCCAATCTGCGCGCGACCAATCCCGGTTTTGATCCCACCCAGGTGATGACGGCGGGTTTCGTGTTGCCGCGTGCGAAATATCCAGAGCCCGAACAGCAGCGGCAGTTTTTTGAAAACTTCCTGCCCAAACTGGCGGCCCTGCCGGGAATTGAAGCGGTCGGGGGCGCAGCGCCCCTGCCGTTTTCGGATAACGATAGTGCGCTGAGCTTCTGGATTGCCGGGCGTCCCGATCCCGGTCCGGGCAATCATCCCGGCGCCGCTAACATGACGGTGTTCGGCGATTATTTTCGCGTCATGCGCATACCGCTGCTCGCCGGCCGCACCTTGAGTGCGCGCGACACGAAGGACTCGACGCCGGTCGTGATGATCAACGAAGTATTCGCGCAAAAATTTTTCCCGAACACAAACCCACTCGGCCAGCATCTGCTCCTCGACGAAGAGCAGAGCGCGAAATCGGTCGAGATTATCGGCGTGGTCGGCAGCTCGCGGCACGAGTCCCTCGCCATCGCGCCGAAGGCTGAATATTACGTCCCGCAATCGCAAGATCCGAGCCGTTCATCCTATCTCGTCTTTCGCACAGCGGCGCCAAGGCTGAGCGGTCTTGATGGCGCATTGCGCCACGTTATACACGAAATGGATGGTGATGTTTTCGTGCCCGAGGTCGTGCCACTGCAAACGCTCATCGGCAGTACGCTCGCGCAACCGCGCTTCAACATGATGCTGCTCGGCGCTTTCGCCGGCGTCGCCTTGATTCTGGCCGCCATCGGCATTTACGGCGTGATCGCTTACAGCGTGGCTTTGCGCACGCGCGAGATCGGCATTCGCATGGCGCTCGGTGCGCAACGCGGCGACGTCCTGCGCATGATCCTGCGGCAAAGCATGATCGTTGTCGGCATTGGCCTGGCCGTCGGGTTATTCGGCGCTTTCGCCCTAACGAGATGGATGGGCAGCCTGCTTTACGGTGTGAGCGCGCACGATTTTTCCATCTACGGTCTCGTCCTCATGGTGCTGGCGGGCGCAGGGCTGATCGCGAGCTACGTGCCGGCGCGCCGCGCCATGCGAGTCGATCCGATGGTCGCTTTGCGCTATGATTGATCGCTTCGCGAAAGGACGAAAACCGAAATCCGAAGCTCGAAACAATGACGAAGCCCCAAGCCCAAAATCAGCCGCGCCCAATTCGTTATTCGTCATTCGTTCATTGTTTCGGATTTCGGACTTCTGGTTTCGTCATTCTCTCTTGGGATTTCGATTCTTGAGGCGGGGGGACGTTTCCCGATTGAACGCTATGCGACATACCTTTTGCCTCTCGTTAGGCATTTGCCTGATCGCCCTCGCCGGTTGCGGTCAGGGCGACGACCTGATCCAGGAAAAATTCTTCGAGCAGCAACTCGATTTCGCGGCGGGCGATCGGCTCGAAGTCAAGAACGTGGATGGCTCCATTCATGTTTACGGCTCCACTTTCCCCGGCGTGCACCTGGTTGCGCGGATGCGGGCTTATTCGGTTACGCGGTTGGCCGGGATCAAGGTCGACATCGCGCAGGGCGGCGGTGTGCTTTCGGTTCATTCGATCATTCCACCGGCGAAACAGTGGGGTCTCGGTGATCGCTCAGGGACGATCGATTACACGCTGATCGTGCCGCAGGAGACGAAGGTGATCGATCTCGCGCTGGTGAATGGCGAGATTTCACTGGAAGGATTGCGCGGTGGAAAGGCGCGCGCCGATTTGGTCAACGGCCGCATCGCGGCTCGCAATTGTTTCGCCGATGTCGATCTGCATTCGAGCAACGGCAACATCGATTTCTATTACAATTGGTGGGAGAACATGGCGTGTCGGTTAAAAGGCACGATCGGAAATGGCGGCGTTGGATTGCTCGTGCCGCGCGGTTTTTCATTTCAGGTGCATGCCCGCACAGCGACTGGATTGATCATGGGTTCGCTCGTGTCGCATAAGACGGGACCGACCAGGAAACTCGACACGACATTTGGCAAAGAGCCGGTCGCGACCGTCGAGATGGTTTCTGAACACGGCAACATTCGGTTGAACGATTTCAAATAGAGGGAGCGCACCGCGCTCGGGATGACGGCCTGTAGCCGTTTCGCTATGCGAAACGCGAGAGCGATTCCCGTCGTCCTCATCGACCCTCACGTCTCGCACGCGGCCTCTCTTTCCGGTCTCCGATTTCCGCGTTCCGGTCTCAAAAGGTTTGTCGGAGGCAGAGTGCTCGATAAAGATTAAGGAAACCTTCACCCTAAAAAAATGCCTTCATTCGACATCGTCTCCGAAGTAGACAAGCAGGAACTCGACAATGCGCTCAATCAGGCGCGCAAGGAACTCGCCACCCGGTTCGATTTCAAAGGCAGCACCGCCGAAGTCGTTTACGAGAAGGATAAAATCGTGCTCACCGCCGAAGACGGAAATCGCTTGCGCGGCCTGCGCGAAATCGTCATCGGCAAGTTATCGAAACGCGGCGTCGACCTGCGCAACATCGATCAGGAAGACACCGCCATTTCCTCCATGGGTCACGCGCGCCAGGAGATGAAAATTCAGCAAGGGCTGGAAGGCGACAAAGCGAAGGAAATCATCAAGGCGATCAAAGGCGAAGGGTTTAAAGTGCAAAGCGCGTTGCAGGACCGCCAGATCCGGGTGACCGGAAAGAAACGGGACGATTTGCAGGAAGTGATCGCTTTCGTGCGCGGCAAAGACTTCGGCGTCGCAACCGCCTTCCAGAATTTTCGAGATTGAACTAGCTCATGGCCAGTCCCCTCAACCCCGGATCGACTTCACGCACGGCTGCTCTGCTCGCGGCCGGGTTGCTTGTTGGCCTGCTAGTTGGTTTTCTCGCTGGCAGGAATGGCACCCAAAACAGCCGGCAACCACGAGATTACTCTGACCGCGAATCGCTCGCTGCGAAGGCGAGCTGGAGAGATGCATCAGCCTTGCCGAAGTTTTCTGATACCAAGGCGTTTCTTGGAGACATCGCAACCGTTCCGTTTCAGGAATTGTACGCGGTGCTGTCGCAACGTTCGCCGAAGGAAATGGTGGAGCTGGCTCATCAACTGGACTCCCGTCCTCCCGGCCGGCAGACGCAAACGAAAATCGAGGCGTTTTACAAAGTCTGGGCTCACCTCGATCCCATTAGCGCATTTCGCGCGGCTACCTCTCTTAGTGATTTGGATACTCGATTAACCGCCATCGGCGCGACGATCAGCGGAGCCGATCCGGCCGCGATACCGAAACTGGCGAAAGCGCTCAAGGAGCTTTCGAATGAAGTGGTTCCCCTGCAGGCGCGGTCCAATCTTTTCGCGAATGTCCTCGCGAAATGGTCCGTTTCCGATGCGCCGGCTGCAGCGCGGTTCGCCGATTCGGTCGGCGCGACGGACGTCAATTTCACGATGGCTTTCAACTCGATTGGGCGCACTTGGGCCAGCGACGACCCGCGCGCAGCGATTGCCTGGGCCGAAGGGAAGGCAACCAGCCCATTCGGCTCGTCTGCTTTGATTGGGGCCTTGGAGGGTTGGTGGGAAAAGGATCCAGCCGGCGCGGAGGCATACGCGCTTGCGCATATTGGAGATGCGATCGGTCAACAAGCGATCGCAGCCGTGATGAGCGCGATTTCGCAGAAAGATCCGCTGCAAGCTGCCGTTTGGGCGGGTCGAATACCGGATGACACCGCTCGCCGCGAGGCTTATTCCAATCTCGCAGCGCGTTGGGCTTTTACCGATCCGAAAGCGGCGAGCGAATGGGCGGCGACTCTGCCGCCGGCCAACCAGAGGGAGATGCTCAACCTGACGGCTTCACTATGGAGCGCAAATGATCCGAAAGCGGCGGGTCAATGGATATCCACCTTAACGGGCGACGCGTATGATTACGCGGCGAATGCCTACAGTTTGAACGCCGTGGATAAAAACCCCGTCACTGCGCTCAGTTGGGCAGCGAGCATCGCGCAGGAAAAGATGCGCGAAGATGCATTGAAACAGGTTGTCAAACAATGGATGGCACGCGATCCGGCGGGTGCGCACGCCGGTGTCCAAAACAGCGCGTTAAGCGACGCCGAGAAAGCGCGCCTGCTTTCCGCACCCGGCGGCTGAGCGACGTCTGGTGTTCGACTGATTCGTCACGGAGGCACAGAGGGAATTTATCTCTGCGTGCTCCGCGATCTCGGCGGTGAAAAATGTAATTGCGTTTATCTACCGCAGAGGACGCTGAGAACGCAGAGGCAAAACCAATTCTCCGGCTCTGTCTCCTCTGTGGTGAATTCATCAGCCGCCCTGCACGGGTGGCATAATTGCGATCTGCTCGTTAGGCATCAACGCATGTTCGCGACCGACGAACTCGACGCCCAAGCCGATGAGGAGGCTTTTGTCCCAAGTGCGCAGTTGGGGCCAACGGGCGTAAGCCGCTTCGAGTAAATCGGCGACGGTGGCCTGATCGGCCAGTTCCACTTCGGTTTCGGCCGTGCCGATGACATCGCGCAGTTGAGCAAAGAATTGGACGTGGATGATCATTGGGCAGCGATCGCTTCTCTTCGTAGAACGCCGATGCAGGGGAGATTGCGATAGCGTTCCTGATAATCGAGGCCATAGCCGACCACGAATTCATCGTCGATCTCGAAGCCGACGTAATCGGCGTCGACCGGCCGGGCGCGCGACTTTCGCTTTTGCAAAAGGACGCAGACGCGCACGCTGAGCGGGTTGGCCGTTTTTAACTTCTCACCGATGGCGAAAAGGGTGCGGCCGCTATCGAGGATGTCGTCGAGGATAAGAATGTGGCGACCTTGAATGTCGGGGAGAGAGACCTGTTTGAAAACCACTTCGCCGGTCGATTCGGTGCCGCCATGATAGCTGGCCACGCTCAGGCAATCGAGTTTCAACGGGAGCGGAATGCGACGGAGCAGATCGGCCATAAAGATAAGGCTGCCGTTAAGCACGGCGATGACGGTGAGTTCGCGGTCCCGATAATCTTCCACGATGCGCGCGGCGATTTGGTCGAGGCGCTGGTGGATGGCGGCTTCGTCGTAGAGCACGCGGTCGAGATCCTTTTGCATGGCTAAGGTTGGGCAAGCGCGGCGCGCAACTGAGCGGTTAATTTCGGATCGGCGTGATTCGTTAGGCCGAGTTTCCACCATTGCGTGGCGCGCGCTTTGTCACCGCGATCGCGGGCGACGCGGCCGGCTTCGAGGAAGAGCACCTGGCGATTAAAGCCGTCAAGTTTCTCGGGCGTGCGCTGCACAATTGCGGCGAGATCGAGTAATTCGTTCTGCGAGGATTTTTGGCGCCCGACGAAGAAGGGCAACGCCCGATTCGTTAGGGCGCGGGTCAGGCGAACACGCACGTTGCTTGCATCGGCGGCAGCGGCTTCATCCATGAGCCTGAGGCCGGTGCGAAGGGTGGAGAGTTTGCTCGGGCCGATGGAAAGATCGCGACTGCGCAGGGTGTAACTGCTGCCGAGATAAACGCGGGCCAGTTGATTATTCGGCTCACGTTTCAAGACATCGCTCAAAACGGTGATGCATTGGTCGACGGCGCCTTTGTCACCGGCAAGGGCGCGCGCGTAAAGCTGCCGGATTTCTTCGTAGGAAAATGCGCGCGCATCGGTCGCGAGGAGAACGAAGCCGAGGGCCAGAATGAACGTCAGCGCGCGCATGGCGCATCTTACGTTTGGCGGACGGTGGCGCAATGCAGCGTCGCGTTTAGCTTCCAGTTAATGAAGGTGAACCATGGCGAGTTCAGCGTTCCAACGAAGGGAAAGGGGACCTACGAAATCACAGATGAGGTGGCCAACGCTGTTCGGGAAAGCGGGGTGAGCAACGGAGTGGTGACCGTGTTCGTGCGTCACACCAGTTGCAGTCTCGTCATCATGGAGAATGCGGCGCCGGCGGCACGGCGCGATCTGGAGAATTTTTTTGAAGCGCTCGTGCCGGAAAGCGGGCGCTATGAACACGACGACGAAGGCGCGGACGACAGCACTTCGCACATTCGCATGGCGTTAACGCGGACGAGCGAGACGGTGCCGGTGGCGGACGGCCAACTGCAACTCGGCACCTGGCAAGGTATTTTTCTTTTCGAACATCGCCGCGCACCGCATCGGCGGAAAATTGTGGTGACGACGATGGGGGAGTGATCGTCCTCGATGCTGCTGGTCAGTGTGAAATTGAGATCAGTTCTTCGGGTCCGTCTGAAGCGCGCGGCATTTGCTCGCTCGCAAAATCCCGTCCCCGCAGGCTTAAGTTGACCGCTTTAAGCGGTCGAGTAACGACAACTTGGGGAAAATCCGCAGTCCCGTTGTTAGCGTTACTCGCCCTAAGGATAAAGAGCGTTGACGAGACGAAGCGACTTGTCGTTAGGCAAAAGCGATTGTTCCATCTGGTTCATCACGTAGGCGAAGGAGATGCCGCTCTCGGGATCGGCGAAAGCGTGACTGCCGCCTGCGCCGGGCTGACCAAAAGCGAGGGGTGATGGACCGAAAATTTGCCGCTCGGCGGACGACGCATTTTTCATGAAACCAGCGGAGAAGGCGGTCGGGATTTGAAAGACCTGATCCATTCCATCCGTCAGCGTTGTTTTCATCGCGTGGAGCGTTTCGGGTTTAAAGAATTGTGTTCCGTCCATAGCGCCGCCGTGGGCGAGCATGGCGTAGAATTTACCGAGCGCGTGCGCGCTGCCGATGCCGCCGAAGGAGGCGACTGATTGCGCGCGAATCTCCGGCGCGTTCATGCCCATGACGGAATGCCAGCCGGCCGGTGAGGTAAACGTTTTTCGGACGATGGTGCCGGGCGTGGCCAGGTCGCGATAGAACTGCGCGGGCTGCGGATCGCCTCCAGCTTTGGCGGCGTAGATTTTGGCGACGCGCTCGTTTTGTTCAGCGGGCAGGCCGATCCAGATATCGAGCTGGAGCGGCTCGGCAAAGGTGGCGCGCCAGTATTCGCCGAGAGGACGGCGGGCGATGCGCCTAACGAGTTCATCGAGGAGAAATCCGAAAGTGCGCGCGTGATAACCGTGCGCTGTGCCGGGTGGCCAAAGCGGTTTCTGTTTCGCCAATGCGACGACGATGGCGTCGTAATCGGCGACATCGACGCGTTCGTCGAGCGCGCAGAGGCCGGCTTGATGGGAGAGAAGTTGGGCGAGCGTGATCTGTTCCTTGCCGGCTTGGGCGAACTCTGGCCAGAATTCGGCGACGCGCCGATCGAGGGCAATCTCGTTTTCCTGCAGGACGTGCAGAAGACAGGCGCTGCCGAGACCTTTGGTGGCCGACCAAAAGAGGACGAGCGTGTCGGTCGTCCACGGGGTGGTGCGTTGCGCTTCGCGGAAGCCGCCAGCGAGATCGAGCAGCAGCTCGCCGTTTTGCCAGATGGAGACGGCTGCGCCGAGTTCGCCGAACTTGGTGAAGTTCTCTTCGAATAAGGGAGCGAGTCGTTCCTGGAGTTGGACGGAGTCGAGCGACATGCGGATGAAATTAGCCGCCGTCACCGCTTTGTCATTCCGAGCGTAGTCGAGGAATCCCGTGGAGTTAACTTAAAGCTTTCGCGGCGGGATCCGTTGATCGCTGAGTTGGAGGAAGGCCGGGCGGGCCGCCCGGCGGCCGAGTCAGGCGAGCCGCCTGACTTCCATTCTTAGAGTAGCTCGCGGACTTCTTCGAGGTCGGGATCGCGCCTGGCGATTTCGCGAAAGGCGTTGTCCATTTCGAAACTGATTTCGAGATGCACGCGGGCGTCGCGGAGGTTGCCGAGCATCGCTTCGTAGCAACCCATGTTGTAGTAGAAGATGGGATCGTCGCGCAGAAGCGCTTCACCTTTAAGCAGAAGTTTGCGCGCCGCCGCGGTCCTGCCCATGCGGTGCAGACAAAAGCCGCCGTGCAAATAGCCGGTGCCGCAATCGGGAAGCACCTGGCAAAGTTTCCGGCTGATGCGATAAGCGCAGGCCCATTTTCTTGCCTGCATGTAGTGATGCAAACGCAGGTGCAAGACTTCGGGGCGCATTTGTAGCGCGGGCTCGATCCCGTTGAGTTCGGCGATGGACTGCCGCGTCATCCCGAGTTCTGCGTAACCACACGCCGCATTCAGTTGATGCTCAAACTGCACACTCACGGTTTAAGCAGATCGCGGGCCGAGCTGGGCGACGCGGGTCGTGGTCTAGTTTAGAAGAAGCTCTTCCAGCTCCTGCACGCGCCGCTCGAAGAGTTGCAGCGTGCTCTCGATTGGCGCGGGCGTAGTCATGTCGACGCCGGCCGCTTGCAAGGTCTCGAGCGGAAACTTCGTGCCGCCTGATTTGAGGAAAGCGAGATACGCTTCGACGCTGCCGGGAGTGCCAGCGAGAACACGTTGCGCGAGCGCGACCGCCGCCGAAATCCCGGTCGCATATTTGTAAACGTAGAAGGCGTTATAGAAGTGCGGGATGCGCAGGCCTTCGAGTTCGAGTTGCGGATCGATGGTGAAATCCTGAGCGAAGTAAACGTCGAGCAGTTTCCGGTATTCGCTTTTGAAGACGTCGAGGGTGAGGGCGTCGCCGCTTTCTTCGATCTGGTGGATCACTTTCTCGAACTCGGCGAACATGGTTTGCCGGTAGAGCGTGCCGCGAATGTCGTCGATCTGGCGATTGATCAGATAGGCGCGCATTTTCGGATCGGTCGTCTGTTCGAGGAGATGATGGGTGAGCAGTTCCTCATTAAAGGTCGAGGCGACTTCGGCGAGGAAGATCGGATAGTCGTGGTCCTGAAAGGTCTGGGCGTGTTGGGCGAGCAGGGTGTGCATCGAGTGGCCGGCCTCGTGCGCGAGCGTGTAAACATCCGAGAAGACGTCGCTCTTGTAGTTCATCAGAATGTAGGGCGGCGCACCGTAGCTGCCGGAGGAGAAGGCGCCGCTGCGCTTTCCTTTGTTCTCGTAGCGGTCGCACCAGCGACCACGCAGGCCTTCGCCTAACGAGGCTACATATTCACCGCCGAGCGGCTTCACCGCGGCGAGGACGTGTTCGGTGGCTTCGTCGAACGAGGTCTTCGTTTCGATCTCGCCGACCAGCGGCACGTAGGTGTCGTAGTGATGCAGTTCGTCGAGCTCGAGGACGCGACGGCGAAGATCGAAGTAACGAAAGAGCGGCGCGAGGTGCGCGCGCACGGAAGTGATCAAGCCATCGTAAACCGCCGCCGGGATATCGTCGCGAAAGAGCGAGGCTGCGCGCGCGGAAGAAAAGTTGCGGGCGCGGGCGCGGAAAACATCGGCTTTGACCGAATAGCTTAAGGTCGAGGCGAGAGTGAACTCGTGATCCTTGAACTCTTCGTAGAACTGATGGAAGGCGCGTTTGCGCAGGGCGGGATCGCGTTTGACCAGGAATGAACTGAACGAGCTGTGGGTGAGCTCGCGTTCGCGGCCTTTCTCGTCTTCGATGGTGCCGAATTTCATGTCGACGTCGGTCAGTTGCGAGAAGGCGTCATCCGATGCGCCGAGCGCCATGTCGCCGAGAGCGAGGAGGCGTTCTTCTTTCTCGGAAAGAACGTGCGGCTTCATGCGCCGAATTTTGCGCAACTGCGTCCGCCATCCGGCCAGAGCTGGATCATCGAGAAATTCCGTGAATTTTTGATCGCCGATCGCTTGAATTTCCGGGACGACGAAAGAAGAGGCTTCGCTCATTTGCGTGAGCAGGTTTTGCAACTGCCCCATCCGCGAGAGGTAATCGGGATTGGCCGCGTCCTCGGCCAATTGCAGCGAGGCGTAGTGATAAACGCGCTCCAGTTTTTGATCGAGCGACTTCTCGAATTCAAGAGTCTCGAGCAGCGTGGCGGCCGATTCGCCGATGCGCCCCTTAAAGCCGGCGATGAGCGAGTAATTCGCTTGCAGGAAAACGAAGTCCTCCTGCCATTTGCTCACGTCGGCGAAGAGGTGCGCGAGGTCCCATTTATCGGTTTCCGGAATCTGGTCGCGTGTCGGCGTGGTGATTTCTTCCATCGGTCAAAAAAACTGGACCGTTGCTATACGGCAGCGCTCCAGCGCGCGCAATAAGGTAGGGCCCGACCGCCCGGCGGGCCGTTTTGAAAGAGCTTTATGCGCACGATTAATCATCGGACTCCGCGGACGGCCCGGCGGTCCGTCCCTGCCATCAGTAGGGAAATTTTCAGTTGGCCGGAAACGCGGGATGTCGCGCGATCAGTCGCATGGCTTTGCCTAACAACTCTTTTCCAGGCGCGATGCGATGCCAGGGCGAAGCGCCGCTTGGATGCGGCAATGGGATAAGATCATAGCGCAGGTGTTCCCGTTTCATCGGAAAACTGCGGCCGATGATTTGATCGAGTTTCTGGACGGGAAGGAATTGGGCGATGGCCAGTTTGCCCACCGGAATGACGAGACGTGGTCGCAGGATTTCGAATTCCGCGGTCATCCAGGTGGAGCAATTGCGGATCTCATCAGGCGCGGGAACGCGGTCGCCGCCCGCGCTCGTTTTCCCGGGAAAGCACCGGCAAACGGCGGCGAAATAGATGCGCGCGCGCACTTCCGCTTCGGTCAGGCCGCAAAAATTCTCGAACCAGCGGAAGAGCGTCTTGCCGGCCGTCCAGGCAAAGGGCCGGCCGAGGACCGGCTCTTTTACGCCCGGTGCCTGCCCGATTAAGAGGATGCGACTAACGACTGGTCCGCCGGAGACGGGCGGCGGAATCATGCGCGGGCAGCGGCGGCATTCGCGCAGCCGCTGCACATGGTCTTCGAGACGGGCGGGCGGCATCATTCAGCGCCTGAAGAAGGAGAGAATAACGCTCACGACGATGCTGATGATGATGCAGGTGACGATCGGAAAATAGAAGCCGGTCGAGCCGCGTTCGATCCGGATGTCGCCGGGCAAACGACCGAGCCAGCCGGTTCCCAACCCGCACCAAAGCGCCGCGCCAACCAGAGCGATGACGACCCCGAGAACGACCAGCATTTTTCCAAACTCCGGCACGCGGAAGATTGGCGGCGATTGGCGCGACGGGCAAACGGGGCGCGAGTTGCGCGGGCCCGGCGATGCGGAGAAGTTCCGGGCGTTTCACAAAACCATGGCAGTCCAATTTCGAGATTATTACGAAACGCTTGGGGTGGCGAAGGGCGCGACGGAGGATGAGATCAAGAGCGCGTTTCGCAAACTGGCGCGCAAGCATCATCCCGATATGGCGAAGCCGAAGGAGAAGCCGGCGGCCGAGGAAAAATTCAAGCAGATCAACGAAGCTTACGAGGTCCTGAGTGACGCGGAGAAACGCGCGAAGTACGATCAGCTCGGCGCGAACTGGGATCAGCCCGGCGGATTCCACCCGCCGCCCGGTGGCGGAGGCGGTTTTCGCCAATATCCCGGTGGCGATGGCGGCGTCGAGTTTGAATTTGGCGGCACGGGATTCAGCGATTTCTTCGAGGCGTTTTTCGGCGGCGGCCGGGGGCAATCGGCTTTCGGCGCCGGCGGAAATGGTGGCGCGGGTTTTGGTCAGCGTCCAGCGGCCGCGGCGCGCGGTCACGATGTGGAAGCCGATATCATGGTCACGCTCGAGGAAGCGCTGGCGGGTTCGAAGCGACAGGTTTCATTGAAGCGCGCGGGCTCGGAGAAGGTGGAAGCGTATCAGGTAAAAATCCCGCGCGGCGTGCATGAGGGACAGCGCATTCGTCTGGCGGGGCAGGGCGAGGCGGGCGCGCGCGGCGGCAGCAGCGGCGATCTTTTTCTGCGCGTGCGGCTGGCGCGACATCCGGATTTTTCGCTGGAAGGAAGCGACTTGATTCATGAGGTGAAGATCGCGCCGTGGCAGGCGGCGCTCGGCGCCGATCTCGAAGTGCCAACGTTGGAAGGCAAGGCGCGCATGAAGCTCCCGCCCGGGACGCAGCCGGGGAAGCGCTTTCGTTTGCGCGAACGCGGCATGCCTTCGTCGGCTGGCGGACGCGGCGATATTTATGTGGTGCCGCAAATTCAAATTCCGCAAAATCTGTCCGACCGGGAGAAGGAACTCTGGCAGGAACTATCGAAGACGGCCCCCGTGCCTAACGAGTAACTGAGTTTTAAATCATGAAAATCTCATTGGGAAGCGACCACGCCGGTTTTCGGCTGAAGGAACAGGTGAAGGGGCTGCTCGTCTCGTTAGGGCATGAGGTGAAGGATTGCGGGACGGACAGCGAGGAGCCGGTCGATTATCCGCTTTTCTGCCGGCGCGCCGCAGAAGCGGTCGCGCGCGGCGAATGTGATCGTGGGATGGTCTTTGGCGGATCGGGCAATGGCGAAGCGATGGCGGCGAACAAGGTGCGCGGCATTCGTTGCGCCCTCTGCTGGAGTGAGGAGAGCGCCCGGCTTTCGCGCGAGCATAATGACGCCAATGTCCTTTCCCTCGGCGAGCGTCTTCTCTCGGAGGATCTAGCCCTGGCCATCGTGCGCGTCTGGCTGACGACCGATTTCGAAGGCGGTCGCCACGCGCGCCGCATCGCGCAGTTGGACGTGCCTGAAAGTTAAAGCGACCGGTCCAGCCAGATGGCGAGGACAAAGACGGCGCTGACGAAGGCGTTGCTTTGGAAAAAGGCGCGATTGATGGCCGCAAGGTCGAGCTGCTGCGCGACGCGGTGCTCATAGAAGAGGGCGGCCGCGACGAGCGATAAGCTGGCGTAGTAGAGAACGCCAAGGTGAGCGGTCAGCCCGAAAGCGAGCAGGGCGACAAGGACGAAAAAGTGCAGCACTTGGGCGAGGCGGAGGCTGCTTCGAACGCCAAGACGCACGACGAGCGAGCGAAGACCTTCCCGGCGATCGAATTCATAATCCTGCGTGGCGTAGATCAGGTCGAACCCGGCCACCCAAAAGATCACGCCGAGAGCAAGGACGAGGGGAGCGAGCGCGAAACGTCCGGTTTGCGCGATCCACGCCCCGACGGGGGCGATGGCCAAAGCCAGGCCGAGGAAGAAGTGAGTGGTGTCGGTAAAGCGTTTGGTGAGCGAATAGAAAAAAATGAGGGCGAGGGCGGGCGGAGAAAGAAGTCCGCACAAACGGTTGAGAGCGAAAGCGGCGGTAACGAAGCCAACGGAGCACGCAATCAGGAACAGCCACGCCACACTTTTGCGCACGAGCCGATGACGTTGCGCGGTGCGCGGATTGCGTTGATCGAGCGACCAATCGGCGAGGCGATTGAAGAGCATGGCGGCGGTCCGCGCCGTTACCATGCAAACGAGCACCAGAATCAAAGTGTGCGCGCGCGGCCGGCCATCAGCTGCCACCAATAGGGAACCGAGCGCAAAGGGCAGCGCGAAGATGGTGTGCGAAAATCGAATCAACGTTAGGAACCGCGTGACCGAGCTGCGCGGCAGCGCGGGAATCGAGGCAGAATCTGAGGAAGTCGAGGCCACGTTGGTTTGCCGGCTTAGTGGAGCAAGGTGATCAATTGTTGGTGCGCATCGCGTACGAGGGGAGCGCCGTGAGCGAAGAGGATGCGAGCGGAGCGGTAATCGAGCAATTGCCCTAACGAACGACGCATCGCTTTCGAATCGGAACAATATTTGGCTGGAAGCAGCGCGAAGCCCAGCGGCTCCATACGAATGAGTGCGTCGCCCACGACCAGGGTGCCGCCGTCCCCTTGGTGATGCAGCGCGATTTCCCCCGGCGCCGCGCCGGCCACTTCAATGACCGACAGATCGGAAAATGGATTTTCCTCCGCCGAAAGAGCACGCGCATCGGGAAGTGAAGTCTCCGTCATGGCGTGCGGGTGGAGGAAGATCGGAGCGTCCAGTTTCTCTGCGAAGGAGAGGGCGGCGCGTCCGTGGTTGCCATTGGTCACGACAATCGCGGCGACCTTTTCCGCAGCCAGCGCTTCCATCAAATGAGGTGCCAGTGGAATCGGATCGATCACGAGAAAACCAGCAGCAAGGCGAAGCGCGGTCGAATAGAGATCCGCTTTGACCGATGGATCGTATCCCTGCCAGATAAAAAGATCGGGCGAGAGACGGGAGAACTCTTCAACCGGCCGCATGGCGAATGAGCGGTCGATGGAGCGACGCGCCTAAGTGACTGGTTCCCAAAATCATAGAGGTATCCCGCAGGGCGGGGAAGGGCTCTGGCATCACATCTGCTACATTCAGTAGAAATACTAGAATTATGATAACCTTCTCCTACCAAGCCCGCGATACCAGCGGAAACATCGTTTCGGGAGTGCATGATGCACTCAACGAAGATAATGCCGTTACCAGTTTGATGAGTCGAGGACTGATGGTCCTCTCTCTCCAGAAAAAGGCAGCGGCCAGCAAGCAAAAGAAACAGAATTGGAGTGTCAAAGAGACGGACCTTGTCCTTTTCACACGCCAGCTCGCGACCATGATTGAGGCCGGCATTTCGCTGGTCCAGGGATTGACCGCCCTTTACGAGCAATCCGATGCGAAAAAGCAAAAAGGCCTGCGCCACGTCATCAGCGACGTGATTGCCCGGGTGCAAGGCGGTGAAACTTTCAACGCCTCGATCGCGAAACACCCGCGCGTCTTCAATCGCCTCTTCGTCAGCATGGTGAAAGCGGGTGAAGCCGGTGGTTTACTCTCGGAGATTCTCGACCGCCTCGCCGGGTTCCTCGAAGCGAGCGCGCGTTTGCGCAAGAAAGTGAAGTCGGCCATGACCTATCCGGTCATCGTGGTCTGCATTGCTTTCGCCATTACCACTTTCCTGATCGTGAAAGTCGTGCCCATCTTCGGCGAAATCTTCAAGGACTTCGGCTCGAAACTGCCGGCGCCCACGCAGTTCCTCATGGACGTGAGCGACTTCGTACGCGGGGAGTGGTACTTCATGGTCGGCGGCATTCTCGCCCTCATTTTCGGCTTCCGCTATTTTATGAATTCTCCGCGCGGCAAGCAGTTGAGCGACAAGTGGAAACTCAAGCTGCCGATCTTCGGCCCGCTCCTCCACAAGATCAGCATGTCGCGTTTCTCGCGCACCTTTGCGCAGTTGATTCGCAGCGGTGTGCCGATCCTCGAAGTGCTCGATATCGTTGGTGGTTCGTCTGGTAATCACGTCGTCGAAGAGAGCATTAAAAGCGTGAGCCTGGACGTGGAAAAGGGCGACAACCTTTCCATCGCCATGTCGAAGAAGAAAATCTTCCCGCCCATGCTTCTGCGCATGGTTTCGGCGGGCGAACAGACCGGCAAGATCGATACCATGCTCGAAAAGATGGCCGATTTCTGGGACGAAGAAATTGAAGCGATGCTCGACGCGCTTACGTCGTTGATCGAGCCGCTCTTGATCGTTTTTCTCGGCGTAATCGTAGGCGGCATCGTCATCGCGATGTTCCTGCCGATCTTCAAGCTGAACGAAGTAGTTTCGCAGAGCAAGAACTAGGAGAAGCTGTTGCTCGCAAAGCGGAGGGGGGCGGATTGAGTGATCCGTCCCTCTTTGTTTTTTAACGGGTCACGCGCCGCGGCATCGTCTCCAGGCGCGCATACATTTCGTGATAGATGCGCTCAATCGCCGAGGCGGGATCCTCCAGCATCATGCTCTCCTTGATCTTGCTTGCGTAGATGGGAAACGAAAACGGCGAGATGGCCGGCAGCTCCAGCAGCTTGAACGGCACCGCATTCACTTCCCGTAAAAAATCATAGGCCGCCTCCGCGTCTAGAAACGTGTGCATCGCCTGGCGATACGCTTCCTCGAGCAACGGATGATCCGGCTCGTGTTGCTCGAGCACGCGAAACAAGACCTCCGAACTCCAGCTCAATTGTTTTCGCTTCCGTTCGCGTCCTGGCGCATTCCGCGGGACCATCAACCCGGTCTGCGCCACGCCGCGAAACTGCCATTTCACCAGCTCGGAGCCTCGCAGCGCGCGATGCAAATCTTCCTCCGCGCCTTCCTCCTCGAAACAGAGCCGCCAATCTTCCAGCGGCATTTCCTGGAATGGGCGGAGCGTGAGCAGAAAGCCGTAATCGTCGATCGTGACGAGCGCGTTTCCGCCCAGCCGATTCTTCACCCGCCACGCCACGATGCGCGAGAGCGCGTCATTCGCGCTCCGGCCGATGAGGGCGTGAAAAAAGTAGTGGGAAAACTCCGCGTCGCGATACAGCTCGATCAACATTTTGTGACCGGTGGGAATCTCCGAGACGCTCAACTGCGCCGTGAATTGCTTGATGATGGCCTGCGCGTTTGCGTTCGAGATGTGAAAGTTCTCGACCAGCCAATCGCTCGCCGATGTCGTTAAAGAAGGATCGCGCAAGCGCGCATCCAAATCTTCCCGCAACTGCCGCACCGCCCGCGCCAACCCGGAAGTGAGCGGCATCTTGGCCGCGTTCCAGCGTGGCACCGTGGGCAATTGGCCATCGGCACGCTCGACGTGCGCCTCCTGCACGCCCGTATCAATCAGCCGCACGATGCGCCCGCCGAGCACGAAGAGATCGCCGATTTGGAGTTGTTTGATGAAGTTCTCCTCGACCGAACCGAGCCGCCGATGATTCAGCAGCACGTTGACAAAAGTCTCGGAGACGATCGTGCCGATGTTGACTAGAAATTCCCGCTGCACCCTTGGGCTCGCCAGGGAGATGAGGCCGTCATCGATTCGAATCTTGCCGAAGACGCTCGTGTATTGCTCCGCGAGCGACGCGCCGCCGCCTTCGAGGTAAAGAAGGATCTTGTTGAACTCGTCGCGGGTGAGATCGCGAAAAGGGAAGGCGCGGCGAATAAGGGTAAACGCGTCATCCGTCGTCACCGGCTGATTGGCTGCCAGGCCGACGACGTGTTGCGCGATGACGTCGTAGGGTTTGTCCAGAATGACGATCGAATCGAGTGCGCCTTGCCTAACGAGTTGGGCAGTGACGGTCGCTTCGACCAGGTCATTGACGTTGGTGGCGACGAGCACGCCGTGGCTCATGCGATTGACCGAATGGCCGGAGCGCCCGATGCGCTGGATGGCGCGCGACACGCCTTTCGGCGTCGCTACCATGACGACGAGATCGACTGCGCCGATGTCGATGCCGAGTTCGAGACTGGTCGAGCAGGCGACCGCGCGCAGCTCGCCGTTTTTGAGGCGATCCTCCACTTCGAGGCGCACGCTGCGATCGAGCGAGGCGTGGTGCGTTTCGATCTGGTCGGCCAGATCGGGCAGCAATTCTTTCAGGCGCAACCCGAGCTGTTCGGCGGCCGAGCGCACATTGGTGAAGACGATGACCGATTGGCGCGAGCGAATCAGTTCGGCCAGCTCCGCGTAGAGGCGCGCGCCGGTGTAGCCCGCCGGCGGATAGGGATTATGCCGAATCGGCGAGAAGACTTCGACAAGCGACTTCCTTTCCACACGCGCTTCCTCGATGCGGCAGGGGCCGTCGGTGCCCACCAGAAACTGCGCGAGCAAATCAAGCGGCGCGGCCGTTGCCGAGAGTCCGATGCGGCAAAGCGTTTTCCCGGCGCGGCTGTAGCCGCTTCGCTGTGCGAAGCGAGTGGGAGAATTTACGCCTGCGTCTGCGTCGCCCGCGGGGCGACGACGACAGATCTGTTCCAAGCGCTCGAGCGAGATGGCCAGATCAGCGCCGCGTTTGTTCCCAGCGAAGGAATGCAATTCATCCACGATGACGAAAGCGCAATCGCGCAGATGCGCGGTGTAACTTTCTTGCGCGAGCATTACAGCGAGACTTTCCGGGGTAGTGACGAGAAACGGCGCCGCCCGTCTCCGAAACTTCGCGCGTTCCGAGGCCGGCGTGTCGCCGGTGCGGAGATGGATCGGCAATTCCTTCTCCAATCCCATCGCCACGATCGGCGCGCGCAAATTTTTCCCGATGTCGTAGGCGAGCGCGCGCAGCGGCGAGACGTAGATGCATTGCACGCCGGCGGCGAGGCGTTTGCTTTCCAATTGCCGCAGTAAAAAATCGAAGACGCCGAGAAACCCGGCCAGCGTTTTGCCGCTACCAGTCGGCGAGGACAGCAAAATGGATTCGCCCTCCAGAATCGCCGGCACGCAACGCAACTGCGCGTCGGTGAAATCCGCGTAGGTCTCGAGAAACCAGCGCGCCAATTGCGGGTGCAAACGCTCGCGCAATTCTTTCGAAGAAGCAGGCGAAGCCGCGGGCATGAATCAATCTGGCGAAAGCGTGGCCTGCTCGCGAATCTTACTTATTAGGCAGAGGCGTGCCCTCATTTTATCGGCCAGCCATGCTCCTGACCGTGCGGCCGCGCCTGTCGCCGTTGGGCATTGTTATTTTTGGTTTCGGGACGATAGTGCCAGCCAGTTTCCTGGCGGCGATTTTCAGGAATTCGCGATTCCACTCCCGGATCGTTCGAGCCATTCGCCCGCTGCTGATCCTGTCTTGTCCATGAAATCCGCACTCCTTAATGCTGCTTCCCTCGTCGTCCCGAAAACTCAGATTCTGGTGAATATGATTTCGCGCCGCGTTCGCCAACTTTCCCAAGGGCATCGCCCGCTCGTCGAGTTCGTTCCCGGCATGGGCCTGGCCGACATTGCTCTTACCGAAGTGATCCAGGGAAAGCTCACCTACGAATCCACCTTCGGATTGGACAAAACGGAGACGGCGCCCGCCCCGAAAGTCGTCACTTTTCCCGCCGGCGCGGGCAAAAAGGCGGCCTGAGTTTAGCCTAACGAATCGTGATCTCGACAGAGATCATTCGCTTCCAGGTGCGTGGGGTTGCCTGCGCTGTAAGCTGGAAGCTGGCGCTACCTTTCAGGATTCACCGGGAAGTGTTTGTTTTTCAATTTTTCGGGGACGCGCTGGGTGTGTTCGGTTTCGACTTCCTCGGCAGCGGCGCCGATCGCTTCGTAGGCTTCGCGATTTTTTTTCGCTCGCGCCATGTAACAGACGGCGTGGGCGAGGGGAATGCGCGCTTCCGGCAGACCGACAAATTCGACCGCTTGTTGCGTGGCCACGGCGAGCAGTAGCGCTTTCGGATCGGCCAGCCCCACATCTTCGCTCGCGAAGATCACGATGCGCCGGGCGATGAAGCGAATGTCTTCGCCAGCGTGCAACATTTTGGCCAGCCAATAGACCGCGCCCTTCTCGTCAGACGCGCGCATGCTTTTGATGAAGGCGCTGATCGTGTCGTAGTGCGCGTCGCCCGCGCGATCATAGACGACCGCTTTGTGCTGAATGCTTTCCTCGGCGACCTGGAGAGTGAAATGGATGGTAGAGCGAGCTTCCAGCTTGCTCGGGTCGTTAGGGCGCAAGCTGGAAGCTTGCGCTACCTTCGGCGGCGTGGTCAGCACGCCGATTTCGAGAGCGTTTAAACATTTGCGCGCGTCGCCGTCGCTGAGCTTGGCGAGATGGCGTTTGGCGTCGGCGTCGATGCGCACTTTGTAATTCCCGAGTCCGCGCTCTTTGTCGGCGAGCGCACGATCGATGAGCGCTTCCAGATCCTCGATGCGCAAGGGCTCGAGCTGAAAGACCTGCGAACGCGAGACGAGCGCGCTGTTCACGTAAAAGAACGGATTGTAGGTGGTCGCGCCGACGAGCCGCAAATTTCCGCTTTCCACATCGGGCAGCAAGATGTCCTGCTGCGCTTTGTTGAAGTGATGGATTTCGTCGACAAAGAGAATCGTGCGTTGCCCGGAAGTGCGCCGTCGGTTTTGCGCCGCCGCCACGACTTTGCGCATTTCGGCGACGTTGCTTTCCACGCCACTCAAACGCTCGAATTTTGCCTTCGTCATCGCAGCGATGATTTGGGCAAGTGTCGTTTTCCCCGTGCCGGGCGGGCCCGATAAAATCACCGAGGGCAGTCGATCCGCTTCGATGGCGCGGCGGAGCAATTTCCCAGGCCCGAGCACATGCTGCTGGCCGACGTACTCATCGAGCGAACGCGGGCGCAGACGCGCCGCGAGCGGGGCGTCTGCGTCGTTCTCTACGGTCGACGCTTGTTGCTCCTCCGATTCGGCAAAAAGATCCTGCACCCGCCAGAATACGACGAGGCAAACCTGCCGCATCCGTTTTTCGCCCGACCCTTGAGCGTCGCGATCCGCGGTCGTAGAATGTGCGCCATGAAGGTGCTGCTCGTGCCGATCGATTGCTCCGACGCGACATCGCTCGTGCTCGCGATGGCGCGACAAATGGCGAGCGCGTTCAGCGCAGAAATTCATCTGGTGCATGTGCGCGAAATCGCGTCGCGGCCAGTCGTGCCACTGGAGTATGGCGGGCTCGGCATGCCCGAGATGGTTCCGATGAGCGGCATGAGTGTGCCGATGCCCGGCGGCCCGCCCGCAAACGTCGTGACCGACGGCGAGACGAAAAAATCGCAGTTATCGAGCTGGCAGCAGGAACTGGCCGATGCCGGATTGCGCGTCACCGTTCACGAACCTGAAGGCGAAGTGATCGATGAGATTCTCAAACTAGCCGAGTCCACTCACGCTGACGCCATTGTGATGGGCCGCCATGGTCATGGCGCGATGTACAATCTTCTTGTCGGCAGCATCACCGAAGGTGTCTTGAAACGGAGCGGACTGCCCATGCTCCTCGTCCCGACGGCTGAGCCCGGTCAGCCAGGCTAAGCTTGTCAGATTGGCAAAACTTTGCGCATCCGGCGGCACATCACTTGCGCATCCGTCGTTGTGCCCCAAAGGTTTTCAACGATGCGTGCTCTCGGAATTTCCATCCTTCTTCTCTTCACTCTCGCCACCGCCGAGGCCCGGCTTCCGTTCTCGACGGTCTTCAAAGGCCAGGACCGCTTCGATCGTCTCGTCGCCGAAGCCCAGGAGAATAACTGGAAGAAGCTGCCCATCGGCGAGCGCACGGCTGCGGTGGGTCAGGCGTTGGTTGGCACGCGCTACAAATCCTACACGCTCGAGATCGACAATCATATTGAGGCCGCCTCCGCCAATTTCCTCGGCATGGATTGCTGGACGTTTTTCGAGATCGCCCTCGGCTTCGCTCGCATGCTCGACGAACCGCCGGGTCAATGGACTCCGCCCACGTTCCTCCATTACGTTGAACTCGATCGCTACCGCGGCGGCGTTTGCACCGGCGATTACCTTTCCCGTCTTCACTATCTGGAAGATTGGCTGGCCGATAACGATCGGCGCGGTCTGGTCGACGATCTCACCCGCTCGTTAGGCGGAGTGAAGGTCCGGCATGCCGCGCGGGAGATGACCGCTGGCTGGCGGCATTATCGTTACCTCGCGGCCAATCGCAGCCTCCTGCGTCCGCTCGGCCAAATGGAAGCGCGCGTCAGCTCCCGCCCGCTTTACATGATTCCGAAAAGCCGCGTGGCCGGCATCGAATCGAAGCTGCGCAGCGGCGATATCATCGGCATCATTTCGCACGATAGCGGCAACTTGTATTCCACCTCGCATGTCGGGCTCGCCCTGCGCGGGAACGACGGCGTCCTGCATTTCATGCACGCCTCGTCGCCGCGCAATCACGGGCACGTCGTCGTCGATTCGCGTCTTTCGACCTATCTGAATCGCTTCCGCAGCGACGCCGGCATCCTCGTCGCGCGGCCCGAGCGGTAGTAGACGCGACGCCCTTACGAAAGCGGAGACCGGAAACCGGAGAGCGCCACCCGCCAATCTGTCATCCCGAGCGAAGTCGAGGGATCCCGTGGCGCAATGTGAAGCCTCCGTTCACGATTAAATTTGGAGACCAGGAATCCAGGAATTTTCTCTGTGTGCTCTGTGATCTCTGTGGTGAATATTTCCCGGAGCAAGTTTGAATTTGAAGCGCTGCCCGTTCTCGCCTTCGCTGTCCCGCATGATTTCATGTGCGCAACGTTGTGTAATTCGACTGGCCTTCGTCGCGTTTATTCTCACTGCAGCCCTCAGTCCTATCCTCGCCCAATCTGTTTCGCCCGCGCCCGCGCCGACTTCCGTGTTGCTTCATCCAGCCGCCGTTTTTGACGGCGTGGAAATGCACACCGGGTGGGCAGTCCTCGTGACCGGCGACAAAATCAGCGCCGCCGGCCCCGCCGAGAAAATCACTGCTCCGTCCGGCGCGCGCACCATCGAGTTGCCTAACGACACATTGTTGCCCGGAATGATCGAGGGGCATTCGCATCTCTTCCTCCATCCCTACAACGAGACTCCGTGGAACGATCAGGTCCTGAGCGAGTCACTCGCGTTTCGCACTGCGCGCGCGACCGTTCACGCCCAGCGCACCCTGCTCGCCGGCTTCACCACCACGCGCGATCTCGGCACGGAAGGCGCCGGCTATGGCGACGTCGGATTAAAGCAGGCGATCGACCAGGGAATCATTCCCGGCCCGCGCATGGTCATCGCCACGCGCGCCATTGTCGCGACGGGAAGTTACGGCCCGAAGTTGTCGACCGACGTTGAGCTGCCGCAGGGCGGCGAAGAAGCGAGCGGCGTCGAACAAATCACGCGCGTCGCTCGCGAACAAATCGGCAAAGGCGCCGATTGGGTGAAGCTCTACGCCGATTATCGCTGGGGCAAAGGCGAGCCGTCGCGTCCGACTTTTTCGCAGGAAGAAATGGCGGCCGCGGTGCAGGCGGGACATTCGGCGGGCCGTTTGGTTGCCGCGCACGCCACCACGCCGGAAGGAATGCGCCGCGCGGTGATGGCGGGCGTCGATACGATCGAGCACGGCGACGAGGGGACGCCCGATGTCTTCAAGTTAATGAAGGAACGCGGCGTCGCGCTTTGCCTGACGGTCGCGGCCGATGACGCGATCTCGCAATATCGCGGCTGGCACAAAGGAACCGGTCCGGAGCCGGAGCGAATCAAGGCAAAGCACGCGAGCGTGAAAGCGGCGCGCGACGCCGGCGTTACTTTTGCCATGGGCGGCGACGTCGGTGTTTTCGCGCATGGCGATAATGCGCGCGAGATGGAATTGCTGGTGAGCGATTACGGCTTCACGCCGCTCGAAGTTTTGCGACAAGCCACGAGCGGCAACGCCGCCATCTTTCATCTCAGTGATCGCGGCCGTGTCCAGCCCGGGTTGCTCGCCGATCTCGTCGCGGTCTCCGGCGATCCGACGAAAGACATCAAAGTCGTGCGCCAGGTGCGCTTCGTCATGAAAGGCGTCGTCGTCTACCGCCAGCCATGAGCGAGAACGACTACGTTCTCGGCACCAACGACGAGGAAATCGCGCGGCTCGGTTTGCAGCATCGCGTTTGGCGTCCAGCGGTGCTCGATTGCTGGCGTCGCGCCGGGATTACGGCGGGTTCGCGCGTGCTAGATGTCGGTGCGGGGCCGGGTTACGCGACGGTTGACCTCGCGGAAATCGTCGGAGCGAAGGGCGAGGTCTTCGCGGTCGAACGTTCAGCGCGTTTTCTGGCCTTCGCGAAGAACGCCTGCGCGATGCGCGGGCTGACGAATGTGAAATTCACGGAAGCCGATCTGATGGACGATTCGTTAGGTGCGAGCGGCTTCGATTTTGCCTGGTGTCGCTGGGTCGCTTCGTTCGTCTCTTCGCCGAAAAGGCTCATCGAGATAATGGCGGGCGCCCTGCGCGTCGGAGGCGTCGCCATTTTTCACGAATACAGTCATTACGCCACCTGGCGCATGGCGCCGCCGCGTCCGGCGATCGAAAAGTTTACGCACGAAGTGATGGCGAGCTGGCGCGCGAACGGCGGCGAACCCGACATCGCGCAGCAATTTCCGCCGCTGCTCCGAGCGGCCGGGCTCGCAATCGTGGACGTGCGGCCGCATGTCCTGACGGTTTCGCCGTCGAGCTACGTCTGGCAATGGCCAGCCAGTTTCATTGAAACGAATCTGGCGCGGCTGGAACAGTTGGGCCGCGTGACGACGGATTGGACCGAAGAAGTGCGCCGTGAGTTCGCGGAAGCCGAAGCCGATCCGGCCACGCTGCTGACGACACCGCTGTTTCTCGAAATCGTCGCGCGTAAGAGAAGTGGGAGTCGTTAGGCAAATCAACGCCACTCGTGTTTCGGATATTTGCGCTGTAATTCCTTTTTAATTTTCGGATAGGTCTCGCGCCAGAAATTTGTCAGGTCGTCGGTGATCTGGATGGGCCGATGATTGGGCGCGAGCACTTCGATCCGCAACGGCACGCGCCCGCCGCCGATCGTCAGGTTGCGCTCCACTCCGTAGAGTTGCTGAATCCGCGCCGATAAGGTGGGCGGCGCGCCGACGCGGTAGGTAATTTTCGGCATGCGACCGGTCGGCAACTTCAGGCGTTCCGGCGCGATCTGTTCGAGCGCGCTCAGCTGCGTCGCGCTTAACCACGCTTTCACCGTCGGCCAGGCGCGCCGTTCCTTGATCTCCTTGTAACTGCTCGCGCCGAAACAAATCTGCTCGAGGAGAGACAACTTCTCCGGCTCACCGATGCGCGGGAATTCATATTCGGGAAACCAATCGGCCACGCAGTTCACGCGCTCGATCCATTGCTCGACCTCGTGATCCCATTTTTTTAAGACGAGCGTGCCGGCCAAAACCTGGCGGGCGAGCAAGGCGGCGGCCGCTTCCCGCGGCACCTCGAGCGATGGTTCGTTGCGCAGCGGCAAATCGTGAAAGCGGGTCAGGCGTCGGCTAACGACTCGTCGCTGCGTGGCGTCGAACTCCACCGTGACTTCCTCGTGAAAAGCTTCCGGGAATAATTCGCGCAGCCAATCTTCCTCGATCCGGGTGGCGAGCGTGAGCAGGACGGTGCGTTCCTTGTCGCTCGTCTCAATCTCGCGCACCTCCGACGCGACGAGCAGCCGCGCGTCCTGCGCCGCGCTCTCGCGGGCGAGCACGCCGTGGCGGCCATGCACGATCGCGCAGCGGAGCGTGCCGGCATCGAGCCGCATGGCCACTTCGTCGGGGAAGCCGGCGAGCACGCAGCGCTGGAGCGCGTCCGGTTTCGGCTCGGCCGTCGTTTCCGTGTCGAGACCTTCGGCGCGGGCGATGGAGACGAATTGCTCGGCCAGTTGGGCGGCTTCGCGCGCGGCTGGCGCGTTCACTCCGAGCCGGGCGCAACGGCGTGGATCGAACTGATTATTCTGCGCGAAACGGAAGGCGCGCATGAGAACGAAGAGATCGGAATCGGTTTCGTTGCCTAACAAGTCATCGCGATCTTCGCGCATCTGTTTTCCTTCAGCCCGGCGGAACAATGGGCGGCCTTGGGTGATGGCAGCGATCAAGGCGATGGCGCGGACGCACCCGAGTGCCTGGGCCGCTAAAAACATGCGGGCGTAACGCGGGTGCACCGGAAAGGCCAGCATCTGCCGGCCGAGCGGCGTGATCGCTTTTCCACTGAGCGCGCCGAGATCGAGGAGCAAATGCTCGGCGCGTTGCAACGCTCTCTCTTCCGGCGGTTCGAACCAGCGAAAGGCGGCGACATCTTCGACGCCGCTCGCTTTGAGGGTGAGCACGATTTCGGCGAGATCGAGGCGGCGCACTTCGGGAAGTTCCTGCGCCGGCCGTTCGAGATGTTCGCGCTCGGTCCAGAGGCGGATGCATTTGCCCGGCGCGGTGCGGCCGGCGCGACCGGCCCGTTGATCGGCCGAGGCGCGGCTGATGTTTTCGATGAGCAAAGTGTTGAGGCCGCGGCGCGCGTCGTAACGCGCGATGCGCGCGAGCCCGGCATCGATGACCACGCGCACGCCGTCGATGGTGAGGGAAGTTTCAGCGACGTTGGTGGCGACGATGGCTTTGCGTTTCGAGGAGGCGGCGAAAGCGGCATCCTGCTCGTTAGGCTGTAACTCGCCGTGCAAGGGCAACGCCACGAATTGATCGCTCACGCGCGACGCGCGAATGGCGGCGATGGTCCGCCCGATCTCATATTTACCCGGCATGAAGATGAGCACGTCGCCATCGGAGCGCGGCGCGATGGTGGTCAGCTCATCGGCCGCCAAATCCCAAATCGGATAGCGGTCGGACGAGACCGGCTTTTCGAGATATTCGATGCTGACGGGATGGGCGCGGCCGCTCGAGGTGAGCAGTCGGCAGGGCGACAGATATTGCTCCACGTTCCCGGCATCGAGCGTGGCCGACATGACGGCGATCTTGAGATTCGGCCGTGTTTTTTCCTGCAACTGCAAGGCGCGGGCAAGTGTGATGTCGCCGTAGAGATGGCGCTCGTGAAATTCGTCGAAGAGAATGGCGGAGACGTTGCGCAGCTCGGGATCGGCGATCAGTTGGCGAAGCAGGATGCCTTCGGTGACGAAGCGAATGCGGGTCGCTTTCGAGGTGACGTTCTCGAAACGAATTTGGTAGCCGACTTCCTGTCCAAGTTTGACGTTGCGTTCGCTCGCCACGCGGGCGGCGAGCATGCGCGCGGCCAGCCGGCGCGGTTGCAGCAAGACGACCTGGCCGTCGCCGAGCAAGCCGTGATCGAGCAAGATCTGCGGAACCTGGGTTGATTTGCCGGAGCCGGTCGGCGCTTGCAGAACGAGACGCGACTGCGCGCTCAGCGCCTCGACGATCGACGCTTCGAGTTCAAAAATGGGCAGATCAGTGCGCGCCATTCATTCGTTAGGCAAGCCTGGCTTGTGGATGAGGCCGAGGCCGCAGGCGTCCTTGTAAAGCGGGCGCGGCAAATCCATCGAGATGGATTTGCCGTTGAGACAAAGCGCTTCTGCTTCCGGATGCGCCTTCCGCCATTCGTCGAAGGCACGCCGCACGCCGCCCTCTTCGGTTACGTCGAATTTCACGGCGAAGCGGCTGACATCGTGGAGCAGGATGAGGCCGCCGGCGGCAATCTGCGGGTACCAGAGATCGAGTTCGTCGACGGTGGCGCGGTATTCGTGCGAACTATCGAGGATGAGCAATTCGGGCGCGCCGCCCAGATATTTATGCGCGAGCGCGGGCGCGTTTGCGTCGAGCGAGTTCAATTCCGCGACCTGCACGAAATCTTCGAGGCCAGCGCGCTCCAGCCAGCGCTGCGTCATAGCGCACATTTTCGGATCGATATCGAGCGTGTAGAGCGCGTGCTTCGTTTTCATTCGGCGCAGCATGAAACCGAGGAGCAGGGAGGAGTAACCGGAGCAGGTTCCGAGTTGGACAATGCGCGAAATGCGATTGCCCATGACGAGCCCGTGGAGCAACGAAATGAGCGGCACGGCGCATTCGCCGATGAGGCTGTTGGCATCGGTCTCGGCGTACCAATCGCGCATGACGTTCCATTCCGATTCGTCCAGCTGCGCGTAAACGGGCGGCACAAAATCCATGCCGGGCAATCGATGCCACCAATAGCGAGAGCGCGTTTCCTTCTCGAAAGCGCGGGAGCGAAAGGAAGGATCGTCAGGCATCGCGCAAGCCTAACGAGTCAGGGCGACAAGCGATCGATGCACCAGGCACCGTCGTCTTTGCGCAAATAACGGAAGCGATCGTGCAACCGATTGGGGCGGCCCTGCCAGAATTCGATCGTCTTTGGTATCACGCGATAACCGCCCCAATGTGACGGAATCGGAATTTCGCCCTCTGAAAAACGCTCGGTGATGTCGGCGAGACGGGCTTCGAGCATGCGTCGCGCATCGATCACTTCGCTCTGATGCGAAGCCCACGCGCCAAGCTGGCTGCCGAGCGGTCGCGAATGAAAATAATGCTTCGACTCTTCGCGTGACGTTCTTTCGACCGCGCCGGCGATACGAATCTGGCGCTCCAGTTGCACCCAGTAAAAGGCGAGCGCGGCATGTGGGTTGGCTTCGAGTTCATGCCCTTTTTCGCTCTGATAATTGGTGAAGAAGACGAAGCCGCGTTCATCGAAGCCTTTGAGGAGAACGATGCGCGCGCTCGGCACGCCCGCCGGCGTGGCAGTGGCGAGCGTCATGGCGTTCGCGTCGCGCAGTCCGGCGCCGGCGGCATCGGTAAACCAGGCGGTGAATTGGCGAATCGGGTCGTCGTCGAGATCGGCGCGGCGCAAACCGTGCGCCGCATAGTCGTGGCGCAGATTTGCGAGATCGAACGGCGGCGTTTCCACGGGAGGAATTCTATGCACGCTCCTTACATCTGCGAGCGGAAAGGGAGGGCGAGCCATTCGGTGGTGCGTTCCCAAAGCGAACGGTTTTGGAATTCCTTGAGCGTGTATTCCTCGGATTGGGCGAGATCCTTTTCGAAGACGGATTCCATCTGCGCGCCGAAGCCGCGATCGTAAACGACGACGTCGAGCTCCTCGTTAATTTCGGAGGATCGCGCGTCGAGGTTGGACGAACCGAAGATCGAGAACTCGCCGTCGACCACCATCGTTTTCTCGTGAATCATGGTCGGCTTATATTCGAAAATCTTGACGCCGCCCTCGAGCATGCGCCCGTAGGCGGCGCGACCGGCCGATTTGGTGAGCGGCTGGTCGTCGTTTTTGCCGGGAAGAATAATGCGCACATCGACGTGGCGCTGAACGGCGTTGACGAGGAGATCGACCTGATTATCGGTCGGCGTGCAATAGGCGTTGGTGATCCAGATGCGTTTGGTCGCGGCGGAAAAGGCGACGGCTTGCAATAAGGGAATCGGCGCGACCGAAAACGAATGCGAGAGGACGAGCTGGGTTTTGAGATCGCCGGCTGGTTGAAGGTGAGGAAATTGCCCCGCGCCGCTGAGCGCTTCGCCGTAGGTTTTGATCCAATGTTCCTGAAAGGCGCCCTGCAATTTGGCGACGAGCGGCCCTTCGATGCGCGCCTGCATGTCGCGCCAATGCCTCGGGTCCTGTGCGTGACCGGACCATTGTTCGACAAACGCGGCCGCGCCGGTGAAGGCGACTTTGCCGTCGACGACCATGACACGCCGATGCGAGCGGCGATTGGTGCGATCGAGCCGCCACGAATGGACCGGATGATAGTAGGCGAATTTGCAACCAGCTTCTTTCATCATGCGCACGTCGGAGTTTTCCAGTGTCCAGCCGGAACCGATGCCGTCGAGGAGGAGGCGCACTTCGACGCCGGCGCGGGCGCGTTCGATAAAGGCGTCCCGAAATTGTCGGCCAACTTCGTCAGAGCCGAAGATATAGGCCTGGAAGTTGACGGTCTGCTTTGCACCGCGGATGGATTCGAGCATCGCTGGGAAATAGGCGTCGCCGTTTTGGAGCAGTTCGATTTTGTTGCCGGGCACGAGAACCGGATCGGACATGGCGAGGACGGAACCGACGAACGCGGGATCGCTGACCGCGAACGAATGTTCCATTTTGTATTCGAGCGTGTGGCGTCGGATGAAGAAGAGGCAAAAAATGACGACGATACCAATGAAGGCGAGGACGATGCCGATCCATTCCCCGGCGGTCAGGAACCACCAGCGATCGTTCAGCCAGTGATTGGAACGTGTGCTTTTCTTTTTTGCCATGGGCGTGAGTGGTTAAGCGGAAACGGCGGAGGGCGGAGCGAAGGCGCGCAGCTTTTTGACGACGCTCGGGATGATCTCGATTGCCCGCATCACATCGTGGTCGGAATTGCAACGGCTGAAGGAGAAGCGCAGGCTGCTTAGGGCGCGTTCGCGGCTTAGACCCATCGCGCTGAGGACGCGCGACGGCTCGGCCGAGCCAGTGCGGCAGGCGGAGGCGGCGGAGCAACAGACGCCCTTCTGATCGAGCATGAGCAAAACCGACTGCGCTTCCACGCCGGTGAAGGTGAGGTTGGTTGTGTTCGGGAGACGCGAAGCGCGGTCGCCGTTGACGAGGAGATTCGGAATTCTCTCGAGCAGTTCGCGTTCGAGGCGATCCCGCATTTGCGGGACGCGCGTTTTTTCTTCCTCGGCTTTCGCGGCCGCGCATTCGGCGGCCGCACCGAGGCCGACGATGGAGGCGACATTTTCAGTTCCAGAACGCCGGCCGTTTTCCTGGCCTCCGCCAAAGAGCGTGGGACGGAAACGCGTTTGGCTGTTCACGAAAAGCGCGCCGACGCCTTTTGGGCCATGCAATTTATGCGCGGAAAGGGAGAGAAAATTGATGTTCGAATCGGCGAGGCGAATTGGGATTTTGCCGACTGCTTGCACGGCGTCAGTGTGGAAGAGCACGCCTTTGCGACGGGCGATGGCGGCGATTTCTTCGATCGGAAATAAAATGCCGGTCTCGTTGTTCGCCCACATGACGGAGACGAGCGCGGTGTCGGGCCGGATGGCGGCTTCGAGTTCGTTGAGGTCGAGCGCGCCCTGTTCGTTGATGCGCAGGAAAGTGACGTGGCCGTCGCGACGCACGTGATCTTCGCAATGCTTGGCAATCGCGCTGTGCTCGACCGACGTGGTTACGATGTGCTGTTTTTGCGGATCGAGGGCGAGCGCGGAATTGAGCGCGGTGTTGTCCGCTTCGGTGCCGGAACTGGTGAAGACGATTTCTGACGCGGAGCAGCCGATCAGGGCGGCGACTTGTTCGCGGGCGCGTTCGATTGCTTTACGCGCAAGCGCGCCTAACGAGTAACCGGCCGACGGGTTCCCGTAGCATTCCGTCAGGAACGGCATCATCGCCTCCAGGACGGCCGGTTCGAGCGCGGTCGTCGCGTTATTATCGAGGTAGACGATTTTCGCGGATTCGATCATGGCGTTGGCAGTCTAACGACCGGCGTTGCGCGAAGCAAAACTACTCTTCGGAACGGGGTTCGGCGCCGGCGTGCTTCGGCTCGTGGTGGGTGTAGCGAAAGTAAAGATTGCGCAGGTAAATCGGGAGCGGCAGGGCGCTTTGCAACACGCCGACAGAATCGTGCCGATAAAGACCGAAGTAGGCCAGGAGCAAGAGCGATCCCACCGCGCTGCATTCCCAAAAGCCGAAAGGGATTACGCTTTTGCGCGCGCGTTCCGAGGCGATCCATTGCACGAGAAAGCGCAGGCCGAAAATAATGCTGCCGCTCAAACCGATGATTTTCCAAGCATTGAAAGCGATGCCGAAAACCTTGGCGTCGGCGAGAAAATACAGACTGTCCATAAGGGCGAGACGTTCCGACAGATCGCGCGGCGAGAACAGCTTTTTGTTGTTAGAGGGCGTCATCCCGAGGCGGGAGCGGGAAGCTAGGAAATACGACGGGCGAATCAGGAAAGCAGGAAAGCAGGAAATTGAATCGTGCTCGTGCTCCTGCTCGCGCTCGTAATCGCTCCGCGTTCTTTGCGCACCGCGCGGAGCGCTCCGCTGTAGCCCTCTCGCTGTGCGAGACGTGAGGGTGGGGAGGACCATGGAAGTCGCTCCCGCGTTTCGCATAGCGAAACGGCCACAGCCCTCGCCAAATTGCGGGACAGCCTCTACAATCCGAACCGATGGATTCCATTTGGGAACATGCCAACTTAGCTTTGCGCGATCTGACCGTTTACGAACCGGGCAAGCCGATCGAGGAAACGGCGCGCGAACTGGGCGCGGACGCGAGCGAGATCATCAAGCTCGCTTCTAACGAAAATCCGCTCGGTCCGTCGCCGAAAGCGCTGGCAGCGATGCGCGCGGCGTTGCCGAACGCTCATCGTTATCCCGATGGCGGCGGCTATTATTTGCGCGAAGCGCTGGCCGAAAAGCTTGGCCTCGAGCGCGATCAGCTCATCCTCGGCAATGGCTCGAACGAGATCATCGAATTTCTCGGGCACGGTTTTCTCGATCCGGGCAGTGAGATCATCACCTCGCAGCACGCCTTCATCGCCTACAAACTGATCGCCGCTGTTTTCGGCGCGAAGACGATCGAAGCGCCCAGTCCGGATCATCGCCACGATCTCAACGCCATGCTGAAGGCGGTCACGCCGCGCACCCGGCTCATCTTTATCGCGAATCCGAATAACCCGACTGGCTCGTTGCTCAAGCAATCCGATCTCGATCACTTCATGGCGCATGTACCGGACGATGTGGTGACGGTTTTGGATGAAGCCTATTTTGAATACGTGGAAAATCCGCCCGACGTGCTCGGCTTCATTCGGGAAGGACGCAACGTGATCGCGTTGCGCACCTTTTCGAAAATCGCAGGACTGGCCAGTTTGCGGATCGGGTATGGGATGGCGCGGCCGGAGTTGATCCAAATTTTACAGAAGACGCGGCAGCCGTTTAACACCAACGGCATCGCCCAGGCTGGCGCGCTTGCCGCGCTTGACGACGAGGAGCATTTGCAAAAAACGAAGCAGTTGACCGACGAGGGCCGCGCTTATTTGGAGAAGGAATTCGCTGCGATGGAGCTGCCTTTTGTGCCGAGCGCGGCCAATTTCGTTCTCGTGAAAGTGGGCGACGGCATCGCGGTTTTCAAAGCGTTGCTCGCGCGCAAAATCATCGTGCGCGCGTTGAAGGGCTATCAACTGCCGGAATGGATTCGCGTCTCGGTCGGGACGATGGAACAGAACAGGAAATGCATCGCAGCGCTCAGGGCCGTGCTCCCGGCGAAAAGCCCGGCACGATAATTTCGAATGCCCCCGCGACCATCGCGGCGATTTCCACGCCTGCTGGCGAAGGCGCGATCGCGTTGATTCGGCTTTCCGGCGCGGATGCCATCGCGGTGGCCGATCGTATTTTTCGCGGGAAACAAAAACCGTCTGAGGTCGCGTCGCACACACAACGGCTCGGCGAGATCGTTACGAGCGACGGACGCGTCATCGATCAAGTGATGCTCGCCGTGCATCGCGCGCCAGGCAGTTATACCGGTGAAGATTTGGTCGAGATCAGCGGACACGGCGGAATGCTCGTTAGCGCGAAAGTACTCGAAGCGTGTCTCGCGGCCGGCGCGCGCGCGGCCGAGCCCGGCGAATTTACGGAGCGCGCTTTTCGCAACGGCAAGATGGACCTCACCCAAGCCGAAGCGGTCGCCGATTTGATCCGCGCGCAGACCGATCGCGCGTTGCGCTCGGCCACGGAACAATTGGAGGGCCGGCTCGGTGCGAAGATCCGAATTTTGCGCGAGGAATTGATTTCGTTGCGCGCGCAGCTCGAAGCGTCTCTCGATTTTTCCGAGGAAGGAATCGCGCCCGAAGAAGGCGAAGAATTAACGTCCCGCTTCGCGTCGATTCGCAGGCAACTCGAAGAATTACTCGCGACCGCCGACGAAGGCCGGATTTTGCGCGAAGGCGTGCGCGTCGTTATCTACGGCGCGACCAACGCGGGCAAGTCGAGCCTGCTCAATCGCCTGCTCGGTTTCGACCGCGCCATCGTCAGCAACATCCCGGGAACGACGCGCGATATGATCGAGGAAGTAATCAACCTGCGTGGCGTGCCGGTGCGTTTGATGGACACCGCGGGCCTGCGCGACTCGATCGATGAACTGGAACGCGCCGGCATGGAGCGGACGGAAAAATCGCGCGAGCTCGCCGATTTGATTTTGCACGTCGCCGACGGCAACGCGCCGAGGTCACCCGATTTCGAGGCACGTGAGATCGATGAGCGCGAATTACTGTTGCTGAACAAAAGTGATTTGCCCGAACACAAAGATTGGGTGGCCAAACATGCGTTGCGCATTTCGTGCGTGGCGGAGGATGGCTTGCGCGGTTTACCAGAGGCGATTCTGGAACGCGCCATCCGGCATCGCGCGAACACGGAAAGCGAGCTCGCGATTAATGCGCGCCACCGCGATTGCCTGCGACGCGCGCTCGCTGCGGTGGAACGCGCGGAAGCGGCGCATTCGGATGGCCTTTCGGCCGAATTGGTCACCGTCGACCTGCGTGATGCGCTGGACGCCGTCGGCGAAGTCGTCGGTGCGGTCGACGTCGAGGAAGTGCTCGGCTCACTCTTTCGGCAGTTCTGCATCGGCAAATGAAAACGGATCAACTTTACCAACGACTCGTTAGGCCACTTCTTTTCCGCCTGGACGCCGAGACCGCGCATCATCTTGCCTTGCGCAGCCTGGCTCTAATCGGCCGAATCAAACCGCTGCGCCAGGCGCTCACCTCCTTCCAGCCGCACGCGAAATCGACAAAACTTTTCGGTCTCAACTTTCCCAATCCCATCGGCCTTGCCGCCGGCTTCGACAAAAATGGCATTGCGCTGCCGGCGTGGGGCGCGCTCGGCTTCGGCTTCATCGAAATTGGCACCGTCACCGCGCATCCGCAGCCGGGCAATCCGCGACCGCGCATCTTTCGTTTGCCCGAGCAGCAGGCGCTCATCAACCGTCTCGGGTTTAACAACGACGGCGCCGACGCGATCGGCGATCGCCTGCGCAAACTGCGCCTCACCTCGCGCTGGCCGCGTGTTCCCGTCGGCATCAATCTCGGTAAATCAAAAATCACGCCGTTGGCCGAGGCGCCCGATGATTACGCCTACTCCTTCCGACGCCTCGCGAAACTGGCCGATTACATCGTGCTCAACGTCAGTTCGCCGAACACGCCTGGCTTGCGTTCGCTCCAGGAAACAGACGCGCTCGCGCAACTCCTTCACCGCCTCCGCGAAGAAAACCGCTCGGTTAAAAAGCCGATCCTTCTCAAGATCGCGCCCGATTTGTTGCCCGCCGATCTTGAGCAAATCGTCGGCACCAGTGAGGAAGCGGGCATCGCCGGGCTCATCGCCACCAACACCACCATCGATCACGGCAGCGTCCCGACCGCGCTCGATCAAACCGGCGGTTTGAGCGGCCGACCGCTTCACGAAAAATCGACCGCCATCGTCCGCGCTCTCCGTGCGCTCACCAAACTCCCGATCATCGCCAGCGGCGGCATCACCGACGCCGAATCCGCCCGCGAAAAAATCGAAGCCGGCGCCGACTTACTGCAAGTCTACACCGGCTTCATCTACCGTGGCCCCTCGCTCCTACGCGAGATAGCGGATGCTTGATAACCAAATAAGATAGAAAAATGTCGTTCGGTAGGTTCGAGGCCAGTGACAAAATTCCCGCAACGTTGCGAGAGGCTTTCGGCCGCCTTGTAGGCTCCCTGGTGCTGGCTGTCTTGAAATCTCGACCGTAGGGCGTAGTGAGCGACATGATCGCATCGTCTCCTCTCGGTTCAGCACTTCAGAGTCTCTGTCGGATTCTTTTTCTGGCGTTTGTCGTTTTCGGATTCGGCTGCGCCGGAGGTCCAACCATGCTTCAAACGGGACAGACTCGTCCGGCAATTTCGCCTTCCGCGGTCAGAATATATTTGGTTGCGCCCGCCAAATACCAAGTAATCGGAATGGTTAGTGGGTCCGACAGTAGTCACTGGATGAGCAGGGATCGTCTCCAGCAGCAAATTCTGAAGGAGCTTAAATCCCGAGCCGCAAAGGTGGGGGCTAATGGTTTACTGATTAAGAACACAGAGACTGGAGAAGTTGCTGGCAATTCATATGGGCTGATCGGTTCTTTCAGCTCCGAAGGCCAATCGATCACAGCGTTTGCAATCTATGTGTACTGAGAATCGAATTAGTCCCGGCTTGAAGCTCGTCATAGCGAGTCTGGCAGGAGTGCTATTGAGTTCATGTGCCACTAGAGCGCTGGCGCCTATCGCGGGACCGGGACAGAAGATCGAGAGCCAAAACGGGTTTTTATTTTTAGCCTCTTGGAAGAGAGGCATTCGTTCGTCTCTGTCGGCCTTCATGGCAATCGAATCGGCGAACCGCTCACGTTTTTCGTAGGTGTAGCCAACCGGACGAATGTGCCGTTTAAATTTGAAACTCAGAACATTACGGCTGACTCGGGCGGTAAGCCTCTCTCGGTCTCGCGTGCGAGCCTCAGCTCTTTCCTAGTCTATCCGAATCAAACTGCCGACGGCAGCGTTCAACTCTCAGGGACCGGAATGATATCAATCGTCCACGTCCGTGTGCGCTTTGCCGGTGATATCCACGATTTTAATTTCCACAGTGAACAAATAACTGGCTCCAATGGCCCGCTCGAAAATCGAACCTGGCGCTGATCTGCAACGGGTACAACAGATCAATTCCCTAGTTGGGTGTGCGCTGCGCGCGCGAATTTGAAGCCGCCTAACGCTGCGGCCGGCGTGTTTTTGGAGAGGGCCAGGAATTGGAATGTGCGGCCGAGGAGGCCGGGATGAAGGAGCGTTTGCAGGGCGCGGCGATCGGTGGCGGGGGAATTGGAATCGAAGTGGTGCGGGAGAAGTTGAGTCGTTAGGCCGGTAAGAAAGTGGTGTTGATCGGTGAAGCCGTTGATTGACAACCCGCCGTCGACGGCGCGTTCGGTCAGGCTGGTCCAATCGACGTGGGCGGTGAGATCGGTTTCGCCGATGCCTTCGAAGGGCGATTCGACGACGCGATGTTTTGCGTAGGCGCGCAACGTTCCAGTGATCCGCTCGGGCGCGTAAAAGTCGGCGCGGGCGTGGCCGTAATCGACGGCGAGGACGAAGCCGCGTTCGAGTTTGGTCCCGAGCGCGTCGATCCAGGAAAGGACGGCGAGATTGATTTCGGTTTCGTAGCCGGATGGCAGGGGCCAGGGGATTTTGGCGAGATGCTGTTGCAACGGCCTCGTCGAGATCGGGCCGTCGCGAAAAACGAATTCGTTTTCTTCGAGTGCGACGTGGCGCTCCTGCCATTGCTCGCGCGCGACGATCAAATGCACGGGCATGGCGTCGAGCAGTTCGTTGGAAAAGTGGACGCCGACGAACGGAGCGAGATCATCAAGTGAGTCTACCCAGCGAACTTTTTCACCGAATGACGGAAGGGCTGCGTTCTGGCGTTCCCGCAAAATAGCGAACGGCTCGATGATTTCGTAGCGGAGCGCCGCGAAGAATTCCGGAAAACGTTCGCGTGTCGCAGTCAGAACATCGCGTGCGAAATCGCCGGAGTTCGCGCCTTGCTCGACGATCTCGAACGCATCCGGCTGGCCGAGTCGCTCCCACATCTCGGCGAATTGCGCGGCGAGCAAGCGACCAAACAACGGCCCGACGCTAACGTTCGTATAGTAATCACCGTGACGTCCGATGGCCGCGCGGCCGGAGCTGTAATAGCCGTGAGCCGGATGATAAAGGGCCTGCTCCATGAACCAGCGGAACGGCTGCGGCCCGTCGCGCTGGATGGTTGCGCGCAGGAATTCGATCAGAGCTGGCTGGCCGGTGGGCATCGGTTTGTCTTTTGGATTTTGCGGGAAAGTGCACCTAGGTTGGGCGACTTCACCGCTTCTTTTCGCCGATTTTCTCCGTCATGTCCGTTTCTTATCTCGAACGAAGCTCGATGAATCGCTTTCGCCCGCCTTGGTACAAGCGACCAATTTTTTACGTGCCGGCGATCGTCGTTGTGCTGCTTGGTCTCGTCGCGGGCATCTGGCTGTTTTCGGTGGCGTCTCAGCTCGAAAAACAGGCAGAGACCTACGATCTGACGAAGCTCGATCAAATGGAATCGGCCAGTGTGATCGTGGATCGGAACGATAAGATCTTCGGCCAAATCTACGTGGAAAATCGCGAGACGGTCCCTTACGACCAATTGCCGCGCGATCTGGTGAACGCCGTGGTGGCGATCGAGGACAGCAAGTTTTACCAGCACAACGGTTACGATCTGATGGGCATCGCGCGAGCCAGCCTGAAGAATCTGGTGGCGGGCGAGGTGCGGCAGGGCGCGAGCACGATCACGCAGCAGCTCGCGCGCAACAGTTTCTCGCTCAAGGAACGAACGTTTCGCCGCAAGTTTATCGAGATTTTTCTGGCCCGCCGGATCGAGCAGCGATTCGGGAAACAGAAAATCATGGAGTTGTATTTGAACCGGATTTATTTCGGCGGCGGGCTCTATGGCGCGGAAGCGGCGGCGCGCGGTTACTTTGGCAAACCGGCGAAGGAGTTGACGCTGGCCGAGTGCGCGACACTCGCCGGCTTGATCAAAAGCCCGAACAAGCTCTCTCCCTGGAGCGACGCCGAAGCATCGAAAGAAACGCGCAATGTGGTGCTCGGGCGCATGCGCGATCTCGGTTTCATCAACGGCCCGACCTGCACGCTGGCGCAGAACGAACCGGTGGTGACGAGCAGCCGGCAAAATGCGCGCGGCCAAAATTACGCGGTCGATTACATCCGGCAGCAGGTCATCGCGGCGGTCGGCTGGGATGCGGCGATGAACGAAGGGTATCGCATCCACACGACGATCGACGCGCGGTTGCAGAAAGTGGCGGAGGATTCGCTCCGCGCCCATTTAAACGAGGCGGAAAAGCATCCGGGCTACAACCACCAAACCTACCTCGACTACGCGGCCGATTTTAAGAAGGCGAAGAATCCAAACTCGCTGCCGGCGCCCGATTATTTGCAGGGTGCCGTCATTGCACTCGATAACGAGACGGGCGGCATCCTTGCGCTCGTCGGAGGTCGCGATTTTGAGCATAACCAATACGATCGGGCCTTGCAGGCGAAACGCCCGGCCGGGACGGCGATGACGCCGTTTGTTTTTGCAGCCGCTTTTGCCAAGGGACTTTTCCCGGGCTCGATCGTGCAAGATTCGGTGCTCGATAATCGCGCGGTCATGATCGGCGGGAGGACTGGGATTCTGGGCGAATGGGGACCGGAGACGGCGGACAATCATTACGAAGGCCCGATCACGGCGCGCATGGCGCTGGCCAAATCGAAGAACGGCGCCACCGTCCGCCTCGGCATGGAGCCGGGCGTGGATGACGTGATTCAACTTTGTCACGATGCCGGCATTCACTCAGAGTTGCGGCCGTATCCGGCAACCTTTCTCGGCACGAGCGAAATCACGCTGGCCGAGCTCGCGCTCGCTTATACGAATTTCCCAAACGGCGGCTGGCATCCGGCCGCGCCGCATATTCTCGACCGGATCGAGGACAAGGATGGAAGCACGGTTTGGCAGGCGAAGGAGGATCGCACGCGGCAGAAGGCCTTTTCGCCCGAGGTAGCCTACGAAGTGCATTCCTGCCTGGTTGATGCGCTCACCATCGGCACGGGCAGCGCGGCCTATCATGATTTTGGGCTGAAGAAATTCCCGGGCGCCGCCGGGAAAACGGGCACGGCCTACGATTTCACCGATGTGCTCTTCGCCGGCTACGACAGCGCGGTGACTTGCGCGGTCTGGGCGGGATTCGACAAGCCGCAAACAATTTATCGCGGCGCGTTCGGGCACGAGATCGCGCTGCCGGTGTGGGTCGATATTATGAATGCATCGACGGCTGCTTATCGGCCGCTCGCCATTCGGCAGCCGCCGGGCCTGGAGAAGGTCGAGATTTGTTCGAAGTCGGGTTTGCTCGCGACGGACAAATGTTATGAGACGATTCAGAATGACGCGACCGGCGCGGTGCAGCGGCGCACCACTTACGAAGAGCTCGTCACGCCCGAACAGAAGCCGAAGGATCCTTGCAACATCCATGGCGACACCAAGGCGCTGATCGTGCGCGAATTGCCGGAAGGTCAATGGCCGCGCGCCGCGCTCGCCGTCGATACCACGCAGACGCCACCCATTCCCGCGAGAGCGCCGACGCTGGTGGCGGCGAATGATCCCTATCAGTCGGTGCATTCCACCGTGCAGCCGGTCGTCGAAGAAACGCCCGCGCCCACGCCCGCTCCGGTCGAACCGGAGGTGCGCGTCGCCACGCCCGTGGTGGAAAGCGGGATGCCCGATCCTTCCAAGCCCATCTTGAAAGCGGAACCGGTTAATCCCGGCGCGCCCGTCACTCCAGTGACGACCATCCCGCAAGCCACGCCTGGCGCGACGCCGGTGGAAGTGCGACGAGCCGAAGCGGTTCGTCCGATGGATCAGGTGCCTAACGATTCCATCCTCAAACCGACGCCTCCACCGGCAATGGATCTCGGCCAGCCGACCCCGCAATGATGCCTAACGAGTCGCCCGGTTTCCGCCTCACCGTGCTCAATCCGGGCGGCCGCGATCCGGAACAATTTGTCCCCGAAGGCGCGGGCGAGCTGGGCCGGCAACATGCGCCGGTAAATTATCATTCCTTTGCCGCCTGTACGCGCGGCAGTTTTCAACGTGATCTGAAACAGGCGCTCGCGCAGGAAACACCGGTGCTGCTTTTGTTGCGCGGCGATTTTCGTGCGGCGGAGCGCGCGCTGGCCGCACTGAAGAAGGCTGGCCGCACGGTCGCTGTTTCGCTGAAGGAAACCGGGTTGCACCAAATCGCCAAGCAACTGTGCGACAGCACGCGGTTCGCCCGGTTTCGCCGCTTGATCGTGCAGGCCGACGGCTGTCTCGCGACCACGCCGGAGGCGGCCGATTTGTTTCGTTCACTGCGAAGCGAGCAGCCGGAGCGCGTCGTGTTTATTCCCACGCCTTATCCGGTGGATGACGCGCGCTGGGATTTTTCCCGGCCATGGGCCGAGCGCAGTGGCATTCTGGTCGGGACCCGTGAGTGGAACGTGCCTTCGCGCAATCATCTTGGCGCGTTGTTGCTGGCGCGCTCGCTCAGCGAACGAACCGGAGAGACGGTCACCGTTTTTAATTACGACGGCCGGTCCGGCGCAAAAAGACTGGCCGCACTCGAATTTCCGGCTTCGCGACTGCATGTGACTGATCGGCATTTTCCTTACGCCGATTATTTGCGCGAAGTGAGCCGGCACAAAGTGGTGCTGCAACTCGATACCAGTTTTGTGCCCGGTCAGGTGGCGGGCGACGCGTTGCTCTGCCGTTCGATTTGCGTGGGTGGGAATGGAACGATCGACCGCGTCGCATTTGCCGATACCTGCGGCTTCGGACGCTCCGGAAGCTTGATCGCCGAAATGACCGAGCTGTTTCTGCGGGACGAAGCAGCGCACGATGCGGCGGTCGCGGCCTCGCAACAGCGGGCCAGCGAAAGGCTTTCCTTCGCGGTGGGCGCGCGGCAGCTCGAAGAATTTTTTACGAAAATCAGCGCATAGCTTCGAAGTAGAAATCTTCGAGCTTCCGCACGTTTTTCGCTTGATCGAAATTCTCCGCGATCGCTTCGGCGCCGCGGTGCGCGATTTCGGCGAGGCGCTCCGGCGCGTTCGCATATTCGAGAAGCTTGGCGGCCAGCGCCGCCGCGTCGCCTTCGGCAACGAGAATTCCGCTCACGCCGTTCTCAATCGCTTCGGGAATGCCGCCATGCGCGGTCGCGAAAACCGGCAGGCCGCTGGCCATGGCTTCGAGCATGGCGTTCGGCACACCTTCCTGGTTTCCATCGACGCCCGTTTCGCTCGGGTGCAGAAAGATATGCGACCTGTCGAACAGGGCGCGCAGTTCGCTTTGCTCCAGAAAACCGGGGAAAGAAATTTTGTCGGCCACTCCGAGTTCGCCGGCGAGGGTTTGCAATTGCTCGCGCAGAGGACCGTCACCCGCGAGGGCGAAATGACTTTGCGGGAAACGCGCCGCGAATTTGGCAAAGGCACGCAAGCTGGTGGCGAGCCCTTTTTTCTCGATCAACCGGCTAGCCTGGACAAAACGCCATGCGCCGTTCGCCGGCCAGGTGCGCCGACGAAAGGGAAATTCATTGAGCGGAATGCCGGTGCGTTGAATTCGAATTTTTTCCTCCGGGCAACCGATGCGGATGACGGCGTCGCGCAATGAGCGTGAACGAACGAGCACGAGTCGCACGCTCTCAAGCATGCGCGCGGTCGCGGCGCGATAGGCCGGTTTGTCCATATCGACCTGCACATCCGCGCCATGAAAGGAGACGACGCACGGCCGCGGCCAGGCGTCGATCAACGGCTGCAAATGGACGGCGATGTGGCCGAAGTAAATGTGAAGCAGTTGCGCCGGCCCTTGGTCGAGCGCGTGTCGGAGGCGATCGCGTTCGTTAGGCGAAATGGGCCAGGGCGCGCGGCAAATGTCCTTAAACCAAAGTCGCCGGAGAAAATGAAGGGACGAGTGCCTAACGAGTTGAAGCGGCGCAAACGGAAAGTGCGCCTCGTTCTCGCGTTTGCGCGCGATAACGATTGGCCGCACCCGCTCCAGCGCGGTCAGTTGCCGGTAGATGTGGAGCATCTCCGGCTTCAGAAACGTCGCGCAATAACAGGCGACGACCGGGCGTTCCACCGCAGTCGTCGTGGGAGAATCCCTCAAAAGAGGATACTGAAGAACTTAATGCCCTTCCACTTCCCCGGATAACGCGGATCGTAGACCACGCTTTGCTCCGCGGTGCCGTAACGGGCGGGGGCGCGCGGGTTGAGCATTTGCAGCGGGTTGCCGCCGCGAATGGCGCGAGGCACCACGCCGGTCACTTCGGTTCTGGAGACAGGCGCGGTGCGCCGCGTCTGTTCGACCTTTTTTTTGTTGGCCGGCGCGCTGAAGCTTTGCGCTGCGGCCGTCGCCGTCATTCCCGCCATTACCAGCCCGAGGACAAAGTAGATTTTCATAGTTTTGCTTTCCGACGAACTCCGGTGGATCTCTGCATCTTCTTGCTGCTCGCGACCCTCCGGCGCACAATTATAGACCGATGGACTACATTGAAAAGGCCGGACGCGTCCTCGACCTGGAAATTTTCGAGCTGCAACGTTTGCGTCAGCGGCTCGATGAAAATTTTTCGCGCGCCGTGGAAGCGATCAAAGCGACACTCGAAGCGCGTGGCAAAGTGGTCGTGCTCGGCGTCGGCAAGTCCGGGCATATCGGCGCCAAAATCGCCGCCACGCTTACGAGCACTGGTTCGCCGGCGGTCGTGCTCGATTCGCTCAACGCGCTGCATGGCGATCTCGGCATGGTGGCGGATGGCGACATCGTGCTCGCCTTGAGCGCGAGCGGCGAGACCGAGGAATTGCTGCGCATTCTGCCGGCCATCGCGCGTTTCCAGGTCAAGCTCATCGCCATTTGCGGAGACGCGAAATCGACGCTCGCGCAAAATGCGCATCTTTTCCTCGACGTGAATGTCGAACAGGAAGCCTGCCCATTGAATCTCGCGCCCACTTCGAGCACAACGGTGATGCTCGCGCTCGGCGACGCGCTCGCCATGGTGCTGCTGGAGGCGCGCGGGTTTCAAAAGGAAGATTTCGCCAAATTCCATCCGGCGGGGATGGTCGGGCGCAGTTTGCTTTTGCGCGTGCATCAGATCATGCGGCCGCGCGAAGCGCTCGCGCTGGTCGTCGCACATACGCGGGTGAGCGAGGTGCTCAAAGCGATGACCGATCGGCGCGCCGGCGCGGCGGTGATCGCCGGCGAAGAAGGGGAGTTGCTCGGCATTTTCACCCATGGCGATTTCGTGCGCCATTTTCAAACGGACTCGCGGATCGGCGAACGATTGGTCGGCGACCTGATGACGCTGAACCCGGTGACGGTGCATCAAGACAAGCTGGCGGTGGAAGTGCTCAACCTGCTCGAACGCCATCGCATCGATGATCTGGTGGTGGTGGACGACCGCCAAATCCCGGTCGGCATCGTTGATTCGCAGGATTTGACGAAGTTGAAATTACTCTAAAAGCGCGTCGAAAACAACGGTCACCCCGAGCGAAGTCGAGGGATCCGGCGCGCTGCCTTTTAGCTGTGATTCCAAGGAAGACGCGGCGCCCTCGCCGCGTGGCTAAGGGAAAGTCGTGACGGGGGCGTCGCGTCTACAAGACACAATGGGATTTCCATCCGACCTCCTGGATTCCTGGCTTCCAAATTCTTTTCTGCCACGGGCGCTTCACGTTGCACCACGGGATTCCTCGGCTGCGCTCGGGATGACTGCGTTTGGAATGCCACTTAAGGAACCAGGCCGGAGGATCGCTGCTTGTCAAAAGGGCCGCTCTCCACTATTCAAAGCTCCCAACTTTCTTATGTCCGCCGCAAATGATCTCCGCAAAGGAATGGCCATCAAATACAATGGGAACACCGCCATCGTTCTTGATGTGCAACACCGCACGCCCGGGAATCTGCGCGCGTTCGTCCAGGCCATCATTCGTTACATCAACACCGGCAAGAGCGCGGATGTGCGCTTCGGCTCGACGGACAAGGTGGAGACGGTCGACATAAATCGGACGACTCTCGAATTCAGTTACAAGGACAACACCGGTTACCATTTCATGGATCCGCAGACCTACGAGACGGTCTCGCTCCACGAGAATTTGCTGGACGACGCCAAGGATTATCTCGTCGAAAATCTGCCCGTCGAAGTTTTGTATACGGAAGGCCGGGCCGTGCAGGTGGAGCTGCCTTCCTCTGTGAATTTGAAAGTGACCGAAGCCCCGGAAGGCGTGCGCGGCGATACCGCCAGCAACGTGACCAAACCGGCTCTCCTCGAAACCGGTAAGACCGTCAACGTCCCGCTCTTCATCCGGGAAGGCGAAACCATCAAGATCGACACCCGCACCGGCAACTACATGGGGCGTGCCTGACGCGTGCCGATGGAACGCGGTTCTCGCCGGAAGGCTTCCAAATCCACGCGGCGCCGTCCCGGAGCCGCTCGCTCGCGGCCGAAATCGGGCCGGCCGAAGATTCTGCCCTACGTGGTACCTTCGCGCGACACGCTGACTTCGGCCCAGCCGCTGACGGTTCCGACTCGCTGGGTCAAATTCGTCGTCGCGCTCTTTCTGCTGCCGGTTTGCGCGGTCCTCACGCAAACGTTCTTTACTGTCTTCACGCGGGCGGCCGTCACGCAGCGGCTTTGGGCCGGCCAGGAATTCTGGTTCTTCTCGTTAGGCGTGGTTTTGTGGCTCATTACCTTCTTTGGTCTGCCGCGCCCGCTTCTTGTCTATGTCTTCGGCCATGAATTGACGCACGCTCTCTGGGTCTGGCTGATGGGCGGCAAAGTCAGCCGTTTTCGCGTCGGCCGCGATGGCGGGCATATCGTAACCGATCGCAACAATTTCTGGATCTCGCTCGCGCCCTATTTTTTCCCGATCTACAGCCTCCTCATTATCGGGCTTTACGGATTGCTCAGCCTTGTCTGGAACATGCAGCCCTATGGTCGCGTGCTCTACGCCTTCATCGGCGTGACCTGGGCGTTCCATTTCACTTTTTCCTGCTGGATGATCCCGAAAAATCAGACCGATTTGACGGAGCAGGGCACCTTCTTTTCCCTCGTCGTCATTTACCTGATGAATCTGCTTTTGCTCAGCGTGATGCTGATTCTGGCGTCGCCAGCCATTACCTTTGGGAATTTCGGAGCGGAGTTGAGCGAGAACTTTTTCAATCTCAGCCAATGGATTTCCACGCTGGCGGATCGCTTCAACGCCGGTGCAGGTGGGTGAAACGCCGGCTCGGGGATTGCCATGGTAGCGCGAGCTTCCTTGAAGTTGTGCGGCCGGTTGGCCTAACGAGCCGTAAAGTAAACGGCAAACGGGAGCGCCTCGAGTTCGCTGGCCAGAGCAACCTGGCGGTCGTTGACCGTGAGGGGCGCGCCGGTGAAAACGTTGCGCAGACTTCCTCCCTCAAAATTCTCCGGCAAAACCAGAGCTGTATCCTGCCAGCGTTCACCGATCGCAGGAAAGCCAGGGCGCGACGATAAACGTGGCGCGATCACGAGCAGCGTCCGGCCGTCATGCTCACGCGCGAAAGCAATGCAGCTGTCGGCCTGTGGACCGATTGCCTGGAGCGCAACGTAACCGGCCTGCTGGAAAAATTCCGAGTGCTCCCGTCGCAAATGGAGCAGGCGCTGGGTGACGAAGAGTTTGATGCGGCCATCTGGCCAGCAAGTGAGCAAATCGGCCGGCTCGGCGCCAGCCAGGCTGCGCAGGAGCGCGGCGCGCGCTCCGTAATCGACCGGCCGCCGGTTATCCGGATCGACCAGACTGAAATCCCAGACTTCGTTGCCTTGATACAGGTCGGGCACGCCGGGGCAGGTGAGCTTGAGCGTGATTTGGGAAAGCGAGTTGATCATGCCGAGCCGCGCGATTTCTTCGGCGACAGGGAGAAAGCTGGGCAGGAATTTGTTGCGCGGCGCGGGCTCAAGAATCTTCGCCACGAAATCGTGCATGGCGGTATCCCACGGCTCGTTAGGCTGAATCCAACTGGTATTGACCTTGGCCTCGTTCAACGCCTTCGCCATGTAACCCTGAATGCGCGCGACGAATTCCTCGTTCACCGTCTCTTCTGGTTTGCCCGCGCGGTCGACCGGCCAGACGCCGAGCAATGTTTGATAAAGCAGATACTCTTCGTTCGCGTCCGGCGCTTCCGCGTCTTCGATCTGTTTCTTCCAGCGGCGATTGAGGGTGCGCCAGCGCGCGAGCGAACGGCGCCAGAGTTCCGGCATTTCCGAAATGGCGAGCAGACGTGCGCGCACATCCTCGCTTCGTTTCGTGTCGTGCGTGGAAGTGGTGAGCATCGTGTGCGGCCAATTTTGCCGGCGATCGATGTTGCATTGATGGAACGCTTCGACGCTCAGGCCGAACCGCTGTGGTTCCCCGCCGACTTCGTTCAGGCCAGTGAGGCGATTGTAAATATAGAACGTCGTATCCTCGAGCCCCTTCGCCATGACTGGCCCGGTCGTTTGTTGAAACTTGAGAACGAAACGCATGTGCTCCGCGCGCGCGAGCGCATCGAGATTCTCCGGAAAACGGAAGAGCAAAGTGTCGCGCAGGAAGTTAAAGACCGATTCCTCGATGGCCGGGTTGCGCCGCTTCGCCGAGACGACGGCGCGCTCGATCACGCTGCGATCTTCCTCACTGGTCGGGTGGCCGGGCGCGAGATAAGTGCGGTAAACCGGGAAGCAGGCGATCGTTTCGCGTCCGGCGCGCCGCAGCGATTCGAGCGTGAAATCGCGAAACCAGCGATTCTGTTCCGAGAGCCGGTCGAGCAGATTGCCGAGGACGCTAATGTCGTTGGCGAGGGACAGGCGCATGACGAGCCGCTTCTTCGCGTAGACGAGATGGCCGAAGTGCATGGAGTGGCCGATGAACCGGTGGAAGGTGCGGGTGATGTCAGTCTCGGCGGAAGAATCCACGAGCAAACCGGCCGCCTGATTAGTGAAGTCGTAGCCGGTCGTGCCGTGCACCGGCCAGCCCGCCGGCAGCGGTTCGTTGCCCGAGAGAATCTTTTCCACGGCGACATAAAAGGCGCGGCCATCGGCGGGAAGGGAACGGCCACGCGCTTGCGCGCAACGCTTTTGCAACTTCTCGAAATATTCCTGGGGCAAATAAAGGCCATCCGGATGATCGATGCGCAGGCCGGTGACGGCGCCTTCTTTGACGAGTTCGAGGACGAGTTGATGCGTCGCATCGAAGACTTCCGCGCGTTCCACGCGAATGGCCGCCAGATCGTTCACGTCGAAGAAGCGCCGGTAATTGATTTCCTCCGCGGCCACGCGCCAGAAGGCGAGCCGGTAGGATTGATCGTTCAGCAGCGCGTTGAGCCGGTCAAAGCTGCGCGCGTCGCCTGGCGTGCCGTTGATGGTGGCGACCGCCTGCTCGATCGCTTTCTGCACGCGCGGTTCCTCCTCGCAGCGGCGTTCCAAACGGAGCTTGATGATTTCCTTTTCGCGCGCGCGTTCTTCGATGCGCTCGACCTCCTTCTCGGACCGGCGCGGCAAATATTCGAGCGCGGTGAGAATGCTTTGCAGTTCGGCGTAGAAGAGTTCGTCTTTGGCATCGGCCAGTTTTTCGAGGGCCAGCTCAAGAATGTGCCGATACGTTCCCGGCGCGATCGGGAAGAGGTGCTCGTAGTAATGCAGGAAAAACGAGCCGGCCTCGAAGCTGACCTTAAGTTCGCCACGCTCGAGAACGCGCCCGTATTGATCGCCCAGAATCGGGAGCAGCACCTTGCCGTGCAGCTCTTTTTTGAGCGGATGCCAGTCGATGTCGAAAAACGGCGCGTAATGCGAGCTCGGCCCGTTTTCGAGCACGTCCATCCACCAGAGATTGGCCGGCTCGCCGATGCCCATGTGGTTCGGCACGAAATCGAGCAACTGCCCCATGCCGCGCTCGTGCAACGCCGCCACCCACTCGTCGTATTCCTCGCGCGTGCCGATGGCTGGGTTCAGCTTGTTATGATCGGTAATGTCGTAGCCGTGCAGGCTCTCCGCGCGTGCTTGAAAATAGGGCGAAGCGTAACAATCGGTGATGCCGAGCTCGTCCAGATACGGAACGATTTCGCGCGCCTGCGCGAAGGTGAATTGGCGATTGAATTGCAGCCGATAAGTCGAACCGGGGATGCGTGGGGTGTCGGTCTTCGCCATCAAATCATTCAGCGCGCAAGGGTTCGTCCGGCGCCGGCTCTAAGGCGCAGCCGGCCAGTTCGCTATCCCGGTCGGTGTTTTCCGAGCGCGGCGCTTCGAGGAAACTTTGCTCGGAGAGACGCGCGTATTTTCCGCCGAGCGCGATCAGCTCATCGTGCGTCCCGCGTTCGACAATGCGCCCGCGTTCCAGCACCAGAATTTGATCCGCGTGGATAACGGTGGAGAGCCGGTGCGCGATCACGATCGAGGTGCGATGCGACATCAACCGCTCGAGCGCTTCCTGGATGAGGCGCTCCGTCGCGGTGTCCACGCTGGCCGTCGCTTCGTCGAGAATGAGAATCGGCGGATCCTTCAGCAGCGCGCGCGCAATGGAGAGCCGCTGTTTTTCGCCCACGCTCAACTTCACTCCGCGTTCGCCGACCACGCTGCTCAACCCATCCGGCAGCCGATCGATGAACGGGCGCGCGTTCGCCGCGTCAGCCGCTTGCAGAAGTTGCGCATCGCTCGCCTCCGGTTTTCCCATGAGCAGGTTCTCGCGAATGGTGCCGTTGAAGAGAAAACTTTCCTGCGAAACCATGCCGATCATTTCGCGCAACGCGCGCACGCCGTAATCGCGGATCGGCTTCCCATCGATCAGGATTTCGCCGCTGCTGTATTCGTAAAAGCGCGCCAGAAGATTGACCATCGTCGTCTTGCCCGCGCCGGTTGTGCCGACGAGCGCGATCGTTTGCCCGGGCTCGGCGTGCAGCGAAATATTGTTCAAAGCCGCCAGCCCTTCGGCATAGGCGAAACCAACATCGGCAAAACGAATGTCGCCCGCGATGCGCCCCGGTGTGACGCCGCCTTCGCGCCAGCCCGGCTCGGTTTCCTGATCGAGAATTTCGAAGACGCGCTCGCCGGCCGCGCGCCCGGCTTGCACGAGCTGATTGAGCTGATGCAGGCGCGTGACTGGTTCGTAAAGAAAGCGCGTCAGCGTGAGAAAGGCGACGAGCGAGCCGAGCTGCATTTGCCCGTGCAAGACCGCATAGCCGCCGAAAGTGACGGCCAGCACGAGGCCTAACGAGTTACAAAAATCCATCGACGGGCTGTAAACGGCCCAGGCCCGCATGATGCGCAGCGTCGCCTGTCGCAGCGTGTCGCTCGCGCGATTAAACCGCGCGTGTTCCTGCTCTTCGCGTACGAATGATTTGATCTGGCGAATGCCGGCCAGGTCGTCGAGCAGCAGCGCGTTCAAGGCGGAGGCGGCGCGGCGTTGCGGCCGGTAACGCTGCGGCCCGGTCAACGTGTAAAACAGCGCGCCGCCCGCCAGCAACGGCACCGGCGCGAGCACGCACCAGGCGAGCGTCGGGTTCAGATAAAAAAGCGTCGCGATCACAATGCAGACCTGCAACACCGCCACCACGCCCTGCTCGATGCCGTCGATCAACACGCGCTCGACCGCGTTCACATCCTCCACCACTCGCGTGATCAGGTCGCCCGTCGCCCGGTTATCAAACCAGCGCAGCGGCAGAAATTCGATGTGCCGAAAGAGGTCGCTCCGCAGATCGAAGATGACTTTTTGTTCGAAGCTGTTGTTGAGCAGAATGCGCAGCGAATCGAGCAGGTTTTGGAGAAAGAATGAGGCTAGTGCGATGCCGGCCATCGGCAGTAGCAGGTCGGGACGATTCCCGCGGATGACATCGTCGATGATGAACTTCGTCACGCCGGGGAAGACGACGATCATGAGCGTGCTGAAAACGGCGCAGGTCAGCGTGCCCGTGGCCATCCATGGGTAACGCCGGAGATAACGAAAAACGCGCCAGACTGTCTTCATGCGAAGGAGAAGTTCCGTGGCCGCGTGGGCAAACGCAAGGGCGCGGCGTTGCGCCGACTGCGCGCCGGTCCTACGCTGATCGCGCGTCATCATGGTCATCGAGCACATCTTCATCTCGCCCGGCCACAACTATTTCGGCCACGCCGGCCGCGAGCCCGATGCCCATCCGCTGATCGAACAGGAGCGCGTCGAATGCGTCGCTGGACGTGGCTTGCGCGGCGATCGCTTCTTTGATTATCGAGACACCTACTCCGGCCAGGTCACCTTCTTCTCCCTCGAAGTCTTTCGCGCGCTCGAGGAGAAATTTGGCGTCACCGACAAATCACCCGGCGTTTTGCGGCGCAACGTCATCGTCTCCGGCATCGACCTCAACACGCTCATCGGCGTGGAATTCGAGATCCAGGGCATGCGCTTTCGCGGCATGAACGATTGCAAACCCTGCTTCTGGATGGACATCGCCTTCGCCCCCGGCTCCGAAGCATTCCTGAAAGGCCGCAGCGGCCTCCGCGCCCAAATCCTCACCAACGGCACACTTACTCCCGGCGACGCCCGCCTCACATGCGCGCTCGCTGCCGTCAGGTAGGGCGCGACCGCCGGGCGCGCCGTCCGCCGCTTCAGCCAACGCTCGGCATTCCGCAAAAACATTTGTCCGCAGATTTCGCAGATGAGCGCAGATTCTTTTCTGTAGGGCGTTTCTGTGAAACGCCTTCTAGCGAAGGCGAGGCGTTTCACAGAAACGCACTACAATTCCGGTGCCGACCCGGGGATCAACGGTTTGACCTCATCGAGCGGTCGCACGCGACCAGCATTCGCATCAGCAAGGCCACGCTCCAGCGCCGCTTTCAAAAGCAGCGTCATCGGATTCCGTGCTCACCGCAAAGAGCTGAGCCGTAAGCAATGCTCTCTCGCGCTCGTCGAGCTGCCGATTGCCCTTTTGATTTTCCGCGGAGTGCTCATCGTCGAAAAAACTGATCCGTCGTCGGGCAGTTGAGAAGCTTCTACTGTTTGATTGAGATCTTGTTCTCCACGGACTGGACCCCGGCAACCGTCTTCGCCAGGTTTTCCGCGGCGGTCTTTTGATCGTCGGAGACGACAAAGCCGCTCAGTTGGACGGTGCCTTTGAAGGCGGCGACCCGAACGTCGGGGAATTTAAAGCTGCTGGAGCTCGAAAACGCCGTCGTCACCTGGTCGGCGAGCTTTTGGTCATTCTGCTGTTCGGCACTCGTGCGCTCGGCTGGTTCTTTTTTGCAACCCGTCAACATCGTGCTCGAAAGCGCGACGGAGGTAACAGCCGCGAACAACGCTAGACGGATTATTTTCATTTGGTCTTTTCCCACTGTTTCGAGTTCGCTGCCAAGACTTCTTTTGGCCGCTCTGCCGTCTTCGCGACGAGGCGCCGTCTTTTTGCGTGCAGGTGCAAAGCCAACGCATTAGAACTCCGGCTCATGGCACGTCGCAAGAAACGGAATGCATCGCTCGTCGTCGTCGAGCGAAATGGTTCCGAGCATGACGATCGCGTAATTGTTCCGGCGAAAGAGCGGAAGCTGAACTTTGGCGACCGTTGGAGTTATGCGCCGGCGCCGGAGGCGAACGACCATATCAAGCTGCGGCCACGTTACGATTTGTTTATCGACGGCAAGTTTGTGAAGCCGCGGTCGGGGAAATATTTCAAGTCGATCAACCCGGCGACGGAAGAGAAGCTGGCTGAGATCGCGGAGGGCGACGCACGGGATGTCGATCGTGCGGTAAAGGCAGCGCGGCGGGCTTACGAAAAGACGTGGAGCAAAATGCCGGGACGCGAGCGTGGGAAGTATCTCTTTCGGATCGCGCGATTGATTCAGGAAAAGGCGCGCGAGTTGGCGGTGCTCGAGACGATGGATGGCGGGAAGACGATCAAGGAATCGCGCGACATCGATCTGCCACTGGTCGCCGCGCATTTCTTCTACTACGCGGGTTGGGCGGATAAATTGGAATACGCGTTTCCGGGTCGCACGCCGCGCTCGTTAGGCGTGGCCGGGCAGATCATTCCCTGGAATTTTCCGTTGCTGATGGCGGCGTGGAAATTGGCGCCGGCGCTGGCCTGTGGAAATACCTGTGTGCTCAAGCCCGCGGAAACGACCAGCATCACGGCGATGCATTTGGCCGAGATTTTTCAGCAGGCCGAGTTGCCCGATGGCGTCGTGAATATCGTAACGGGCGCGGGCGAGACGGGACGGGCGTTGGTCGAACACGGCGACGTGAACAAGATCGCGTTCACTGGTTCGACCGATGTGGGGAAGCGCATTTTGCAATCGATCGCGGGCACGAAGAAGAAGCTCACGCTCGAACTCGGCGGCAAGGCGGCGAACATTATTTTTGAGGACGCGGCGCTCGATCAAGCGGTGGAAGGAATTGTCTCCGGCATCTATTTCAATCAGGGGCATGTCTGTTGCGCGGGATCGCGGTTGCTTGTGCAGGAAGGTGTTCTTGCAACGGTGATTCGGAAATTGCGGGATCGTATCGCGACGTTGCGCGTGGGAAATCCGCTCGACAAAAATACCGACATCGGCGCGATCAATTCGCGGATGCAGTTGGAGAAGATTCACGAGTTGGTCGACAGCGGTTTGCAGCAAGGTGCGCAGCTCGTGCAACCGCGCTGCCGGCTCCCGGAGAAAGGCTTTTGGTATCCGCCCAGTTTTTTCACGGGCGTGACGGCGTCGCATCGCATCGCGCAGGAGGAAATTTTCGGTCCGGTCTTGAGCGTGATGACTTTTCGCACGCCGGAGGAAGCGATCGAGCGCGCGAACAATACGCCTTACGGCTTGAGCGCGGGCGTCTGGACGGACAAGGGGAGCAAGATTTTTAAGATGGTGAGCAAGCTGCGCGCGGGCGTGGTTTGGGCGAACACTTATAACAAGTTCGACCCGACGAGTCCGTTTGGCGGTTACAAGGAGAGCGGGTTCGGGCGCGAAGGCGGGCGGCATGGGTTGCTGCCGTATGTGGCGTTGTCGTGAATTATTTGGCGGACTGAAATTTGTCCACAGATTTCGCAGATGGACGCAGATTGCTGCTGACTGATCTGTAGGGCGTTTTTGTGAAGCGCCATTTTCATGAATGCGACGCCGAAGGCGTTTTCGTTCTCAGGCGGCGTCTGACACAGACGCCCTACAGTTTTTCTCCGGCGCGGGACGCATGGTTTTCTTTCGTCTCGAAGTAGAGCAACACGAAAGCGATCCCGAGCAGTGGACGTAACAGAGCCTGCACCAAACTGCTGAAGATGTAGGAGGCGAGCGCGATGGCGTCGGGCTTGGCTTCCGCCAATTTTTGCGCAAGATCCATCGCTTGTTCGATCGTCATGACTCCGCGCATGCGCAGCAGGGTGAAAGGTATTTCTACGCCGATGCTCACGACGATGATGACAAGAATCCAAATGGAAACGAGCAGCGCGCCACGAAAAAGCGGGCGCTGCACCATCGGCGCGCGCGGCTGGCTGCGGGCCAGCTCCTTGCTTTCGCGTAACGACTCAATCGTATTGTGTCCGGCGAGGACGCACGATTGTTGCCAGAAAAGGAAGTTCACGAAGAGTCGCGCGGTCATGTAGACCTGAAGCCCGAGAATGACGAGAGCAAGAAGGAGACTAACGAGTGATGGCTGCCCCAGGACGATGGAGAGGATGGCGAGTAACGGAATCACGCTCCAGAGGAAGTAGCTGCCGTAAACGACGAGGCCCAGTCGAGCGACGCGCGGCCAGAAATTGGTGGCGCGCCGGAAAAGGTCGCGCACGGGCGGGCGTTTGCCGTCGCGCGTTTCGGCGGTGGCCAATTGGATGCCGGCGAGAAAGATCGGCCAGGTGACGAGCAGAACGGCAGCGCAAAAGATGGCGATCGACGCGGCGATGAAGGAATGCTGGCCTGGCGTGGCGGTGCCCGTAAAACCGACGTAGCTCAGCGCGATGCGGAGTCCACACCCAGGAACGGCGACGAGGAGCGAGAGGCAGAAGAAGGGAACAAAGCAGCGGCGGTAAAGGCGAAAGGTTTCGGCGAGGAGGGCGGCGAGTCCGCGTGAAGTTTGCCGCGGCGGCGGCGCGATCGGTTCGCTCGGCAAGGGGGGCGGGAAGAGATTTGGAATCGTGTTTGCTTTTGTCCAGTCAGTGTCGCCTGGCTGTTTAACTTCGTTGTCGGGAATGAGGCGGCCGTCGCTCTGCCATTCGTGCAACGTCTCGAGATCGACTGGTCCATATTCTTTGTCGTGGACGCGCACGATCCATTCTTCGTCGGACATGGCTTCATTTAATCGCGAATCGGCTGAATGCATAATGGCCCGCGATCTCTTCATCCTGCTCGTGCTCCTGCTCGTGATCGTAATCGGGGGCAGGAGCAGGATTTCGATTACGAGCACGATTGCGAGCAGGAGCAGGAGGAAAAAACGATGGAGCGGTGGCGGCGTTCCGTTAACATGAGCGCGTGAAATTGCTGCTGATCGACGGTCACTATTACGTTTACCGCTCCTTTTTCGCGATCAGGAATCTGCTCACCAACTCGAAGGGCGAGCCGATGAACGCGATCTACGGTTTCACCAAAACGGTGCGCCTGATGATGAAGCATCTCCAACCGGATTACGGCGCGGTGATTTGGGACGAAGGCCTGCCGCAACGCCGCGTCGAGTTGCAACCCGCTTACAAGGAAACGCGCAAGGAGATGCCGCAGCCGATGGTGCCGCAGCTAGATTTCATCCAGAAAATGACGCCGCAGCTTGGCTTCCGGAATATCTCGCTGCCGAATACGGAGGCGGACGACATCATGGGTTGCTACGCGATGGCGGCGCAGAAGCGCGGGATTGAAGTGGTGCTCGCGACGAACGACAAGGATCTTTACCAATTGGTCGGACCGACGACGAAAGTCTATACGACGGCGAAGGCCGATCTCGTCTCGCCGAAGGATGCGTTTGCGTTGCTCGGCGAAGAAGAGGTGACGAAAAAGTGGGACGTGCCGCCGGCCATGATCGGCGATGTGCTCGCGTTGATGGGCGACGCGGTCGATAACATCCCGGGCGTCGGGTTTGGAAAGAAGACGGCGGCGACGTTGATTCGCGAAGCGGGCGGCCTCGATCCTTTGCTCGAGAATCTCGAGACGCTGAAGAATGTGCGCGCTCGGGAAAAGTTGAGCGGAGCGCTTGAGCAGATTCGACAGAATCGCAAAATGGTCGAGCTGGATTGTCACACGCCGCTGCCAGTCCCGATCGAGGAGTTAACGATTCGTCCGCAGTATGCGGAATTGATCGAGACGCTGGAGCATTGCGAATTCAAGTCGCTTCTCCAGGAGGTGCGGGACGACGCCGCCCAAGCCGGGACGGCTCACCAGTCCGAGCTGGCGCTCTAAGTCAGTCAGCGGCAAAAAATTCCCGCAAAAAAGGTGTCAATAAATCGAACGGCGGACGAGGGCCGCTGTCCAATCCCGCAGGTTAAGGCGATTCGGGCGGCGACACGTTCATCTAAAGGTTTCTCCTTGGCGTGCGCCGCCTGAATCAATTTCTTCGCAGGCCGCTCCCGCTTCTCTAAAGTCCCGGCATGAACGACCGGTCGCTCGATCCCATCGCCATCGCCCTGCAGGAGGATATCGGCCCGGGCGACGTGACGACGCAGTTCTTCGTTCCGCCCGATTTGCAGGGCCATGGCCGAATCGTGACGCGGGAACCTTGCGTCTTGGCCGGGACGGAAACCGCGGCCGAAGTTTTCCGGCGAATCGATCCGGCTCTGCGAATTGATCTGGCGCAAAAGGATGGCGCGATCCTGGCTCGCGGCGACGTGATTCTCGAGCTGCACGGCGCGGCGGCTTCGATTCTGACCGGCGAGCGAGTCGCGCTCAATTTTTTGCAACGGCTTTGCGGCATCGCGACTTTGACGCGCGCTTTCGTCGAAGCGGCGCACGGTTATCCCGCGAAGATTTTGGACACGCGCAAAACGACGCCGGGTTTGCGCGCGCTGGAAAAGGCGGCCGTCGTGGCCGGCGGCGGCGTGAATCATCGCTTCGGTCTCCACGACATGGTGTTGGTGAAGGACAATCATCTGAGCGCGACGCCGGGCGCCGATCTCGCGGAGATGGTGCGGCGTGTGCGAATGGAACGGCCGGGAATGCGCGTGGAAGTGGAAGCCGATCGGCTCGATCAAGTGCGCGCCTTTCTCGCGATCGACCGCATCGATTTCATTCTGCTCGATAACATGACGCCGGACGAACTGCGCGCGGCGGTGGCGCTGCGGCGTGGCGACGTAAAATTCGAAGCGAGCGGCGGCGTGAATTTGCAAACGGTCCACGCGATCGCGGCGACCGGCGTCGATTTTATCTCGGTCGGCGCGCTCACCCACTCGGCCCGCGCGATCGACCTTTCGCTCGAACTGACACATGACGCCGCCTGATTCCGGCGGCGCGTTGCGCGCGGACGAACTGCGCGCGGTGTTGGCGGGCTCGCGGTTCAGTCGCGAAGTGATCGTCCTCGACGAAGTCACGTCGACAAATGATTACGTCTGGCAGCGCGCGCGCGAAGGCGCGGCAACTGGCCTGGTCGTTTTTGCCGAACGGCAGACCGCCGGGCGCGGCCAGCGCGGCAATCGATGGGAATCAGCGTCCGGCCCGGGCCTTTGGTTTTCGCTTCTGCTGCGACCCGCCATCACGCCAGCCGAATCGGCGCGGTTGACCGATTGGGCAGCGCGCAGTGTGGCGGAAACGATCGAGACAGAATTGCATCTCAAACCGATCATCAAACCGCCTAACGATATATTGCTCGGCGGGCGCAAAGTCTCGGGGGTGCTCGTCGAGATGCGCGTGGAAGCCGGCGGGGGTTACGCGGCGATCGTCGGGATCGGCGTGAACGTGAGCCAGCAACCCGAAGATTTCCCGGAAGAATTGCGCGACCGCGCCATCTCGCTCAGCATGGCGGCAAAACGTCCGGTCGATCGCCTGACTTTCGCGACGGCGCTTCTCCGCCGATTAGCGACTACCTGTCTAACGTCTCCACCATAACCTCGCTCGGTGCGCGAACTATCAGCCGCATCCGATCGCGCACCGCATCCAACAAGTGTTTCGCCTTGTCCACGGATGAAGAATCAACCAGGATGGGCAACATGACCGCAAAATCCACGAGCGGCAGCCTCGCTCGCCAGCAGATTAGACAGATTTTCGAGTCTAATTCTCTTTAGATGCTTGCGCGTCTCGTGATCTTTGCGTCGCTCGCGGCTGTTTGTCTAGCCGGCGATACTCGTGAGTCAGACCGCGAGTTTCTTTTGCACTGGCGTCATGAACAGCAGCGCCACAAGAAGCTGGCAGCTCAACCCACACCATCCGAATGGCGTGTCGGTGCGATCTGGCGATTCGTTACTACGGCACCGCCCGGCAAGCCGCAGCCAGCCGTTATCACCGTCCGAGTGACGCGCGATGCCGCACAAAGCTGTTCTGCAGATGTCGATTGGAAGAACGATTGGCGTAGGCTCGTTCTTCTTGGTAGCAAACCCCCAATACAGCCTATCTATCAAGTTGAGGGTCGCGCCCTGCAGATTAACGTTACCGGAGAGATTTGTGACGTGTATGATTTTATCGATGGCGTTCTCAAGGATGGTCAGTTCGAGGGTCGGCGCACGACCAGCGGATTGGGCGCTCCGAGTGAAGTCATCGGTAGTGTCCGAGGATCTTACGTGCAACCATGAATGCATGCAACCAAGCGTGGAGCGAACGGCGGACCGCTTTACGCTCCACTTTTGAGATTACTTCCACACTTCCACTACGATCAACGCGCGCTTTCTTCCGCCGTCGCGCATCTTGTTCTCATAGATGGTGAAGCCGACACAAGTCTTCTGGACGCTGGCTGTCATATTCTTGTTGGCGCCTACACTCTGGCTTGGTTATCACGCGTTCTTCTCGCCTCCCACTTACCTATCGATGTCGAAGATGATGAGCAGCGGAAAGCTTTCGATCTCCTCAGAGCCACAGCCGCCGGCTGTCAGTGATTCGGGGATCGACCATGATACCGTCTACTGTGTGCTCGCGCTTGTTATCGTCTACGCCCGGGCATCGCAATGCTGCTGTATGCCACGCGCCGCAGCCGAACGTCTACTGCAGTTTCACCGCCAACCATCTAACCATCCGATGGAGCGAATGCCGGACCGCCGTCCGCTCCACTTTTGAGATGTCTTCCACACCGACCGATGCGCTCTTGTCCGCCGTCGCTCATGTTGTTCTCGCTAAACATTGTCGGCGCGCCTTTTGAAATCGCGCCTTGAAGCATTGCGGCTCGGAGGACACACTTCCGATATGAGCACCAAGCAAATCGTGGAAGACCTCCTCCAAAAGCTCCCCGAGGATGTGTCTCTTCACGACGTGGCCCGGGAGATCGAGTTTGTGGCTGCGGTGCGAGAGGGGCTCGCTGAGATCGACCGGGGCGAGCGCATTCCGATCGAGGAGGTCGAGCGCGAGCTGCCCTCATGGGTTATCAGGTAACCCTATCGCCATCTGCCCGTCGTGACCTTCGAGGGATTGTTCGTTACATCTCGATGGATTCGCCGGAGCGTGCCATTCGATTCGGCCAGTTCCTCGTCAGCAGCACGAAGCGGCTTGCCGATTTCCCCGAGATGGGGCGTATCGTTCCAGAGTTCGGCGATCCTTCCGTCCGCGAAATTGTCGTTCGCTCGTACCGGGTCATCCATCGGGTCGATCATGGCGACTGCCGCATCGACGTTGCTCGATTTTGGCACGCGGCGCGCGGAACTCCCGACATCGAGAATGCCTGACTAAAAGATGCAGCCAACTCCGACAAACGTCGCGAGCGGGCTCGCTGGTTGTCTTTAGGCGAGTTACCGCGAACTCTTCGGGCGGTAATTCTGCAAGGCGCGAAGCTTGGCGAGCGCGGCGCCGTTATCGAGCTGTTCGCGGGCGAGGGCGATGCCGTCGTTCATGTCGCGAGCGAGACCGGCGACGACGAAACCGCCGGCGGCATTGACGACGGCGAGATCGCGTTTCGCTCCCTGGATTTCACCTTTCAAGATGGCTTCGAGGGTGGCGGCGTTACCGATTGAGTCGGTGCCCATGAGTTCCGCCGTCGAGCTTTCGGGAATGGCGAGCCAGCGTGCATCCAGCACAGCCGTGGAAGTGGAGCCGCCTTTTACGTCGGCCACCATGGTCACGCCGCTGGTGGAAATGTCGTCCATGCCCGCGCCGGTATCGGTGATTCCATGGACGACCCAGGCGCGTTCGCGGCCGAGCTGGCGAAGCACTTCGCCGAAAACGTCGGTGAGGCGCGCGGAGAAGACACCGATCAATTGTCGACTCGGCTGCACCGGATTGAGCAGCGGCCCGAGCAGATTAAAAATGGTGCGCAATTTTCGGCCGGCCAGACGGGCGCGCATTTCCGCGATGTCGCGAAAAGCGGGATGATAAACGCGGGCGAAGAGGAAGCCGAGGCCGTGGCGCTTCACGCATTCGGCCAATTCTTCCGGCGTGAGATGAATTTCGACGCCGAGTGTTTCCAAGACATCAGCGCTGCCGCAAGTGGAGGTGACGCTGCGGTTGCCATGTTTCACCACGACCGCGCCGCCGGCCGCGAGGATGAACATGATGGTGGTGGAGACGTTGAAGAGATCGAGGCCGTCGCCGCCCGTGCCGCAAACGTCGATCATCGGGCCGGGTAACTCTGCGGGATCGAGTGGGACTTTGACGGCGCGTTCGAGAAGCAGGCGGGTGAACCCGACGATTTCTTCAGCCGTCTCACCTTTGTGATGCAGCGCGGTCAGGAAACTTTCCTTGGCCGCGTCCTCGACATCGGCTGAGAAAAGGAGGGCGGCGGCGTAGGCGACATCGGCCTGGTCGAGGTCGTGGCCAGCCTGAAGTTTGGTGATCAGCGTTTTCACAGAACGGTGTTACTCGTTAGGCGAAAGCGGTTCCATTTCGCGCCGCCAGCTTTGGTAAACCTGGGGCGAAATTTCGGAGGGCTTGATCTCGCTGCGGCCGCCCCAGAAAACGTTGGTGTAGGAAACGGGAATGGCGCAGGCGGCCAAGTGCGCATCGATGGCGGCTTTGTGTTCGAGCAAAAGCGCTTTCTCGGTTCCATGGGCAACGGCCATGATGTTGACGTTTTTAAATTCCGGGCCGGCTTCGCGCCAGTAGCAATGCGTTAAAATCTGATGGCGCCCGACTTCGCCGCCAGCTTCTTCTTCCCGGCCCGCCGGGACCGCCCAATGGAAAAGCGCGTTGAAACGCGTCACGCGCACACCGGTGGAGGAAGGTTTGACGTGTTCGAGAAAAGTCGAGAAGCGACCGAGCACTTTGCGCGCGGTCAAATCTTTCGCGATGGCGCAAAATTCATCGAGCGACACACCGGCTTCGGCGGCGCGTCCCGTCCAAGGCGACGGTTGGATTTCCTCGGGCGTGAACTCGCGTTTCAACGCGAGCAGGATTTCCCATTCCTTCGCGCTCAATTGAGCGACATGCGTCGGCGCCATCGTCGCGGGATGATCCGCTTTACTGCCGGGCTCGATCGTTTTCCGGCGCACGTGCCCGACGCCGAGCGTGAAAATGCCTTTCGCTGGCATCAAAAGAAATTGATCGGCGCCGACTTTCTTCTGCAAAATCTCGCCATGCCGTTCGAGCGATTCGTCCTGCGGCACTTTCACCGTGGTCCAAAGTTTGTAATCCGATCCAGGCGTAACGGTATCGGTCGAACGCAGGACGACGTGGCCGGAAAACGGATCGTGTTGAAACATGAAATCGAAGGCCGCATCGAGCTTTTCGGGCGCGACTTTCCAGGCGACGAGCGCGCCTTTGGCGAGATTGGTGGCGAGCAACGTCTGGCGCACGCGCCGAATGGTGCCGGCGCCGAGCATGGCGGCGATGCGTTCCAGCACGGTGTCGAGCGGAACCCCGGAGCGTTGCGAGATCTCGGCGAATGGCTCGCGCACGAAGCCTTCAATCTTGTCCTCGGAGATGGCAAGGATCTGCGCGTTGACCGGATCGTCGTGCTCTACTGGAACCATCGCGTAGTTAACAAGCAGCGCGCGCGGCTCGCCATCGAAATCGTGCGTCGATGCGTAAATTTTGGACTCGTTAGGGTAAGCAAGCCCGCACGGCTGCGAAATGACAGGCCGTGCCGCCGAGCACGAAAAGATGCCAGATGAAATGGCAGTAGCGTTTGCGTTCGTTCAGGAAAAAGAAAACGCCGCCCGTGTAAATGACCCCGCCAGCCGTCAGCCAGAGCAACGCGGACGATGGCACGTGGCGCAAGAACGGGCCGGCGGCAAAGACGATTGCCCAACCCATGCCGAGGTAAAGACACATGGCGACCTTGGTGTAGCGGCGCACGCCGTGCGTGACTTTGAGCGCGATGCCGATGACGGCCAGCGTCCAGACGATTACCAAAATCGTCCAGCCGCCGCGATCGCGCAGAGGACCGAGTACGAACGGCGTGTAAGTGCCGGCGATGAGCAGAAAGATCGCGCCGTGATCGATGACTTGGAGCGCGCCTTTGAAAGGCGTGTGCGGCCAGGCGTGATAAAGCGTCGAGCCGAGATAAAGCAGGATGATGGTGGCGAGGTAAACGACGATGCCGCTGCGAAAAATCGCGTCGTCTATTGCCCACGCGGGCACTAACAAGAGCGGCGCGGCGACGAGGGCGGCGAGCAGGCCGATTCCGTGGCTGATGCTGTTGGCGATCTCTTCGCCGGGCGATTGCGTCCAGATCGATTCGGGCCGCAGTTCCTCGATCAATTCCATGGCGATAGGGAAGCTAACTCGATTGCAATCGCGGCCAACTCATTTAGCGAAAGGGAATGGCGCGCGCGGTCTTCTTCGATGCGGTCGGCACGCTCATTTATTTGCCGCAGAGTGTCGGGTATCACTATGCGCTGGCGGGCCGGTTCGTTGGTTTGGAACTCGAGGCTGCTGCGCTTGATCGGGCGTTTCGCGCGGTCTGGGCGGAAATGCCGGCGCGGCCTGCGACGGAAGGGCCGCGCGAGGAGGACGATAAAAGCTGGTGGCGGGAGTTGGTCGGCCGCGTGGTTGATCGGGTGCGACCGAAGACGAGCGAGATGGATCGCGACGCGTTCTTTGAAGCGGCCTACGCGCATTTTGCGGAGCCGGGCGTGTGGGATGTGTTTCCGGAAGTCCGCGAAGTGTTGGCGACGTTGCGTGAGCGCGAGATGCCTTGCTTTGTCATTTCCAATTTCGATGGCCGGTTGCGGATCGTGTTGGAGCATATCGGTCTCACGCCGTTTTTTCGTGAGATCTTTCTCTCGAGCGAACTCGGTGCCGATAAACCGGACATGGAAATTTTCCGACGCGCGTCCGAGGCGAGTGGATTTTCGCCTAACGAGTCGCTGTATGTGGGTGACGAACCGGAGCGCGACTGGCGGGGAGGTCGCGACGCCGGGTTTCAAATCTTCGAATTGGATCGGAAGGAAAACTCGCTGCGCGATCTGCTGCGAAAATTGTAGGGCAAGCGCGTCGCTTGCCTGCGTAAGAGACGGGCAGGCGGGAACGCCCGCCCTACAAATCTTGCAGCGGCGGGTGAACCGGGTTAAAACCTTTTCCCCGGCGGGTTGGTAGCTCAATGGTAGAGCAGCGCCCTTTTAAGGCGTTGGTTGTGGGTTCGAGTCCCACCCAACCCAACTTTGCGATCGTCCCGGGATCCCGCGCAAGCGCACGCCCAAGCATCGTCCCTCGCAAGCTTTTAATCACCACAGAGACCACAGAGCACACAGAGATTGTTTTTGCTAAAAAGCGCCCAGGAAGTCTCGTCATCTCGAGCGCAGCCGAGGGATCCCGGGCGAAAATTTTAAGCTGCCTCCACAGGATTCCTCGACCGCGCTCGGAATGACGGAAATGCGAGTGACGAGTGGGGAAAAAGTTCGTTTCTGCGAGGCGCTTGTGTTCCCTGGAAGTGTTGCGCGCAGCCTCATCTCAAAAAACTCTGTGGTCTCTGTGATCTCTGTGGTGAAAAGCAGGGACGAGTGATGAGCGGGAAGGGTCATTCCTCGCCGTCGTAGTAGTCAGTCTGCGTTCCTTTGATGATGATGTTTTGGTCGCCTTGGGGAACGGACCATTTGTCGCTATCGGGGTAATAGCAGGCGTCACCGATCGGATTATCCGCGATGACGTAATAAATGAAGTCTTCGTCAGCTTCGTTGCTGAGCTGATGGGCTTCGCCGGGCGCGTAGAAAAAGGCGTCGCCCGGGCCGACGTCGTGTACGCCGTGTTCGTCGCGCGCTTTTCCGCGGCCGGAGACGACAACGTAAAATTCGAATTGGGCCGACTCGATATGGTACGGGCAATAGGAGCTATCCTTGGGGATGCGGACGAGGGTGAGATCGAAAGGGTGGCGTTTGGTGAGGTCGAGCGATTTTTCGTCGCGGCCGAGCGCGATGGAAATTTCCTGACGGAAGGAGCGGTATTTGCCCTTGGGGGAATGGCGTTCTGTGGCGGGGATATCGGTGACGTTCACTTTTCGCATGGTCCGGATGTTGGCGCGGAACGGGGGAATGATCGAGCCGGAAAGAGGGATTGAATTTGGAAACCAGGAGTCCAGGACGAAGAGGAAGAAAGCAGGAAAGCAGGAAGAAGAGGAACGGTGCGAGAGCGCTCTTGGTTGCCGGACTTTTGTCCTGGATTTCTGGTTTCCTAATTCATTTGTTTTGCAGTCTAATTACGGGGTCAAGGAATTGTTGGCGCGACGGAATGATGGCGGAACGGAAAAGCAATTCTGGCCAGCGCCCGTAAAACGGGCACATTATCCGTTCGATGCTTAATCTCTCCACCGCTATACGAGGAATGCTGATACTGGTTTTGGGCGTGATGTTAAGCGGCCGAATCGGGGCGGAGGAACGGGAGACGATCTCGGCCGCGCCTAATGAGGGGTGGAAGTTGGCGGCGGAGATTCGTGGTGTGCAGATCTTTACCCGACCGCATCCGGGCTCGGCTCATAAGGAGTTTAAGGCGATCGGAGTAATCGCGGCATCGCCGTTTTCGGTGAATGAATTGTTGAACGATACGACGGCTTACCCGGAGTTTATGCCTTACACGATCGAGTGCCGGGTGCTCCGCAGGGCGGGAGATGCGGTGATCGAGTACCAACGGATATCGCCGCCGCTCTGCAGTCAGCGCGATTATACGTTGCGGATCGAGGAGAGCACGACGGAGGGCAAGGGCGGGACGGTTTACCGGCAGGACTGGGAGCCGGCGAAAGAAGAAGGGCCGCCGGAACAGAAGGGAGTGGTGCGAGTGAAGGTTTGCGAAGGAAGCTGGGTGTTGCAGCCGAACGGGACGGCGGAGACGCTGGCGACGTATACGATTTTCAGTGATACGGGCGGTATGCTGCCGGCGTTCATCGTGAATAAAGGGAGCCAGATGGCGATCCCTCGCATTTTCGAGGCGATCCGGAAGCAGGTGAAAGACCCGAAGTACGCGGTTGCGAAGGAGTAATGGCTGTCCGCGCCGCGGCGGCAAAGTTTATTTTAACGTTTTGGCGGAAGAACGTGTCCAAGTGGGAGATGGGACGCGGGACGGCGGGCGAGGCCCTTGCGCCGCTTCTTCTCCCAGCATAGATAGTGCTTTCTTAATAATCCGATGAGACGTCTTCTCCTTCTTCTGTTGCTCATTTCCACGGCGAGTATCGCGCAGGCGGCTTCGCCCATTCCGAAAGGGGAATACGTCATCGTGGTCGGCGGGCCATCGCTCCATGTGTGGGAAAAATACAAGGCGGAGCCGCACGATCATTGGTGGGCGAATTTCGTCCACTCGGCTCGTGTGCGGACGGAGCAGTTGCGCGCGGAGCTGGGGCCGGATGCGCCGATTACCTGGCTGGTTTATGGGCCGGGCTACCGGGATCGGGCGAAGCAAGAGAATCAGGACTTGATCGGGAACATCAATTCGATCCGCGACAAGTTTCATCTGAAGCTCATTTATTTCCGGAACGGGAGCGACGTCATCAATTACCTGAATGCTGGTCAACCCCGGGATCAGATCAAGGTGGCGGGCTTCGAATATTTCGGCCATTCCAATCGCGCCTGCTTCATGTTCGATTACAGCAACGTGGTGGATAGCGCTTCGAAATCGTGGCTGCACGAATCGCAGCTCGATCAGATCAACCGACATGATTTTGCGCGGGGCGCTTATGTGAAAAGCTGGGGCTGCCACACGGGCGAAAGCATGTCGAAGGAATGGCGGGCCGCGACGGGCACGCCGATGTGGGGAGCGATTGGCAAAACCGATTTCTCCACCGGCACTTTGCCGGTCATCTCCACGCCCGGGGGCCGTTGGACGCAATAAGGACGACGGTGACGGTCGGCCCGCAAAGACGATGAACGCCAGCCCACTCCTAACGGTTGCCCCGGAGGAAGGTGAAATCCGTGGTGCTCCCTGGAAGGCTCCGGTAGTCTCGCGTTTGGGAATGGATTTTAGAACACTGGAACGGCTTTATCAGCGTCCGTTCTTCGACCTTCTTTCGCAGAGCCGCGAGGTCCACTTGCAGCATTGGCAAGGGGCGCAGGTGCAACGCTGCAGCCTGCTCAGCATCAAAACGGGAGGATGCAGCGAGGATTGCGGCTATTGCGCCCAAAGCGCGCATTACCAGACCGGGTTGGAACGGGAAGATCTTCTCACGCTTCCCAAAATCGTCAGAGCGGCCGAAGCGGCGCGCGCGCAGGGAGCGAGCCGATTTTGTATGGGTGCAGCCTGGAAGGGCGTGCGCGACGGCACCGAAAAATTTGAAGAGATCCTCACTGCCGTGCGCGAAGTGAGCAAGCTCGGCATGGAAGTTTGCGTCACCCTTGGCGCCATCGGCCCAGTCGAAGCGCAGAAGCTGAAGAAGGCCGGCGTGACCGCCTACAATCACAACATCGATACGTCCCCGGAGTTTTATCCCTCCATTGTCAGCACCCACACTTTTAACGATCGGCTTGAGACCATCGCCGCTGTCCAGGAGAGCGGCATGTCGGTTTGCTGCGGCGGCATCGTCGGCATGGGGGAGACGGTGGCCGATCGTCTGCGCATGATCGAAGTGCTTTGCAACCTGAACCCGCCGCCCGAAAGCATCCCAATCAATTGCCTCATGGGAATGCCCGGCACGCCGCTGGCCGACCAAACGCCGGTGGACATCTTCGAGCTCGTTCGCTTGATCGCGGTGACGCGGCTCGCTTTGCCAAAGGCGCGCGTGCGTCTGGCCGCTGGCCGCACCCATCTTTCCCGCGAAGGCCAGGCGCTCTGCTTTTTCGCGGGCGCGAATTCAATTTTCTTCGGGGACAAGCTACTCACGGCAGACAATCCGGCGGTCGACCAGGATCTTGCGCTTTTGCGCGAGCTTGGTTTGCAAGTCGAAGAACCGGGCGAGAAAGCTGCTCCCGCTCCGGTCGCGCTCGCTCCCATGCCGGCCAAGCCGCGGAAGCGTTACGTGGAGCCGCCGCCCGGCTCGCTCACCGAGATTTTGACGCGGCTGGCGGTCGGTTCGCAGCTCGCGCCTGACGATTCCCCGAAGGAATGACGATCAAATCTCCCGCCGAGAAGATTTCGTGTTGGGCGAAGCGCTAACTCAGTCGCCGTTAGGCAGCTGGCGGCGTGTTCCGCTGCGGTGCGCCTTCCTCTAATTCGCGGCGGCGCTCATTCAATTGTTGTAGTCGCAACTGCCAGCGATGCAGCTGGATGTTCAGCTGATTGATGTGGCCGGTGATCTCCGTGCGTTGCGCCTCGTTTTCCTGAAGCTGGCGTTGGAGATCCGTGAGCGGTTCGCCCGGGTTGGCGGGTGGGGTGGAGCTGTGCATTCAGCCGTCGAAGTAGCAGCCATTATACCAACAGCGATCGGCGTCAATGCGGCACAAGCGTCCGTAATTCGAGGTGTTTATCGAGTCATAGTGGCGCAATAAATGGTGGGACTCCGATTGCTCGATATCACACAAGCCTATCATTATGAATATTTTATGTTCAACCTATCGAAGTTGGAATGACCGTTGCTAAATAGCCGGCGGAGGATTTTATAAATAATGGCTAAAGTTTTAGGTATCGATTTGGGCACCACCAATTCCTGCATGTCTGTCATGGAAGGCGGCGACCCGGTAGTTTTGGAGAATAGCGAAGGCGCGCGGACGACTCCGTCGATCGTGGCTTTCGCCAAAAATGGCGAGCGTCTTGTCGGTCAGGCTGCCAAGCGCCAGGCGGTCACCAACCCCGCGAACACAATTTTTTCGATCAAGCGTTTCATGGGACGGAAGTTCGATGAAGTGCGAGAAGAAGAGCACCGCGTTCCCTACAAGCTCGTGAAGGCGGCCAACGGCGACGCGCACGTGCAGGTGGAAGTGAACGGCGAGAAGAAGACGTTCTCGCCGCCGGAAGTTTCCGCGATGATTCTCGCGAAGCTGAAATCTGACGCGGAAGCGAAGCTTGGCGAAAAGATCACGCAGGCCGTCATCACGGTCCCTGCATATTTCAACGACTCGCAGCGCAACGCGACCAAGGACGCGGGCAAAATCGCTGGCCTCGAAGTTTTACGCATCATCAATGAGCCGACGGCCGCGTCGCTCGCTTATGGTCTCGACAAGAAGTCGGACGAAAAAATTGCCGTCTACGATTTGGGCGGCGGCACGTTCGATATTTCGGTTCTCGAAATCGGCGACGGCGTCTTCGAAGTAAAGGCGACCAACGGCGACACCCATTTGGGTGGCGACGATTGGGATAACATGATCATGGATTGGATCGTCGCTGAGTTTAAGAACGAGAGCGGCATTGATCTGACCAAGCAGCCGGACGCGATTCAGCGCATCAAGGAAGAAGCGGAGAAGGCCAAGATCGCTCTCTCCAGCTCGCAGGAATACGAAATCAATCTGCCGTTCGTGACGGCCGATGCGAGCGGACCGAAGCACATCCAGAAGAAGCTCACTCGGGCCAAGCTCGAGCAACTGACCGATCCGCTTTTCGAGCGCACGATCAAGCCGGTGAAGGATTGCCTCGCCGACGCGAAGATTGCGACGAACGAAGTGAACGAGCTGGTGCTCGTCGGCGGCATGACCCGCATGCCGAAAGTCATCGAGACCGCGCGCAACCTGATCGGCAAAGAGCCGCATAAAGGGGTAAACCCGGACGAAGTCGTCGCCATTGGTGCGGCGATCCAGGGCGGCGTGCTCAAGGGCGACGTGAAGGACGTGCTCCTGCTCGACGTGACTCCGCTGACGCTGGCCATCGAAACGGCCGGCGGCGTGGCTACTCCAATGATTCCGCGCAATACCACCATCCCGACCCGCAAGTCGCAGATCTTCTCGACCTACAGCGACAGCCAGCCGGGCGTGGAGATCAAGGTGCTGCAGGGCGAGCGTCCGCTATCTCGCGACAACAAAAATCTCGGAACCTTCCATCTCGACGGCATCCCGCCGGCCCCACGCGGCGTGCCGCAGATTGAAGTCACCTTCGACATCGATGCGAACGGCATTCTTCATGTCTCAGCCAAGGATCTTGGTTCCGGCAAGGAACAGAAGATTTCCATCACGGGCAGCTCCGGTCTTTCCAAAGAAGAGATCGATAAGATGCAGCGCGACGCCGAGGCCCACGCCGAGGAAGACAAAAAGGCGAAGGAATCCATCGAGATCAAGAACAACGCGGACACGCTGGCCTACCAGTCGGAGAAGCAGTTGAAGGATCTCGGCGACAAGGTTCCGGAAGACAAGCGCAAGCAAGTCGAAGACGCGATCAAAGCGGTTCGTGAAGCGATCGAGGCGAACGACACCGACCGCATGAAATCGACCTACGAAGACCTGCAGAACAAGTTCCAGGAAATCAGCGCCGATCTCTACAAGCAGGCTTCCGCGCAAGCGGGCGGCCAACCCGGGCCTGGCATGGGAGAAGGTCCGCAGGCCGAACCGCAAAGCGAGCCGCGCAAGGATCAGGGCGACGTGGTCGACGCCGAGTTCGAAGTCGTCGACGAGAACAAGAAATAAGTTTGCAGTAAAACAATTTGCCGAGGCGGCGCGGCAGTTACCGCGTCGCCCGGCATCAACCCAATAGAAGGAGTAACTAACACAATGGCAATTAAAGTAAGACCTCTCGGAGACCGGGTGCTCGTGCAGCCGCTCGAAGAGCAGGAAGTCAAAAAAGGCGGAATCATCATTCCCGATACGGCGAAAGAAAAACCACAGGAAGGCAAAGTCGTCGCCCTCGGAACGGGCAAAGTGGATGACAACGGCAAGAAGATCGACTTCACCGTCAAGTCCGGTGACAAAGTGCTGATCTCGAAATACGGCGGCACCGAAATCAAAATCGAAGGCGAGTCCTACATGATCATGCGCGAGGACGATATCCTCGGCATCATTGGTTAACTCCAACCCAACAATTCAACTTAGAAAGCAACAAATAAGTTATGGCAGCTAAACAATTACAGTTTGATGAGAATGCGCGGCATGCGCTTCTCCGCGGCGTCGAGAAACTCTCGCGCGCCGTTAAGGCGACGCTCGGACCGAGCGGACGCAACGTCATCCTCGACAAGAAATTCGGCAGCCCGACGATCACCAAGGATGGTGTCACCGTGGCCAAGGAGATCGAGCTCGAAGATCCTTACGAAAACATGGGCGCCCAGCTCGTGCGCGAAGTCGCTTCGAAGACTTCCGACATTGCGGGCGACGGCACCACCACGGCGACCGTTCTCGCTGAGTCCATCTACAAAGAAGGTCTCCGCAACGTCACCGCTGGCGCCAACCCGACTTCGCTTCAACGCGGTATCAACAAGGCCGTCGAAGCGATCGTCACGGAACTCGCCAAGATCTCGAAGAAGGTCAGCGACCGCAACGAAATCGCGCAGGTCGCGACCGTTTCGGCCAACTGGGACAAGACGATCGGCGAAATCATCGCTGACGCCATGGACAAGGTGGGCAAGGACGGAACGATCACCGTGGAAGAGGCCAAGTCGATCGAAACCAGCCTCGACGTGGTCGAAGGTATGCAGTTCGATAAAGGCTATCTCTCGCCTTACTTCGTGACCAATGCGGAAGCGATGGAAGTCGTGCTCGACAATCCTTACATCCTCATCCACGAGAAGAAGATCTCGAGCTTGAAGGACATGCTGCCGCTCCTCGAGAAGGTGGCGAAAGCGGGACGTCCGCTCCTCATCATCGCGGAAGACGTGGAAGGCGAAGCGCTCGCTACGTTGGTCGTGAACAAACTCCGCGGCACCTTGCAGGTGGCCGCAGTCAAAGCCCCGGGCTTCGGCGATCGCCGCAAGGCGATGCTGGAAGATCTCGCCGTCCTCACGGGCGGTCAATGCATCACCGAAGACCTCGGTATCAAACTCGAGAACGTAAAGCTCGAGGACTTAGGCCGCACCAAGCGGGTCACGATTGACAAGGAGAACACCACCATCGTCGAAGGCGAAGGCAAGCAGAAGGACATCCAGGGTCGCGTCGGACAAATCCGCCGTCAGATCGAAGAGACGACTTCCGATTACGATCGGGAGAAGCTCCAGGAACGTCTGGCGAAGCTCGCCGGTGGCGTGGCCGTCATTAACGTCGGCGCCGCTACGGAAACCGAGATGAAGGAGAAGAAGGCGCGCGTGGAAGACGCGTTGCACGCGACTCGCGCCGCAGTCGAAGAAGGCATCGTCCCTGGTGGCGGTGTGGCTTTGATCCGCGCGCAGAAGGCGCTCGATAACTTGAAACTCGAAGGCGACGAAGCCGTCGGTGCCGCGATTATTCGCCGCGCCGTGGAAGCTCCGTTGCGCACGCTGGCCGATAACGCGGGCCAGGAAGGCGCGCTCATCGTGCAGGAAGTGAAGAAGCGCAAAGGCAACGAAGGCTACAACGTGGCGACGGGTGAATACACCGACCTCGTGAAAGCCGGCGTGGTCGACCCGACCAAGGTCACGCGCAGCGCGTTGCAGAACGCGGCGTCGATCTCGGGCCTGTTGCTCACGACCGAAGCAGTCATCACCGAGGCTCCTGAGAAGGACAAGGGCGGCGCCGGTGGCGGCATGCCTGGCGGCGGTGGTATGGGCGGTATGGGTGGCATGGGCGGAATGGATTATTAATCCGGCCAGCGCTTACTTAGCTTAAACAATTAACAACAGCCGGGTCTCGCAAGGGGCCCGGCTGTTTTGCGTTATCGGCGGTCCAATATGGGTGGGTGGCTTTGGGTGTGTCTGGGTAGCGCAGGCTGCCAGCCTGCAGTTTCCGGCAGCTTGCGGGAAACGTCGTTGACCGAGGCATCAGTTGGTGCCTGACGCAATTCCGTCGCGACGCAGATGTCGCGGCAGGCTACCGCGACCGGCAGGCTGGCAGCCTGCGCTACCCAGAGGGGAGGGCCCGTCGGGGGAGGGTTTGCGTCCGGAGGAGAAAATGAATTTGGAGACAAGGAGTCCAGAAAGGTTCTTGGACTGGAATCGCCGACGCGGGCAAGCTCGCGTGACGCCGAAGATTTTCGTGGCTCGAATTCGATTATCGACGCCGGCTGGCCTGTTGGATCCTGGCCAACAGGAGCTCAGCATCCTTGGTCGCGGGATGGTTTCGGCCCCAAGGTGCGTCGCCTGCCTTCAGCGGCGCGGCGGGCGAATCCGAGGGCGTCGCTGAACTGGCGCTGGTTCGCGAGCATCTGGCGAGATCGCGGCAGGCGCTCAGGACGTCGGGGTGGTCTTCGCCTTGGCCTGCGACTCGGGTGGCGAGGACTTCGCGCAATTCGTTGATGGCCTCGGCTGTGTTTCGCTTCGTAGGTTTTCATGGCCAGGTTGGTGCGAACGGCCAGCGATGTCCGTGGATGGCGCGGCGATGGGTTAACCTAGGCTGTGGTGGGCTGTTGTCCTGTGATCCGCGCGGGTGGTTAGTTTCTTCGGTGGAGCGAGAAGGGAGACATTGACTTGTGCGGGCGAGGTTGTTAAAAAGCGGACGAAAGGCAGCAGCTCTCACATCGCCATGGCCGAGCCCACAACGCCGCTCAATCCCGCACTCTCCTTGCACGAAGTGCTGGAGGCGGAATATCGCGTACTCCATGGCGAGTTGCCGGCCGGTTATCCAGCCGACGGCGATAAGCAAACGCGGCTGCGCGCCATCTGGGCGACAATCCATGCCTTGCCGGAGAAACGAGCCGCGCTTTGCCTTTCGGGCGGCGGGATTCGCAGCGCGACGTTCGGCCTGGGCGTGCTGCAAGGGCTGGCCCGGTGCGGGTTGCTCAGCCGGTTTCATTTTCTCTCGACGGTCTCGGGCGGCGGCTACATCGGCGGATGGCTGACGGCGTGGATTCACCGGGCCAAAGGCGGCCTAACGAGTGTGGAGGAACAACTGGCCACGCCGCGCGCGACCCGACCGGACCCGGAGCCGTGTGAAATCCAAAACCTGCGCAGCTACAGTAACTACCTCAGCCCGCGCCTCGGCCTGATGTCGGCCGATAGCTGGACGTTGATCGGGAGTTATCTGCGCAATGTGCTGCTCAATTGGGCGATCATCATTCCGCTGATCGCGGCGGTGTTGACGCTGCCGTGGATTTACACGGCAGTGCTGATGGCGGCACCGGCACCCTACACGTTCTTGCCGCTCTGGATCGGGGCCGTCGGTATCGTGATCGGGGTGGGCTACATGGGACTCAATCTGCCGTGCGGCCGCAACGCGCGCTGGGGTCAGACGCGCTTTCTCTTCTTTTGTCTGGCGCCGCTCTTTCTCGCTTCAGTGTTAATGACGATGCACTGGGCGTGGTTCACTTATTATGGGCGGGGGTTGCTGGTCTGGCGGCTGTTTGGTTACGGTGAGCCGCATACCTGGGTGCCGTTCCTTTATCTCGGCATCGCGATTCATCTACTCTCCTGGCTGCTCTCGCTCCTGCCGGCGCATGGGTTCCGTTTCTCCGAGCTGATCGCGGTGATCATCTCGGGGGCGATCGGCGGGGCGCTGCTCTGGCTGGGCGCGACGCAGTTGTTCCCGCAACCGCTCGCGGTGATGGAGCTTTACACCTGCTTCGGCGTGCCGCTGTTCATGGCGCTCTTCTTCCTCGCCATCATGATCTTCGCGGGAATCTCGAGCCGTTGGACGAGCGATCCGGATCGCGAATGGTGGGGGCGCGCGACCGGCTGGCTGCTCAGCATCGCCGTCATCTGGATGGCGGCGAGCGCGCTGGTGATCTTCGGGCCGCTCCTGCTGTCGATTTCGGTATCGGCGTTCGGCACTTTGGTGACGGGCGGCGCGGCCGGCGCGCTCACGGTCTTCGCCGGCCGCAGCAGCGCGACGCCGGCCAATCTCCAGCAATCGGACAAGGCGGGCTTGCTCGCCCGCATCTTGTCGCGCGCGGCCAGTTTCGCGGCGGTCGTTTTCATCGCGGTGCTCCTCATCTTGATCACGCAATGCACCACCTGGCTGATCGAGTTCATCGGGTTCCAACGGCATTTCACCTGGAAACTCGACACCGTCTCGCACGTCGTCGGCCGGCCGGTTACTTATCTCAACGTCATCCTCTACACGCCGTGGCGGCTCATTCTGCTCATCGGCGGCCTCTTCGCGCTGTTCGGGATCGGGCTGGCTTGCGTGATCGATCCGAACCGCTTCTCGCTCCACGCCATTTATCGCGACCGGCTCATTCGCGCTTATCTCGGCGCCTCGCACAAAACACGGCGGCCGAATCCGTTTACCGGCTTCGACGAGGACGATAACGTCTTCATGCGCGACCTGTGGAGCGCGGAGAAATTTGGCGGCCGTCTCATGCCGATGATCAACATGACGCTCAACCTCGTCGGCGGGAGCAAGCTCGCCTGGCAGGAGCGTAAAGGAGAAAACTTCACTGTGTCGCCGCTGCACTGCGGCTCATCGCAAGTCGGCTATCGCCAAACGCAGGCCGCGGAGGGGCAGCGCTACGGCGGATCGAATGGCATCTCGTTAGGCACGGCCGTCTCCATTTCCGGCGCGGCGGCCAGCCCAAACATGGGTTATCACTCATCGCCCCTCGTCACCTTCATTCTCGCCTTGCTCAACGTTCGACTGGGCGCCTGGTTGGGAAATCCCGGGACGGCCGGCGACAAAACCTTCCAGAGCGGCTACCCGACATTCAGCATCGGCCCGATGATCGCGGAGGCCTTTGGCCTAACGAACGACACCAGCCCGCATGTCTATCTGTCCGATGGCGGACATTTCGAAAACCTGGCGCTTTACGAAATGGTTTTGCGGCGCTGCCATTTCATTGTGGTGAGCGATGCAGGCGAAGATCCGGAATGTTCCTTTGCCGACTTGGGGGACGCCATCCGCAAAATCCGGATCGATTTCGGCATCTCGATCGATTTCGGCGAGATGAACATTTTCCCGCGGAGCGAGAAGGCCGCGGGTAAAGGGCGCAACTGCGCGATCGGCCGCATTCGTTACTCCCAAATCGACGGCCCGGGCGCGGTCGATGGCGTGCTCGTTTACATTAAGCCGGTCTGCTATGGCGACGAGCCGCGCGACATCTACGAATACTTCAAGACGAGCGCCACCTTCCCGCATGAAGGGACGAAGGATCAATTCTTCTCCGAATCGCAATTCGAGAGCTACCGCATGCTCGGCGCGCATACCGTCGGGCGATTTTGCTCCGAGCGCACGGATAGCCTGACCAGTTTCATCAAAGGCATCGCCGAAAATCACCTGCGCGTGCCGCCGCCCGATTGGCTTGAGTCCGCCAATCCGAGAGCAGAAAACTCCTGAGCTGCTGTTAATCCCGCGCGCGCTGCTTCAGCTCCCACACTTTGAGCGCGGCGAGCAGGAGGCTTTTGGTACGCGTCAGCGTGCCGGCGGCTGGGAGGGCGCGTTCGGTTTTGCCGGCGCGCGTTGACGCTTTGGCTTTGGAGCGGCCGCGACGTTGCGCTTTCGCCCGTCCGCCACGCGGGGAAGCCGATTCGCTGAAGGGCAGATTTCCACTCGGGTCCATGTGTCTCTTTTGAGCAGCTTCCAAGCCAGCGCTCCCTTTCGTTAGCGGTAACACCATAACGCGACGCGTCCCCGCGCCGAAAACCGCTTGTGCCTCCCTTCTTTCTCCACCAGTTTCCTCGCGCATGGCGAATCGGAAGCTTGGCTGCCTCACCATCGCGCTCCTCGTCGCGTTGATCGCGAGCGTTTTCATCAATTTCGGGCTCGCCGTTGTTGCTTTCCATCGTTTTACCGGCGGCCCGCGCACTCAATCGGAGTATGGCCGTTTTCACGAAATCGTGGTCGATCGCGCCACGCATGGCAGCAGCGACAAGATCGCGCAGATCACCCTGCGCGGGCTGATCAGTAGCTCGATTTCCGGAAACGTCGGCGACTCGATGGTCGACGACCTGCGGCTCGCGTTGCAACAGGCGCGGGAAGACGACAACGTGCGCGCGGTTCTTTTGGAAATCGATTCGCCCGGCGGCGAGGTGACCGCTTCCGACATCATCTACAACGCCGTCGTCAAGACGCGGGCCAAAAAGCCGGTCGTTGTTTACATGGAATCGGTAGCGGCTTCCGGTGGCTATTACGTCTCCTGCGGCGGGAAATATTTAATGGCTAACGAGACCACCATCACCGGCAGCATCGGCGTGATTATTCAAACGCTGAATTACCAGCAGCTCTTCGACAAGATCGGCCTTTCCTCGATTGTTTTCAAAAGCGGGAAGTTTAAGGATCTGCTCAACGGCGATCGCCCGGTCACGCCGGAAGAGCGCGAGCTCGTGCAAAGCTTCGTCATGAATACCTACGAGAAATTTCTCGGCATCGTGGCGCGGGAGCGGCATCTGCCGGCCGACAGTTTGCGAAACGGCATCGCCGATGGCCGCATTCTCTCCGGTAAGGACGCTCTCAATAATCGGCTGATCGACGGGGTCGGCCAAATCGAAGACGCTTTCGCCAAGGCGAAGGAATTAGGCAACGCGCCGGACGCGGCCATCGTGAAATACAAGGCGCCTTTCGCGTTCGGTCGGCTGCTTCAGGCATTCGCCAAAAACGATACCAGGATTCAGATCGAGCTGCCCGGCGCCTTGACGCCGAAACTGGAGAGTGGCCGCGCGTATTTTTTGCCGAGCTTTTACGCTCCGTAGCAGCCCATGTCTTTCGAGGGATTGGTCTCGGCGCTGGGCGTCGTCTTCAGCGTGTTTTTTGTCCTGCTCGCGGTTGCCGTCTACGGATCGCTCGTTAGGCAAATTTCCGGCCGTGGGTTGAGCGAAGGCGACTTCAGCAAACGCTTCGAGCTGCCTGAGGCAATCGTCGCGCTGCTGCTCGCCGGTTGGTTTGGCCTTAACGTCGCCGTCGCCCTCACGATCCATCAGGACCTGGCCGCCAGCGGCCCGCGCGAGCTCCTGATCAACGCGGTGCTCACCTTGGGATTGGTGCTCGGTCTGGTTGCCTATTTACGGCTGCGCGGGTTTCAGCTCGACGAAATGAGCGGCATGTCTCGGCTGAGTTTTGGTCGGGCCTTGAGCACCGGAACGGTGCTTCTTTTCGCCGCTTACCCGCTTCTTTATCTGGCCGACGCGCTGACGCGGTGGTTGCTCGGCAGCGGCTTGAGCCATCAGGAAATCATCGAGTTGTTCAATAGCTCGCAGACGCTTCCGGAACGGATCATCATTATCGTCATGGCGGTGGCGGTCGCTCCGATCGCGGAGGAATTTTTCTTTCGCTTTTTTTTCTACGGCGTCTTGAGGCGTTACGTTGGCCGCTTCGCCGGCATCGTGCTCAGCGCGCTGCTTTTCGCGGCGGTCCACGCGCATCTCCCGTCATTCGGCCCGCTTTTTGTCCTCGGGAGTTGTTTCGCCATCGCCTATGAATGGAGCGGCTCGATTTTGGTGACGATGACGATGCACGCGCTCTTTAACGGCCTCATGCTCACTCTGCTCGCCTTCCCCCAGGCGTTGCCGCCGTCATGAAGCTGCGGCAGCTCGGCGAAGATCGGCTGCTCGCCCAAATCCGGCCGCTTTTCGCCAGCGACCCGAAAGTGATTGCCGGAATAGGTGATGATTGCGCCGTGCTCCAGGCGCCGCGTGTCGGCCAGCAACTTTTGCTCAAGACCGATTGTGTGATCGAAGGCGTGCACTTCAAGAAAGGAACGAGAGCTGGCGATGTCGGCTGGAAAGCGATGATGCGGCCGCTGAGCGACTTCGCCGCCATGGCGGGCGTGCCGCAGTTTGCGCTCATCACGTTGGTCGTTCCACCATCCCGCGACGCCGGCTGGATTAAGCAGCTCTTTCGCGGTCTTGAAAAGGCGGCGCGGAAATTCGAGGTCCGTATTGTCGGCGGCGAAACCAGCGCGACGCGCGGCCCGCTCGCGCTCACCGTGAGCGTGGCCGGGTTCGTCGAAAAAGATCGCTGGATTTCGCGCGCCGGCGGGAAAGCGGGCGACGATCTTTTCGTGACCGGTCGTCTTGGTGGCTCGTTAGGCGGACGGCATCTGCGTTTCATCCCGCGCATCGCGGAAGCGCGCTGGCTTGCCGCGCATTTCCCGCTCCACGCCATGATGGACTTGAGTGATGGGCTGGGCGCCGATCTGCCGCGTCTCGCCCGTGCCAGTGGATTGCAATTCGAGGTGGATGAGAAAGCGCTGCCGCTGCATCGCGGTGTGCAACCGGCCCAGGCGATAAACGACGGCGAAGATTACGAATTGCTCTTTGCGCTCGCCCCCCGAAATCGCCGCGCCTTGGAGCAAAAATGGCGCAGGAAATTTCCACGCCTGCTACTCACACGGGTCGGACGATTGACCCGCACCCGCGCGCGCCGATCATCTCGCTGGTCCGGTTATGATCACTTCGCGTAATGCAGCAGAAACTTCCGCGGCCGGCCGTGCCCGCGCTGAGGAGTTGAAGGCGGGCGACGTGCTCGCACTCGTCGGGGATCTGGGCGCTGGGAAGACGGAGTTCGTCAAAGGCCTGGCCGCTGGCTTGCAAAGTGACGCCGCGGTGACCAGTCCCACCTTTACTCTCATCCACGAATACGCCGATGGGCGCATCCCACTCTATCATTTCGATTTTTATCGGCTGGCCCATCAAGCGGAGGCCATCGCGCTCGGACTGGACGAATACTTTTTCGGCGCCGGCGTATCAGTGGTCGAATGGGCGGACCGTTTCCCCGAGTTGTTTCCCGCACAGGCCCGCTGGTTTTATTTTGAGATGAACGGAGAAGAGGGACGGAGCATTCGAGAGGGATCGGCGCCGTGAACATTCTCGCGCTCGAAAATTCTTCTGCGGAGGGCAGCGTAGCTTGGCTGTCGGAGGATGGCGGACCAAGAGTCGTAACGTTTCCTAATGATCGCCGTCATTCCGGCGCGTTCTTCGCCGCTCTGGAAAAGTTTGGCGATTGTTTTGCGACACTGGATCTCATCGCGGTTGGCCTCGGGCCCGGCTCCTATGCCGGAACGCGAATCGCCATTGGCGCGGCCATTGGTTTGCAAACCGCGACTGGGGCCGAGCTCGCTGGTCTTCCTTCGCTTTGTGCACTGGCCGACGTGCCTAACGAGTATTGTGTCATTGGTGATGCGCGCCGGCAGACTTTTTTCGTCGCGCATGTCGCCGATCATCGGCTTGCGGAAGAAATCTCGCTGTTGCCGGAGGAAGGGGTTCACCTGGCGTTGCCCGCCTTTTGCTCGGAGCCGTTGCCGCAATTTCCGCAAGCCGAGCGGCGATTTCCCTCCGCGCTTCTGCTCGCGCAATTGGCGCGCCATCGCCTGGATGAGGTGACCCGTCCGCCTTTGGAACCACTTTACCTGCGCGCTCCGCACATCACCTTGCCGCGCGCTGTGGCGAAACCGGCCATTTCCAAGTCATGAACGATTGTACATCCGAACGTTGTTGGGCCGAGATCGACCTCGCTGCCATTAGCCGCAATGCGGGCGTCGCGCGCAGTTCTGTCGATACGCATGCCGACCTCATGGCCATCGTCAAAGCCGATGGTTATGGCCACGGCATGGTCGAGGTGAGTAAGGCACTTCGCGAAACGGCGCAGCTCTTCGGTGTGGCCAATCTCGCTGAAGCGATCGTCCTCCGCAAAGCGGTCAGCCAGCCGATTGTTCTGCTCGGGCCCGCTTTGCCCCGAGAGAGAACGGAGATCGCACGTCGCGGTTTCATTCCATCCGTTTCGAGCGCGGAAGAAGCGGCTGCGTTTGCGCAAAACGGCGGCGAGCCGATCGAAGTAAACTTCGTCGTCGATACGGGCATGGGTCGGGTCGGCGCGCTCGAGCAGGTTGCGGTGCGCGAGCTGAAAGCCTTGGCCGCGCTTTCCGGTGTGCGACTCCACAGCGTCTCCACGCATCTGCCGGTCGCTGACGAAGATCCTGAATTCACTCGCGCCGAATTGAAGAGTTTCCGCGAACTCGTGGCGCAGGTGCGGAAGGAAATTCCCGTCCCTTTCAAAGTGCACGTTCTCTTAAGCGCAGGAATTCTCGGCTTCGCGCGCGACGCTTACGACATCGTGCGCGCCGGCCTCATGCTGTATGGCATTTCGCCCTTGCCGCAGTTTCAAAAATTGCTGCAACCGGCCATGACCTTGAAGACACGCGTCGTGCTTGTGCGCGATCTGCCGAAGGATTTCACGATCAGTTACGGCCGCACCTTCCGCACGCCGCGAGCGATGCGCGTGGCTACTTTGGCCGCGGGTTATGCGGATGGTTATCCGCGGGCGCTCTCCGGTCGGGAAGCGGGCGTGCTGATCGGCGGGAAGCGGTGTGCGGTTCTCGGCCGCGTCACCATGGATTTGATGATGGCGGACGTCAGCGGCCTGGGCGATGTGCGCGTGGGAGAAGAGGCGGTCTTGATTGGCCGGCAGGGAAGCGAGGAAATCCTGGCCAGCGAACTGGCCGAACGCGCCGACACCATCCCGTGGGAAATTTTTACCGGCATTGGCAGCCGGGTGCGGCGCGTGTATCAATGAGGCCTCGTGTTCCAGATCATCTTCAATGAGCTGAGCGCCGCCGAGATGTCGGCGTTGCCGAAGACGCTGCAACTCGATCTCCTGGCCGAGTTCCAGATCATCCCGGAAGATCTCGGCCGGCTGGACACGAAGAAATTCGGCGTGATGGAACGGGAAGGGAAAAAGCTCTACCGCTATCGCGCGAAGGATTACCGCATTTACTTCGAGAAAAGCAGCGAAGGCGTCACCGTGCACCGCGTCCTGCACAAGAACACGTTTCGCGATTTCCTTTTCCGCAGCAAACTGCCGATGGCGGAGGACGATCAATTGCGCGAGAACCGCGAATTCTGGAAGCTGATCGAGCAGGGCGAACGCACGCGGAAAACGTAAATTGCCTAACGAATCGCATCCGCGCGAGGCTTGACATCGTGGCATCGACTAGAAATGCTCATCGGCGCCGAAGCATGGTGCTTTGACGGAAGCTTGCCGGCCGCGGCTGGTGGGTTCCTTTTAACCTAACAACGAGAGGAAACTGGTTATGAAAGCAGTCATTCGTGTATGTGCGATCGTCGCCTGCCTGCCGTTTGCGGCATTGCAAGCGCAGCAGTCTTCACCGAGTCCGGAAAAAGCGGCGAGCAAGGCGCCGACGGATATTTATCGTGTCTTTATTGGCAAAGCCGCTCCTGGCAAAGCGAAGGAGATGGCTGATTTTTTGAAGGAACCGGATCCTGATCATCCGAAGAGCAAAAGCATTCTCCTCCAGCATCAGGATGGGGATTCCTGGGACTTCGTCGCCATTGAGCATCTTGGGACGAAAGCCACTGTCGATCTGTCAGGCACGCCGCTCACTCCGCAACAGCGCACCTTGATGGATTGGCATACCGACACCTATGTTGCCGGCCCAGCGTGGGCGGAGTTTGCGAAGCAACTGGGACTCGACGACGCGTCGAAAACAGCAGATGCGGTTTACATGGTGGGGGATTATCGCGCTGTCCCTGGCAAGCGCGATGAGCTGCTCAAATTTCTCAGTCAGCTTCCGCCCTCTGGGGATACGTCGTCGGGGGCGGTCTTGCTTGCGCATGTCGACGGGGCGGCCTGGAATTTTCTCAACATCGTCCGCTACGATTCCTGGGAGAAATTTGCCGAGAACGAGCAGAACAGCGCCGCTCAGACGAAGAAGAACAGCGGAGGATGGTTCGAGCTGCGCAATCTCGTCGCTGAGCATCACGATACGCTGACGAATCGTCTTCAGCCCTAACGAGTCCGACCGAAATGCCCTTGCTCTGGCGCCCTCGATGGCGCCAGGGAACGGGCTATTTGACTCGGCGCACAGCCTGTTACTGTCGCTGGCGCGATTCATCTCTTGATGAAAGATACCAGCGTTACCAAAGTTACTTCGGCATTTTCACCGAGCGGTCCGGAAGGGGAGAAATTCCTCGCGTCCGGAACTCACGTCGCCATGCGGCTTTGGGAAAACGAAAAGCCTAACGACAAGAAGCCGATCGCAAAACATCCCTACGAAGTGGTCGGCTATGTTCTCAAAGGGAAGGCCGAGCTTCATCTCGAGGGCCAGACGCTCATTTTGAACGCCGGAGATTCGTGGGCGGTGCCGAAGAATGCCTCCCACACCTATAAAATCCTCGAGAATTTCACCGCGGTGGAAGCGACGAGCCCGCCAGCGCATGCGCATCAAGAGGAGCGCAAGTAGCTCGAGTAATTTCGAGCGAAGTTTCGGGGGAAACTGAACGGCCGCGCTACTTCATCAAGAGTACCGACCGGCTGCGCTTGATCTCGCGCGTGATCTTGCGGTGCATTTGCGCCGGCATGCCGGTGACGCGACGCGGCAAAATCTTGCCGCTCTCGGTCACGAATTTCTTGAGGAGATCCGGGTTCTTGTAATCGATTGCTTCGGTGGCGATGTCGATGCGGCGGCGCGGCATCGTGCGATTGGCGCGGCGGAAAGCGGAACGGCGTTTGTCGGTTTTCGGTTGCATGAGATTAGCGGGTTTCGCGATGCAGCGTGTGCTTCTTCAGAAACGGATTGTATTTTTTCTTTTCCAGCCGGTTGGGCGTGCGCGGGCTCTTCTTGTTGCGCGTGGTCATGTAGCGCGAGGCGGGCATCCCGAGAGCCTTCGCTTCAGTGCATTCCAGCGTGATGATTTCTTGTGCCATATCTATTCCTTCGTCGTCTCAGCGGGGGTGGCTTCTTCTTCCTCGCCATCGCCTCCGTCGTCATCAGTTAATCCGAAGAGCGAAGTGACGGATTGGCGAACGCGCGAAGCTTTGTTCTGCTTCTCAAGCTGCGCCTGGCATTGCACGGTATAACGCGTAAACGGAATCGCTTCGAGACGGGCGTGCAGAATGGGTTTGCCAGACATCTCGCAAACCCCATAGGTGCCGAGGTCGACCCGCTTGAGAGCCTGGTCGATTTCGTAAAGCGCATCCTGTTCCTGCGAAAGGAGGCTGAGGGCAAAATCGCGATCGTAGGCGTCGCTTCCCGCATCGGCCTGGTGCATGCCGAAAGCGGAGGCTTCGCTGCCTTCGGCGCGCGAGCGCAGATTATCCTTCGCCACGCCGGCCATGGAATCGACCATCGCATCGCGCAACTGCAGCAATTTCTCCTTCTGGCGGCGAACGAAAGGATCGAGTTTGCGGGGCTTGATATTGACCGGGAGAACGCCAATCTCGTGATTGTTTGAGCCGCCTTTTTTGCTGGCAGGACGCGCGGCCGGTTTCGCCGGAGCGCTTTTGGCTTTCGATTTTTTGGCCGTTTGTTTCGCCTTCGGGGCGGCAACTTTCTTCCGCGCCGGTGCGGGAGCCTTGCGCACGACAGTCTTCTTTTTCGGCGCTGCTTTGCGAGCAGGCTTTGCCGGAGATTTCTTCGTCTTGGGGTTGGCCATAAAAATTGTGAGTTCGCCACGGCCGCGGGGCCAAGCGGACGCTTAAGTAAGGGCAAACCCCCAAGGGCGCAAGGAGTTTCGACCGCAAAAAGTTAGCGATGAAAATGGGCCGATTTTTACGCCGATTACGAACTCGCAGAAGAGTAGTGGCGCAGGGCAAAACGCCAGAAAATACGCGACCCGCAGAAGACAATAAGGGCCGCCCCGATTAGCTGCAGCATAAGCAGAGATGGCCCGCCCAATGATTTGATGAGCAACCGGGCTGGAATGTTGGCCACGATGATCACTGGAATGATCCAACTGAAGACGAAACGGAAGAGGCCGGGAAAGATGACGTCGGGGTAGCGGGCGATGTTGAGGAAGTTGAAGTAGCCATAGACGAGCCCTTGCGCGCGCACGATCCAGAAGCTCACCGCCGCCAGGCAAAGCATGATCGAATAGTGAATGACGACGCCGAATCCGAGCGCGACGAGATAAAGCACCACCGCGAGCGCGCTCGGCACGACGTGCAGTTGCTTGAGGGAAACGATCACGACCACCGCGCCAAGGAGCGCGTTGATGATGCTGTCGAGGCCGAATTGTTTGGTCGAAACGGAGAACTGGCTGTCGATCGGCAACAGGAGCAGCGAATCGAGTTTTCCCGTGCGGACGAGTTCCGGAATGTTCGAGACGTTCACGAAGAAGAACGCCTGAAAAAGCTGCGCGATAATCTGATGCGTGCCGATGAGGAGGACGACTTCCCATTGCGTCCAATCGCCGATCCGGTCGACCTGCCCGAAAATGATGCCGAAGAAAAGAATCTGGCCGCAGAACCAAAGCACCTCCACGACGAGCCAGAGAAGGAAGTTGGCCTTGAAGCTCATCTCGCGGATGAGCGAGTTACGCAGCATGATCGAGTAGATTTCGATGTAACGCCGCACGCGTCTCCCTTGTCATCTATAACATGATGAGTCAATCGCGCGCCGCCGATTGCATCGTTGTTTCGAAATTCTTCCCGCCACCTCCAGTTGGCCTACGCGCATTTCGGTCAGTTTGATTAGCGGTCGCTTTTTCGTGAGCGCGGCCGTCGGAGTGTTTTTCGGATTCTATTCTGCGCGTTCCGCCGCGCAGCTCGCTTCCGCGTCCGCGCCTCTCGCAACGCTTCGTGTTCGGGATTCTTCTGTAGCCGTCTCGCCGTGCGAGACGCGAGGGCTGGGGAGGACCATGGGAATCGATCCCGCGTTTCGCATAGCGAAACGGCTACAGAAGAGCGCCGGCACGATGGCGGAATGTGAGGCCGCGCTCTAAATCCAGCCAAGCTGAATCACCAGCTTCACCGCGAAAAAAACCATCACCGCGGCGGTTAGCGCCTGCGTCGCAATTTGCCACGAAGGCTTCGCGAAAACGCGCGCGCCCTGGTGAATGGCGGTGCAAAGGACCACGGTCCACGCAATCGCGCCGAGCACGACGGAACCGGCCAACGCGAGCGAATTCCCAACCGTATGCAGGGCACGGCCACTCTGCTGACTGCCCACGACCGCGAACCAAAAACCAATGTTCCAGGGACTCGTTAGGGCAAGGGTCAGTCCGAGAAGATAGCCGTTCCCGCGTTTGCGCGGCGGCCCCGTCGGCGAATCGTCTTCACGCTTCTGCGCCTGAGCGGCGCGCCACGCGCCTTTCGCGAAAATGGTCGCCAGGAACAACAGGAGAACCAAACTCACGATCCCGAGCACGGTCTTCACCGCCGGGGTATTCATGAGTGCGCCCGCGCCGAGTGTCACGCCGAGCGCCCAGAGAAAATCTCCCGAGCAAGCGCCCAGGCCCATCTGCCACGCTGCCCAAAAACCACCGCCCGCTTCCCGCGGCAATAAACCGCGTCGGATCATTTCCGCGTTCACTGGCCCGGGTGGCCACGCCACCGACCAGCCGAGAACAAAGCCGTTAACGATGGTCGGGTTCAACAAGGCGAGCAGCGGAATCATTCCTCGAAAACCGGACCACGCTTTGCCGCAGCCTCCTGTAGCCGTTTCGCTATGCGAAATGCGGGATCGATTCTCGTGGTCCTCCCCAACCCTCACGTTTCGCACAGCGAAACGGCTACAGGCATTCGCATCATACGCCCTACAGCCCGCACTTCTCTTTCACTTCCGCAAAAGTGGAGCGGCGCGAAAGCAAACCGGCGAGGTAACCATCGACCTTCGGGACGCCGCCGATGCGCGAGAGATTTTTCGGCGTTTCCAGGTGCGAGAAAATCGCTCGCGCGATTTTGGTGCGCGGCACGCTTTTCTCGCCGTAACCGAGCGGAACGTTGCTCGACCAATAGCGCACGTAATCGACTCCGTTTTTCGTTTCCGTTCGGAGAAAAATGACAGAGTGGCCGCGCTCCAGTCGGCCCACTTCCGACGTCCAGAAAATCTTCATGAAATCGCCGGCGCGCGCTTTGGAAAAATCCTCAAAATTCCGGCCCAGATCGAGCTCGTGAAAGAGGCGCGCGGTGCCCGGCCCGTTCGCATTCCAGCGCCCCCAAATGCCCTGGCCATCGCGTTGCCCGTGGATGAGCAATTGCGCGAGCGTCGCGTCGTCCAGCCGGAGCGCGCCGTTCTCGCGCGCCGCTTCGATCGTTTTCAAAAAGACGAGATAGGTCGCGCCCGAGCAGTAGCTGGGCTCGGCCGCTGCCGGCGCGATGGTGAGCTTGCCGGATTCGAGATGCGCGGCCGATTGCAGGCGCACGGTGGCAGTGCGCGACGCGGAATAGCGGCCGCCGGTCGGCATCCCTTCAATTTGCTGGAGGATGAGCGCGTTCCAATCTTTCTCCTGCGCGGCTCCGGTCGTTAGGCCAGCGATGGCCAGGATGAAACCGAGAGCAGCCTTGGGCAAAAAGAAGCGCACCTCGACTAATAAGAGCCGCGCGTGGTCGCGGCAACCGGCGATTGGATTTCCCGGCGCAGTGTGTTAACCAACTTCACTTATGCTTCGCTTCATGAAAATGAACGGCGCGGGCAACGATTTCGTCATGCTCGACAATCGGGCCGGGCAGTTGCAACTCGAGGCCGCGCAGATCGCGCGTCTCTGCGACCGGCATCGCGGCATCGGCGCGGATGGCGTGCTCGTTTTGGAGAATCCGGCGAACGGCGCGGATTTTCGGATGCGCTACTACAACGCCGATGGCGGCGAAGCGGAGATGTGCGGCAATGGCGCGCGTTGCTTCGCGCGCTACGCGCAACGCGTCGCCGATACGACCGGCGCCATTTCGTTCGAGACGCCCGCTGGCGTGATTGGCGCGAAGCTGAGCGGCGATCTGGTCACGCTGCAAATGAGCGAGCCTAACGAGTTGCGATTGAATCTCGAGATGACGAGCGGCGGTCAAAAATGGCGCGGCCATCATCTCAACACCGGCGTGCCGCACGTTGTCGTGCCGGTGGCGGAGATCGAAAAAGTCGATGTGCGGCGCGAGGGGCAGGCGCTGCGGCGTCACGAATTTTTCGCGCCGAAGGGAGCGAACGCGAACTTCAGCGAAAAGCGCGGCCGACGGCGCATCGCCATTCGCACTTACGAACGCGGCGTCGAGGATGAGACGCTGGCCTGTGGCACCGGCGTGGTGGCGAGCGCGCTTATTTTTGCGGCGACCGAAGAAGTCGATGGTCCGATCGGCGTGCTCGTGCGCGGCGGCTCGGAGTTGACGGTCGGATTCAAACGCGAGGGCGAGCGTTTCACCAACGTCACGCTGACGGGCCCGGCCGATTTTGTTTTCGAAGGCGAGATCGACTTGTGAAATTCCGCGGCACCTACACAGCGCTCGTTACGCCTTTTCGCGATGGCGTGATCGACGTCGCGGCGTTTGAACAACTGATCGAACGCCAGATCGCGGCTGGCATTGACGGCATCGTCGCCATCGGCACGACCGGTGAAGCGCCCACGCTTTCGCACGATGAAAAACATCGGGTCATTGAGCTGGCGGTGCAGAAAGCGAAAAGCCGCTGCCAGGTTTTGGCCGGCACTGGAACGAACTCGACGCGCGATACGATCGAAGCGACGAAAGCGGCGGAGCAGTTGGGCGTGGATGGCATGCTGGTGGTCGCGCCCTATTACAACAAGCCGAACCAGGAAGGTTTGTTCCGCCATTTCGCTGCGGTCGCGCAGGCCACTTCGCAGTCCATCATGCTCTACAATATTCCCGGTCGTTGCGGCGTGGACATCGTCGCCGACACGGTGGTGCGCATGGCGAAGGAGTGCGCGAATATCGTGTCCATCAAGGAAGCGAGCGGCAGCGTCGAGCGGGTGAGCGAATTGCGCGGGCGTTTGCCTAACGAGTTCACCATCCTGAGCGGCGACGATTCGTTGACGCTGCCGTTTTTGGCGGTCGGCGCGGTTGGCGTGGTCAGTGTCGCGACGAATTTGCTGCCGGCCGAAGTGGTCGCCTTGGTGCGCGCTTATCGGGCCGGCGATGCGAAAGGCGCGGGCGAGTGGCATCGCAAGTTGCTTCCGATTTTCAAAACGCTCTTCATCGAACCGAATCCGGTGCCCGTGAAAACGGCGCTCCATTGGCGCGGCCAAATGTCACCCGAAGTGCGCCTGCCGCTCTGCGAAATGGCCAAGGAAACAGCCGAACGTTTACGCCAGGCGCTGGCCGATTTCGAATCCGCATGACGCGCACACAAAATAGTCTGGATCTGGGGAGCGCAGGCGACTCGCCTGCCGTTTTCGGCGACTCGCCGAAAACTGTGGTGACGTGTGCAACTTCACGATTCGTCCCCGCTTCCCCAACCGCTGTCGCGCGAGTCGCACGACAGGGCAGGCGAGTCGCCTGCGCTCCCCAATCGATATGAAAGCCGTGCGCGTTCTGTTGATCGGAAGTGGGGGACGGATGGGAAAAGCCATCGCGGCTGCGGCGGATTCCTCTCGCGATTTCACCATTCTCGCAGCGATCAGGTGCGGCGACGATCTCACGCCCGGTCTGCGCGAGTCGGAAGTGGCGATCGATTTCACCCAGGCCGATGCGACCGCGAAAACCCTGCGCGGTTGTGTCGAAACAGCGAAACCACTCGTGCTCGGCACGACGGGACATTCGCACGACCAACTCAAAGCCATCGAAGAAGCCGCCGCCAAAGTACCGATCGTGTTCGCCCCAAATTTCAGCGTGGGCGTGAACGCGTTGTTCTGGCTCGCGCGCGAGGCGACACGGTTGCTCGGTGCGGACTTCGATCTCGAGATCGTCGAGATGCATCATCGTTTGAAGAAAGATGCGCCGAGCGGCACCGCGAAAAAGTTGGCCGAGATTTTGTCGAAGGAACGCCAGCTCACATCGGACGATCATTTACGGCACGGCCGCGAAGGTAACGTGGGGGAACGCTCGGCCGAAGAGATTGGGATTCACGCGTTGCGCGGCGGCGACGTGGTCGGCGAGCACACCGTCGTTTTCGCGGGCCAGGGCGAGTGCCTGGAGCTCACGCACAAGGCTTCGAGTCGCGAGACGTTTGCCCGCGGCGCTTTGCGCGCGGCGCGCTGGGTCGTCGATCAGGCGCCGGGTCTTTACAGCATGAGCGACGTGATCGCGTTGCCGCCGGCGCGATGAGGGCCGGCGTCGCGCTCGGTTCCAATCTGGGCGATCGGCGATCGACCCTGCAATCGGCGCGCGCGCAAATCCTGCGACTGGCCAGCGCGGGCGAGCCGTTCCATTGCGCGCCGCTTTATGAAACGGCGCCGGTTGATTGCGAGCCGGCCGCGAAACCGTTTCTCAACACCGTTCTCGAAATCGAATACGAACGCGACGCGCGCGTGTTGCTGCGCGCTTTGCGAAAAATTGAAACGGACCTCGGCCGTCCCGCCGGCCACGAGCGCAACGTCTCGCGCACGGTCGATCTCGATTTGCTCTACTGCGGCGATCGCGTGGCTGATGACGAGGAGTTGCAACTGCCTCATCCGCGCATGGCGCTGCGCCGTTTCGTCCTCGCGCCGCTTGCCGATATCCGGCCCGATTTGGTTTTGCCCGAGCAAACGGAGACAGTCGCAGCGTTGCTCGCGCAACTCGACGACGACTCACCGGTGGTGCGCTTGACGGAGCGGTGGTAGCGTCGGCCCATATGCAGGATTGGCGCGAGAAAAAGCAGCGCGGCGAGAAGATCAGCGTGCTGACCGCGTACGATTACCCGACCGCGCGACTGCTCGATGAAAGCGGAGTCGACGCCATTCTGGTGGGCGACTCGTTAGGCATGGTCGTGCTCGGTTACGAGGATACGACTGAGGTTACGCTGGCCGAAATGCTGCATCACACGCGCGCGGCCGCGCGCGGCGTGAAGCGTGCGCTCGTGATCGGCGATCTTCCCATTCACACCTACGACACGCCGGAGCAGGCGCTGGCCACGGCCCGGCAATTGATGAAGGCGGGCGCGCAGGCGGTGAAGTTTGAGGGCGGCGTCACTCACGCGGAACGGATCGCGGCGGTGGTGGCGGCGGGCATTCCTTTCATGGCGCACATCGGGATGTTGCCGCAAAGCGTGCGCGAAGAAGGCGGCTACAAGGTAAAAGGCCGCACGCCGGCCGATGCGGAGCGGCTCATGCAGGATGCGCTCGCGGTCGAGGAGGCGGGCGCGTTTGCGGTGGTGCTCGAGATTGTCGCGCCGGATGCGGCGCGTGCGATTTCGGAGCGGCTCAAGATTCCGACGATTGGGATTGGGTCGGGGAAAGATTGCGACGGGCAAGTGTTGGTCACGCACGATTTGATCGGGTTGTTTCCGTGGTTCACGCCGAAGTTTGTTTCGCCCGAGGCGCGCGTCGGGGAGGAAATTCGCCGGGCGACGCGGGCGTTCATTGAGCGGACCGCGCGGTAAGGACGGGCTGCGTTTGACTTTAACGCGCTCGGGCCGGTTTGTTATGGACCATGGCAGCGCGAGCACAACCAGACTTCGAGGAGGCGGCCATCTGGACTGGCAGCAAACAACGAAACTGGCTCTTCGTTGGCCTTCTCGTTTCGCTGCTTCTTCATTCGCTGCTCTGCCTCTATTTTTATCGGACGAAATTTCAGCCGATCAGCGCTCACGTTCCGACGCAACCGCAGACCGCCACCTTCACCGTGAAGCACGTTGATTTGAAAGATTCAACGCTTGAGAAACCGAGCACGGATCAAACGAACGCGGCCGCCAAGCCCGATCCCGATAAGACGGACGTGCAACTTCCGGACGAAAAGAAATCGTTCGACCGATTGCTGGAAGAGATGCACGCCAGCCCGGCCGTGCCGGACGACGTGAGCGACGTGTTGCCCGATCAACCGAAGGTCGAGCAGACCGATGTGACGTCGGTTTTGAACGAGATCGAACGCACGACTGCGCAGACGTTGGACAAGGATGCGAATGCTTCGCGCACGCAGACGTTGCTGAACGACGCGGCCTCTTCCGGGCGTCCGCAGCCAGCGTTAACCGGAACGGAATTGGCGAAGAGCACGACGATCAAACAGCCGAATTCTTTCGCGAGCAAAATCCCGGGCGACAGCGCGGGCCCGAATCGGAAAGCGGCGCCGGGGTTCAGTGATCTCGATCAATTGCTTTCGCAAAGCGGGCCGCTCGGTTCGGGGACGAAGTTGCGCATGCCGGACGACCAGATTTTCTCCTACGATAGCGCCGATGTGCAGCCGGGCGCCGCGTCGCAATTGCAGAAACTCGGCACGCTCATTCAGCGTAATCCGCGCGCGACTTTCAGTGTGGAGGGCTACACCGACTCGTTCGGCACCCCGGAATACAATCTCGATCTGAGCCGGCGCCGCGCGGAAAGCGTGAAGATGTATCTGGTGCAGGCGATGGGGATCAATCCCGCGCAGATCGAGACGCATGGTTACGGCTCGACCAAGTTTCATGTCTCACCGAACGGCTCGATCGATGCGCAGCGGGAGAATCGCCGCGTCGAGATCGTGGTGCACACGACGAGCGAGTGATTGCTGTAGCCGTTTCGCTATGCGAAACGCGGGGGTTTGGAGGACCGTCGGGAGCCGATCTCGCGTCTCGCACAGCGAGACGGCTACAGCTACCAATTCTTGATCCACTGCGCGGGATCGTTTGAATTGGCTGTGCTCCAAAGATCGAACGTTGGGTTGTAGCCTTTGGTCGCGTCCGCCGGGTGCGCGGTGGAATAGCCGTAGGCGTTTCCGAATGGATCGCTGATGAACTGAACCTTCTGTGTTTGATCCTTCGGACTCAGCTGATTGGGTTTGAAGCTGAAATATGATTTGGTGTTGGGGTCAGGAGTGCGGTTCGCGTCATTATCAGCATCGCCGCTGATGAATTTGTAGAGGGAGAGACTGGCCGTTTTGTAGTCCTCCGTGTCCGTCACCGTCCGGGCGTCGAGTGCTTCGATGGCGGCATTGCTAGGATACACTCCGTTATCCGCTTTGTAATTTTCAAGCGCGGCGGAGAGCGCTGCGAGCTCGGCTTCGGTGCGCGAGCGCGCACCTTTCTTTTGCACGTAACTGCTCGTCGCCAGAATCAAGCCGGCGAGAATAATGATGATCGAAATGACGAGCATCAATTCGATGATCGTGAATGCCGCGCGACGGTTCATGATCAACTCTGCTCCTGTAATCCGCTGATGATACTGATGAGCGGCATGAACAGCGCGATGACGATGGTGCCAACAATGACCGCAAGCACCACGATCATGATCGGCTCGAGCATGGCGGTGAGGCCGGCGACCGCGTTGTCGACTTCGTCGTCGTAAACCTCGGCGATCTTGAGCAGCATCTCAGGGAGTTTTCCGGTCTCTTCGCCGACATCGATCATGCTGATAACCATGGGCGGAAACGCGGCGCTCGCTTCGAGCGGTTGCACGATCGATTCGCCTTCCTTCACGCTGTCGTGCACCTGCGAGATGGCGTCGGCGATCACGGAATTGCCGGCCGTCTCGCGCGTGATGTTGAGCGCTTGCAGAATCGGGACGCCGCTGCTGACAAGCGTGCCGAGTGTGCGCGAGAAACGCGAGATGGCGGTCTTGCGCAGCAGATCGCCGAAGAGTGGCAGGTGCAACTTTAAGCGATCAAGGCCCTGACGGCCGCGCTTGGTGCGCGCGAGCACGTGCGAGCCGGCGAAAATTACGATCAACGCGCCGAGCAAAATGAGCCCGTGAGCCTGCACGAACCGGCTCACGCCAATGACGAAGAGCGTGATGGTGGGCAGCGGTTTGTCGCCCAGCATGTCGTGAAAGATCGCTTCGAATTTTGGGACGATGAAGACAAGGAGGAACGCAAGGATGGCGATGGCGAGAATCATCACGATGATGGGATAGACCATCGCGGCGAGGACCTTGTTTTTGATTTTCTGCGCCTTCTCCTGGAATTCGGCGAGACGATTCAGAACGAGTTCGAGCACGCCGCCGACTTCGCCGGCCTTGACCATGTTCACGTAGAGATCGTTGAAAATGGCAGGGTGCGTGGCGAGCGATTCGGAGAAGGTGTTGCCGCTTTGGACCGACTCAGCCAGTTGATTGATCGTTCGTTTGAGAACGGTGTCGCGTTCCTGTTTTTGGAGAACGTTGAGGCCGCGGAGCAAAGGCAGCCCGGAATCGATGAGAGTGGCGAGCTGTCGCGTGAAAATCATCAGCACCTTTGGCTTGACTGCTTTGCGCTGGAAGAGGGTGATCTCTTTGCTCGTTAGGCTGCGGAGCCGGGGCTCTTTGGTTTTGCTCGCGCGCCGCGTTTTTTTAGCTGGGGCGCCGCCCTGACCTTCTTCGTAAACGTTGGTCGGGAAAAAGCCGGCCTGTCGCAAGTGGCCAACAACTTCATTGACCGAATTCGCGTCGACCAACCCGCTGGATTCCTGGCCGCGGGAATCGAGGGCGACGTAGGTGAAGCGCGGCATAAAAATTTTCGGCCACAGATTTACACAGATTTACACGGATGAAACACGGATGGGAATTCCTGTTTTGTGTTGTGCCATAACGAAGACGTCGCGCGGCGCGCTAAGTGTATTTCAACACTTCTTCCACCGTGGTGTGGCCGGTGAAAATGCTGCGCAACCCATCCTGGCGGAGGCTGACCATTCCCAGCTCGATGGCTTTTTGTTTGAGGACGACGGTGGGGGCGCGCTCATTGATTAGCTCGCGGAGTGGGCCGGTGATCTTCATCAATTCGTAGATGCCGATGCGGCCTTTGTAGCCGGTTTGGTGGCAGGCCTCGCAGCCTTTGCCGTATTGAAAATTTTTCGCGCCGATGTCATGACGCGAGAGGCCGAGCTGCGCGAGGATTGAATCTTTGGGCTGATACGTTTCGCGGCATAGCGGGCAGATGCGGCGGAGCAAGCGCTGACCGAGGACGGCTTCGAGCGTGGAGGAAATGAGGAACGGCTCGACCCCCATATCGATGAGGCGGGTGATGGCGCCGGGCGCGTCGTTCGTGTGCAATGTGGTGAAGACGAGATGGCCGGTGAGCGAGGCCTGGATGGAGATTTGCGCCGTCTCCAGATCGCGCGTTTCACCGACCATGATGCGATCGGGATCCTGCCGCAGAAAGGCGCGGAGAATGCGGGCAAAGGTGAGACCAATCGCTTCGTTCACTGGCACCTGGACGATGCCTTCGAGGTCGTATTCGACGGGCTCTTCGGCGGTGAGCAACTTGGAGTCGATCGTGTTGATCTTGCGCAGACAGGAATAGAGCGTGGTCGTCTTGCCGGAACCGGTCGGGCCGGTGACGATGAAGATGCCGTTCGGCCGCTGAATGACTTCGAGGATGTAGCGGTGGATGTAATCGGGCAGGCCGAGGGATTCGAGATCGAGGTTCACGGTCGATCGATCGAGCACGCGCAGGACAAGGCTTTCGCCGAATTGCGTGGGGAGCGTGGAAACGCGGAGATCGATGAGGCGGCCGGCGACATTTTTTTGGATGCGGCCATCCTGCGGCAAACGGCGCTCGGCGATGTTCATGTTCGCCATCACTTTGACGCGTGAGATGACGGGGAGCGCGAGATGGCGAGCGGGCGGCGCCATTTCGTAGAGCGCGCCGTCGACGCGGTAACGGATTTTAAATTCGTTCTCGAACGGTTCGAAATGAATGTCGCTCGCGCGATCCTGGATGGCCTGGAAGAGAATGAGATCGACGAAGCGAATGATGGGCGTGGCGTTGGCTTCGGCCTCGACGCTGCCCGCGCCGTCGCCCGCCTCGCGCAGGGTGAGCAGCTCGCCGGCGTCGCCGAGCTGCTGCAAAATTTCCTCCATGCTGGAGGTGTCGCTGCCATAGTAGCGTTTGATGCGCTCCTCGATTTGCGGAGTGGACGCGACGACTACGTGGATGTCTTGGCCGAGCGCGAAGCGCAAATCCTCGGAGGTGCGCAAATCGAGCGGATCGACGAGTGCGACTTCGAGAACGTGATCGTGCAAACGAATCGGCAGGGCGCGATGGAGGCGGGCGAGCCCGCCGGGAATGAGGCGCTGGATTTCGGGAGTGATCTCGCCTTCGCTCAGATCGATGAAGTCGGTGCCTAACGAGTCGGCGATCGTCTGGTAGAACCCGCGCTCGTCGATGAGGCCGTTGTCGACCATCGTTTGGGCGAGTGTTTTGCCGTTGAGATTGGCTTCTTCGAGGACGTCGTCCAGCTCGCGGCGCGGGAAAGCGTGATGCTCCACGAGGAGTTCTGCGAGGTGGTTATTGTTCATCGCATGAGGGCTGGGGAGCGCACGCGACTCGCGTGTGGGCGAGGCGACTCGGCGAGCGAACTTGGCCTGGGATCGGATGAAGGCGCTGGGCACGCAGAAGATTTCGGCGGGTCGCCGAAACCGGCACGCGAGTCGCGTGCGCTCCCCGGAGTCTGTTGCGATGCGTGTTTTTCAATTCGTGTCCCCCAAGGTGGCGGAGATGACTTCTTCGGCGGAGGTGAGGCCGCCGAGGACTTTGCGGACGCCGTCTTCGCGCAGGGTGCGCATGCCCAATTCACGTGCGCGCTGACGCAGGTGAATGGTCGATTGGCGCTCGTTGATCATGTGACGGACGTCGTCGTCGATAATAAAAATTTCGAAGATGCCCATGCGGCCGCGGTAGCCGGTGTGCCGGCATTGCTCGCAGCCGACTGGCTGCATGATCTGGGCGTCGCGTATTTGCGAAGGCTCGATCTGCAAAGCGCGAGCTTCGGATTCGCCGAGCCGGCCCGCTTTTTTACAACGAAGACAGAGTCGCCTAACGAGTCGTTGCGCCATGATCGCGCGGATGGAGGACGCGACCAGAAACGGCGCCATGCCGATATCGACGAGGCGCGCGATGGCCGATGGCGCGTCGTTCGTGTGCAGGGTGCTGAAGACGAGATGGCCGGTGAGGCTGGCGTTGGTGGCGATGGACGCGGTCTCGAGGTCGCGAATTTCTCCGATCATGATGATGTTCGGCGCCTGGCGCAGGATGGAGCGGAGCGCGGCGGGAAAGGTCATGCCGATGTCGGCGTTCACCGGCACCTGGTTGATGCCGTTCATTTGATACTCGATCGGCTCTTCGACGGTGATGATCTTGCGATCGGGCTGGTTGAGGTAATTGAGGCAGGAGTAAAGCGTGCTCGTTTTGCCGGAGCCGGTCGGGCCGGTGACGAGGAGGATGCCATCGGGCAATCGGAGAAGGCGCTCGAATGTTTCCTGGTCGTCGCTGAGAAAGCCGAGCTCAGGCAGACCAAGGAGCAAACTCGATTTATCGAGCACGCGCATGACGACGCTTTCGCCGTGATTGGTGGGGATGGTGGAGACGCGGAGGTCGATCGGTTTGCGCCCGATTTTCACCTGGATGCGGCCGTCCTGCGGGAGGCGTTTTTCGGCGATGCTCATCGAGCCGGTCATGATTTTGAGGCGGCTAACGATGGCGGATTGCAGGCGCTTCGGTGGCGCCTGCATTTCTTGGAGAACGCCGTCGATGCGAAAGCGGACGCGGAATTTTTTGTCGAGCGGCTCGAGATGAATGTCGCTGGCGCCAAGGCGATGCGCTTCGACGAGGAGCATCGACACCATGCGAATGATGGGCGCATCGGCGTCGTCGCCTTCGGCCAGATCGCCACCTTCGATTTCGACGCCGAGATCGGCTGGCTCGCCGAGGCGTTCCTCCGAAACTTCGGCCGTTTCCTGCACGGTCCCGTAATATTTTATGAGGGCTTCGCGAATCCTAGCGGGACTGGTGCAAACCAGTTCGATGACGCGTTGGAGCAGGAAGCTAAGACTGTCGATGGTATCGATGTCGAGCGGATCACTGACGGCGACGACCAGGCCGGTTTCGCCGAGCGCGACTGGGATAACCTTGAAGCGGCGCGCATCTTCGGCGCGAATTTGCGCAATGATGTCGGACGGGATGACCATGGTGGACAGATCGATCCAATCCATGTGCGCCCGGGCGGCGAGGGAGCGGGAGATTTCCGTTTCGGAGATGACGCCGTTTTGGACGAGGAAATCGATGACGTGACCGGAGCCGTTTGCCTGCGCGCGCGTGTCATCGATTTGCGCGCGGGTGATGAGGCCGGAATCTTCCAGCAAGCCGAGCAAGTAGCTTTCGTTCTGAGGCACGGGGGGATTACTGATTGGCGTGGGATAAGAGAGTCTCGCCGCTCTATGACGGCGGATCGTTATTCGACGGTGACGCTTTTGGCGAGATTGCGTGGCTTATCCACGTCGCGCCCGAGCGTGACGGCGAGGTGGTAGGAGAGAAGTTGCAAGGGGATCGCGGTCAGGATCGGCATGATGTAATCGGGCGCGCTCGGGACGGTGATGATGTCGTCGGCGATGCGTTTCAGGTCCTTCGCCCGATCGCCACTCGTTAGGGCAATGATCGGACCTTTGCGTGCCCGGACCTGCTCGATGTTATTCACGTTTTTGGAAAACACGGTGTCGTCGGGCGCGATGAAGAGGGAGGGGAGATCGGGATTAATCAGCGCAATGATGCCGTGCTTGAGCTCGGCGCTCGGGTGCCCTTCGGCAAAGAGGTAGGTAATTTCTTTGAGCTTGAGCGCGCCTTCAAGGGCGACCGGGTAATTGCATTGCCGCCCAAAGAAAAGCATGCCGCTCGCTTCCGCATATTTTTGCGCAATCGCTTTGATCTCATCGCTTAATTTGAGGACTTGCTCGATCTGTTCGGGCAATGCTTCAAGCGCGTCGATGATGCGGCTGGCTTCCGCGGTGGAGAGGTGCCGCATGCGTCCGAGGAGCAATCCGATGAGGGTGAGGATGGCGACTTGCGAAGTGAAGGATTTCGTCGCGGCCACGCCGATTTCGGGACCGGCGTGCATGTAGACTCCGCCATCGCTTTCGCGCGCGATGGTGCTGGCGACGTTGTTGCAAATACCGAGGGTGCGATAGCCTTTGCGCTGGCTTTCCCGCAACGCACCGAGCGTGTCGGCTGTCTCGCCGCTTTGGCTGACGGCGAAGACGAGCGTGTCGCGCGTCATCGGGCTGTTGCGATGGCGAAACTCGCTCGCGAATTCCACTTCCACCGGCACCTGGGCGAGATCTTCGATAATGTATTCGCCGACAAGCGCGGCGTGCAAAGCGGTGCCGCAACCAGTGAGAACGATGCGGCCGACGTCTCGCAATTCGGCCGGCGTCATGTTTAATCCACCGAGCTTGGCGCTGCAATCTTCGCTACTCAGCCGGCCGCGCATGGCATCGCGAATCGAACCCGGTTGCTCGAAGATTTCCTTGAGCATGTAATGCGGGTAATTGCCTTTGCTAATGTCCTCGGCGGTGAACTCGACTTTGCTCACCTGATGGTGGCCCGCTTCGCCGGCGAGCGAAGTGATTTCAAATTTATCGCGCTCGACGGCGACAACGTCGAAGTCGTTCAAGTAAATGGCATCGCGCGTGTAAGCGACGATCGCGCTGACATCGCTGGCCAGAAAATTTTCTTCTTTGCCGACGCCGAGAATGAGCGGACTGCCGCGGCGCGCGCCGACGAGGAAGCTCGGAATGTCGCAATGGATCAGAGCGATGCCGTAAGTGCCGATCACGCGGCCCAACGCGGCGCGAACGGCGGCGATGAGACAGGATTTCTTGTGATGTTCGTCGCTGTCCTTGGTGACGGCCTCGGCGTAGAGCTTGCCGATCAAGTGCGCGAGAACCTCGGTATCGGTCTCGGATTCGAACTTGGTGTCGCCGCCCTTGATGAGCTCGTTTTTGAGCGCCTGATAATTTTCGATCACTCCATTGTGAATGAGGGCCAGCTTTCCACTGGCATCGAAATGCGGGTGGGCATTTTGATCGGTCGCTTTGCCGTGGGTGGCCCAACGGGTGTGACTGATGACAGTAGTGCCGGCGACAGGTTCATCAGCCAAAAGTTTGGCGAGGCTGGCGATGCGACCGGCGCGTTTCCGCATTTCAACGTGGCCGTCGTTGAGGATGGCGAGCCCGGCGGAATCGTAGCCGCGATATTCGAGCCGCCGCAATCCGTCCAGGAGAATGGGCGTGGCTTCTGATCTTCCGACGTAACCGACGATGCCGCACATAAAGGGTGTGCTGACCGTGCCATTGACGGAGGATGGGCGCAAGAATCGCCGGCCTAACCAGCCGCGAGGCGTCTTTAGGGTTGCGGCGAAGAGCGGACGCTGAATTAATGAACAGGTGGCATCGAACGACGGAACTGCGCGCGAAGGAATGAAGGGAAACCCATTGCCATCCATGCAAATTTCCGCGCTGCCGCCGGGGACCACGCAGCGCACCCTTTCCATCATCATGGGGGGCGGGGCGGGGACGCGTTTGTTTCCCCTAACGAAGGATCGCGCCAAACCGGCGGTGCCGTTAGGCGGGAAGTATCGGCTGGTCGATATCCCGATCAGTAATTGCCTGAACTCGGGGCTGCGCTCGATCTACGTCCTCACGCAGTTCAACAGCATGTCGCTCCATCGCCACATCCAGGCAGCCTACAAGTTCGACAATTTTTCGCGCAGCTTTGTGGATATTCTCGCCGCGCAGCAAACGCCGGAGGGATCGGAGTGGTATCAGGGCACAGCGGACGCCGTGCGCCAGAACATGCGTTACTTTCTCGAGCAGGATTACGATTACTACATCATCCTGAGCGGCGATCAGCTTTATCGGATGGATTTTCGCGCGCTCCTCCATCAACACATCCGGTCCGGCGCCGAGATCACGCTCGCGACCAAGCCGGTGGATCGCTCGTTAGTCGCCGATTTTGGGCTCATGCAGAGCGGCGTCGATCGGCGCATCACCAGCTTTGTCGAGAAACCAAAGGAGCAGGAAGTCGTCGATCAGTTCAAGATGAGCCCGGAGCTGCTGCAATCCATCGGCGCGAACAAGGAGGACGAACTTTTCCAGGCGTCGATGGGTATTTACGTCTTCAATCGCGAGAAGCTGGTCGAATGCCTCGATAACGACCTGGCCGATTTCGGCAAGCACGTCATCCCGCAATCCATCAAAGAGCGCCACGTGAACGCTTACATCTTCCAGGGTTACTGGGAAGACATCGGAACGATCCGCGCTTTTTACGAAGCGAATCTCGACCTGACGAGCGAGTCGCCGCAATACAGTTTCTTCGAGCCGGACGCGCCGATTTACACGCACCCGCGCTTTTTGCCGGGCAGCAAAATCAACGGCGCCACCTTGCGGCAGGCGATCGTGGCCGATGGTTGCATGATTTCAGATGCGCACATTGAGCGGAGCGTGATCGGCGTGCGCAGTGTGATCCAAAGCGGCGCGACCATTCGCGACAGCATCGTGATGGGCGCGGATTATCTGGAAACGCCGGAGACCCGGAAAACGGCGGAACCGCCCATCGGGATCGGGCGCAACTGCGTGATCGATCGCGCGATTATCGACAAGAACGCGCGGATCGCCGATGGCGTGGTCATTACGCCGGAAGGCAAACCGGATAATTTCGATGCCGAGAATTTCTTTATCCGCGACGGAATCGTGGTCGTGCCGAAGAACGGCGTGATCCCGGCCGGCTACTGGATCTAGTGCGGACGCCGTTGCCTAACGAGTCTCGCCTAATTGACCGGCGATGCCGGCGCCGACTTCCCACTTTTCCTGCCGATTCCAGGGAATGTTCGACTCGGGCCGGTCGTTCGGATCATTGATGATTTTGACGGTCTTTTTTGGCGTGGCGCACGCCGAAAAAAAGAGAATCCCGAGCAATAAAAGCGCTCGCGATCCCATCCTACGAATCTGTGCCGGCATAGATGACAGTGTCTCCAGGTTGCACTCTGACTCCCCGGGCCAGCGTGCTGCTCATGATATCGCCGATGGCGGTGGCCGGTTCAACTGAAGAGACGCGAATTTTTCCGATGAGCGTGCCGCTGCGCAGGACAAGCATCTCGGCATTTGTCTCCACGCCGTTGCGCCCGCCCAGGTTCAAAACGACGAAGTTATAGGCGTTATTGACGGCCATAATGGTGCCGTGAACGCCGGGGGGCGGGGCGCCGCGGCGGCGGGCGGGCCGCTCCTCCGTGCGGACGGCGGCGGGTTCGCTCGCTTTCTGGATGCGGCTGGCGAGAAAACTCTTTTCTTTCTCCGCGCTGTCGAGTTGCTGGCGCGTTTCTTCGAGTTGCGCCTGCAAATCCTCGGTACCGGGCGGACTGGAATCGGTGATCTCCGCGGATTTGGCGGTCAGCTCTTGCAGACGCCGCTGCATGCGAGTCATCTCCGCTTCGTTCGTCTCTAGCCTGGCCTGGAGCGCAGCTTTTTCCGATTGGGTTTTGATCAAATCCGACTCGGCTTTGGCGATGCGGTTTTGCGATTCGCTCGATGCGGCGGCTGGTTTGCTGGCTTGGTGGGCGTGCTGCTTTTGCTGGGCGATGCGGGCGTTTTCGGCGGCGCGGCGCGCAATATCGGCCGTCTCCACTTCCTGGCGCAGCCCACGTACCTTGCTGTTGTTCAGGAAACCGAACAGGGCCGACAGGGTCAGGAGCAGCAGGGAAGAGCCGAGGAGAATGGAGCGCATGGGGGCAGGGGGAGAGTTACCCTTAAATCAAATCTCGCACGCCTTGGCAACCTTCAATTCCCATTCCTCTTGCGCGCCGCGACCTTCGCCTTTATAGGAAGCGCCTCATGGGTCAGCAACTTCGAGTCCGAGTAAAACGCCGGCGCCGCGTCGCCTATCTGGAGCGCAAAAAGGAAGCTGCCAAAGCAGCGGTGGTGCGTCCGGCTCCTAAAGCCAAGACGAAGCCGAAATCGAAGAAGCAGGCGGCTGCTTCCGCCGCCGCAGAGTAGCAGATTTCTTCATCAGGTTCGCTCTCCGGACCGTGATGAAACGCCATCCTTCATGTGATGGACTACCTTCTGGTCGATGGCCACAGCATCATTTTCGCATGGCCGGAACTGGAGCGACTGCACGCGCGGCGGACTTCGCTGGCGCGCGACGCTCTCACGAGTCGGCTTCGCGATTTTCAGGATTGGACCGGCGTGCGCGTCGTGGTCGTGTTTGACGGGAAGGGGACGGAAATTAGCGCCACCGCTGATCCGGGAGAAGTGCAAACATTCTATTCACGCGCGGGCCAGACCGCGGATTCGGTGGTGGAACGGCTGGTCGGCAAATATGCCGGCCGTTTCCGGGTGACGGTAGCGACGGGCGATTATCGCGAACAGGAAACGGTGAGCGCTTTTGGTGCGGACTGCATTTCGCCCGAAGGCCTGCGGGGGCTACTCCAGGAAAGCCGAAACCGGTAAAGGCGCCGCTTAGGCCGCCCCAGCGAGCGCGGGTTTATGGCTGTTGGTCATCGCTTCCTTGCGAGCCTTTTGCTGGCAGGTGGTAAGCACTCGCGCGAGCACACAATAGAGCTGCTCGATCGGGAGATTTTTGCTCACGTAGCCGTTCGCGCCGGCGCGGAGCGCGGCGTGCATGCGCTCTTCGTCGTAGCCCACGCCGGTGAAGACGATGATTGGTACTTTGGCGTCGATTTCGCGGATGAAAGAGATGAGAGAGATGCCGTCCACTTTCGGCATTTTCAGGTCGACGATGACGACATCGCAATCCTGGCGTTCGAGCCAGGCGGCGGTCTGAAATCCATCGGTCAGGGAATCACAAGTATGGCCTTTTTGACGGAGATAAGTTACGAGGAACTTGGCGACGGAAGGGTCGTCGTCGATGATGAGGAATTCGGCACGATCGCGGGTAAGGACTTTCATTTTTGATTAAGTTTTATAATTTCTATAACCAGTATAGCATTCTCCTTGCCAATGTGATGTCGTCACGAATTTTGTTTTGTTCGGGAGCGGCGCGCGCGGGCGTGTCCCCGCGGCGTGAGGGGTGGGGATCGTATGTTTCTTGCAACGTAATTGAGGTGAACCTGTAGCCGTTTCGCTGTGCGAAACGCGGGGGAGGCTAGGGCTGGAACATCGGATCCCGCGTTTCGCATAGCGAAACGGCTACAGCGCCGCAAACCCGATCGTTCGCTTGCACAGATCGGCATGATTCGACCTCTGATCGCCTCCCATCGAGAGCGAAGCCTAAAAATACCGCCGCGGGATTCTTCGATCCCGAATGCATTCGGGGCTCAGAGTGACAGGCTTTGGAGAGCGCTCTAAAGGCAAGCCTTGAACGCGCGCGGATCACGCGTCTCTTCCAGCGAATCCCTCAAGAATCAAGCCGACGCTCGATCTTCTTGACGCGTTCGAACAGTTTCCCCATCCGCCGGACATACGCCAGGTGCTCCAACGCTTCCGTCAACGGCACGGCCGGTGTGGCCCACCAGGTGCCGCCGTCGATGTTCTTCGAAATCCCGGTTTGGGCGCCAATCATCGTTTTGTCACCGATCTCGATGTGGCCGATGATTCCAACCTGTCCTCCGATCATGACATCGCGACCGATGCGAACACTGCCTGCGATGCCGGTTTGGGCTGCAATGACTGAGTTTTGCCCGATGACGACGTTGTGAGCGACCTGCACGAGATTGTCGATTTTAACGCCAGACTGAATCCAAGTGCGCCCAAACCGGGCGCGATCAATCGTGGTATTCGCGCCCACTTCCACATCGTCATCGATCTGAACGATGCCGATTTGCGGGACCTTCTCCTGTTTGCCTTGTCGCGCTTCGAACCCGAAGCCATCCGCGCCAATAACGACGCCGCTGTGAAGAATGACCCGCGCCCCGAGACGAGAGCGCTCGCGGATGGTCACGTTGGGATAGATCAAACAATGATCGCCGATAACCGATTCGTGCCCCACGTAGCTGTTTGCGCCGATGACGCAATCATCTCCGATTTCCGCACCGGCCTCGATGACGGCGTGCGGTTGAATGGAGATGCGCTCCCCGATCTTGGCCGAGGGCGAGACCACGGCACTGGGATGAACGCCGGGAGGAAAACTGATCGGTTTGGGCGCGAGCTTCAGGACCACTTGCTCGAACGCTTTCGCTGGATCTTTCACTCGAATCTGAGCGGCCGATATCGGTTCCGCAAAATCGAGTGGAACGAAAACCACCGCCGCCCGCGTCTTCCGTAGCTGAGCGAGGTAACGGGGATTTCCGTAGAATGTGACCTCGTTCTCCGCGGCCTCGGCGAGGGATGCCGCTCCGTGGATTTTCTGCGCGGGATCGCCGTGCAGTTCGCCACCGGCTATCGTGGCCAGCTCCTTTAGCGTGAAAGTCACGGCGGTTGAGATTGAATGGCCGGCGACGGAACGGCTATTTTTTTACGCTGGCTCGCACGGCGTCGAGCTGTCCAGCGGAGCCGAGCTTCTCGTTCTTATGGGCAATGAAGTCCGCATAAGCCTTGATGAAAATCTTGCCAGGCGCGCGGAAATCGAATTCCTCCGGCTTGTCGCGAAAGAACTCGCGATGGACGCGTGTCCAGACGAGGCGTCCGTCGGTATCGATGTTCACCTTGGTCACGCCGAGTTTGGCGGCGGGGAGATATTCGTTTTCATTCACGCCGCGTGCGGAGGGATCGAGTTTGCCGCCAGCGGCGTTGATGCGTTGCACTTCTTCGATCGGCACGCTGGAGCTGCCGTGCATCACGATCGGCGTGCCGGGAATCATTTTTCCGATCGCTTCGATGACGTTGAAGTGGAGGCCTTGCTTGCCTTGGAACTTGTAGGCCCCGTGGCTGGTGCCGATGGCGGCGGCGAGCGAGTCGCAGCCGGTTTGCTTCACAAATTCGACCGCTTCCTCTGGATTGGTCAGGCAGGCGTTGCCTTCATCGACCTTGATGTCTTCCTCGACGCCGCCGAGCCGGCCGAGCTCCGCTTCCACGCTGATGCCTTTGGCGTGAGCGCGCTCGACTACGCGTTTGGTGATGGCCACGTTTTCGTCAAACTCTTCGTGGCTGGCGTCGATCATGACCGAGCTGTAAAAGCCCGAATCGATGCAGTCGTAGCAAGTTTCCTCGTCGCCATGATCGAGGTGCACGGCAAAAATCGCGTCGGAGAAAATTTCTTCGGCGGTCCGGATCATCGCCTCGAGCATGCGCTTGTCTGCATACTTTCGGGCGCCTTTGGAAAGCTGGATAATGAAAGGCGCCTTGCTCTGCACGTTGCCCTGAAACAGGCCGAGCAACTGTTCCATGTTATTAATATTGTAAGCGCCGACCGCGAACTTGCCGTAGGCGACTTTGTAGAGCTGAGCTGTGGTGACGATCATGGCCGCCACTCTAAACCGGGCGCTGGGGACGCTGCAAACTTTCCCGCGCGGCGTCTACCCCGAAAGGTAACAGCGCACGAGCTTTTGCCTGCTTCGCCGAGAGTGCACGACACTCTCTAGTTGTGACTCAACGTCGCCGGCAACATCACGTTGACTACCGTGCCGTGGCCATTGGATTCCACATCGACCCGGCCGTTGTGATCGAAAACGGTCCGCTTCACGATCGGCAACCCCAAACCCATGCCTCGCGCTTTCGTGGTACAGAACGGCGAGAAAATTTTCTCCTGCAAGTCGGCGGCAATACCCTTGCCGTTGTCCTGCACCGTGATGACGACGCCGTTGGCGCCCGGACCATTCTCGATCGCTTTGGCAGTCAACGTAACGCGTCCATTGTGGGATTCAGCGGTCGCCTCGGCCGCGTTGGCGATTAACTGCGCAAGCGCTTCGGTGAGGGCGGCCTCATCGCCCAACACCGTGGGCAGATCGTTAGGCAAAGTCGCTTCAATCGAAGTGCCGTTCGTTCCGACGCGGGATTTGGCCAACTCGATGGCGCGGTTAAGCGGCGCCCGCAAATCCATAGGCACAAACTGAAGCTGCGCCGGATGGGCAAAGTCGTTGATCTGCGTGATGATCTTGTCGAGCCGCTCGACTTCCTGGACGACGATATTGTTAAAGTCCTGCCGAAAATCGGCGTCATCGAAACGTTCCGGCAGGAGCTGGGCAAAAGTCTTGATGGCGACGAGCGGGTTGCGAATCTCATGCGACATGCTGGCGGCGAGGTCGTTCCAAAACACTGTGCGATCGAGCAGGTCCTGCTTCTGGCGCAGATTTTCTTCGACCGTCATATCTTGCACAACGGCGACGGCGCCGAGGGAGGTGCGCTGGTCGGTTAACTTACGGGTTTCCACCGCGAGCGAACGGTGGGTCGCCGCGTCGATCCACTGCTGCGCCGGTGGATGATTCTTCAGGTCCAGCGTTTCGCGCAGAATCGAGGCAAGGCGGCTGCCGGCAGTCTCGATCGGGCGATTCAAAACTTCCGAGGCACAGACCCCGAGGATTTGTTCGGCCGTCGGATTAAACCATCGCACGATACCTTCTTCATCCGTTGCGACGATGCCGGGCGGGATCGCTTTGAGCAAAGTCTCAGCCAGCGTTTTTTGAATGGTGACTTCTTCGTAGAGCAACGCGTTTTCCAAGACCGTCGAACTATGCTCGGCGAGGATCATTAGGCTTTCCAAATCCACCTGGCTGAATGGCTGACCGGTGACGCGGTGCCCAAGAAAGAGCCAGCCGATGATGCGGCCGCGGGCGTAGAGCGGGACAATCACTTCCGCGCCGAAAGTATCGAGCGTGCGCCGGAGCATGGCGCGCTCCGCAGGGTCGGCCGTGGTCGCCAGTTGCGCGCGAGCGATAAGATGGGCCTGCACCTCAAACCATCGGACGAGTTGATCGCGTTCGCCGAACTCGAGTTCGCGCGATTCGGGCAGACAACGCAAGCCAGCGCGAAGCCGATAACGATCGCCTTTGCGGATGCGGGAGAAAATTCCCACCCGCGTGACCGCCGCGGCATCGGCCACGCCTTCGACGATGTTTTCGAGAAGCGCCTCGACGTTATCGAAACGGCGAAAGACACGGGGAAATCGCAGAAACGGCAAAGCGGAGGGCGCGGCGCGATTGGACATGATTTCCATAGATGGTGGAGGCTCGTGGATAAAAGCCTGGCTGGTTGTTTCACGGAGCGCCCTATTTTCTTGCAAGACACGCAGGTGATCGAAAGCGCGCCCGGTCAGCGCTTGAAAACGGGTGCGATCCAACTGCAAGTCTTCCACGGCGTAGATGCCCATTTCCTCTGCTTCACGCAATGGCTCGGAACGCGGTGTGCCAAGGGCGGTTACTAAAACTTCCGGCCATTCTTTTGGGATGCGGTCGAGCTGCTCCAAACTTTCGCGTGCACGCAAATCAACAAACAGGAGTGCGGAGCCGACCTGTTGCAAAACGGCGTCAAGCCGTGCGACGTCGGTCACGAGCCGCACCTCGGCGCTGGTGCGGAGGAAGACTTTGGCCCGGCGCGCGAGATCCTCATCCTGCGTATACAAAACAGCGATGGGCGCCAGATTCACGCGGCCACCTCCTGTTCGTCGAACCGCACCATGGGCAGCAAAATATGAAAAGCGGTTCCCTTGTGCAGCTCGCTTTCCACTTCGATCTGGCCTCCGTGTTCCTGGACGATTCCATGCACGACGGAGAGGCCAAGGCCGGTCCCGTAATCCTTCGTCGTGAAAAACGGATCGAACACATGCGCCAGATTTTCCGGGCGAATCCCTTCGCCGTTGTCGCGAATGGTAATGCGCAAACCTTCCTCCGAATGGCCATCGCCGTTGGCCGACGCAATCTCCGTAAGCCAGTCCGGGCCTTTGCGCACTTCGGTGGACACCACCAACTCGCCACCGCGCTTCATCGCGTCCATGGCGTTGATAAAAAAGTTGAGAAACACTTGTTCCAGTTGGTCGGCATCGGCGCGGATCGTATCCACGCCCGCGCCCCACTGACGAGTTAATTTTATGTCTTTCTGATAAAGGCGATGACCGACCAGTTGTAGCGACTTTTCCAGGATGGTGTGAGCGTTGGTCGACTTGAGCAGTGGCTTGGTCGGCCGGGCGAAACGGAGCAACTGATTCACCAGCGAATCGATTCGGTCGATCTCGTGCCCGATCAGATTTGAAAAGGTCTCGCGGAAATCGGAGTCCTGATAACGCTCCGGCAACAATTGCGCGAACGTCTTGATGGAAACGAGCGGATTCTTGATTTCGTGCGCCATCCCGGCGGAAAGCGTGCCCAGGCTGGCCAGACGATCGCTCCGGCGGATCTGCAGTTCGAGGCGCTTCAACGCCGTGATGTCGGTCAACACCATGAGCACACCAAGCATGGCGCCATCTTCATCGTGGAAGATCGAGCTGCTCACGCGCACGACCACGTTGCGCGTCTCCGATGGCAGTGTGACCTCCTGGTTCTCCTGCCGCTGACCGGACTCCAACGTGAGCTGCAGGACTTCACCGAGCGCAGCAGGCAATCCGCGGAGCGGCCGTTCCAGGACATCGCGCGAATCAAGATCGGTGATCTGTTCCGCTTCGTTGTTAAACACCGTGATCTGGCCGTTGCGATCCGCCGCCACCACCCCGGTGGTGAGATTGCGCAGCAGGGTTTCGTTATAAATTTTCGCGTTCTGCACCTCGGTAAAGAGCTGCGCATTCTCGATCGCAATGGCGAGCTGGCCGCAGAGCACCTGCAAGGCGTTTTGCTCGGTTCGTCCGTAAATTCGGCCGGAGAGCCGCGGCCCCAACAACATGACGGCCGCCAGATGATGGCGCGAAAAAATCCCGATAACAACAGCCAGCTTCAGGCGCCGCATCTCCGCCATGACCAGTTCCAGTTCCGGCGTCGGCCGAATACGATGCAATTCATCCAGAACAATCGGCTCGCGATTCGTGCGAGCGTACTCGATGAGCGGATGGTTGTCGGCGAGAAGAAGCGAGCTGCTTTCGTTCGCTGCGTAGGGCTGGGTGAATCCATTTTTTGACGGCAGCAAAATGATCGACCGATCGGTGCCGACCGCCTCCGCCGTGGTGGTGGCAAAGCGATCGAGCAAATCGCGCAACGTGGTGACGGAGGAGAGAATCCCGGCCGCTTTGCTCACCGTCGCCTGGAAGTCGAGGCCGCGAGAGTTGACGAAAAGTTTGTCGGCAAAATTCTTGGAGACGCCGCGCGCCGGCGTCATCGAGAGTGCCACGGCCAGCGCTCCGAGGAAATGAGGGAGCGCGCTGTGAATGCCAAACTCCGCCAGCAACCGCTCCGACGCCCACCAAATTCCCGCATAAATGAGAGCGAGATAGAGCGCAAGCAGGCCATATGAAACCGCGCGCCGCATGAAAGCGCCGACTTCCATGATCTTTCGCGTGGCAATGCCATAAGCGACGACAATACTGAACAAAAATACGCGGCCAGGCGCCACCCAGATGAGGTGAGAAGGGCTAAAAAACAGTTCTAATACAAATGAAAATACAAGGGAGAAAGTGACGGCGGCGATTCCGCCAGCAAGGATAAATCCGAGTTCGGCGTTTTCTCTTCCGGACGTTTCTCGAATGTCTCGAATATAACTGATGATTAGCCAGATGATCGAGAGCAGAAAAAATGCTCCATAAAGATAAATTCCGTGCCCGTATATGGGGTGAGCAGTGGCGTATCCCTTGGTATGAGCGAGCTCTGCGCCTCTCAAATAAAACTTCGTTTGGCAGACCACTGCTACCGCTGTCGTCAACAATAAGGGGATCCGTGCGCTTCGAATAATGTCCCCCCAGCTTTGCATATTTTGTCGGACGGACAGGCGCAGAAGGTTGAGCATTGCCAGGTAGAAAATCCCCGCGACAGACGCCTGGCGTATTGCTGCCGCTGCCTCTGCCGTCGACTGCGCCGTAAACGCAAAATACAAGCTCACCAGCCAACCGGCGATCACGACAGACAACAGCAGGAAGCACTGGTTCGTCCGTTTGTGCCGGTTGGCCTGAAACACCACCACTCCAAGAGTGATTTGAAGCAGGGCTGCTCCAAGAGTGGGGACGACAACGCTATTCATCGATAAGAGGCGTGTCTAAAAACACGGAAAGTTCCCATGTCGTGAGTGAATTCAATGAAGCAAAACTCTTTCTACCACCATGCTGCTGTTCCCAGCGCCGAGACCGCGGACGTTGATGAGGGCACAGTTAAGGTGCATTTTTCGCGCCTTTCCTGAGACAAAATCCAAATCGCATCCGGCACTTGCGGTCTCGTGATTCGCGGTCGGCGGAATCATGTTATTTTTGAATGCGAGGGCGCAAGTGGCTATTTGAAACGGCCCGCCGGCTGCCAGGGGATTGCCCGTTACACCTTTGATGGAGCTGACCGGCACGCTGTTTGCCACGGAGCCGAAAACGCGCCGAATCATCTTCACCTCGGCCGCGTCGAGAATCGGATGCCCGGGGGCGTAGGAGCAGATGTAGTCGATTTCATCGGTGCTACATCCCGCATTCGCCAAGGCAAGGCGCATCGCTGATTCCATGCCTCCAAAGGGATCGGTGGGCTGGTGATCCATTTGCGCGCCGTATCCGGTAATTTCGAGATAGGGTGTAACACCTCGCGCGAGAGCGTGATCGAGGTTTTCTAAAACGAGAATTCCGGCACCCTCTGAGATCACTCCGGTATCGCCTTTGGAATCATACGGTCTGCTGGCCCGGGTCGGATCGTTATTTGCAAATGAACTGAGGCCAGCCGACGCCATGCTGGCCATGGTCAACGGCGTTATGGGCGCATCCGCGCCGCCGGCAATTGCGATGTCCACTTCTCCTGACGCGATGCGCGCCGAGACCGCTGCAACGGCATCGATTCCAGATGAGCAAGCCGATGAAATCGTCGTGGCGTGGGTTTCCACTCCTAATTTCTCGGCAATCAATTGAGCTGGAGCTTGCGGCTGACAATTGCCGACGACTCCTGAATTGACGTAGCGGGGGCCGCGATTTTGAAGCTCGTGAAATCCTCTTTCGATGACGTCCAAAGCGCTGGTACTGACGCCGATGCAAACCGGCAAAATCGAAGTATTTCTCGCAGTCTTTGGATCGAATTTCGCATCCTTTAAGGCGAGCTGCGTTGCGGCGTAGGCTAACTGGGTATGACGTCCCATGCGCTTCGGCTTCCAGCGCCGGTCCATATAGTCGAACGGGTCGAAGCCTTTGACCTCCCCCGCAATACGGCTCCGATATCCTTCGGAATCAAAAAGCGTTATCGGACCGATGGCGCTACGCCCTTCCACGAGCGACTTCCAAAAGGCCTCTAAACCATTTCCATTCGGTGCAAGAATCCCGAACCCGGAAACTATGACGCGTTGTGTTATAGCCATGTGAACTCAGATATTGGGACAAAACAAAATCTTTGGGAGGCGATTGAATTGGAGATGGGCGAACGTGACCATGTCTGTGATGCGATGTCTTTTGCGCATGTTTAATTCTCCGTATATGATTCGTATCTCGCACTCAATCAGCGTGTAAACCTGTGCAACGGCTCGGCAATTTTAAGTCCGCGCCTTTAGCATATCCCTTTGACTCCGCCAACGGTTATTGGAAAGTTATTAACAACTTCGGCTTGCGCGCACCCTTTGTATACGCCATCGTCGGCAAGTTTTTGCGCGCCTTAACCGATGGTTTCTTCGCCTAAAAGACCTCTGCGGCACGCCCTTAGCTCTTCATCGGGCCTACTGCCATGACCGTTACTACTGAGCGCCCTCAAATCCTGGTCATCGACGACGAAGTGGGCCCGCGGGAAAGTCTGCGCATGCTCCTGAAGCCAAACTATCAGGTGCATACCGCCGACTGCGTCGAAACCGGCCTCCGCCTGCTGCGTGAAAAACATCCGGATACGATCGTGATGGACATTCGCATGCCGGGCATGACGGGTATCGAAGGGCTTCGGCGCATCCGCGAAATCGATCCGTATTTGTCCGTCATCATGCTCACCGGTTTTGGCGCGTTGGAAACGGCGCAAGAGGCGCTACGCCTCGGCGCGAACGATTACATCAGCAAGCCATTTGATGCGCGCGAAATGGAGCAAGTGATCGAGCGCAATGTCGAGCGCACACGGGTGCATCGGACGAGCGAAAACGCTGCCGCTGAGATCAAAGAATTGAACAACCGCTTGCTCAAGGAGCTGGCGCAAAAGGAACGTCTCGCCACGCTCGGTCAGGCCTCCGCTGAGTTTGTGCACGATCTCGGCAACCCGCTCACCATCGTCTGGGGTTACGTCCAATTGCTGGCGAAGAAGCTCGAGAAATCGGAAAACGAATCCGGCGCTGAACCTGCCGCGAAGGCCGGCTCCGCCAAAGAACTGAGCGTCATCGAACACAACGTCCGCCTTTGCCGCGATTTGCTCAATATGTGGCGCAACTACGGCAGCTCGGAGGCGGCGCCGGCCCAGAACATTTCTGTATCCGAAATCGTGCGAGGAGTGGTGGAGGGAATTCGCGCGCTCGCCTCACAACATTCCGTCAAACTGCAGGTCGAGATTTGTACGGAGCCCTGCACCATGCTGGGCGAATCGCTCCAGATTACGCGTGCCATTCAGAACGTCGTAATTAACGCGGTCCAGGCGGCGAGCGATAGTCATGGCACCGTCTCCGTCGTCTGCCGGCAGCGTGAATTTTATGTCGACGTCTGCGTGAACGACGATGGCAGCGGCATTCCGCCGGATCGGATGGATAAAATTTTTGATCCCTATTTCACAACCAAGCAGAGCAAGACCGGCACAGGCCTGGGCCTCTACATCACAAAGAAAGTGATCGACGACCACAGCGGTTCCATCAAAGTCGAAAGCACTCCCGAACAGGGAACCAGCTTCATCATCCGGCTGCCTCTGGCCAAATAAATCGGCTGCTCGCTCTGTAGCCGTTTCGCTATGCGAAACGCGGGTATCGGTTCTCGCCGCTCCGTCGGCGGGCGCGTTTCGCACAGCGGATCGCTGACCGAGTAGCCAAGCGTCAACTGGCTTTGCCCAATTGCGCAGAAAGCGCACGACAAGCTCTCACGGCCGGAGTTTCGCTTGCAGTCTGCCTTCCTTTTGATCTCCTCCAATCGTGTCTACAGGTTATCGTCTTGCCCGAGTCTTTGCCATTCGCGTCGCTGGTGTCTCATTTGAAGTTATTGATAAGCTCTCCACTCCGCAGGTGACGGCAGTCGCGCGCGAAACGTTAGAAAAGGCTGCGCAGGGCGGGTTCTCGCCGCACCGCAACGGTCGCGACCGTAACCGTCGGCGAACAGGACGGCGTTTCGTCGATGCCGAAGAGCTCGACGCCTGCCTCCTCGAGGAGCTGCTACGCGTGCGCGCCACCCTTATACAGGAGGCGGATCAGGTGTTGTCTCCGTACTTTGTCTTTAGTTCCTCCGATTCTCATAATCTCCTCAAGTCGACCGCGGAGCGTACAAATCCAATCGGTCCGCGAAACAACCGGGCGGCAAATCGAGAACGGCATTTATTGATGTACCTGCAGCGCGTCGCCACCAAGAACGACACTTTTAGCGAATTCGGACCCACGCTTTGGGGCTCGATCGCGCCAGGAGCGGCGCTTCAATTTCAACCCGACACCGCGCTCACGCGCATCGCGTTTCTCGAGCGTTGGACCGCGCACGCCGCCGCCGCCGCCCTAAATGCGGATGCCGAAGTCGCACCCGAACTTTGCCCCCGGTTGCATCCAAACATCCGTCTTTTGCTGGATGGAAAATTCATCCTGGCGGAAACCGGCCAGACCGGCGCTTTCACTGAAAAAGAAGCGGAGGCGGTCGCTAACTGCGATGGCAAAACGCCGGCCCACACATTCGATTTGGACACGCTTCGCGCTCTGCGGGAAAAGAAAATCGTGCGTTGGGAGGTCGAAGTTCCGGCGCTGGACCCAGCGGCCTTTCAAACCTTGGTCGAGGAGATTTCGCGCTGGCGCGAAAGTCCAGCTCGCCGCCGCTGGCTCGATCGCTTGCAACCGATCGCCGCCTTGCCGGCGCAATTTGCGCAAGCGAACGAATCCGAAACGCGGATCGATCTCATGGCCCGCGCGCACCACGCCTTGCGCGAGTTGGGCGCTGCCGAGAAAACCCCGCAACGTTTTCTTTACGCCGCCGGCAATCCCATTGGGGAAGATTGTTGTCGCGCCGGAGAGTTCATCCTCGGCGAACAAGTCGCTGACGAACTGACACGCGAAGCCGAACCGTGGATTGATCTCTGGCGCGACAGCTATGCGTTTGTTGCGAGTCGGGTCGCCGCTTCGCTCCGCGCACTATTCGAATCGGCGCCAAGCAACGCGGGCGCCATCGCGCTACCCGCCTTCCTCAAACATTGCGCGGAGAAAAACATGCCGCTCACCAGTCACGGCCTCGTTGCCCCGGCCGTCCTCGCTTTTCAAGAAGTGAAAGCCGCTTTTCGCGAACAGCTCGCGCAAAAAACCGATGCGCCCGAATGGCAACTCACGGTCGAGGAGTGTCATGTCGTTAGGCGCAATTTTGATTATCCGAAATTCGACGAATACACCTATCCTTCGGCCGATCTCCAAATTTCCGCCACCTCGGCGGACGACGTTAATCGAGGTAATTTCGAATGGCTTGTCGCTGAGCTGCATCCGCCCATAGCTCTTTTACATCATTGCATCTATTGGGGATGTCCCGATAAGGAACTCTTCGCCAGCGAACTGGCGAAGAGCGCAGGGGGTAAGCCAAATTTCTATCATGGATTTTTCGCGGCTGACTTTACCGCCCACACCACGGTTCGCCAGATGGAAGCTCTGCGCGATCTCACCTATTATGTTGCGACTGCGCCGCCGAATTCAGCGTGGCAGGTTGTTCCACCATCGCAAACGGAAGTCTTTATAGATGGCGACAATGGAGATGTCGGCTTGCGTGTTCAAGGTTCGCATAAATACCTCGGCTCCTTTGCGCGTTACTGGATTATTCCTCTTGGATTTCACCCTTTTTCGTTTGGTAGCGCGCCGCACATGCCGCGTTTGCGTTGCGGCAAAGTGATTGTGCAACGGCGTTCCTGGACAGTGGCGCGCGCCGAATTGGGCGAGGGCGATTTCACCGGCGTCTCGCCCGATCTCGTTCTAGCGGTGGAACGCCTGCGCGCCGCGCGCGATTTACCGCGTTACATTTACATTCGACCGACTGAACAAGCGCTCCGCCGCAGCGGCGCCGAAGGCCGCGACAAAGACACCAAGCCGGTCTTCATCGATCTCGAAAGTTATCTCTTTCTCGAGATTCTGTTGCGCTGGCTGACGAAAGCCGACGAAATCGAAGTTACCGAAATGCTGCCCGATCCCGCGCATTTACTCTGGCAGGAACAGAGCGGCCGGCGCACCTTCGAATTGCGCACGCTCATCGTGCCGCGCTCATGAAAATTGTCGCCATTGCGAATCAAAAAGGCGGCGTCGGCAAAACGACGACCGCCGTGAACTTGAGCGCAGCGCTCGCCGAACAAGGCTTGCGTATTCTTCTCATCGATCTCGATCCGCAAGGCAACGCCACCAGTTCCTTCGGTCTGCAGGGGCTCGTCGGCGAAAGCGTTTACGATCCGCTGCTCGGGTCCGTTTCGGTGGCCGACAAGATTTTCCCGACGCGCCACGAAAATCTCTTCATCATCCCATCCGATATCGACCTGGCCGGCGCGGAAATCGAAATCGCGCGCATGGACGATCATCTCACCCGCCTCGCGCAGGCCTTGCAGCCGCTCCGCGCCGATAACGCCTTCGATTTCGTCCTGCTTGATTGCCCACCGTCCCTTGGCATTTTGATGACCAACGCCCTCGCCGCCGCCGACGAGTTGCTCACCCCGATTCAATGCGAGTTCTTCGCGCTCGAAGGTCTCGTCAAAATTGTCGGAGTGGTGGAGCAAATCCGCGATACCGGCGTGAACGACCACGTGGAATTGAAAGGGATCGTCATGACCATGTTCGACAGCCGGACGAATCTCAGCCCGCAGGTCGTGGCCGACGTGCGCGAACACTTCGGCGAATGCGTCTACACGACGGTGATTCCGCGCACCGTGCGTTTGAGTGAAGCTCCCAGTTTTGGCAAATCAGTCCTGGAATACGATTCCAGCGGCAACGGCGCGCGCGCCTATCGCGAAATGGCCGCCGAATTCATCCGCCGCCATCCGATCACTCGTTAGGCAAAGTCATCCCGAGCGGAGTCGAGGGATCCCGTGGCGGGACCTGGAAGCCACCTTTCGCGCGCAGCGTCAAATGATCACTGCTCGTAAGCGCATCGGGATCCCTCGAACTCCGCTCGGGATGACCGCGAAGATCACGCGACGGGCCGGTGCGCGACAAAGACGAGCGTGGGAAAACCATTGAAGATCGTTTCCTTCTCGACCGTCATTCCGTTCTTCTCGGCGACGCGACGCGACGCGATGCCGCGTTGTCGGGGTGAATAAGCGAAATGACGCGGTCCAGCTTTAGTCTTTGGAAACCGTGATCGCGTACTGCGCGCGCCGCTTCCGTGGCCAGCCCTAGATTCCAATAATTGGGATCGAGCCGGTAACCGATCTCGATCTCCTCCTCGCCATCCACCGATTGATGGAGGAACCCGCAATAGCCGATCAACTTTCCTTCGTCGCGTTTGATCACCGCGAACGGCGAGGGGCGGCGGGCTTCATCCCAGCCGATTATCTTGTCCAGGAACGCTCCGGTTTCCTCGCGTGATTTGAGGCCGCCGGAAAAACGCATGAAGGCGGGATCGCTCATCAAGCGGGCGAGCACATCGAGATCGTCGTGAGAGAAAGGCCGCAGGAGCAGACGAGGCGTTTCGATCATTTCGAGATTTTGGCACTTTGGCTCACGTATCGCAGATATTTTTCAAGCCGACGCGCGAATACGATCCTTTCGTCGACGCCGAAAAATAAAAAACCTGCGACCGGGTGAACCGATCGCAGGTTTTCCGCAAACCTGTCGGGACTCTATTTCTTCGGCGAAGCGGAAGGTTCCGCTTCAGCGGCGCCGGCCTTCTTCGCCGCACGTTTCGCCTTGCGCGCATCCTTTTTGGCCTGCTCTTCCGCGGTCAGCGGACCGAGCTTGATCGACTTGGCTTCCATCGTGCCGTCTTCCATTTTGTAGTAGGAACCGCGCGCCTGTTCGTTCGCAGTCACCTCTTTCATGGTCGCGGCAGCACCGGCTTTGGTGATGACCGTTTTATCGGTGATCTTGAAGGTGCGGGATTTCTCCTTGCCCGCGATGGTGAACGTCTTGGCCGATTCGTCGACTGACGAAATCATTCCGTGGAACGGAATGGCTCGCATTTTGGGAGCGGTGGCCGGTTCGGCGGCGGCCGACATGGCGGGGCTGGCTGTGGGTGAAGCCATCGCCGGTTTTTTGGGCTTGGCGTTTGCCGGCAAAGCGGCGGCGAGAAGGAGGGCTGCACAGCAGGCTCCGGTGAGAATGGGTGTTTTGAATTTCATATTTTCCTTTGGTTGAGTTTGAGCCGCTGCGGCCCGTGCCATTGGACGGGGGGAGCGGAATTTCCTTCAGGTCTAACGAGTCGGCCGCGGGAAAGCAATCCCGGAAAATGAACCGGCGGAATTTGGTGGAGGTATGGGGATTCGAACCCCAGACCTTCTCATTGCGAACGAGACGCTCTACCAACTGAGCTATACCCCCACGTCGCGCCGCGCGGGCTGGTGGGTCCGGGTCGCGGCGGGCCAAACTATCAGGGCGAGAAAAATTTTCCTCAAGTGAAAACCGCTACGCCTCGGGCGTGGCTTCGTTCCACCATTTCGAGAGGCGGCTCGTCGGCACCGCCGGGATGGCGTGGCCATCGGTGGCGTAGTGCGAGGTGTCGTTGAAAAGCGTGAGACGGGCGCGCACGGAGTCTTTAAAATCGACAATGTTCAGCGCAGCTGGTTCTTGATCGAGATTGTCGCGATAACGGCGCGGATCGAACCCGAGAATGGAGCTGAGCAGCAGACGGATCGTCGCCTTGTGTGACACGATGAGCACGCAGTCATCGGCGTGCGAGCGCACAATTTCCATGAGGACGGGCAGCGCACGCGCCGTTACCGCGAGGCCGCTTTCGCCACCAACCGGCGCAAAGGTGTAGGGATCTTTTTCCCAAGCCGCGGCTTCTTCGGGAAATTCCCGATCCACTTCCTGCCGCGTCCGCTGCTCCCAATGGCCGTGCGAAATTTCGCGCAGACCATCGCGGCGTTGTACTTCGAGGTGATGCGGCGCGGCCAGAATGTTGGCGGTCTCGACCGTGCGCCCGAGCGGCGAAGCGTAAACCGCCGTGATCTTTTCCTGCTGCAACCGATCGGCCAGCCGCTGCGCCTGGCCCCGGCCTTCATCGGAAAGTTCGACATCGGTCGCGCCGGCGAAACGATCCTCCGCCGTCAAAACAGTCGCGCCATGCCTAACGAGAAATATGCGTGTGCTCATAAAGTGAAACGAAGTTTAGCCGACTGCGCCAAAAAGCAGACCGAGCCCATAGGTGACGACGGCGACGATCACGCCGATCCATGTCATTTCCAAACCGGAGGCCCACCAGGAGCGAATGGTGATGAGCGATTTGATCGCGCCGACGGCGAAGTGCGCGACAAGGCTGATCACGAACGAGACGATGACGGCGTTCAATCCGCCCATGAAGAAGAAGGGAATGATCGGGACGAACGCGCCGATCGCGGTGGAGAGGCCGGCCGAAGTGGCTGACGTCCACGGATTCGGGAAATGGTGCTCGGAAAGGCCGAGCTCGCTTTGCGCCATGGCCTGGACGAATTGCTCGGGCTTTTCGGCGAGGCGCTCGGCCATGCGCTGGGATTCCTCCGGTTCGAAACCCTGGAGCTGATAGAAGAGCGACATCTCTTCGATTTCCTCCTCGGGATTTTCCTCGACCTCTTCGCGTTCGCGCGAGATTTCCGCTTCGTAAACTTCGGCTTCGCTCTTGGCGGCGAGATACGCGCCGGCGCCCATCGAAAGAGTGGATGCGAGCATGCCGGCGAGCCCGGAGATGAGCACGTAGTGGTGCTGGTTGTTCGTTGCGCCGGCCACACCGGAGACGATGCCGAAGACGGCGCCGAGTCCATCGTTCGCGCCATAAACCGCATCGGCCACCCAACTGCCGCCGCGGCCATGCCAGCGTTCGCGCTTGAGAATGTTGTCGAGCGCACCCTTTGGATTGGTGGCGGGCGCCATCGTATTCAGAATGCGCGCGTGCGCTTTTTCTTCGAGCGCAGTGTGGCGGAGAAATTCTTCGTCGTCCGCGTTGCCGCCGAGGACGCGTTCCTGTTGCGCGCGGTAACGGGCTTCGTCCGCTTTTTCGCCCGCTTCCATACGGCGAATGGCGATGTCGGCACCGGCGACGCGATTCCACCAGCGATTGAAACGGCGCGTGATCGTGTTCTCCAATTCGGGAACGGGCGCGCCCAGCTCGGCCAGTTTTTTTTCCCAACGTTGCGCGTGCCGCTCTTCCGCTTCCGCCATGCGCAGGAGAATGCCGCGGCGTTTTGCGTCCGATTCACGCGAAGCGAGGTCGCGATAAGTGCGCGCCGTTTCCATCTCGGCGCGCCAATTACGCCGCACGACCTCGACGGTTTCGTTTTTGGTGGCGGGATTTTGTGCGGGGTCGGTCATCGCCTTAATCCGCTACCGTAACCGCTGCGCTGCCCGGCGGCAGCCCTTTTGGTTTCGCTTGTTGTGCCGTGATGACGACCGCGACCGACCCGATGATGAGCGCGGCGGCGACCGCGGTGCGCGTCGTCAACGTCTCGCCCGCAAAGAACGCTCCGAGGACGACAGCGACGATCGGGTTCACATACGCGTAAGTGGCCACCTTTCTAGGATCGCAATGGCGCAGCAAATAGATGTAAGCGGTGAATCCGACCACGGCGCCAATCAAGACCAGATAGATGAAAGCCCCGAGAGATACCGCGCTGATTTTTTCGGGATGAAACTGCGGCCATTCGCCCAAGGCCGAGCCCACGATAATGAGCAGCGCGCCTCCGCAAAGCATCTGTTGGCCGGCGGCAAGGAAAGGCGACGGGGCGTTGCGCGCGACGCGCGAATAGAGGGAGCCGGCCGACCAAATGAACGACGCGACGAGCAGAATCATCATACCGAGCCCGATATGATTTTCGCCGGGCACGGAAAATTTCAAGGCCGGGCCGACTAGAACTCCCACGCCGGCAAATCCGCCAGCAAGACCAAGCCAAACGAGCGGCGTCGGGCGCGGCGCCATGCCCATGAGCCAACCGAGCAGCGCGATGTAAATCGGAACTGTGGCCACGATGAGCGACGCGAGTCCCGACGGAACATATTGCTCCGCAAAAGTGACGCCGCCATTTCCGCCGAGCAGCAAACATCCGCCGACGATGGCGGCCGTTTTCCAATCGGCGAGTTGGCCGCGCGGCGCACCGCTCAGGCGGGCGATGACGTACATGATGATGCCAGCGCAGAAGTAACGAATGCCCGCCATAAGCAGCGGCGGAATCGTTTGAATGGCGAAGAGAATCGCCAGATACGTCGAACCCCAAATGATGTAGAGCGCGGCAAAGGCGAGGAGAATGGTGAGCTTTTTCGGCACAGGTAACCAGTGCCATCGAATAGCCGCATCTTCCGCCACGATTTTCGGGCGACGGAGCGGGGGCGCGCGCGATTACGGTTTGCCGCCGTTGCCGAGCGCGGTGTGGTTTCCGTCGAGTGAGAGGTAGGTGTACTCCTGCAAATTCCGCTCGTAATCGGAGAGCAATTTCATCGCGTCATTCGGCTTCATGCGATCGCCTTTGATCGCAGCGTCGACCTGCAATTTTACCAGACGCATCAGCTCGACTTTGTCCCACTGCGTCATGGCTAAAACTTCGCCGATCGTGCTGCCTTCGATCACTTCCTCGATGTACCAACCCGATTCTTCATCGGGTTCGAGAAAGACGTGCACTTCGGTCACGCGGCCGAAGAGATTGTGCAGATCGCCCATGATGTCCTGGTAGGCGCCGACCATAAACACGCCGAGGTAATACATCTCGCCGGGGATGATCTTGTGCAGCGGAATCGTCTCCTTCACGTCCTGGATGTCGATGAACTTCGAGACTTTGCCGTCTGAATCGCAGGTGATATCGACGATCATGCCGTGGCGTTCCGGCGGAGTCGTTAGGCGATGGATCGGCATAATGGGGAAAAGCTGGCCGAGCGCCCAATGATCGAGGAGCGATTGGAAAACGGAGAAAGTGCAAATGTATTGATCGCCTAACGAGGTTTCGAGTTCCTTCACCTCATCGGGCACGTGGCGCAGGCCGCGGTGCATGTTGACGATCTGCTGCGCGAGCTGCCAGTAGAGCGTTTCCACCTTGGCTTTCGATTCGAGATCGAGCAGGCCGAGATTGAACGTCTGCTGCGTTTCCTCCTTGATCTGTTGAATGTCGTGCAGGCTCTCAAGGCGGTTGCCGCGCTTGAGCTTTTGTTTCACGTCGAGGATGTCGCGGACCAATTTGTGGTTCTCCGCACTGGCCTCGACCTTGAGCTTGGGCGCCGTTTTCTCGATCGAACTGAATGCTTCGACGACGAGCACGGAGTGATGCGCCACGACCGCGCGTCCGCTTTCGCTCACGATGGCCGGATGCGGCACCTTCTCTGAATCGCAGACGTCCATGATATTCCAGACGACGTCGTTTGCGTATTCCTGAAGCGAATAATTAGTCGAGCTGTCGAACGTGCTGCGCGAGCCATCGTAATCGACGCCGAGCCCGCCCCCGACGTCGAGGGAGCCGAGCTTGTGACCGAGCTGCGACATCTTTGCGTAGTAGCGCGCCGCTTCGCGCACGGCGCGTTTGATGGTGGAAATGTCGGGCACTTGCGAGCCGACATGGAAATGAATGAGCTTAAGCGAATCGGCCAGGCCGGCCGCTTTGAGCATCTGGCTGGCGGCGACGAGGCTTGTGGTGTCGAGACCGAACTTCGCGTTCTCGCCGCCGCTCGGCGACCATTTGCCCGCGCCTTTGCTGTGCAAACGAACGCGGATGCCGATGAACGGTTCGACCCCGACTTCTTTGGCGACGCGGAGGGTTTGCTCGAGCTCTTCAAGTTTCTCGACGACGATGACGACCGATTTGCCGAGCCGCCGGCCGAGCATGGCGATGCGGACAAACGCGCGATCCTTGTAGCCGTTGCAGATGATCAGGCTCTCCTGATCCTTGTGCATGGCGAGCGCGGCGATGAGCTCCGGTTTGCTGCCCGCTTCGAGGCCGAAGTGAAATTCCTGTCCGGCATCGACGATCTCTTCGATGACCTCGCGCAGTTGGTTGACTTTGATCGGGAAAACGCCGCGATATTCGTTTTTGTAACCGAACTCGGCGGTGGCCGCGCGAAAGGCGCGATTGACCGATTGCACGCGATGCCGCAGCAAATCCTGGAAGCGAATGACGAGGGGAAACCCGAGCCCGCGCGCGCGTGCTTCATTGACGACGGCGAGGATGTCGATGGCGCCGCCGTTCTCCTGCAGCGGCTGCACCTGGACATTGCCCGTGCCGTTGACCGTGAAATATCCGCTGCCCCAACCATCGACGTTGTAAGTGGCGATGGCGGCGTCGACGTCCCAGTCGTTTTTCATTTCTTGTTTGGGTCGCGGCAAACCGCGACGGCATAATCAATCGAAGCGACCAACATGCAAGCGCGCAAAAAAGTTCCGCGCAACTCGTCGCAGTGTGCCGTGCGCTTGTCTTTCAATTCTTCGCAGGTAGCGTCAGAACGATGGATAAATCGGTCATCGCGGTGCAGGTGCGAGCCGTTCTGCCGACGAGCGGCGGTTGCGCCGTGTTTCTCGGCAACACGGACAAGGTGTTCATCATTTACGTCGATCAAACGGTCGGCAGCGCCATCACCATGTTCATGCGCGAGATCACGAAAGAGCGGCCGCTCACGCACGATCTCATGGCGCATTTGATGACGGCGGTCGGCGCGCACGTCGAGCGGATCATCATCAACGATTTGAAAAACGCGACCTACTACGCGCGCATGATCATCGCGGCGGAGAACGAGTTGCAGCAGAAAAAAATCATCGAGCTCGATGCGCGACCGAGCGATTGCATCGCCATGGCCATGCAGCAGAAGGCGCCTATCTACGTGAGTCGCGAAGTGTGGGAGGAAGTCGACGACATGAGCGACGTCCTGCGCAAGATGGAGGAAGAAGGGTTTAAGCAGGACCCGGAGATCGAGACGAGCGAGGAAGAGGAAGGGTAGGGAGAAAACCGGAGAGCGGAAACCGGAGAGAGAGGAACGGGCGACTCGCACAGGAGAGCGCCGCACGTCATCCCGAGCGGAGCCGTTAGGCGAGTCGAGGGATCCCGTCGCGCAACCGAGAAGCTTTCGGTTCGATGCGTCGCCGGAGGGGCAGGGCGAGGGCGCCGCGTCTACGAAATCACCCGAGTAAATCGGCGTAATTTTTCTGCGCGAGGGCGTGGCAGAGTTTGAGAATCTCTTTGGGCGTTTTTAGTTGGAGCGCCTCGGCGACCAGCGCCTTGCATTCCACTGTGCTAAGACTTTGCACTGCCATCTTCACGCGCGGCACGAGGGTGGAGCTCACGCTCAATTCGTCCATGCCCAGACCGAGCAGCAACGGAATCAAATTGATGTCGCCCGCCATTTCGCCGCAGACGCCCGCCCAAATCCCGTGCGCATGCGCGGCATCGGCAATCATCTTGAGCAAACGCAACACCGCCGGATGCGTCGGCTCGTAGAGATGCGCGATGCTTTCGTTCACACGATCGACCGCGATGGCGTATTGAATGAGGTCGTTCGTGCCGATGCTGAAAAAATCGACCTCCGGCGCAAGTGTCTCCGCGCAAATGGCGGCGCTCGGAATTTCGATCATCGCGCCGACCTGCATTTGATCGTCAAAAGCGACGCCGGCCTGGCGGAGTTCCTCTTTGCAATCGTCGAGCATTTCGCGGGCGCTCTTCAACTCTCCCACACCGGAAATCATCGGGAACATGATCTTGATATTCCCGATGGCGCTGGCGCGGAGAATGGCGCGCAACTGCACCTTGAAAATTTCCGGGTGATCGAGGCAAAACCGGATAGCGCGACAACCTAGAAACGGATTCAGTTCATCGTCCGCCGGGAGATTGATCGCGATTTTGTCGCCGCCCAGGTCGAACGTCCGGATAATGAGCGGATGTGGAGCCACGCCTTGCGCGACCTTGCGATAGACTTCGTACTGCTCCTCTTCAGCCGGCAGCGTTGAGCGATTGAGGTAAAGAAATTCCGTCCGATAAAGGCCGATGCCTTCCGCTCCATTTTCGACGACGGAGGCGATTTCTGAGGGCAATTCGATATTGGCGGAGAGAACAATGTGGCGGTCGTCTTTCGTCGTCGAACTGGTTTCGCGCAGATGAACCAGTCGCTCGGCCACGCGTGATTTTTTGGCCTGCAGCTCATCGTAAAACCGCAGCGTTTCGGCATTCGGATTTTTGATAAGAATGCCGTTGTGCCCGTCGAGCAGCACTTCGTCGCCGGTCTCTAATTTTTCAGTCGCGTCGTGCAGGCCGACGACCGTGGGAATGCCGAGGGAGCGCGCCATGATGGCGGTGTGCGAAGTGCGGCTGCCCAGATCCGTGGCGATGCCGAGCACGCGCGTGCGATCCATCGACGCCGTATCGGAAGGGGTAATATTATGAGCGACGAGAATGTGTGGCTCGCTCGTGCTGAGAAACGCGCTTTCCGTTTTGCCCAGGAGATTCGCGACCACGCGCCGGGTCACGTCTTGAATGTCGAGGGCACGTTCGCGCAAATAGGGATCGTCGATCTGGCTGAGCGTCTCCGCGTAATGGCGGGCGACTTCCTGGAAAATGGATTCCACATTGAGCCGGTCGGCCTCCAGTTTGCGGAGCACTTCGTCGATCAGCGTGCGGTCTTCCACGACGAGGAGATGCGCGTCAAAAATGCTGGCGTCCTTTGCGCCGATCGCCTCGGCGATGCGCTGCTGCATCTCGAGAATTTGGGCGCGCGTTTGCATGAGCGCGTTTTCGAAACGCCCGATCTCGTCGCCTACGTCCTCCGACTGAATGATGTAACGAGGTATCTCTTCCGCTTCATCGCGCACCACGTGAAGGCGGGCGCGCGCGATGCCAGGCGACACTCCCACGCCGTGGAAGTGCACTTCATTGGATGCGCCGGCCGAACTCATGATCGAGGCCAGCGTAGCGCGGTTGTCAATCTTCGTTAAATCCCGATTTGATAAGCGCTTCGATTTCCGACATCAGCTCGGGCGCATCGGGACCTTCGCAACGGAGTTGCAACTTCGATCCCTGGCCTGCGGCCAGCATCATCAAGCCCATGATGCTTTTGCCGTTGATCTCTTCGCCTTCTTTCGAGACCCAGATTTCCGCGCGGAACCGGCTGGCGATGCGCACGAACATGGCGGCGGGACGCGCGTGCAGGCCGAGACGATTCACGATGGGAATTTCCTTCTCGATTTTTTGGCTCGGCGGCTCGCTGCCGCCTATGCGATTGAGCAATCCCATCAGATTGGTTTCATGGCTCTGAGGAGCGTTTCGTTAAATTCCACCGCGCTGTTTCTTCCCAAACCTTTCAATTTCTGATCCAACGCCGCCACTTCAATTAATCGCGCGATATCGCGTCCCGGTCGCACCGGAATAGTCACATGCGGCACCTGCAACTTCAGGATTTCGTAGAACTCCTGATCGAGTCCGATTCTATCCACGTGCTCCAGTTCCTGCCAATCCTTTAATGTCACCACCAGATCGAGCCGTTTCTCCAAACGAATGGAACCGATTCCGAAAATGGAGACGACATTGATGATGCCGATGCCGCGCACTTCCATGTGGTAACGCGTCATCTCCGGCGCGGTCGCCATCAATTCGCGGCCTTCCAGCGATTTGAAGCGCGTGACATCGTCGGAGACCAGACTGTAACCACGCTCGATCAGGCCGAGGACGCATTCGCTTTTGCCCACGCCGCTCTTCCCGCGAATCATCACGCCCACGCCGAGGATGTCGACCATGCTGCCGAACTCAGTGATGCTCGGCGAGAAATCGAGCTCAAGGGCGATGGTGGCCGCGTTGATGAACTTCATTGTGATCATCGGCGTGCGGAAGACGGCGATGTGCGCTTCCTCCGCTGCGGCCAGTAATTCCGGCGCGAGATGGAAGCTGCGCGACATGACGAGGCAGGGAATTTTTTGCGCGCAGAGCGCGCGGAAACGTTCCAGACGTTTCCGGGGCGGAAGGCTTTTCAGGTAGGAATTTTCGGCCGCGCCGAGCACCTGCACGCGTTTCTCGGCGAAGTAAGTGTAGAAACCGGAGAGGGCGAGGCCGGGGCGATTGATGGTCGGCTCGCGAATGCGCCGATGAAATCCGATCGGTTTGCTCTCAAGTTTGAGCTGCAGTTTCTCGGCATGTTTACGAAAAAAATCTTCCACCATGACGATGGGCACGCGCGTTTTCTGCTCGTGCCCGGCGTTGATGGTCGATTTTTCGGGCGGAGTCATCGAAACAGAGGTTGTAACGCGATAAGACTTCGAACGCGAGCAGCAGTTGGTAGACGCGACGCCCTTGTCGCGTGTCCAAATCAAGCGGTCGGCTGGATGAGGCCGAAGTCGCCCGACTTGCGGCGATAGAGGACATTCACGCGCGAGCTGCGCGCATTTCGGAAAACGAGAAATTGCCGGTGCGACATTTCCAACTGCAAGACCGCTTCATCGACAAACATCGGCTTCACGGTGTATTGCTCGGTGCGCACGACTGGATGATTGGCGCCATTCTCTTCCTCCTCGACAGGCTCGGGGTTGAGCACTTGTTCGTCAAAATGCTCCACCATTTCTTTGCGGGGCCGATGCTTGCGCATGAGGCGCGTCTTGTACTTGCGCATCTGACGCGCGACCTTGTCTGTCACGGCGTCGAGCGCGGCGTACATGTCGTCGGTTTCCTCGCACGCTTCGATAGTGATGTGATTCGAGCAGACGAGCACGACCTCCGCGGAGTGCCGGTATTTTTCCACTTCGAGAATAACGTGGGCCTCGATGATCTTTGGATAATCGAGATGGAGGCCTTCGATTTTTTTGGTCGCGTAATCGTTAATCGCCTCGGTGATCTGGAGATGGCGGCCGGTGACTTTGACTGGTGGATGGACGTTGCTCGTTTGCATGGCTTCTACATTTGGAATCGTTCGCCGAGATAAAGCTGGCGGCTGATCGGATCGTTGATCAGGAAATCCTTGGTCCCTTCGCTCTCGACACGGCCTTCGAAGATTAAGTAGGCGCGGTCCACGATGGAAAGCGTTTCCCGCACGTTGTGATCGGTGATGAGAATGGCGAGGCCGCTCTTGCGCAAATTCACGACGATCTGTTGCACGTCGTAAACGGCAATGGGATCCACTCCGCTGAATGGCTCGTCGAGCATGAGCAACTTCGGGTTCGTCACGAGCGAGCGCGCGATGGTGAGCCGGCGTTTCTCGCCGCCGCTGAGAGTGAGTGCAGTGTTCTTGGCGATGCGTTCGATGCCGAATTGGTGCAGCAATTCTTCGCAACGATGTCGGCGTTCCTGCTTCGTCATCGGGAGCGTCTGCAAAATGGCCATGATGTTTTGCTCGACGGTCATTCGGCGAAAGATCGATTCTTCCTGTGGCAGATAACCCATGCCGAGACGCGCGCGCTTATGCATCGGGTAGCGGGTGACGTCGGTATCGTCGAAGAGGACGCGGCCGCTGTTTGGCCTAACGAGTCCGACGATCATGTAAAAGCTGGTGGTTTTGCCGGCGCCGTTTGGGCCGAGCAAGCCGACGATTTCGCCAGCGCGAACGTTGATGTTGATGCCGTTTACGACCGCGCGGCCGCCGTAGATTTTAACCAGTTCTTCGGTGGCGAGCACCGGCTCGGTCGCGACCGGCCTGGGCGGCGCCGGTTTGCTGGATGGTTGCGCGGTGGTGCCGGTGATCATGGCGTGGGCGACGGGCTGGCGGAAGGGACGGGAGCGGGAGAGGAAGACGCGGAGGCAGAGGGCGTGGGCGTGGTTTTGGGTTCCTGGCGAATCTCGGTGCGGCTGGGGCCGCGCGTCGTCAGTTGCCCGTCCTGATTCAGGATCATCACGGTTTGCGGGCTGGTTGCGACGTGCAGATTCATTCCTTGTTGGACTCGCGGATTGCCGGTCAGTTCAACAATGCCATCGCTCGTTGTGTAAATCGCGTTGTCGGCCAGGCCGATGGAACGGGCTGGTGGCCCGCCTTTGGGATCGGGCCGATCGCGCACCACGCCGACCTTTCCGGCCGCCACCGCCTTTTCCAAACCCTGGCTCGTCTTGCTGATGTAGGCGGTCAATTTCTCCGACTGCATGTTAAAGCGCGGGTCGACCACTTTAACGTGGCCGCTAAATCTACCGACGTTGTTCTGCGAATCGAAGAAGGCTTCGTCGGCATAAATTTCCGTGGTGACGGGTTGATCGGTTTGCAGCGGGTTCGCAATGGCAACGGCGCGGTCTTCCTTCTTTTCGCTCTGCGCCTCTTTCGGCGTCGGAGATTGCGCGGGCGCCGCGAGGGCGACACTGAAGGTGAGCGAAAGGGCGAGGAGAAGGGGTCTCATTTCTTTTCTCCTTTCGGCAATAATTGGGTGGCGCCGGAGATGACCATCTTCACGTGACCGGTCATGGTGCCCTGGCGAGTGGCGGTGTTGAATTTCATGGTGTCGCCGGTGATTTGGAAATCGGCGCGCTTCACGGTGGTGCGCTCCTGCGAAGTAAGAATACGTGTCTTCAAATTGAGGACCGAATCCACCATATCGATGCGCAAATCCGGCTTCTGCTCCGGGGTGAAGGTCGTCATTTTCAAATCGTGCAACTGGATGTTTTCGGCGTCGATGCGTTTGGCGACGCCGGCGTCGAAACGGTTGCTCAAGCGCCCTTGCAGATCGTAATCCGGGATGACCAATCCTTTGGCTTCATGCCCGATGGGCAACGGAATGGCGCTCAAATCCTCTTTGCCCGAGGCAGCTTCCTGGGCGGCTTTCCGGGCGGCGGCCTTTTTACGTTTGCCCTCGCCGGCCGAGGCAAACGAACCGAGCGCGACGCACATAATCAAAATGAGGAGCGCTCGTCCGTAGCCGGTGGCGCTACGAAACCGCAGCATGGATAGCCTTTAACATGCGCAGATGCTTCGGCAAATTTTTAAGCGGAACCTGGTTGGGCCCATCGGAAAGCGCCTTGGCGGGGTTTTCGTGCACTTCCATAAAAATGCCGTCGCAACCAGCCGCCATCGCCGCCCGCGCCAGGACAGGCGCCAGGTCCCCGTCGCCCGAGGTCGAATCGCCCGCGCCGCCCGGTCGCTGCACGGAATGGGTGGCGTCGAAGATCACGCGATAGCCTTGCTTGCGAATCCAGAAGAGGGAGCGCATGTCAGCGACGAGATTGTTGTAACCGAAGGTGGTGCCGCGTTCGGTGAAGAAGAATTTCTGGCAACCGAATGCTGCCAGCTTTTCGGCGATCGGCCGCACGTCCCAAGGCGCGAGGAATTGTCCTTTCTTGACGTTGACGGCGCGGCCGGTTTCAGCAGCGGCGCGCAAGAGATCGGTTTGCCGGCAGAGGAACGCCGGGATTTGCAGGACGTCGATGAATTCGCCTGCGATTTCCGCTTCCTCCGGCGAATGCACATCGGTGATCACCGGCGCTTTGATTTCGCGCCCGATGTCAGCGAGCAACGCACAGCCTTCCTGCACGCCGATCCCGCGAAACGATCGAACCGAAGTGCGGTTTGCTTTGTCATAGGATGCTTTGAAGATGAACGGCACCTTCTCGGCCGCGCAGATTGCGGCGATTCGGCGCGCCATCCGCCTAACGAATTTCTCCGACTCGATTACGCATGGGCCCAGGATGAACGCCGGCTGTTTCCCGCCGATTACGACCCGGCCGATTTTGAGGGGCGCGCTTTTCTTCATTCGTGCGCAGCTTGGAGCAGAAACGACTCGCGCACAACGGACGGCGACCCGGCGGTCGCGCCCTACCGGGTTGCGCGTCGATATCGAGCGAAATCGAAAAGGGCGAAGGGCGCATACAGGAGCAGAAAGAAAAGGATGGCCAGGCCGTTTAGTTGCAGGATGTAGACCGGCCGGGAGTCGGACAGGAAATCGAGGATGGATGCGGCTTCGGGTTTGTGAAGAAGGAAGCCGTAGTTCACGCCGGTCAGGTAATCGACAAGCAGGGCGACACCCAGATAGATCTCGGACCAAAAAAGCGTGCGGCCGATGGAATTGAAATGCGGGCGAAAGCCGCGAGCAACCATAAGGAAAATGATGCCCGCGACGATCCCGCAATGGGCCGTGAAAAAACTGATGAAGCGGATGTCGGGGAAGTTGAACGGCAGGTTGGGCGTGAGGATGGCCTGAAACGTTCCGCCGATTCCCCAAAAATAGGCAACGTCGAACCATGAGCGCCGATGCGTCAGAAGCGCGACAATGATGACGACCATCGCCCAATCGCAGAGCTGCATGGGAAGCGTTTGCGCCCAGTCGAGACCGCCATGGCGGCGAATGAAAGTGGCGTAGCCAAGGAAATTCACCGTGAGGAGCGCGGAGAGGACGATGGCGAAACCACGTTCGAGGCGCGGCCTTCGTCCGCCTCGTACCAATGCCGCAAAAAACAGCGGAACCAGGAAGGTGAGGAAGATGACGCTGAGATGCGCCGGACCGAAGGGATGAAAAGCGTTCGCGGGATCGAGCGCGGGGGTCATGCGCCTAACGAATCACCCAGAGATTGCACGGGATGACGTCGGTGATCCAGGCGAGGCGGGCGGGAAGTTTCTTGCCCGGACCGCGCGGCGGCGGGAGCGGGACGACCAGTAGATCGGCTTTCATCGCCTGCACAAAATCGAAGGCGGCGTAAGTGGTGTTCCCGCGCACACAATGCGCCTCGATCGGCACCTCGGTCGCGCCGGCGGAGAGGATGAATTCTTCGAGCGCCGCGCGTTCCTCTTCCAGGGTGCGCGCACGCTTTTTCGCGTCGGGCGTTTTGGCGCGACGCTTGGCGCGGGCTTCATCGAAGCTGGTGTAGACGCGAATGACGTGGAGTCGCCGGGATTTTTCGGCGGCGGCGAGATGAAGCGTTTTGCGCAAGGCGGTCAATCCTCGTTCGTTAAATTCGGCGAGCAAAACGATTTGCTGGAGCGGCTTGGGTTCGAGTTCGGGGTGAGTGAAAAGCATGACGGAACAGGGGGCGCTCTCGATCAATTGCCGGGCGACTTTGCCGATGAAGGAGCGCAGGACGATTTGTTTTTCGAGCGCGCCAGCGACGATGAGATCGACCTGGTTGGCCGCAGCGGCGCGGAGGATGGCGGTGGCTGGTTCGCCTTTCTCATAAAAAATGGCGGACTCCGCGGGGAGGCGAAGCTGTTTAAAAACCTCGGCAAATTTGCGCGTGGCTTCGGCGTTTTTCTCGCCCACATAGATCAAACTGAGGAGAGAAGAGAAGCGGCCGCGAATCCGTTTCCCTTCCGCCAGCACCTGGGCGAAGCGAGGCGAGAAGGTGCTGGCGACGGCGATGGATTTATACGGGACTTCGCTCATTTTCTTCGGAGGTAATTTGGCGCGCGCCGTCACGAGGGCAAACCGTAGGCGAGACTCTGTGGAGAAACGGTCAAACTCGTCTCACTTCGAACTGCCGAAACGCGCAGTGGAGCCGCTTCGATTTTTAACGAACGGCAAAAAGACCCTGTCGTGAAGGAGCAAAAAAGCTTGCCAAAGAAAAGTTGTCCGTTTGCAATCGCTGCTCACGAAGCCCGCCGCGATGTTCACCCAGCCCTCGCCGTTCCAATCGGACCATTTTCCACAAATAGTCCGCCCATCTTCCAAGGAACTCCTGGCCAACTGGTTTTCCAGCGCTCTCCCCAATGCTGATAAAATAAACTGTCGGTCATCGACCTCGTTATGAAAAAAATCACTCCATTGTTTCTGGCGTTGCCCATCCTCAGCTTTTTGTTAGCGGGCTGTCCCACTACCGACACTCCGCCGGCGCGCCAGCATCGTTCAACGGCAACGCGCGGTACCGCTAACCGCTCGGTTAACGAAGAGACCGAGCCTTCGAAAATTCGACCTCGCCGAGGAATGACAAGGAGGCAAATACGCAAGCTCTACGGCGATCCAGATAACCAGCAAATCACATCGAGCGGGGAAACGTGGTTCTACTTTTTTAACCGAGGCCATTACTTCATCCCTTACTATTACGGAAAACCTCGCACGGGCACATTCCACTTTAACGAAGCCGGAGTGCTTACCGACTTTGAATATAATCAGGAAGACTGAGCATGATGCCGAAGAAGGCGATGCGATCAGTCATTAAATCCAGAATTCCGCCGTCTGCTGACGCGAACGACCTGATACGGAATCGATGATTGACCTCGGATCGTATCCGATCTGTAGCCGAGGAGCCGTAAGATGCGGCTAATATCCTCTGCGGGGAAATGTGCGCCTGCCTTATTGGTCTATGCTTTGATGGTTTCCCCCGCAGTTGCCCGCCTGAACGAAACTTTTCCGAAGCTGCTAAGGCGTTTTGGTCAGCCTTACCACACCGCGAGAATTGCCGCTGACGCTACTGAATGTCTCTTCCACATCCGGCAAGGGAATTTCGATGTGCAGGTGACCCTTCGAGGCGGGAAGTCGATCGCTGAAACATACTTCAGCACCCAGCCGCGTCAGCCCAATGGCGAGCCACCCGTAGAGATCGTTCGGGGAATTCTACAAACTAATGTGCCGCACGCGCGTTGGGCGGATCAGCCGCCGCGGGGCGGTCATGAAGATTCGGCTTTGATCACCATTGATGGAAGATATGGCGCCTGGATCTCCAATGACGGTGCCTGGTACAACCCAAACTGCACTTTCGTCGTAGGCGTTTATAAGGTCGGCGCCGGGAATGTTTCGGTAACACAATCAGCAGGGAGTACGCAAATATCTCCGACTGCCGCTCCGACGCCGACGCCTACTCCGCTCGATCCGGCAGTGCGGGCGAAGTTGGTGGCCGACTTTAACGCGGAAGTGACGCAATTGCTGGCGAAGGCTGCGGCGGAGCCGTGGCTCAAGAATCATCCAAGCTCGCTGGACAAGGTCGCCGCGTTACCGCCGGCCTTGGCCGCTGCTGTGCGGAAAGCGGACGATGATGAGAGCGATTTTCGACGGAAGGTTGGCGATGATATGAAAAGCCTGACTTATTTAAGGGACGCCGCCGCAGTCGTTGATTCGCTGAAGGCTTACGCCGAGGCGGCGGATCAATTGCATTCTGGGAATGCCGTTCGTGCCGGTGAGACGCTGGACTCCTTTCATCAAGAGTATCCTGCCGCCCCCGGCTCGGAATCGAAGGCGCTTTGGGAATCAGTAATGGCGGTGCGTTCTATGCTCGATCGATTACACGCGGAATCGAAGCCTCACATCGAAAAGGCGAGCTCTCTCGCCGACGCCGGAAAGACGGGCAGCGCCGTGCAGGAATACCAGAGAGCCCTTCACATTTTCCCTGACCCAGCCATCGCGGAACAAATCAAAAAACTCCGGGAAGAAAGCCTGGGTCTATGAGGAAATATTTTTTTGGCTATCTTTTCGTGAAGATCGCGAAAGTCCTCGCGGCTTTCGCGCTGCTCGTGGGCGTAGGGTATTGCTGCTGGAAATTTGGGCAGGCGCACCTTGCGGCAGATGCTGTTGATTATCGTCCGAGTGATTTTTTACAAAATCGATTGGGACGTCTGAGCGCGGTGGCGCAGAATACTAGGAAGATCGTAGAAGCTTTCGCGGGACAAACGGTTTTGGGTGAAATGAAAGAACCCACTTTCACTCGATACGCCTCTTCCAACTCCGACTTCAACTCTCTTAACGCCGAGTTGACCAAGCTCGATCAGGATCGCCAGCGAATGAAGCAAGGAGTGACCTCTCGGTTCAACGCGAGAATTTCATCCATCGAAGAGAAACTTCGGCAACGCGCGGCGACTTTGGCAAAAGCGGACTCCACTTCCGCGGCGCCATCGAGTGCGCCAACACCGACGTCAGAACCTTCCGCTACCCCGGTGCCGCTGGCGAACGAACAGGAGACGCTCTACGTCGGCAGCCTGGCGGGTCCAGAAATCGAACGAAGGAGAGCTTCTCTGGAAAACACAAGGCAACTTCTCATCCTTCTCGAGACGGGCGCAGAGAACCCGCAGAACCGTCGTACTCTGACGGACGCGGAGGCGCAATTAGACCAGTTGGCGGGGTTGCTCCCGCAGGTCCCTGAGCCCATCGCACCTGACTCGCCCTCTGCGCCTGAGTCTGCGGCGGTAAATGTTCCGGAACACACGCCGGTTCCAAAGACTTTCAATGCGGAGAAGGTGGCGAATGAGCTGCGGGCGAATCGATTTCAAGTTGGTGCGGCGATATTATCCAGTTGGGAACTGGACGAGGCTTTCACCCAAGCTTCCGAGTTGGTCTCGGTCGAAAGCGGAAAATGCCGCATCGCTTCGTTCGCCGTCAAAGGGATCTGGCTTTCGTTTTTCGGGCAAGTCGGCCTCGCCATATTGGCGACAGCGTTATTTGCCTTTCTCATCCTTGTCTTTGCCGATTTGACGCAAACTCTGCTCGATACGGCAACGAATACTGGGATCACGGCTGAGGTGTCCAAGCCTGCGGCAACCCCAAGGGACGAGTAAGCTGCCGTGCCGCGCGTATCGCGACGCTCCTTCACGGCAGGACGGGAACGGCGTGACAAAACGTGGATCGCGAGATTCCTCTTCTTTCCAACGGCGAAATCCTCTGCCACTTTGCCGCGCATGCGGCGCGCGATTTATCCTGGCAGTTTCGATCCTGTAACCAACGGCCACCTCGATGTGATCGAACGGGCCGGCACGCTGTTCGATGAAGTGATCGTCGCCGTCGCTTACAATGAGCAAAAGCAGCCCCTCTTTACGCTCGAGGAGCGCCTCGAGTTTTTGCGCGAAACGATCGGCGGTCGCGATCGCGTGCGCGTGACTTCCTTCGAGGGTTTGCTGGTCGAATTCGCGCTCCGGGAGCAGGCCAGCGCCGTCGTGCGCGGGCTGCGCGCCATTTCCGATTTCGAATTCGAATTCCAGATGGCGCTCATGAATCGAAAATTGGAAGCGAAAGTGGAAACCATTTTTCTGATGCCGAAAGAGGAATACACTTATCTCAGTTCGCGCATCGTGAAGGAAATCGCGCGGCTCGGAGGGGACATCTCGCAATTTGTGCCGCCTTGCGTGGCGCGCGCAATCGAGAAAAAGGAAAAACGATGAAGGTTCATCTGCACCAAATTCCGGCGGACGGTCTGCATCTGGAAGGCGAAGAAGAGTGTCCGCTCACGGAGATGAATGCGGAGGAAGCACGGTGCGCCGGCCCGCTGCGTTACGTGCTCGACGTCGGAGTTTCTGAAGGCGCGCTATGGGTGAACGGTTCGCTCACCCAGCCGGTCGAGTTGCGATGCGTGCGGTGTCTCGAGCGATTTCCCTACGAGATCGAAGTGAGCGATTTCGCGATCCATACCGAGCTGGGCGGCCCGGAGCAGGTCGATCTCACGCCGTTCGCGCGCGAAGATTTGCTGCTCAATTTGCCGGCTTATCCGCATTGTGATCGCGAAGGAGACCGGGTGTGTCCGGTGCCCGCTTTGGAGGCGAACGAAGCGAAAGCGGATGGTGAAAAGCGCCCGACCGATTGGAGCGCGCTCGACGAGATCGAGCTTTAACTCGTGCTCACGCTCCTGATCGTGCTCGTAATCGAACCTTCTTCCTGATCGAGCACGAGCAGGATTACGAGCAGGAGCACGAGCGCGAGCGAGAGCACGATGTCAGAGTTGCCTTTCCGGCGTTTCCTGCTTACCTAACCGGCTCTTATGGGAGTCCCAAAACGCAAAACATCCAAGATGCGCCTCCGCACGCGCAAGGCCTCGCATCGCTGGCGCGCGCCGCAGTTGAACAAATGCTCGCAGTGCGGCAGCAGCGTTCCCTCGCATACGGCCTGTCACTCGTGCGGTTATTACAACGGTCGCCAGGTGTTGACGGTGGAAGCCAGCTAAAGTTTTTGGTGGACCATGGCGGCGCCAAGGCCGCTCTCACATTTCCTGACGTGCGCTTTTTCATTTTGCATTCGTCTCCGGAACCTCGCAGTCTTTCCGACGCATGAAGATCGCTCTGGACGCAATGGGCGGCGATTTCGGGCCGCCGAATCTGGTCGGCGGCGCGGTCATGGCGCTCGAGGCCTACCCGAAAATCTCCAAACTCTTCCTGGTCGGCGACACCCCGAAGATCGAAGCAGAATTGAAAAAGCTCGGTTGCAACGATCGCCGCATTGAGATCACGCACGCCACCCAAGTGGTAGACATGTCGGACGGCGCGGTGGATTCGGTGCGCCGGAAAAAGGATTCGTCGGTCAGTCGCGCAGTCGATTTGGTGAAGAAAGGCGACGCGGAGGCGATCGTTACCGCCGGCCACACCGGCGCGGCCGTGGCCGCGACGGCGATCAAGTTACGCACGTTGCCGGGAGTCGATCGGCCAGGGATCGCCGCCATCATTCCCTCGGAGACGAATCTTTTTGTGCTCATCGACGCCGGCGCAAACAGCGACGCGCGCGCCGAGCACTTGCTGCAATACGGCATCATGGGTTCGGTCTATTCGCGCCACGTGCTCGGATTCAAGAATCCCTCCGTCGGCCTCATGTCCATCGGCGATGAAGACGTAAAAGGCACCGGCTTGACCAAGGAAGTTTTCAAGATGTTGAAGCGCAGCTCGCTGAATTTCCGCGGCAACATCGAAGGCCACGATCTTTTCGAAGACCCGGTCGAAGTGGTCGTCTGCGACGGCTTTGTCGGCAACGTCATTTTAAAAACCTGCGAATCAGTCGCGACCGCCGTGTTCAAGTGGCTCAAGCACGAACTGAAGAAGAGCAAGGTGCGGATGGCCGGCGCGTATCTGGCGCGCGAAGCGTTCATGACCATCAAGAAGCGAATGAATTACGAAGAGTACGGCGGCATGCCGTTGCTCGGGGTGAATGGGATTTGCATCATCGCCCATGGCGCGAGCACACCGCTCGCCATCAAAAATGCCTTACGTGTCGCGGCCGAGTCGATTGAACAGCAGGTGAACCCACATATCGTGGAGGAGATTCGCCGTTACCATGAAACGACAGCCTCGATCGAGCCCGCGGTCTCGTAAAAATCTTCGCTCCGTCTCCATCATGGGGACAGGCAGTTACGTTCCCGAGAAGGTGCTGACCAATGACGACCTCGCGCGGATGGTCGATACGAGCGACGAATGGATCACCACCCGCACCGGGATCAAGGAACGCCGCATCGCCGCCCCCGGCGAATTGACCAGTCAAATGGCGACCAAGGCCGCGCTCAAAGCGATGGAGCAGGCCAGTGTCGAGCCCGGCGATATTGATTTAATTCTCGTCGCCACGACGACGCCCGACATGATGTTTCCGGCCACGGCGTGCTTTGTGCAGAAGAGCATCGGTGCGAACAAGGCCGCCTGCTTCGATGTGTCGGCCGCCTGCGCGGGTTTCCTCATGGCGGTCGAAGTCGGGCAGCAATTTGTCGCGACGCATAGCTACGAGATTGTTCTCGTGATCGGCGCGGAGAAGCTCAGCTCGATCACGAACTGGACCGATCGAAACACCTGCGTCCTTTTCGGCGACGGCGCGGGTGCGGCCATTCTTGGGCATCGCGGCGGAGGCACGCACGGGATTATCAGTTCGCATCTCGGCAGCGACGGCGGATTCAGCGACATCCTGTTTATGCCGGGCGGCTGTTCGCGCACGCCGATCACCGCGGAGAACGCCGACCAACATCTGCAAACCATCCACATGCTCGGCAAGGAAGTGTACAAGCAGGCCGTCACCGCCATGATCGAAGCCGCGCGCAAGGCGCTCGATGCCGCTGGCCTCACCATTAACGACATCGCCTGCGTCATTCCGCATCAGGCAAATTTCCGCATCATCGAAAGCATTGCCGACAAGCTCGAGATTCCGCTTGATCGATTCTTCGTGAACCTCGACCGCTATGGCAATACATCAGCCGCAGCCATCGCCATCGCGCTCGACGAAGCCAACCGCAGCGGCCGCATCAAGAGAGGCGATTACATCTTGATGGTCGTCTTCGGCGGCGGTCTCAGTTGGGCGAGCACCGTGATCGAGTGGTAGCGCGAGCTTCCAACTAGCGTCAGAAATCCATTCGCAAGCTGGAAGCTTGCGCTACCTTCTTCGATGCTCATCGAAACGCACGCTCATCTTGATTATCCCGACTTTGCTCCCGATTTTGATGATGTGCTGCGGCGCGCGGAAGAGGCCGGCGTCACCCGCATTATCACCATCGGCACTTCGGTCGAGAGCAGCCGGCGGGCGGTCGAGCTGGCTGAAAAGCACGCAAATGTTTACGCCGTCATCGGCGTTCACCCCACTTCGGACGAGACGGGGGATGAAGACGTGACGTCGCCTTTGCGCGAATTGGCCGGCCGGGCCCGCGTGGTTGCGATTGGCGAGACCGGTCTGGATTATCACCGCCTGCCAAGCGCGGAGATAGCGAAGCGAAAAGACGTGCAAGTGTTCGCGCGCGCCCTGCAAGGCGAGACCGAATCGGAAATCGAAGGCGCCATTCACGATGGCGCTTACAAGTCGCGCCAGGCTTCCTTGTTTCAACAGCAGCTCGATCTCGCGGTCGAACTAGGTCTCAATGTCGTCATTCATCAACGCGACGCTTGGGAGGATACTCTGGAAATCCTCCGGCCGTATTCCGGAAAGGTGCGCGGGGTTTTCCATTGCTTCGGCGGCACGCTCGAACAGGCCCGTGAAGTCATCGGGCAAGGGCATCTGGTTTCTTTCACCGGCATCGTCACTTTTAAGAATGGCGCGGACGTTTGCGACGTGGCCGCGAAACTCTCGTTAGGCGAATTCATGGTCGAAACCGATTGCCCGTATCTCGCACCGGAGCCGCATCGCGGGAAGCGGTGCGAACCGGCCTACACGCGGCTCGTCGCCGAATCGATCGCGACCGCGCGCGGCATCTCGCTGGATGAACTGGCCCGCGCCACCACCGCGACGGCCGAGGAATTCTTTCGCTTTTCCCGCCCATGATTCGTTCGATTTCCTTTTTTCTGCTCGCTGGCGCGGTGGTGCTTCTCGCGACCGGCTGCGCGACGCGCGACCAGGAGCATCGGCTCGTCATCAGCGTGCCGGAGCAGCGGATGGCTTTGCTCGACAAAGGGAAGGCCGTCGCGCTCTATCCGGTTTCGACCTCGAAGTTTGGCCTCGGCGACCGACCAGGAACGTGGGGGACGCCGCTCGGCCGTCTGGAAGTCGCGGCCAAGATCGGCGCGGGTGCGCCGAGCGGCGCGGTTTTCAAGAATCGGCGCTTTACCGGCGAAGTCCTCGCGCCGGATGCGCCGGGCCGCGACCCGATAGTCACCCGCATCATCTGGCTGCGCGGCCGGGAGGCGCAAAACGCACGCTCGTTCAACCGTTTTATTTACATTCACGGCACGCCGGAGGAGCGAAACATCGGCCGGCCGTCCAGCTACGGCTGCATCCGCATGCGCTCGAAGGATGTGATCGAGGTATTCAACATAGTCGGGCCGGGCGCGGAGGTGAACATCATTAACAAGCCGTTGCGCACGAGCGTCGTGAATCTCACACCGGACGGACAGAAGATCGCGGTGATGTCTTCGCCATGGGGACGGCCGCCGGAAACGAGCGCGTCCAACTAAGATTTTACGCAGGTGTAAACGGGCGCGTCACCGCGCAATCTGGGAGGATCGTCCTTCTGCGATTTCTTTGCCTTCTTTGCGGGCTTCCGCCCAGCTCATTGGAAAGATGTGAATGTCTCCGCTTTCGGTCGCTTCGGTGATTCGCGACAGGGCGGTGCGAATAATTGTTTTCTGCAACGCCTGGTGAAACGGCACGCCAAACAGGTGCCCCATCATAAACGGGAGAAACATGGCGCGCGGCGGCTTGATGTGTTCGGTCACATCGCGGGAAACCGTTAACGACACCGTCGGAATTCCTCTTTGTTCTAGTGCTCGCTGGACCAGCGAGATGCTCTGGTGGCAGATGGGTCAGGCCGGCGCCAACAAGGCCACGTCGGGGTTTTCCGCTTCGACCGCGGCGGCGATTTCTTCGGCCAAAGTCAGTTCCAATCTTTCCGGATCCATATTGTAACCGATGAACGAATAGAAATTCTCTGCCAGGCCGCCGATGAATTTCTCCGCCACCAAATCCTGCAGCCGCTCGATCGGGAAGATGACGTTCAAGTCCTGATTCGCGCCGAAGGTCGGATACTTGAGTTGATGGATTTCCAGGTCCTCCGGTTTCGAATTGGAAGGGACGCGGCGAAAAGTGTAATCGCCGACAGGATGAACGGTATCGAAAGGCAAAGTCCCTTTCGGCTGAACTCCAGCAGTGCTGACGAAAGCGAGGCGCGCTTCACGTAACGGTTTCGACAATTTGGCCAGCGGCACGAGATCCGTCTTCGTGATCATCGAGCCGGGATAACGCTCGTTGACCGTCGCCCATAAACCGGGTCGGAGTTCTTTGTCTTGATCAGAGATTGCCATCGTGAATCCATTCACCGGAGCGGCCGACGAAGTAAAAATGTAAGTGGAAAAAGAGATGCGCGAGCGTGGCCGGATCTTTCTCCGCGAGCGTGGCGAGGATAAATTCGCGGTCAGTCGGCGGGATTTCGAGCATCAGTTTCAAAGCCTCGATCCAGGCCTTGTCGATTTCTTTCGCGCCCTTCGCCTCATTCCCGTCGCCAAAATGCAGCCGGACATAACGGATTAATTTTTCCGAATCGCCCTCGGCGATCGCTGCCTGCAAATAGGGCAGAGACATCGGATTCGTTAGGGCAATTGCCCGAGGTGCTGTTGCGCTCTCGGTTTGGAGAGCAACTCCAGATCGGCGTCGACCATGATTTCGACGAGTTGCTTGAAACGCACCTTCGGTTCCCAATCGAGAATCTTCTTCGCTTTCGCGGGATCGCCAATGAGCAGATCGACTTCGGCCGGCCGCTCGTAGCGGTCGTCGTGTTTCACGTAATCTTTCCAATCGAGATCGACGCGGCCGAAAGCGACGTCGAGAAATTCCCGAATGGTGTGCGTCTCATTCGTCGCGAGGACGAAATCGTCGCCTTCATCGTGCTGCAAAATGCGCCACATCCCTTCGACGTATTCCGGCGCGTAACCCCAATCGCGTTTCGCATCGAGATTGCCGAGGAACAATTCCTTCTGCAGGCCATGTTTGATTGCCGCCACCGCCCGCGTGATTTTGCGCGTGACGAACGTCTCGCCGCGGCGCGGGCTTTCGTGATTGAAGAGAATGCCGTTGCTCGCGCAGAGGCCGTAGCTTTCGCGGTAGTTGACCGTCGCCCAATAAGCGAAAACCTTGGCCACGCCATACGGACTGCGCGGCCAAAACCGCGTCGTCTCCGTTTGCGGCACTTCCTGCACCTTGCCGAACATCTCGCTGCTCGAGGCCTGATAAAAACGCGAGCGGATGCCGGTCTCACGCACCGCTTCGAGAATGCGAATCGTGCCGAGGCCGGTCACGTCGGACGTGTATTCCGGGATGTCGAAACTCACGCGCACGTGGCTCTGCGCGGCGAGATGGTAAATTTCGTCCGGCTTCAATTCGTAGATCAGCTTCACCAAATTCACGGAATCGCTCAGGTCGCCGTAATGGAGGAACATCTTCACGCCGTTGATGTGCGGATCGGCGTAGAGATGATCGATGCGTGAAGTGTTGAAGGTGCTGGCGCGCCGAATAATCCCATGCACTTCGTAGCCTTTTTCGATGAGCAGATCGGCCAAATAACTACCGTCCTGCCCGGTAATGCCGGTGATAAGCGCGCGTTTCATGAGGCTTGCGCTTTAACGCAGGAGTGCCGATGCGGCAAACGATTTGCCGCTGCGTGTCCGGCTGGCGGATGACAAACTGACCGCTGATCTTTGGCATCCCACCGGAAGCAGGCTCCCGGTTTTTCGCCGGCACGATCGGCGTCACAATCACTGGCGTGATCGCTGTTTTGCTTCATCTACTTGGGCTGAGTGGCTTTTTGGCTTTACCGCGGTTTGGAAAAATTTCTTACATCTGCGCTGGGGAAAGCGCGCATTTCTTCTCCGACTTCCACAAATGGTTGGGATCAGCCCTCGCGCTCAATCTCATCTTTGGGATCACCGGTGCGTAATTGAACTACGTGGAAATCACCGGCTATTTTAGAACGGCGGCGCAGAAGCTCCTGTGCGACCTCCGGGCCGTTTCTACTCCGTTTCGCTCGATCAACCACTGGACACGACGACGGAAAAGCTGCCCGGATTCAAACTCAGCTACGTCGCGTGCCGCAGGTGCCTAACGGATCGGTCCTTCTCGGCGGCAATGTGCCCACGGACAATCCGTTACGCAGCGCTTACGGGAGCAATGCGATGTTTGACGCTCGCAGCGGCGCATTGCGAGGCGTGGTCGATATGCGGAACGCGGCGTCGCTTACGCAGGTGATCGAAATCTTTGGGCCCCTCCACTTCGGCACTTTTGGCGGATGGCCGATCAATGTCCTCTGGTGCGTCGACGGTCTCGCGCCGGGACTGCTCGCCATCAGCGGCTCGCTTATCGGGGGGGAATCGGCGTCAGGTTCGACGCGACTCGGCGAGACGAGATCTAAACGAGGGACGCGTTTTCGAGCACGCGCCGTTGCGCGGCGATTAATTCGGTAATGCCTTTCCGACCGAGCGTCAGCATTTCGTCCATTTGTGTCTGCGAAAAAGTTGCTTCCTCACCCGAGCCCTGAACCTCCACGAATTCTCCGTTTTCCGTCGCGACCAGATTGAAGTCCACCGTGACCGCCTTGTCCTCCTGGTAGTTCAAATCGAGGATCGGCGTCCCGTCGGACACGCCTGCGCTGATTGCCGCGACCAGTTGTCGAATTGGCAGTTCCGCCAGCTTCTTCGCCGCGATCAAGCGATGGCACGCCAACGTGGCGGCAAGACTCGCGCCAGTGATCGCCGCCGTTCGCGTGCCGCCATCCGCCTGCAAGACGTCGCAATCGACCCACATTGTGCGCGGGCCGAGCTTTTCCAGATCAACGACCGCGCGCAGCGAGCGACCGATCAAGCGTTGAATTTCAGTGCTTCGGCCATCGAGACGACCTTTGGCGATGTCGCGCGGTTTTCGGGTGTGCGTTGAGTAGGGGAGCATCGAATATTCTGCCGTCAGCCAGCCGCCGGTGACGCCTTGCTCTTTCATCCAGCGCGGAACGCCTTCATCGATCGTCACTCCGCAAATGACGCGGGTGTTGCCCATGGCGATGAGCACCGATCCACTCGCGTGGGGAGCGATGTCGAGTTGGAAGGAGACGGGGCGGATTTGGTCGGCGGCGCGCGCGTCGAGCCGGGAATTTTTTGGATTCAAGTCCGAAGCGTAGGTGGTTTTGAAGGTCAAGGAAGGATCATTTTTGCGTCACCAGCGACCAATTCACACTTTGAATGCAGGTAAAAATCACGGGGATTTCCCAGTAAGACGAGCAAATAAAAGATTTTCTCAAATTCTTCATTCGAGCGCTTGACGGCCATGGGGCGACTGCTAGTTTGTGAGCCCGCCGAAAGCGGGACTCCCTAAGCCGAAAGGCTCCACGGAGTGTGTTCTTGTACATTTGGGACTGCAAATTGTGACTCAATTTTGTCCCGGCATGATCGCGGAAACGCGAATTATCGTCGGCGCCGAGTTGAGTTTTTTTGTCGCCCGAATGTGCGGAGAGCAGTGGTTCTTTGATATCTACATACAGGGTAGTAAATACAACTTTTTAGAGCTGAGTCTGAAAATAAA
>JBBSQB010000003.1:0-181536 GCA_038258245.1 Chthoniobacterales bacterium
CGCTTTGGGTGTGCCCTACCGGGTGGTCGCCCCGGGGCCCCCCCACCGCCCCGTCTCCCCCCCCCCAAACGGCTACAGGCGTCCGATGGCGAAGTTCAGATCCGCGCCGCGCCCTTACGCGAGAAAGCGATCGAGATTGTCTCGCTCCCAACGGTGCGCGCGGCGATAGCCGGGAAATCTCTGTTCGCGCCGATTGAATTCTTCCGTGTGGACGCGTCGGCGTCCGCCGGCCAACGGTTCGTCTGGCACAACCGAATGCAGCATCTCGTGATAGAGAATGTATTCGATGAATGAAAGCGGCACCCACGGTTGATCGAGCGCCGGATTGATGCGGATGATGCGATCCTCTTCCTGAATGGTGCCGAAGACGAAATATTCCTTCGGTCGTTGTTTGCGGCGGCGGCCCCAGACCACTTTGTAACCGCGCAACTTTCCGCGGAAGTAGCGCCGATTGAGGCGATCGAAAATTTCGCGCAGATCAAAGTAGCGGCCTTCGTCCTGAAGATTGAGCAACGCCTGCCTTGGCAGTCGCGAGTGAGCAATCTTGCGTTTTGTTTTTTTGGCCACGGGGTTTTGCGAACCGGTTAAAGGGGAGAATCATTCTAGTTTTCTTTCCCGGCCTGACAAGTAAAGCGCTGTTTTTCGACAAAACTTTTGATAACCATTTGGCTACTAGGTGGTTACGACATAAGAGGGAAAGGTTTTGTTAGCGTCGTGTAATTTACTGATGAAGAGCCACTTAGCGGGATCAGGCCGATTGAGACGGCAAGGACAGATTTTTACGTTCCAACCCGATTCAGTCCCTCAAATCCGCGATTTTACGGCGCCTGGGAATGCATCTATAATCCGCCGCACACCACCTGCGCCCTGCGAGTGGTTGCATTGAAACGATGTCGCCCTTTCTTCGAAAACTTCTCGGCCTGAATTGGCTGCTTCTCGTCAACATGCTGGCGCTCGCCATCTTTGGCGTCATCGCCATCTACAGCGCGACTTATATGCGCGAGGATTCGTCGGCGGCGGAATTTTGGAGGAAGCAGGCTGGCTGGGTCGCGGTTGGTTTTGTCGCATTCATCATCACCAGTCTGGTCGATTATCGCTGGGTTCGCTGGGGCGCGTTGCCCATGTATTTCGCGGGGCTTTTTTTCCTGGTTCTCACGCGCTTCATCGGCACCAAAGTTTACGGCGCGCGCAGTTGGCTCCACCTCGGGCCGATCAATTTCCAACCGGCGCAGCTCGCCGTCGTCGCCGGCATCATGGTGCTGGCGTTATTCCTTAGTCAGTTCAAGCAGATGCATCCGATGCTGCGGCTCGCGCTGAGTGGCGCGATCGTCGGCGCGCCTTGTTTGCTTATTCTCATGCAGCCGGATCTAGGCGAATGCATCATCTGGGGACCGGTCCTGCTCGCGCTTCTCTTCGTCGGCGGCGTGCCGCTGCGCTATCTCATTTGCATCATTCTCATCGTCATCGCGTTTATCCCCATCGCCATCAATCTCGGGCTAAAACCATATCAACAGGATCGCATCACCGCGTTCCTTCATCCCGAGATCGACCAGCAGGGCTCGGCCTGGGCGATCAATCAATCACTCATCGCCGTCGGCTCGGGTGGTTGGGCGGGCAAAGGATTCAAGGCGCCGAATACCCAGATCGAGATGGGCTTCCTGCCGTCGACCGCCATTCATAACGACTACATTTTCTCCGCCATCGGCGAGCAATGGGGTTTCGTCGGCGGCGCGTTTTTGCTCAGCGCCTTTGCGCTCTTGCTGCTCACCTGTTTGTTCGTCGCTTTTTTTGCCGGCGATCAATTTGGTCTGCTCCTCGTCATCGGCGTCACCGCTCTGATCTTCACGCACATCTTCCAAAACATTGGCATGACCATCGCGCTTATGCCGATCACCGGCGTGCCGTTGCCGCTCATCAGCTACAGCGGTTCATTTGTGCTCATGATCATGTTCGGGCTCGGCATCGTGAACAGCGTCTGGGTTCATCGCAAAGTGGAAGCGCACTAGCCATCGCGCGTCGTCCCACAATTTACATTCCGCGCCTGCCCGCCTAAACTCGACGCCCGCGCATGGAAAGCGATTACAAGGTCAGGCTCGAGATTTTCGAAGGCCCGCTCGATCTCCTCCTCTACTTGATCAAGCGCGACGAGATCGACATCTACGACATCTCGCTTGAGCGGATCACCAAGCAATACCTCGAATATCTCCAGGCTTTCAAAGAGCTGAACATCGACGTCGCGGGCGAATTCGTCGTCATGGCGGCGAACCTCATTTACCTGAAGAGCCGCAGCCTGCTCCCGATCGATCAACAGCCGCCCGAAGAAGATGCGGACGAAGACGATCCGCGCTGGGATTTGATTCGGCAGTTGATCGAATACAAAAAGTTCAAGGAAGCGGCGGCCGAGCTGCAAACGCGCGCGCTCGAGCAGGAAAGAGTTTTCGCCCGAACAGGCAGCGCGCCCGACCTCGTCGCCGAAGCGCCGTTGCGTCTGGGCGAGGTTGGAATTTTCCAGCTCATTAACGCCTTTCAGAACGTCATCAAACGGATCGAAGCGCGCGAGAACTTGCAGGAAATGTTCGGCGAGCACTACACCGTCTCCGACAAGATCGACGCGATCCTGCAACGGATGGCGAACGGCGAAGCGGTGCGTTTCTCCACGCTCTTCGCCTCAATGGCTTCGCGCGTCGAGATCGTCGTCACATTTCTCGCGCTTCTTGAATTGATTCGCCTGCGCCAGGTGCGGGCGATCCAGCCGAACCCGTTCGACGAGATCGAGATCGCGCCGGTGCGCCCGTAGCGCATGGCTCGCATTCTCATCGCTGGCTGCGGCTACGTCGGCCTCGCCACCGCAAGGCTTTTTCACGCCGGCGGATGGCAGGTCGAAGGGTGGACAGCGAGCCAGGATTCCGCTGCGAAACTAAAAGGCGAACCGTTCCCTGTGCACGCGGTCGACCTGACCAATGCCGTTGCCGTGCGCGCCCGAGCCAGCAGCTTCGACGCGATCATTCATTGCGCGGCCTCCGGCGGCGGCGGACCTGATGCGTATCGCGCCGTGTATCGCGATGGCGCGCGTCATCTGCTCGAGATTTTTCCGCAAGCGCAGCTTCTTTTCACGAGCAGCACCAGCGTTTACGCGCAGAAGGATGGGGAATTGGTAAACGAAGAAAGCGCGGCCGAGCCGTCACGCGAAACCGGGCAGATATTGCGCGAGACCGAAGAGCTTGTTTTGGCCGCGGGCGGCATCGTGGCGCGGCTCGCCGGAATTTACGGACCTGACCGCTCAGCCCTTCTGCAAAAGTTTCTGCGCGGCGAAGCGATCATCGACCCGGCGCGCGATCATTTCGTCAATCAAGCGCATCGCGACGACATTGCCGCCGCCCTTCTTTTCCTCATCGAGCAGCGCCGATCGCTCGCCGCGCCGCGCATTTTCCACATCGCCGATAACGCGCCGATCTTGCAGAGCGATTGCTACCGCTGGCTCGCGGCGCGATTGCAGCGACCCGCACCGCCACATGGCGAATCGACCGCTCCGCGCAAACGTGGCGACAGCAACAAGCGCGTCGCCAATGCCAAACTGCGCCAGCTCGGCTGGCAGCCGCGTTTTCCCGATTTCGCCACCGCTATGGAGGAGAGCATTTTGCCCAGTTTTGGCGTCTTGGGATCCTGATTCTCATCGGTATGGAAACTGCTAAAAAATCAGCATGCGTCAGATCCGTCTCACCGGCAGAGAAGTGAACGTCGTGCGCGCCATCGGCTTCACCGAAGCCAAGCTCGGCACCGAGATCCAGGATTTCACGCGCATGGGCGAGGACGACGTGACTGACACGCTCAACAGCCTGCTTTCCGCCGGCTACGTCGAGAGCATTCCGTTCGCCGAGGAAGTGCAACTCGCCGAGATGCCCGTCACCACCTTTGAGATCAATCCCGGCTACGTGCAGAGCCTAAAAGAAGCGCTCATCAAACGCTAGGAAGTCAGGCGGCCCGCCTGACTCGGCGGTCGGGCGGCTCGCCCGACCATTGACCGCGCTTGTCGTCCCGAGCGGAGTCGAGGGATCCCGTGGCGCAACCTGAAAGCTTCCGAAGGCGGAAGGAATTTGGAGGCCAGGAAACCAGGAGGAAACAAGGGATAAATTAGGAACTCCGAAAGCGTTCGCGAGCAGGCGCAGGAAAGCAGGAATCGATGCACAAATTCTCAGGAGTTGTTCGGGAGCTTCCCGTGGCGCGACGGGCGCGACGGGATCCTTCGACTTCGCTCGGGATGACCACGTGAACTCCTGGTTTCCTGGCTTCCAAATTCATTTATCCTGACTACAGCGCTGGCGCCGGTATAGCGCTCTCCGCCTCCCTTTCCGTGCGCCGATCCCCGAACAACTGCCGAATCACATCCTCCACCGGCAGCTCCTGCACGTTGATGTCGCTCACTTCGCACATCTCCAGCAGCTTCCGGCAAGTCTCCGTCACCTTCGCGCGCGGCACCTTCAATTGCACCGAGACTGGCGTCTGCGCGATCACGTCGCCGAACGATTTGAAATCCCGCTCCGCCGGCTGCGCAAACGTGAGGCTCAAGATCTTATGACCCGAAAAACGATCGATGATCTGGCTGAGCGGCCCATCGAAGAAAATCTTCCCGTGATCGATCACGATCACGCGGTGACAAAGCTCCTCGATATCCTGCATGTAATGGCTCGTCAGCATCGTCACGATGCGATGCTCGGCATTGTAGAGGCGCAAAAATTCCCGCACCTTTTTCTGGCTCACCACGTCGAGACCGATGGTCGGTTCGTCGAGAAACAGCACGCGCGGCTCGTGAATGAGCGCGGAGATCAACTCCATCTTCATGCGCTCGCCTAACGAAAGCTCGCGCACCATCACATTCATCTTGTCCTCCACGTCGAGGAGCTCACTTAAGCCACCCACGATTTTTTTGAATCGCGCCCGCTCGATACCATAAATGGCGCGGTTGAGCTCGAGCGATTCCTGCGCGGGGAGATCCCACCAGAGGGCATTCTTCTGGCCCATGAGCAGGCTGAATTGCCGCTTCATTTCGTTGCGCCGTTCCCATGGGACAAAGCCGAGCACACTCGCTTTGCCCGAAGTCGGGTTGAGCAGCCCCGACAACATTTTCAGCACCGTCGTCTTGCCTGCGCCGTTCGGTCCGAGGAAGCCGACCAGTTCGCCTTCCTCGATCTTGAACGAGATGTCGTCGGCCGCGCGGGTCTCGTCGTAATGACGAAAGCCGAGACCTTTGACCGCGCCCCAGAGGCCGCCCTCTTTGCGATAGGTGCGGTAGACTTTCGTCAACCCGGAAGTCTCAATTGCGCTCATGGCGTCTCAATCAACCTCGCGCCGCTGAATGCGCAATGCGGTGGTGCGTTCGCGATGGAAGACAGGCGGCTCGCCTGTCTCGGCCGACGGGCGGCCCGCCCGTCGAGTTTGCGGGAAAGGCCGGGCGAGCCGCCCGGCCTCCGAGTCAGGCCAGCGGCCTGACTTCCGTCCGCGGACCACGTTTACTTCGCCGTCTTCCCTTCCATCTCATCGGCCAGCGCGCCGGCATCATAGACCTTGCGCAGCGCTTCACTGATCGCCGCTGAATCCACACTCACCGCGCGCGCTTTCAGCTTCGTCCCGGTCACCAACTCCACCGCACGATCACGCGGCGATTTGCCGGCCAATAGTTTCATCACCGTCGGATCGTCGGCGCCGAAACGCGTCGCCAGATCGGTCAACGAATCAGTCAGGAGCAGCTCTTCGAGGTCATCGTAAATTGGCTGCGTCGAAAACAGATCGAGCTCAAGCGGTTCGCGTGAACTTTCCTGGTAAGCCGGCAAGCGTTCGCCATTTGGCTTCGGCCGTTCCGCCGCCGCGCGCACGAGGAAGCGCGCATATTTGAAGAGCGTGCCGGTGAATCCGCGCGGCTCCCGGTAAAGCCCGAGCCGTCTCCGCTCGCTCTCGTAGTAATCGTAAACCGGCGCGTTTTTCCCGGTCGCAGCCTGCGCCGTCTGGATCTTGTCATAAGCGGCGAGTGCGGTCTGGAACATCGCGTTCTTCACGGTAGGGCCCTTCATTTCCTTTTGTAGATTGGCCTGCTTCGCCTGCAACTTCGCGAAGATCACGGGATCGAGCAGACCTTGCAGCATGCCGCCGATCGCCTTCCGACTGTTCTGAATGCCGAACAGATCGTCCCGCGCGCGCCGCGCATTCTCGATCGAGCGTTCGCTGAAACTGCTCAGGTTTACTTCGCGCCGATAGAGCATGGACATCACGAATGGCATCGTGCGATCACGCGCATCGGCCAGATCGCTCATCGTGAATTCCCGATCCGTCCGGCCCGGATTACCGCTCACGAAAACGAGATCGCCCTTCTTCGCGCCATTCGGATTCACCCGCAGATAATCTTTGATCTGCGCCGGCTTCCCGTCTTCGTAGACGCGGAAGAGACAGATATCGAGATCGTAGCGGGGGTATTCGAAATTATCCGGATCACCGCCGTAAAACGCCGCCTGCTGCTCCGGCGCGAAGACCAGCCGCACATCCGTGTAAATCTTGTAGCGGTAAAGCTGATACGAACCACCCTCGTAAAGCGTGATCACATTGCTGCGTAATCCCGTCTTGTCCTTCGACTCCTTCTCGATCTGCGCAATGATCGAGCGCCGCGCCGCCAGCGAGGCGTCTGCGTTCATCGACGGCTTCACTGCGGCGTTCACGCGTGCCGTCACATCTTCGATCGAATCGAGCACATTCAGCTCGAGATCGAGCGCCGGCTGCTCTTCCGCGCGCGTCTTCGCGTAGAAACCGTCGTGCAGATAATTATGCTCCGCGCTGCTCAACTTCTGCAGCGTATCCGCGCCGACATGATGATTTGTGATCACCAATCCATCCGGCGACACGAACGACGCGCTCCCGCCCGAATTGAAACGCACACTCGCCTTCTGCAAATGATTTAACCATTCCGGCGTCGGCTCGAACTGATACTTCTCCTTCAGTTGCTTGAGCGGCGGATTATTGAACAACCACATTCCCTCATCCGCCCGCGTCCGCCCCACACCGAGCAGAACGAACGCGACCAACACTGCGAAGAAACGCAAGATCATCGCCCAGTGTAGGACGCCTCTTCTCCTTCGCAATCAGGTGAAATTTGGAAACCAGGAAGCCAGGAGAAAAAGGCAGGGATGAATCGGGAGCTCCGAAAGCGTTCGCGAGCAGGCGCAGGAAAGCGGGAAAAAATCCCGCCGCACCAGATTGGGTAGGGACGGCGCGCTACGCTGTCCGCGCAGGCGGTTTGTTTTCGCCACAGAGAACACGGAGCACACAGAGATTTTCTTTCGTCTCGGCTCTGCGGCTGCTCCGGGGAGCGCCCCGAAAGCGTTCGGGGCTGGTTTCGGCGCCTCGCCGAAACGAACTTTTCCGCATTGTCGCTCAACGCCTTTTCCGCTAAAACCGCTGACTTTCCGTGGAAAACAGAAATTACGGCTCCTTGCGCTTTCAGGATCTTGTTCACTTTGAAACCGGTGGTGCTCTCTCGCCCGTGGATGAGGCTATGGAGCTTCTTTCCAAGTTCAGTAAGACGCCACTGAAAATCTCTCCAATCGTCGACTGGCCCCGTATCACTCAGTGCATTCGGCGAGGCACGCTCTTTTCGCTTACAGCTTGCGCTCCTGGGCTAACGACCTACTTACGGCTTGATCCTGCTGCGCCGAACACCGGAGATTATGAAATTCATATCCCGCTCGAACGCCGCAATGAAACGGGTCGAGTTTTGAGTGTAATCGCACTCACAGAAGAGGCGCTTTACGAGTACAGGTATGCCGCACTCTCGAAGTTTAAATTGCGCTACTTGTTAATCACCCGCGCGGCTGATCGACAGCAAACGCAACAGACTTGGCTCGTTGGCATCTCAGAATATCGTGATGTTGAACCGACAGATTTTGAAGATATTCCACAGTTGCGTTAGGTTGTTTGATCAAGCGACGAGCTGCCTTTTACGTCGGCCAAAGCGATTGCCCGGAAACCTGCGATCGCTCGACAAACGCCTTGGGTGAGCATCACCGTGAAACGCACCGCGCTAGCATAAGATCGCCGGCCTCTAGGATGAGGCGGCGGCGTTCCTCCGCGGTTTTTGAGCACCTCAAGAGATTCGGTGGGGGCGGCTGTAACAGATCCGAATTAAACGTCACACAATAACGCTGGACTTGGGAAGGCCGAATTCCTACTTTCGGCACTCTAACTTAAAAGCTATGAAAACCCCGCTCTCCCTTCTCGTGGTTCTGTTCGTTTCCACTTCCTCGCTGTTCGCGCAGTTGGGAACCAATCTCCTCACCAATCCGGGCGCCGAAGCGGGTTCGATCGCCGGCTGGACGGTCGGCGGTGATTCCAATCCGTTTGCGGACGACGGGACTTTCGACAGCATTATGCCGCACACCGGCATGTTCGATTTCGCTGGTGGCAACGGAGCGATGGGCACGCTTTCGCAAACGGTCAGCCTCGCTTCCATTTCGAGCGTCTTGATCGATGCGGGCAACGCGCTCGCGACTTTCGGCTTTTGGGAACAGGGGCTCAATCAAGGGACGCCGAGCGATGATGCGTCCATCAGCATCATCTTCCTCGATGCGAGCAACGGGGTTCTCGGGATGTTCGATGGACCGGAAGTGGACTCACATCTGGGAAGCTGGACGGAATACAGCTCGATGATGGCGGTCCCGGCCGGCACGCGTTCGATCACTTACACGATGAATTTCATCCGCCATAGCGGAAGCGATAACGACGGCTTTATCGACGACAATTCTCTGACCATTTCCGCGGTGCCGGAACCGTTAACGGTCTCGACCTTCGCGCTTGGCGCGCTGGTGCTTCTGGCCGGCCGCAAGCTGCGGCGCGCCTCTTAAGGTTGACGCGGGTTCCTCGCGAAACGGCGCCGTCGCGTTGCCGCGATTTGTCGTTAGGCCGCGCTCGGGCGATTGCCGGCGTTCTTCTTTTGCAAAAGCGGGAGCACTTTCTCGACCAGCGCCTGCGCGGTGAGGCCATGCTTTTCGCGCAAGGCCGGAATGTTGCCGTGCTCGACAAATTGATCGGGCCAGCCGATGCGGACGATCGGCGTGTGGATGCCTTGCGAGTAGAGATGTTCCATGACGCCGCACCCGAAGCCGTTGTGCAAAACGTGGTCCTCGAGCGTGCAAAGCACTTCGACGCTGCGCGCGAAGAATTCGAGGGTGCCGGTGTCGAGCGGCTTGATCCACCGCGGGTTGATGAGGGCGACGGAGAAACCTTGCGCTTCGAGTAAGCGCGCGGCTTCTTCGCCGACTTCAAACATGTTGCCGAGGCCGAAGATGGCGACGTCTTTGCCGTGCTGCACGACTTCGGCTTTGCCGATCTCGAGAATCTTCGGTTCGGCTTTTGGTTTCGCACCAGTGCCGGCGCCGCGCGGATAACGAACCGCGATCGGGCCGGTGTTGTAATTGGCCATTGTCCAAAGCATGTCGACGAATTCGTCTTCATCCTTCGGCTGCATGTGCACGATGTTCGGCACGTGGCGGAGATAGCCGATGTCGAACAAGCCATGATGGGTCGGGCCATCATCGCCGCTCAAGCCCGCGCGATCCATGCAAAGCGCGACGTTCAAATTCTGCAGCGCGATGTCGTGAATGATCATGTCGTAGGCGCGTTGCATGAACGTTGAGTAAATGGTGAGGAACGGCTTCAGCCCTTGCGTGGCGAGGCCGCAGGCGAAGAGCGCGGCGTGTTCCTCGGCGATGCCGACGTCGAAGTAGCGATCGGGATGCGCTTTTTGAAAAATGCCGAGGCCGGTGCCGCCGGGCATCGCGCCGGTGATGGCGACGATTTTTTTGTTGCTGTCGGCGAATTTGGAGAGGGTCTGGCCGAGTGTTTCGGAATAGGTGGGCGTGGCGCCGGGCGCGGTTTCGCCGCTGTCGATTTTGTATTTGCCGAGGCCGTGAAATTTGTCGGGCTTGGCGAGCGCCGGCTCATAGCCTTTGCCTTTCTTGGTCAGAATGTGCAGCAGAACCGGCTCGTCCTGCGACTTGAGGAACTCGAAAGTTTTGATGAGGAGCGGAATGTCGTGGCCGTCGATCGGCCCGTAATAACGGAGGCCGAGCTCTTCGAAAATCACGCTCGGAACGAGCAGGCTCTTGACGCTCTCCTCGACTTTGTGCGCGAGATGGAGCGCGGTCTTGCCGGCGATCGTTTGAATGAATCTGCCGGCGCGCTCATGCAGATAGGCGTAGGTCGGATTGGTCGCGATGTTGTTCAGGTAATTGGCAATCGCGCCGACGTTTTTGGCGATCGACCATTCGTTATCGTTGAGCACAACGATGAAACGCTTCGTTTGCGACTTTGCGTTGTTGAGCGCTTCGTAACTAATGCCGCAAGTGAGCGCGGCGTCGCCTGCGACCACGACCACATCTTCATTCGTCCCGCGAAGATCGCGTCCGACGGCCATGCCGAGGCCGGCGGAAATGGCGGTGCCGGCATGTCCGGCGCCGTAGGAATCGTGTTCGCTTTCGGTGCGGAGAAGGAAGCCGTTGAGGCCTTCGTATTGCCGCATCGTATGAATGCGATCGAGCCGACCGGTAAACATTTTGTGGACGTAACCCTGATGGCTGACGTCGAAAACGAACTTGTCTTTCGGCGTTTCGAAGACGCGATGGAGCGCGATGGTCAACTCGACCACGCCGAGATTCGGCCCGAGATGTCCGCCTGTTTTCGAGAGGACGCTGATCAATTCCTCGCGCACTTCCTGGGCGAGCTGCGGGAGATCCTCTTCGCGCAATGCCTTTACGTCGGCGGGCGAATGAATGCCCCGGAGAAAACTTTGGTCGGCCTTGCCGGGTTTAGAAGAGGGTGACTGCGTCATTATCTACTTTTTCCTTGGGCGCGCGCGCTGGCGCGGGATCGGCCGCGGCCGGATCGAATGGTTTGGTGCCGGGCTGGCCGGCACTGTTGCGGGTGATGATTTCGATGCGTTGCTCGGCGCTGGCAAGTCTTTCCTGGCAGATTTTCACCAGCTTCATCCCTTCTTCATAACGCACGATGAGATCTTCCAGATGCATCTTGCCCGACTCCATTTGCTCAACGATCTCCTCGAGGCGATCCATCGATTTTTCAAAGCTCGGCTGGGCCGCAGAAGGAGCGGCCGCCGTTTTTTTGGCGGATTGGGACATGACGGGCGTGACGTTCAATTAAGCATAGGGAGATTGATTAAAAAGCGGGACTTAAACCGGTGGCCAGCCTGCTCATGAAGCGGTTCAAGAGAAGTTCGCGCGTGCCAACGGGCCAACGGTGTAGTTATTGCTCCGAAAACAGCGAGATCATGATCGAAGCGGCGCGGGGAATTCATCGCAAATTTTGGGCGCTGGCCTTGCTCGGTGCGTTGGCGCTGCTGAGTGCGACGCCCGCCCGCGCGCTCTCGAACCTGGCCAACATCTCGACGCGCCTGCGCGTGGAAACCGGTGACAACGTCCTCATCGCGGGCTTCATCGTCAGCGGCACGGGCCAAAAGAAAGTGGTCCTGCGCGCGCTGGGGCCCTCGCTTCCAGTGACTGGCGCGCTGAGCGATCCGCTTTTGGAATTGCACGACGCCACCGGCCGCACCGTTGCCTCCGACGACAACTGGCGCTCGTCGCAACAAGCGGAAATCACCGCGCTTGGCATCGCGCCGAAGAACGATTTGGAATCGGCGCTCATCGCGACGTTGCTGCCCGGCCCTTACACCGTCGTCGTGCGCGGAGTAAACAACGCGACCGGGGTCAGCCTTGTCGAAGTTTACGATCTCGATGGCGCAAATCCGACCGCGCGCCTCGGCAACATTTCCACCCGCGGCCGCGTCCTCACCGGCGACAACGTCATGATCGGCGGCTTCATCGTGCACGGCGATCAGACGAAGCGCGTGATTGTGCGGGTCGATGGCCCCACGCTTAGCCTCAATGGAGAGCCGATCGCGGGTCGGTTGCAGGATCCGATGCTCGAATTGCACGATCCGAATGGCGCGCTTCTCGTCGCGAACGACAACTGGCGCAGCACGCAATTGGCCGAGATCGAAGCGAGCACGCTCGCGCCGAGCGATGAGCGCGAGCCGGCCATCGTCGCCGATCTACGGCCCGGCAATTACACCGCGATCGTGCGCGGCGCGGGCAACACCACCGGCATCGCGCTCATCGAGATGTACGATCTCGATCAACCTCTCCAAGCCGATGGCTCCACCCTTTATCTCGCGCAGTTGCGGCCGCCGGGCGGCGTCGTTTCCGGCGCCTCCGGCACCGCGACGTTGCGTCTGGCCGCCGATGGCAAATCGGCCATCGTCACTTTCAATTTCACCAATCTCTCTTCGCCGATGAGCGGCGTGCACATCGACAGTTCGACCGGCGAATTGCTTTACGATGTCGCTTCGGCGACGCCGCGGCCGGACGGTTCTTATAATTGGGTCTTCGCGCCGCACGGCACCTACACCGTCGCCGACATCATCGCGGAATTGATGTCCGGCAAGCTCTCGTTCGTCATCCAAACCGCCGCGCATCCGGCCGGCGAATTAACCGGCTCGTTCCATCTCTCGAGCGGCGCGCAATCGATCCCGATTCCCACGCCGCCGCCCGCGCTCGCCAGCGGCACGCCGAGTCCGCAAGACGCCTGCCGCTTCCTCGCCCAATCCACCTTTGGCCCTACCAGCGCGCTCATCACGCAGGTGCAACAAAAAGGGTTCGACGGTTTTCTGAATACGCAGTTCGCGGCCGCGCCTTCCTCGCACATTGGCTACCTCGACGCCTCCGGCGTTAACCCGCCGACGATAAAGGAGACGATGGACGGCTGGTGGACCTACGCGGTGAGCGCGCCCGATCAATTGCGGCAACGCGTCGCCTTCGCCTTGAGCGAGCTGTTCGTCGTCTCGGTCAACAGCGCGGGCCTGCGCAACAATCCCGACGCCATGTCGACCTACCTCGATGTGCTCACTCGCGATGCCTTCGCAAATTACCGGCAGCTCCTCGATGACGTCACGCTCAACCCGGCGATGGGAAAATTTCTCGACATGTTGCATAACGACAAGGCGAACCCGGCGAAGGGAACGAACCCTAACGAGAATTACGCGCGCGAAGTCATGCAGCTGTTTTCGATCGGGCTTTACCGGGTCAACCTCGATGGCAGCCTCACGCTCAACTCGCAGAGTTTGCCCATCGATACCTACGATCAGGACGACGTGCTTGGTCTGGCCGCGGTTTTCACCGGCTGGCATTACGCGCAAACCGGAACGCCGGCCTGGTATGGCGTGCCCGCGAATTTTCGCGAGCCGATGGAAGCGGTGCCGAGTCATCACTCGCCCGACGCCAAGCACATTTTGAATGGCGTGACCATTCCGGCCGGGCAAACGCCGGAGCAGGATTTGAAGACGGCGCTCGACACCATTTTCAATCATCCCAACGTCGGGCCGTTCGTCTGCCGGCAATTGATCCAACGGCTCGTCACCAGTAATCCGAGCCCCGGCTACGTCTATCGCGTCGCTTCGGTTTTTAATGATAACGGCCATGGCGTGCGCGGCGATTTGCGCGCAGTCATTCGCGCTATTCTGCTCGATTACGATGCGCGTGGAAACGCCAAGACCGATCAGGGTTACGGCCACCTGCGCGAGCCCGATGTGCGCGTGACCAGTTTGCTCCGCGCCTTTGCCGCGACTTCGCCGGACGGCAAATTTCATCTCAACAATCCGAGCACGCTCGGCCAGGTGGCTTTGCACGCGCCGAATGTTTTTAACTTCTTCTCGCCCGATTACTCGGCGCCCGGCGTCATCGCTGCCGCTGGCCTAACGAGTCCGGAATTGGAAATCACGACCGAGACGACGACGAGTTCGATCGCCAACTATCTGAACTCCGCCATCTACTACGGCCTCGGCTCATCGAGCCAGCGGGTTACGCTCAACCTTGCTCCCGAAATCACGCTCGCCGCCAATCCAGCGCAGCTCGTCGATCACTTAAACACGTTGCTCATGGCCGGCGGCATGTCGTCCGCTATGCGCACGCGTTTGATCACCGCCGTCAGCGACATTGCCTCGAACAACCCGACGGAACGCGCCCGCACCGCCATCTACCTCGTCGTTAATTCGCCCGAATACGTCGTCCAAAAATAATGTCCTCACTCACGCGCCGCCTTTTCATTCGCCAGGCCGCCTGCGCCGCCCTCGGCACTTCCGGTTTGCTCAGCACCCTTTTCGATCTGCGCAAAATCAGCGCCGCCACTACCGCGACGGGCGACTACAAGGCGCTCGTCTGCCTCTTCCTCTTTGGCGGAAACGACGCGAACAACGTCCTTATCCCGAACGACACCGCTGGCTACAACGCCTACGCTGCCGCGCGCGACGTGCTCGCCCTTCCGAAAGCGTCGCTTCTTCCGCTCACGCTTCAGGGCGGCGACGGCCGGCAGTTCGCCTTCCATCCGAATTTGCCCGAGCTGCAATCGCTCTTTAACGCCGGCCATCTCGCCATGATCGCGAACGTCGGCACGCTCGTCGCGCCGGTCACGCGCGCGCAATACCTGGCCGGCGGCGCCGCCGTGCCGCCCCATCTTTTTTCGCACGCCGATCAATCGGTCCAATGGCAAACCTCGTGGCCGGATCAACCCGCCCATACCGGTTGGGGCGGACGCGCAGGCGACCTGCTCCAATCGCTCAACGGCAACTCGCAAATCTCGCTCGCCATCTCCATCGCCGGCACGAACACGTTCGAGCTCGGTAACACTGTCATCCCGTATTCGGTTTCGCCGGACGGCAGCGTCGGGCTCACCGGATTCAACGGCAGCGCCAACGCCAATGTGCGGCTGCAAGCCTTCAAGGATTTACTCGCGCAACCGCAGACGAATTTGTTCGGTCAGGCCTACGCCGACACCGTGACGCGCTCGATTGCCGATAACGAATTGCTCACCGTCGCGCTCGCCGGGGCCGCGCCCCTAACGACTGTTTTCCCCGCTACCGGTCTCGCCAGCCAGCTCAAGATGGTGGCGCAGTTGATCTCCGCCCGGAGCAATCTCGGATTGCGCCGCCAGATTTTTTTCTGTGCCGTCCAGGGTTACGACACGCATGGCGATCAATTGAGCGCGCAATCAGGATTGCTCATGGAGCTCAGCCAGGCGCTCAACGCTTTTTACAATTCGACGATCGAGATGGGAATTTCGCAACAGGTCACCACCTTCACCGCGTCCGATTTCGGTCGCACCTTTCCGACGAATGGAACCGGCTCGGATCACGGCTGGGGCAGCCACCAATTCGTCATGGGTGGCGCCGTGCGCGGCGGTCGGTTGTTCGGCACATTCCCCACGCTCGCCGTCAACGGTCCCGACGATACCGGCCAGGGCCGCTGGATTCCGACGACGTCGGTCGATGAATATTCGGCCACGCTCGCGACGTGGTTTGGCGTCTCGCCGTCGCAACTGGCGAGCGTGCTGCCAAACATCGGCCGCTTCGCCCATCCCAATCTCGGCTTTCTCGGATAGCCGTGGAGGTCAGGTGGCTCGCCTGACTCGGCGGCCGGGCGGCCCGCCCGGCCAACCACTCGTTAGTCTCCACTGGCATGAGCGATGCTTAAAGGCATCGTGTGATTTTTCCAAAACGAGTGCTTCTTCTTGGTGGCGACCCGCAGGTCACCGAACTCGTTAGGAATCTTTTCGCCGATGGCGAGCGCTACGTTCTGAAAGAGGAACGAAGCCGGCGCATGACTTTGCGCACGGCGCGCGCCTTTCGGCCCGACACGATATTTTTTGGTCAATCGGCTGAGGAACCGGGGTGGAAGGAAGCGCTCGCGCAAATCAAAGGAGACGTCGCGCTGCGCTTGACGCCGATTTTCATTCTCGCCATCTCGCCCGACGGCGAATCAGCCGTCTACGGCGGTTCGCTCGACGGCTACGATTTCAGCGCAGAGCGGATGACGATGGAGGAACTGATGCACTCCTTCGATCAGGTTTTGCAGGAATAGAGCGGCTTTGCTCAACATCCTGCTGTAGCCGTTTCGCTATGCGAAATGCGGGTATGGACGGGCCAGCGAGAGTCGCTCTCGCGTCTCGCACAGCGAGACGGCTACAGGGCGCCAGAACGCGCGATACGCCTAACGAATCAACCAATCGCCTCGCGGTAGGCGGCGGCGTCTTTTAGGCCATCAAGCTGGCTGGCGTCCTCGATCTTGAGCACGAAGATCCAGCCTTCGCCAAACGGATCGGTATTAATGAGCGCGGGATTCGCATCGAGCGCCTTGTTCGTTTCCACGACCGTTCCCTTCGCTGGCGCGTAGATATCGCTCGCCGCTTTCACCGATTCGACGACGGCCGTCGGCTCTTTTTGCGCGACCTGCCGATCCATTTTTGGCAACTCGACGAAAACGACATCGGTCAACTCCGCTTGCGCGTGATCGGTGATGCCGACGCGAATGTTGTCGCCTTCGCGTTTAATCCATTCGTGCGATTCGGTGTAAAGAAGATCGTCGGGAACGTTCATGATTTTTTATAGAATGGTTTTTTCTCGATGGTAGCTGGAAATTTCTGGCCGCGAATCTCGATCTCGAGCGGCATGCCGATTTTCGCCTGCGCGGTGGGCACATAAGCCATGCCGATGCCCACGCTCAGGCTGGGCGACAACGTGCCGCTGGCCACTTCGCCGACGCGCTCGCCATTCTGATAAACAGCGTAATGCGGCCGGGGTGGGGGTCCTTTCCCGTTCATGCGAAATGGGACCAGCTTGCGGGCCGGGCCCTGTTCCTTGTCGCTCGCCAGTTTTTCGCGCCCGGTAAATTTTTCTTTCTTCAGATCGACGAAGAAACCGAGACCGGCCTCGATCGGATTATGTTCGGGCGAAAGATCGGAGCCGTTGAGCGGGTAACACATTTCGAGGCGCAACGTATCGCGCGCGCCGAGGCCGCAAGGCTTCAACCCAATCGGTCCGCCTTTGCGCAAAACTTCTTCCCAAACAAAGACCGCGTGTTCTGCCGGGAAGAAAACTTCGAAGCCATCTTCGCCGGTGTAACCGGTGCGGGCGATGGAAAGCGGCACGCTGTCATGGACGAAATCGCGGATTTCATTCCGCTCCGGCGGCGCCATGTCGGAGCCGAAAAGGGAATGGAAAAATTCGACGACATGCGGCCCCTGGATGGCGAGCCCCGCGTATTCGTCGCTGCGGCTGCGCAACTGCACGCCGGCCGGCAGATGCTTTTGCAGCCAGGCGATGTCTTCCTCGGTGCGGGAGGCGTTGACGACGAGAAGAAACTCGTTAGGCGCAGTGCGGTAAACGATGAGGTCGTCGATGATGCCGCCCGCGTCATTGAGCAGGAAGGTGTAATGGCCCTGGCCGACTCCGAGTTTCGCCACGTTGTTGGTCAGCATTTCGTCGAGCCAACTGCCCGCTTTCTCACCCGAGACAATGAGTTGCCCCATGTGCGAAATATCGAAGACGCCGGCGTTTTTACGCACGGCCTGATGTTCATCGACGATGCTCGAATATTGCACCGGCATGAGCCAGCCGCCGAAGTCGATCAGCTTCGCGCCCGCTTTGACGTGCTCCTCGTAGAGAGGCGTTTTTTTGGGCGCGGAGTCGCTCACGGCGGAGAGATTAGACGCCGGCCTTGGAGTGTCAACGCAACACGCGGCGCGGTCGCGCGGGTTGTGACTGCGCGAGCGTCTGCTAAATCAAACAGGTGAATTGGTTGGATAAATTAGAGCGGCGCACGCCTTTCCTGGCCGTGCACGGATTGCTGCGCTACGTGGCCATGTTCACGGCGCTCATCTTCATTCTTTACAAGGTCAACCCGCCCTTCATCGCGCTGCTCGATCTCGATCCGGCCGCCGTCATGCGCGGTCAGGTCTGGCGCCTGGTCACTTATATTTGCGTGCCGCAAACCGGCAGCATCCTGCCGTTGCCCGATTGGTTGAACGCGGCGTTCTTCGTCTTCTTCCTCATCTGGGTCGGCGACGGCCTCGAGCGGGCGTGGGGCGCACATCGGCTCACCGTTTATTTCTTGCTCGGCATGATTGGGACAACGGTGGCCGCCTTCTTTTTCGGCGCCCGTTTTTCGAATGCCATGCTGATGGCTTCGCTCTTTTTTGCGTTCGCCCGTTTCTATCCCGACAGCATCATTTACGTCGCCTACATCCTGCCGATGAAGATGAAATGGATTGCCTGGATCACGGCCGGCTTCATTCTGCTGCAGTTCGTCGGTGGTTCGATGGCGTTGCGTGCCGCTACGCTGGTGGCGTTTGGTAATTTCTTCCTCTTCTTCGGCCGCGATTTTTTCTCCTCCGTCCGCCAACGTCAGACGGTGTCGGCGCGTCGGAAACGATTCGAGGCCGAACAGGCACCGGCGGACGAGCCCTTGCATCGCTGCGCGGTTTGCGGGTCCACGGAAAAAACCGATGCGAATCTCGAGTTCCGCGTCGCGCGCGATGGCGAGGAATATTGCCTTTCGCATTTGCCGAGCGCGGCGGAAGCGGCGCGGTAAGGCTGCCTTGACCCGAAATGCTTAACCACGAAGCTCCCGCGAACATGAAAAAAGAAGGCGCGCTCATTCCCGAACAAGGCTGGCATTGCCTCCATCTTTTCTACCACGTCGAGTTTGGCCAATGGCAGTTGCTCGATCCGGCGGAACAACGCGCCGCCAAAACCGCGCTCGCCTCGCTCGTCCAGGAAGTGCGCGCGTTGCCCGATACCCAATTGCTCACTTTGAGCATGGTCACGCCGAAAGCCGATCTCGGTTTCATGCTCATCACGCCCGATCTGCAGGAAGCGAACCGGATCGAGAAGCGGCTCACCCTCTCGTTAGGTGCCGATGTGCTCACGCCCGTTTACAGCTACCTCTCGCTCACCGAAGAGAGCGAATACAAAATGACCGACGAGGAATACGCGGCTACCTTGCACGAGCAAAAGCTCAGCCCGGCCTCGTCTGAGTTCATGGAAGCGATGGAGACTTTTCGCGTGCGCATGAAAAAATACCGGCACGATCGGGTCTACCCGACGTTACCCGACTGGCCGGTGGTCTGCTTTTACAACATGAGCAAACGCCGCGGCGAGCAGCGCAATTGGTATAATTTGCCTAACGACGAACGCCGCCGCCTGATGCTCGGACACGGCGCCGTCGGGCGGAAGTACGCCGGCAAAGTGAAGCAGCTCATCACCGGCTCGACCGGATTGGATGACGCAGAGTGGGGCGTCACGCTCTTTGCCGAGGATACTTTCCAGATCAAAGCGATCGTCTACGAAATGCGGTTCGATCCGGTCAGCGCAGATTACGGTGACTTCGGCGATTTTTATATCGGCCTGCAACTGCCGCTCGACGAATTGTTCCAGCGGCTCCAGCTTTAGCGCGCAATCCTACTCGTGCTCTTGCTCCTGATCGTGCTCGTAATCGATCCCGCGGGAGCACGAGCGCGATTACGATTAGGAGCACGAGCACCAGTGTAAAGGATGGGTGGCAGAGTGGTCTAATGCGCACGCCTGGAAAGCGTGTTTGCCGCAAGGCAACCAGGGTTCGAATCCCTGCCCATCCGCGCCCCGGTTTCGCTTGCCCGGCCGAATCGCTTCGGAAAGGATGCGCCATGCGCATCGTTCTCTCCGCTCTTTTTGCCGCCATCATCATTCCTTCGATTCAGGCGCAGGACGCCGCCGGCGGCGCCCACTACCTGGAGAAGGCGAAGAACGCTTACAGCGCAGAAAAATTCGCCGATGCCCTCGTCGCGCTCGATCAATTCGATAAGCTCAAGGGTGCCACGGCGGATTCGCTCGATGTGCGCGGCGCTGTGCTCATGGAGCAAGGGAAGCTGGACGGCGCTATCACGGATTTCCGGGCCGCGCGCGAGAAGGATTCGCGATTGCTCGCGCCGCAATTGCACCTCGCCGAAGCCTTTTTTCGCCAAAAGAAATACGGCGAGGCGCGCGCCATCTTTCAGGCGCTCGCCCAGGAAACGAACATCCTCATCGCGCACGAGAAAGTTCGCTACGCCATCCTGCTAACTCATCTCGGAGAACACAACCTCGAGGAGGCCCGTTCCGCACTGAGCCAAATTCAATTTCCGACTGAGACGCCGGCCTATTATTACGCTCAGGCCGCGTGGGAATTTGCGCAGGGGAACACGGGCGACGCTCGCAAATGGCTGCATACCGCCGACCAGATATTCGACTGCTCCAATATCGGCTGGTTTGCCCAGCCCCTCTATGACTTGGGCTGGATTAAGCAGAAGCCGGGTTTATCGGCTCTTTGATTCGAGACTGCTTTCGCTCTGGGCTGCCTGTCGAAAATGTAACGGCGCATTTCTTTTCTGTGCTTGCGCCCAATGACTGCGATCACTAGAAACGACGCACCCGGGGGTTAAATATCGCAAATTACCAGCCAGAAATACCGATGAACCGACTACTTATGAGCATTTCTTCCAGGCTCGATTTTCTCCCAAGCAGATAAAAATGTGCCGTTCTGCATCCATTTTTCGCCAAAAACCGAATCTATCCGCAGCCACTTTCTCAGAAAACCTAGAAAAGAATATTGACTCCCTCGGCAGTTTTTGCCAAAAGAACATCCAACCACAAACCACGTAGAAAAAACAAAATGATAGCAACCATTCGTAAAACCATCCTCATCGGCGCCTTGGCGCTCTGCCCGCTCCTCGTGAGCCCGAAAGCCCTCGCGCAGACCGCCGACGCTTCCGGCACCTTCGCTCAAACGGGGACTGGTCTCCAAACGATCAGCATTACTTCCAACGGAACTTTCTCTCTCGACCTGAATATCACGACGACGTTCAATTCGAATGGAATTACGTTTTTCCTGCAGAGCAACGATGGCATTAACCAATTCCAGATCACGGGCCGGTCTAACGTGGGGGGCGTTTATAATGATCCGACCAGCGGCGACGGACAAGTCTTAGACCCTATGAACGCGATCTTGGATCCGATCAATGGCAAAGATCTGGGTTACACGGACGACGCCGGGGAATTTGATGTTCCGGGCACCTACTATGTCGGTACTGTGACGCTCCAAGGCCTCAATCTGATGGTTGGATCGACCTACCATATCTTCATGGTTGGCAATCTGAATGGGAGCACCCGTCCGGTTATCGGGGACGACCAATTCAACACTCACTACCTGAACGTGAATGAAGTGACCATCAATGTGGTACCGGAGCCCAGCACCTATGCGTTGCTCGGCTTGGCTGCCGTCGGATTTGCCGTGGTTGTCTATCGTCGCAAAGCGGCGGTCGCTTGCTAAGTTTTTAACAGTTTGTTTCAGCAACGGCGTCACCGGAAACGGTGACGCCGTTCTGCTTTCCAGCGGCACGAATCGGCCAAATTCTCCCGGGGTGTCGCGCCCTTAGGACGCAGGCACATCACGGCGCGGGAAAATCTGAATCGCTTGCGCCGTCTTCGCGATGCTTCTGGCTGCCAGCACCCCACGAAAACTGACGCCTGGATAAATGAGGCAATCCGGGCCGATCACCGCACCAGGATTGATCACCGCGTTGCAGCCAATCTCGGTGCGGTCTCCGACGATGGCGCCAAATTTCGTCAGGCCAGTGGCGATGCTGCCATCTGTGGCGGTGACCATAATTTCGCGCCGGTCCAGTTTTACGTTCGACAAAATCACGCCGGCGCCGAGGTGGGCCCGATGCCCGAGAATCGAATCGCCCACGTAGTTGAAATGCGGCACCTGCGCCTCATCGAAGAGAATGCAATTCTTGAACTCGCAGGAATTTCCCAAGACCACCCCGTCGCCCACAATCACATTTTCACGCACGTAACACCCGCTCCGGATATGGCAGTTTTCCCCGATCCATGCCGGCCCTTTGAGGACAGCGCCTTGCTCGACCATCGTTCCCCGGCCGACAAAAACTGTGTTGCTGATAAATGGCTTGCCCATCAACTCGCCGAGCACAGCGGGTTTTAATCGAAACTGGAGATAACTCGCGATTTGCTTGAGCGCGTCCCAGACGTATTTCTGGTTCTCGAACAGCTTGGCGTGCGCCGTGTGGTCGAGGTCGAGGTATTCGTTAGGCGAAAACATGTTTAACCGCCTGGCCGGCGCGTCACTTTCTGTCCATCCTTCGTATCGCGCACTTCCCAGCCTCGCGCCTGCAAATCATCCCGCAATTCATCACTGCGACGCCATTCCTTGGCAAGTCTGGCTTGCTCCCGTTGCTCGGCCAGCGCGGAAATTTCCGGCGGCAACCCCTCCGTCGCATTCGTAATCTGCAGCACCGAATCGACCCGCATCCACCAGTCGAGCCAGGCTCGTGCCTGGGTTGCGTCCAATTCACCGGCGTCGAGGGCGCGGTTTGTCTCGCGAATAGTTTCGAAAAGCACGCCGAGCGCGCCCGAGATATTTAAATCATCGTCGAGCATCTCCGCGAAAGTGTCGTTAGGCGAAAGGGGCGCGACTGCGCCGGCCTCATCGCCGGCTGTTTCCCGCAGCCGCTCCAGCCAGCCGTCCACGCGTGCGAGCGCCTGCCGGGATTCGTCCATTCCTTCCCAAGTGAAATTCAGGGGAACGCGATAGTGAACGCGCAGGAGCGCGTAACGCATTTCGCGGCCGGTGTAGCCCTTTTCCAAAGCATCTCGCAGCGTAAAAAAATTGCCTGACGACTTGGCCATCTTCTGACCGTCGACCAGCAGATGCGCGCAATGCAGCCAGTAACGAACGAATTGCTTTCCGGTCGTGCCTTCCGTTTGGGCGATCTCCGCTTCGTGATGCGGAAAAATGTTATCCACGCCGCCGCAGTGAATGTCGAGCTGGTCGCCGAGCAATTGCGTGGCCATTGCACTGCACTCGATATGCCAGCCGGGCCGGCCGCGACCCCACGGGCTTTCCCACGAGACTGCGCCGTCCTCTTCGTCCCACGCCTTCCAGAGCGCGAAATCACCCACGTGTTCCTTGTCGTATTCGTCGTTCCGCACGCGCCCGGTCGATTGCAACTGCGTCAAATCGATGTGCGCGAGATGTCCGTAATCGGGAAATTTGTTAATGCGATAGTAAACCGATTTATCGTCCGCCTGATAAGCCAGTCCGCGCTCCACTAGAGTTGCAATCATCGCGATCATCGCCTGGATGTAGCGTTCCTCCGTGGCGGAGGGAAAATCGTTCGCGCGCTTGATGCGCAAGGTGTCGAGGTCTTCGAAGAACGCCTGCTTGAATGGCGCGGTGAAATCGGCCAGCGGGATGCCGGCGGCGCGACAGCCGCGAATCGTCTTATCATCCACGTCGGTCAAATTCATGACGCGCTGCACTTCGTAGCCGCGCGCTTCGAGATGACGCTGCAACAAATCCTCGAACAGATACGCGCGAAAGTTGCCGATGTGCGCGTGACTATAAACCGTCGGTCCGCATGTGTACATTTTCACGCGCGGCGGGTTCAGCGGCTGGAATTCCTCCAGCGCGCGCGAGTAGGTGTTAAAAAAGCGAACCGGCATCAGTCGTTAGGCGAGTTCATTCCGGGCAATCGACCGTCGCGATCGCCATCGCCGCCATTCCTTCGTTGCGACCGATGGCGCCGAGCGTTTCATTCGTGGTCGCCTTGATGCCGATCCGGCTTTCGTCGAGCCCCAACGCCTCCGCCATGCGTTTCCTCATCATCGGAATGTGCGGCGCAATTTTGGGCGCTTCCGCCAGGAGGGTCGCGTCCACATTATTGATCCGCGCGTTTTTCTTTTCGAGCAATGTTCGGACGCCGCGTAGGATCTCGAGGCTGCTGATGCCGCGAATCTTTTCGTCGTCGTTTGGAAAATGGTGGCCGATGTCCTGTTCGCCGATCGCCCCGAGCAGCGCATCAGCAATGGCGTGCGCGATCACATCGGCATCGGAATGTCCTTCGAGTCCGCGCGGATTTGGAATTTCCACGCCGCCCAAAATCAATTTGCGGCCCTCGATCAAACGATGCGCATCATAGCCAATGCCGGAGCGAATCATGAGCGCGGAATGGAGAGATCGAGCACGCCGTTCGACGCCGTGATCGAATATTTATCCTTCATATCGACCCGCGCCTTCATGTCGACGCGCCCGCCCGCCGCTTCGACGAGCAGCCAGCCGGCCGCGATATCCCACAGACTGATTCCCTGTTCGATGTATGCATCAAAGCGTCCGCACGCCACATACGCCATATCGAGCGCGGCGCTTCCCATCAATCGACATTTGCGCACGCGATGAATCATTTCCTGGAGCAGCGGCAATCCCGCGCGGATCGTTGCCTCCGTCTTCGACAAGCCGACCGAGATGACCGCTTCGCTCAACTGCGCGCGCTCGCTCACGCGAAACGGCTCGCCGTTCAATGTCGGCTTGCAGCCTTTCTGGACGGCCCAAAGTTCGTCGCGCATCGGATCGTAAATCACGCCCACGATCACTTGCTGCGACTGCCGCAACGCAATCGACGTGCAGAAATGCGGGAGGCCGTAAAAATAATTCACCGTCCCATCCAGCGGATCGACTACCCACTGAAATTCGCTCGTCTGATCGCCGACGATTCCCTCTTCACCGTAAAGCGCGTGCTCGGGAAATTGGTCGAGCAAGCGCTGGGTGATGAGATCCTGCGTCTGCACATCGATCGCCAGTTTGATGTCGTGCGCCTCCATCGAATTGACGTCGCGCGGAAGAGTAAAATTTTCGCGGAGCAGTTCACCGGCGGCGCGCGCGGCCGCGATCGCCGCGTCGAGATAAGGCGTCATGATCGTCAGAGTAATCGGATGCCGCGCATTCGCTGCCAAATATTTTCGGCGCGCAGCATTTTCGGAATCAAAAAAAACCGGGAGGAGATTTTGGTCTCCTCCCGGGTTGAATTAGGGATTGTCGCTCCGAGAACTTCGAAGCGGTTAAAGGACACTCAGATTTAGTGTCTCTTTGATTTCTTCACTGCTTTTTTAGCTGCCTTTTTTTTGGCAGGAGCTTTCTTCGCTTTCGCTTTTTTCTTAACGGCCATCGACTATCCCCCCTTTCAATCCGCAGATGCGGTGGGTTTGTGAACAGATGTGAATAACTTCACTCACCCGTTGAAGTAATCATCACGTTTTTTTTGTCAAACGTTTTTCACACGCACTTAAAATTATTTTCATCAATTCGCGCGCGATGATTTTTTTCGGCGCGCGCGTGATTCGATTTTTTTCTCCGTTGGTGTGCAACACGACGACTTCGTTTTCAGCACTCTCCATGCCGATCGCGCCGCTCACATCATTGGCCACCATCAGATCGCAATTTTTACTCGTTAGTTTGCGACGGGCGTTCTCGAGAACGTTTTCCGTTTCAGCCGCAAAGCCGACGACAAAAAATTTTCGTGGCGCCTTTGCAATAGTCGTTAGGATGTCGCGCGTTGGAACGAGCGCGAGCGATTGCGTTGCATTTTGCTTTTTGATTTTCTCGTGCGCGGTCGCCTCCGGTTTGTAATCGGCCACCGCGGCGCACATGATGAAAACATCGCAATCGCGCACCGCGCGTTCGACTGCCGAAAACATTTCATCACTCGTCGTCACCAGTTCGACGCGCACGTTTTTCGGCGCGACCAGACTAACGGGTCCGGAAATGAGAACAACTTCGTGACCCGCATCACGCGCCGCTTCCGCGATCGCGTACCCCATTTGCCCGGAAGAGCGATTGCTCAAAAATCGAACGGGATCGATCGGCTCGCGCGTCGGGCCGGCCGTGATGACAAACTTCACGCGATCAAATTATCCTGGCGAGCGAGGAGGAATTCCACGCGGAAGGCGATGTCCTCCACCTTCCAAAGCCGGCCCGCGCCTTCGTAACCGCAAGCGAGCATTCCTTCTTCCGGCCCGATGAATTCCGCGCCGCGCGTTTGCAAGGTGCTCACATTTTCCTGGGTGGCCGCGTGTTCCCACATTTTGCCGTTCATGGCGGGCGCGAGCAGAAGCGGCGCTTTGGTGGCGAGCGCGATGGCGGCGAGCGGGTGCCCGGCGAGACCGTGGGCAAGCTCGGCGATGATGTGCGCAGTGGCCGGTGCGATCAGCAAAAGATCAGCGACATCTGCGAGTTCGATGTGCCCAGGACGCCAGTTATCCTTCTCGTCGTAGAAGCTCGTCATGACCGGATTTTTCGAGAGCGTCTGCAAAGTCAGAGGCGTGATGAACTCGGTGGCGTCTTTGGTCATGACGACCAAAACGTCGTGCCCTTGTTTGACGAGCAGACTGGTCAGCTCGGCGGATTTGTAAGCGGCGATCGAACCAGTCACGCCGAGAACGACCGTCTTCGCTTTCGATTGCGGCTGCAAAATTTTGCGCGCGGCCGGCTTCTCTCGTTTGGATTTCGTATTGCGATTCATCGCGGTTCAGTTCGAGACGAGGCGCCGGCTCAAGTATCGCTCCGCGCCCATGATGTGGCGAAATTTCGTAAGGTCCTCTTCGATCGATTGGCTGATGATGGTGTAGCGGTAATCGCGCCACAGTTCCATTTCGCGCGCGGCATTGACGAGGCGCAGATCGATTTGCGCGGGCGTTTCGGTGCCGCGTTTGATGAGACGGCGGCGCAGCTCTTCCAAATCCGGCGGCATGATGAAGACATCGCTGAGCGCGCCGCGAATGAACGCATCGGAGCAGGCGCGAATGGCGGCGGCGCCTTGCGTATCGATATCGATGAGGACATCGACGCCCTGTTGCAAGTTGGTTTCGACCGGCGCGCGCAGCGTTCCGTAATAATCGGTGTGCACTTTTGCGTGTTCGAGAAAGTCTCCGGCCTGGACGCGCTCGAGAAATTCCTTCTCCGAAATGAAGTGATAATCTTCATCGGGAATCTCGCCGGCGCGTGGCGCGCGGGTCGTGCAGGAGACGGAGTAAACGAAACTCGGTGTCTGGCGAAGCGCGGCGCAAAGCGTCGTCTTGCCCGCACCCGATGGCGCCGAGACGACGAACAAAATTCCGTAGCGCGTGAATTCCTTACTCAAGATTTTGGATTTGCTCGCGAATTTTTTCGAGCTCGGCTTTGCAGGCGACGACGTCCTGGGAAATGGCGGCATCGTTCGATTTTGCGCCGAGCGTGTTGAGCTCGCGAAAAATTTCCTGGGTGATGAATTCGAGCGTGCGCCCGACCGGTTCGTTCTTGCGCAGGTGATGAGCGAACTGCGTGAGATGGCTTTCGAGCCGCGTTAACTCTTCCGAAATATCGGAGCGATCGGCGAAGATGGCGATTTCTTTGAGCAAGCGTTCGTCATCGAGCGCGAGTTCGAGGCCGGCCTTGGTCAGGCGATCGCGCAATGTTTCGCGATAGCGACTAACGACTGCCGGATAAACGCTGCGGATTTGCTTGAGCCGCGTCCGCAAGACTTTGAGCCGATGAATCAGATCCTTGGCCAGATGCTTTCCTTCGCGTTCGCGCATCTTGATCAATTCGGTGAGAGCGGACTGAAGAGCGCTGTCGACGGCCGGCCACGCTTTGATGGCGTCGAGATTTTCTTCGGGCAGACGCATCACGCCAGGAGCTTGCAAAATCGAGCCAATGGAAATTTCGCCGGGCACGCTGAGCTCCTTTTGCAAAGCCTGCATTGCGTCGTGATAGGAACGCGCGAGCGCGGTATCGAGGGCGAGCGACTGTGTGCCGTTGGCGCCTTGATGATAAGCGACAACCGCGTTGGTGCGGCCGCGCGAAATCTTTTCGTTGATCGTCTGGCGAATGCGCGGCTCGAGTTCGTTGAGATCCCGCGGCAGATTGATGACGATGTCGCTCTGCTTTCGGTTCACGGCATTGAGCTCAACGCTGAATTTCGCGCCGCCGTGATCGGCTTCGCCGCGGCCGTAGCCAGTCATGCTGCGCATTGCAGGGGAGGTTAGGCGGTGGCGAAGTCGCTGCAAAGATTTTGTGGGGCAGCGAGCAGGGAAATGAGTGCACGCCGATGCGGAGACGGCATCGGAATCTTTTCCAGTGCGTTGGAGGAAAACCAGCAGCGCTCGGCGCCATTCGTTCGCGGCGGCGGCGCGGCAAACACTTCGAGATTTATTTGATGATGCGTGAACGGAAACGTTGCGACGTGGAGCGGTGTTTGATCGCGGGGAGGGGAAGCCAGCGGCGGCAGAATCCACATTCCGCGCCAGCGCTGCGACGCTTTCTCCAGCAAGACGCGACTGCGCAAAAAATGAAAGCCATGTTGCTCGATCAGACGCACGGACCGTTGACGCGGCTTCTTAGCGGGCAACGATTCCGGATTCTCCGCGGCGCAAAATTCTCGCACGGGGCAAATGGCGCATTGCGGCGCGCGCGCGGTGCAAACCATTGCGCCCAAGTCCATGAGCGCGGAATTGTGCATACGCGCCGATCGTGCGGGCAAAAGTTGGCTCGCAAATTCCCAGAGCGCGTCGCGGCCGGCGGCGGTGTCGATGGGAGTTTGGAAATTATGCAGGCGGGCGAGGACGCGACCAATGTTCGCTTCGACGATGGGCAACGATCGATCGAAGGCGAAAGTGGCAATCGCATTCGCGGTGTAGCGGCCGACGCCGGGCAGTGTCGCGATCTCGTCGGCGTTTTTCGGCAGCCGCCCCCGCCATTGCCTAACGACCAAACGAGCGGCGGCCTGTAGATGGCGCGCGCGCGAGTAATAGCCGAGCCCTTGCCACGCGTGCAGAATGTCGTTTTCCGACGCGGCGGCCACGCTGGCGAAATCGGGGAATCGCTGGAGCCATCTCTTATAATAAGGGAGGACGGTGGCGACCTGCGTTTGCTGGAGCATGAACTCGGAAACGAGAATGGCGTAGGGATCGCGCGTCGTGCGCCAGGGGAGGTCGTGGCGTCCGGCCCGGCGATACCAGCGCAAGAGGGCGGATCGAAAATCAGTCTGTTGTTTTGAGAGATGTTTCGCTTCCCGCCTCATGCCAGAATAGAACCGTAGCGTGAACGTTTTCACTTTTCCTCTCAATGCTGATCAGGTGAAAGCGTTGCGGACGGCGCTGGAGGAGTCGGGATTCACTTTCTCGGCCAAGCCATACACGATTTTCTTCGCGCAGAAGAACAAGCTGAGCATCGCCGTCTACGAGAAGGGTCCGAAGGTGGTCGTCCAAGGGAAAGGGGCGGAGGAATTCGTGCAGTTCGAGTTGGAGCCGAAAATTTTGGGCGAAGCGCGGCTTGGTTACGAGGAAGTGCATTCACCGGAAATGTTCGAGCCGCATTTCGGTATCGACGAAAGCGGGAAGGGCGATTTCTTCGGCCCGCTCGTCATCGCCGGTGTTTATGTCGATCGCGGGATCGCGCGCAAATTTCTCGAGGCCGGCGTGCAGGACAGCAAACGCATCGGCTCGGATGCGCGCATTCACACGCTGGCCGAGGCGATCCGGCAGGCGGCGGGCGGGCTGTTCGAAGTGGTGCTCATCGGGCCGGAGAAATACAACGAGCTCTACCAGAAATTCGGCAACCTCAACAGCCTGCTCGGCTGGGGCCACGCGCGCGCGATTGAAAATTTGCTGGAGAAGAAACCGGAATGTCCGCGCGCCTTATCGGATCAATTTGCCGACCCGCGAGTGATCGAGCGGTCGCTCCTGCAACGCGGCCGCGCCATTAAATTAGAGCAGCGCACGAAGGCGGAATCGGACCTGGCGGTGGCGGGCGCCTCCATTTTGGCGCGGGAAGCCTTTATCGATTGGCTGGAGCGCAAAGGCCGGGAGTTGCAAGTGCGGCTGGGGCGCGGCGTCTCGGCGCCGATCAAGGAAACGGCCGGCCGCCTGGTCGAGACGCATGGCCCGGAAATTCTGGGCCAGGTGGCAAAGACACATTTCCGCACAGCGCATGAGATCGCCCCCGCCCACTTCGCTGCTCCGCCGCCGCGGAAGGCCTGGCGCCGCTGAATCATTTCGCGGCGGGAGCGGGCAAGATTCCTGCTTTCAATCCGGGGAACGTCTATGACGCCGAGGCTGGAAACTAGATTGCTTATTCTCAATGCCGATCCCGTTTTTCAGGATCGCGCGCTCTCCATTTTCGACATGATCGAGGGAATAGAGTCGCGCATCGTGCGGACGATGTCGGAGGCCATTTTCATTTTATTGGCTGAAAACTTCGATCTCTTCGTCGTGGAAGGCGAAGCGGCCATCGCCATGGATCAAGCGACCAACGCCCGCCAGCATTTTCCCTCGTTGCACGTTCTTTGCCTGGCGCCGCGTCCGCATACGCCGGAAATGGTCATGGAAGCGGAGCAGCAGAAAATCATGCTGCTGGCAAGCGATCGAAGCGAAGGACATCTGCGCCGGCAGTTGAAACATGCGGTGCGTGCGGCCGGCACGCAGACGATCAGCCCGGTGGAGGGAATCGATCCCTGCCATTCGCTGATCGGCAATTTGAATCAATTTTCGGCCGCCGAGATTCTGCAAATGAGCTGCCTCGGCCAGCGCAGCGGCCGATTCACTTTCAAATCCGCTCGCGGCAGGAGCGAAATCTACCTGCAGCTAGGATCGATTCGGCACGCCATCTTTGGCACGCTGGAAGGGGAAGCAGCGGTGGCGGAAATTTTCCGCTGGCGGCAAGGCCGGTTTTATTTTGAAGAGGGAATTATAAGCCAGGTGCAAACGGTCAACCGGCCGTGGGCGCACTTGTTGCTCGATAACCTGCAGAAGTTGGACGAGACCCTCGAACTCGTCACCGCCAAAGCCCAGCGATGAAGGATCCCGAACTCGAGAGTCAACTGCGTCTGATAATGTTGCAGTTGGAAAACTGGAAGCGGCTCCATGATTTGATCACTTACGGGTTGGATAAAGCCCGGCCGATCATTTCGGCGGAGCAGGAAAGTCAGTTCACCGAAATCCGGGCGAATCTTTTGCAGGAAACAGAGCATGTTTTGCGTGCCGTCGATCTTCTCGATGAGCTGTCGGGCAAAGCGATGAACGTGTTGCAGCGCTGCGTCTCGATTCGCGTCGTGCGCGAATTATCGAACGAAGAGGTGCGGCGGCTGGAATCGGAATGGAACGGCGTTTTCACGAAACTGGGTGTGGCGCAGGGGCAGATGAAGGCGCGGCGCAAAGCGCTCGCCCGGTTGACGCCGTTTGCTTATTACTTCGCCCGTTTCTTTCAACGCCAGGCGGTTACGCAGTAGCGGACCACCGACAGCCTCGATGAGCCGGAGGAGGAGACCGGCAGTTATTTCAATGTTTTTTGCCCGAATGTCCACCCACCTGGGGGTTCGCACCCGATTCGTCAGTGGATATGGCTAAGCTAACCAAGCGAGACATCGTCGTCGCGATCAGCAATCAGACAGGCATGGTGCAGCATCAAGTTTTCGAAGTGGTCCAACGGACGCTCGATCACATTACCGGCAGTCTGGCTAATAACGTTGCGGTGGAGCTCCGCAATTTTGGCGTCTTCCAGCCGCGCTTAACCAAACCGCGGGTGGGCCGCAACCCGAACCGCCCCGAAAGCAGTTTTGTAATTCCTCCGCGGGCTACCGTGAAATTCAAAGCCGGCAAGGTAATGCGGCAACGGGTGGAAAAGTTATCTCGTGAATTAATGGAAGCCGCCGAGCGCGCGGAACAAGATTCCATTACGCCGCCGAACGGGCAGGTTAATTCTTAGAGCGCCTCCTGCACTTTGGCGCTATAGACGTTTCGCTGTGCGAAACGTGGCCGCAGGCAACGCTGATTCCCGCGTTTCGCACAGCGAAACGGCTACATCCTCCGGGTGCCTAAACGGTTCTAGGCCTCGCCGTCGCGTTCGCGGCCAGCGCCATTTTGCGGAGCAGGCGCGCCTTGCTGAGCAAGCAATCGCCTGATCGCATCTTCCAGCCGATCGAAGTTGATGGGCTTGGTCAAATGTTCGGAAAAGCCAGCCGCATGCGCGCGTCGGATATCGCTCTCCATCCCGAATCCGCTGAGCGCGATTCCGTGCAAACCGAAGCGCGCGGTTAATTCCTGCATCAGGTCATAGCCGTTGCGATCCGGCAGTCCAATATCGCTGATGACCAGATCGAACGTTTCCGAATCGGCTTTCGCGATCGCCTGATCGGCCGAATGAGCGACGCTGATTTTGTAGCCGCGCCGTTCCAGCATCAGCTTCATGCCCCGGCAGGTATCGAGGTGATCGTCCACCACCAGCACATGCCGCGGGTGCTTTTGCGGAGAGTTGGTTGGCGCGGTGGCCGCCGGGAGCGGCGTCACCTTCGCCGGTTCGACTGGGGCTGGTGCCGCTACGGTTTCGAGCCGCACGGTGAAGGAAGCTCCTTTTTCTTTTCCGTCACTATGCACGGCGATTTGTCCGCCATGCGCCGCCACCATCGCCTTGGAAATGGCGAGCCCGAGCCCGAGGCCGCCGAAGCGCCGGGTGATTGAGCTTTGCCCCTGCTCGAAAGCGTTGAAGACTTTTTCGATCTTTCCTTTTTCGATGCCGATGCCGGTATCGGTGACCTTGATTTCGATCTCGTTAGGCTGCGGATTGAACGTCTCGATGATGATGCGGCCGCCCTTCGGGGTGAACTTGACCGCGTTCTTGATCAGATTCCAAAAAACCTGCTGGAGCCGGGCGGGATCGGCTTCAACCCAGGCGCGCTCCGCTTTGAGCCGGAACTCGACGCGCTGCTCTTTCTCGTCGATCTCGTCGCCGCAAATTTCATAAGCGCGCCGCAGAATCTCGTCCACCGACACGATCTCGAAACTGAGCTGCAACTTCCCTTTAGCGATGCGCGTCACGTCGAGCAGATCGTCGATCAAGCGCGCTTCCAGCTCCACATTGCGCCGGATAATTTCGAGCGCCTCGCGCACTTCCGGCTTGTTAGTGGTGATCGCTTCCAGCTCGCCCACCATGGCGATGACGGGCGTGAGCGGGTTGCGCAATTCGTGGGAAAGGAGGGCGAGAAATTGATCCTTGGCCGCGTTCGCGTTGATGAGTTCCTGGCGCAAAGTCACGTCGCGCGTTTTGTCTTCGACCAGATAGAGAATGCCCTGGATGGTTTGATCGGGACCCTGGAGACGAAGCAGGTTCACATTGACGAAACGCGTTTGCCCGCTGCGATCGACGAAGGAATGCTCGATCAATTGAAAGGGCGCCCCGAAGCGCAGCACCTTCTCGATCGCGTCATCCGGCGCAATCTTCACGTCGTCGTAGGTCGCCTCGTGAATATCGATTTTTTCCGGGAGCTGGCCGAAACGCGTCGCCATTTCGGCAAAGGCTTCGTTTGCCTGCAGGAAATGGCGCGAGCCGGGATCGACCAGCGCGATGCCGCTGGGCATGTTGGCGAGGATTTTCTCGTTAAAGATCACTTCGCGCTCGATGCGCAACGACGCTTCCGCCTGGCGGCGATAAAATTTCGCGCCTAACCAGGCAAAAATGGTCGTCAACACCATCATCCAGATGGAGAGGACGGTCATCTTGTTGAGAAGATCCTCGACCGGTTTGTAAGCGACGATGGTCGGCTGGCGCAACACCGTGGTCCAGCCGCTCGATTCCAAAGTGGTGAAGGAGTAGACATTTCCGCCGCGCTCGAGGTGGCCCACTTTGTTCTGTCGAATGGGACCGATCAGGCTGTCGATTTCAGCCGAGCGCAGCGTGGGGTTCGCCTCGAAATTTTGGGTAAAAAGCGCCGCGCCCTTTTGATCAAGAATCTGACAAACGGATTGATCGGTGAAACCAATGGTGGATAAACGCCGGCCGATCCGCTCGACCAATACGGAGACCCCGAGAAATCCCACCACGCTTCCATCCGGTGCGCGCACTGCGCCCACCACGTCGGTCACGATGCGATGATCGGGCGCGCGCGGGTGAACCGGCGAGACGATCGCGCCAGTCGCCGCGATCGCTTCCTTGCGCCAAAGGCTGGAACCATAATCCTGCCCGACGAGATCGGGATTAGCAGGCACCGACGCGATCAACCGCCCTTCCGGATCGGTGATGAACATGCCGTCGATGCGCGGATGAGAGAAGAAGGTGTGCCCGAGCCATTGTTGGCCGGCCAGCGCGGGATCGGGGTTGGTGAGGAGCCGAGTCATCTCCGGCAGCGTCTGATAGTACTCGATGATCGTGCTCTTCCCGCCGAGATCGTCGCCCACCAGATGCGCGATCAACTGCACGAAGGTCTGGCGGTCGCGCAGGATTTTGGTTTCCAAAGTTTTCGTCAGGATGGTGTAGGAAACCACCAGCATGAGAATGGAGGGAACCAGCCCAGCCAGAAGAATGGCGACAACGATGTGATACCGCCGGATGCGGCCACGATCCTTCTTCCGAGCTTTGGGTTCTAACGGCATTTTCGCGGGAAAGCTCTCAACTTGACGCTCCTTGCCGAGCCGAGGCAAGGGAAGAATCCCGGAGATCAGAACGGAGGTCAGGCGGCCCGCCTGACTCGGCGGCTAGGCAGCCCGCCTGGCTGGAAGAGGGAGATCGCCGGGCGAGCCGCCCGGCGGCCGAGACAGGCGAGCCGCCTGTCCTCCATCCTGAGATCATGCCAACAGCGCAGCCGGCAGGAGGCGAACCGCGGAAGATGCAGAACGAAAAGGAGTTGAGCGGGACAACGGCGCGATTGCGGAGCCCGCCGCGTGGATATTTGATTTGACGGAAGGCGCGGAAGAGGCATCATCCTGCCCTTGCCGGCCCAAGCTGCGGCGATCTACAAAGACCCCAATTAATGCACGCAAGCGCCGGAAATCTCGTTTGGACAATTTGCTATTTGTCCGTCCTCCTTGGGCTCTCTGCCTATGGCCTGCACCGTTACGTCATCATCTATCTTTTCCTGAAGTATCGAAAACGTCCCAGCGTTCCCGCCGGACATTTCGACCAACTGCCGATGGTGACGGTGCAGCTACCGATATTTAACGAGATTTACGTAGTCGAACGGCTGATCAAATCGGTCAGCGAACTCGATTATCCGAAAGACCGGCTGCAAATCCAGGTGCTCGATGATTCGACCGACGAAACGCGCGACGTGACCTTCGAGTGTGCGGAGCAATTGCGCAGCCGCGGCTACAACGTCGATCGCGTGCATCGCGTGGATAGGACGGGATTCAAAGCCGGCGCGCTCGAAGAAGGAATGAAGACGGCGCAAGGCGAATTCATCTGCATCCTCGATGCCGATTTCGTCGCGCCGCGCGACTTGCTGCAGCGCACCGTTCATTTTTTCACCGATCCGAAAGTCGGGATGATTCAAACGCGCTGGGGCCATTTGAACCGCGGCTACTCGCTGCTCACGCGCGTGCAGGCCATGTTCCTCGACGGCCATCTCGTGCTCGAACAAACCGCGCGGAGCCGCAGCGGCCGCTTCTTTAACTTCAATGGCACGGCTGGTCTTTGGCGCCGCAGTTGCATCGAGGAATCAGGCGGCTGGCAGCACGACACGCTGACCGAGGATCTCGATCTCAGCTATCGCGCTCAACTGAAAGGCTGGAAGTTCGTCTTTCTGCCCGACGTGGTCACGCCAGCCGAGTTGCCGGTCGATATGAACGGCTTCAAGTCGCAGCAACATCGCTGGACGAAAGGCTCCATCCAGACCTGCAAAAAACTTCTGCCCAGTATTTGGCGGAGCGACCTGCCGCTCGTCATCAAGCTAGAAGCGACCGGCCATCTTGCCTCGAACTTCGCGTATCTTTTGCTCGCCTGCCTTTGCATCCTGCTGCATCCATCGGCCGGCGGCCCGCAAAGCAGTTGGGTGCGCATGCTGTTGCTCGATGTTCCGATTTTCCTGACCGCGTCGCTCTCCGTCGCCATCTTTTATCTTTGCGCGCAGCGGGAATTGCACCCGCGCACCTGGATGTGGGAGATGCTGCTTTTGCCTTGTTTGCTCGGGCTCGGCGTCGGCCTTTCGCTCAGTAACGCGCGCGCCGTCCTCGAGGCCGTCTTCAATCATCAATCCGATTTCAAACGCACGCCGAAGTATGGAATCGAACGCAAAAAACAATCGTGGCGCAGTTGCCGCTACATGCCGTTGAAGTCGTTTCTGCCCATCGCCGAAATGGCGTTCGCGCTCTACTTCAGCTACTTCGTCTGGTTCGCGATCGTGCATGGGCAATATTCGTCGCTGCCTTTCCTGCTCATGTTCCAAGGCGGCTTTCTCTACGTTTCGCTTTGCTCCGTCGCGCAATGGCTCCCGCGGTTCAGCTTCGGCGGGCCCCGCACCGGTGCCGCCGTTCCGGCCTAACGATTCCCGGATCAACAATGCGCCGCGCGTTCTTCCTCGTCCTCTCCCTGTTCCTCTGTTCTCTCGCCCGGGGCGGAACCGATGTGGGCGATCGCGTCATCGTCAGCGTGCGCGAGCAGAAGCTGATGCTGGTCGAAAACGGCACGAACGTCGCGACCTACCCCGTTTCCACCTCGAAGTTTGGTCTTGGCGATCGCTATGGCAGCATGGCGACTCCGCTTGGGTTTCTCCAGGTCGCGCAAAAAATTGGCGATCACGCACCGCCCGGCGCCGTCTTTCATCACCGCCGTTTTACCGGCGAAATCCTGCGGCCGCTCTCCCCCGGTCGCGATCCAATCATTACCCGCATCATTTGGCTGCGCGGGTTGGAGGCGGCTAATGCGCGCGCCTTCACGCGCTGCATCTACATCCATGGCACGCCGCAGGAAAAACTTCTCGGCCGGCCCGCCAGCTACGGCTGCATCCGCATGCGCTCGCGCGATGTGACCGAGCTCTACAATCAGATCTCGCTCGGCGTCCTCGTTCAGATTGTTCCCGATAAGCTGCCTAAACTTCCGAAGGGCAAGTTGCGTCCGCCGTTGCCCGTCCCGCCTTTGCGCTCCGCCGTCGATCAAATGACGCAGGCAACAAAAGCGCCCGTTCGCCCTCGCGACAGCGCGATGAACGCGCGCCGGGTCGCAAACTCCGGCATCTAATCGCCTCGTCGGCTTGACAGCAGCCAGCCTCGCCGCGAGCGTCCCCGCCCAAGAAATTTATCCATGGCCAACACAAAATCCGCCGGCAAACGCGCACGTCAGACGACCAAGCGCACCCTTCGTAATCGCAGCGCCATCTCGCGTCTGCGCGGCATGAACAAAGGCGCCAGTGCCGAAGGTGCGACGCCCGAATCCAAGCGCGCGCTGATCTCCGCCATCGATAAGGCCGCCAAACGCGGCATCCTTCATCGCAACGCCGCTCGTCGGCGCAAAGCGCGTCTCACTCGTTCGCTCGCCGCGAAGAGCGCCTAACCGCGCCCGCAAAACCAAAACCGCTTTGCATATCCTGCAGGACGGTTAAAATTCCTGCCGATGATTCCCGCGCTTCTGCTTATTCTTTCGGCCATCGTGTTCCGCATCGCGACCGGCTTCTTCGGGCATTCTGATTCCATCGGCTGGCTGAACTTCGCGCCCCTCGCGGCGATTGCGCTCTGCGCGGCGGCTTATTTCCCAACGAAATACAAATTCACCGTCCCGATGATCGCGCTCCTGATTTCGGACGTGGTCCTGAATGTTCACTACGGCTTCTCGCTCGCGAGTCCGTTTGTGCTTTCGCACTACATCGGGTTTGCGATTGTCGGTTGTCTCGGATTGCTTCTGCGGAATCGCGCGTCGCTCAAGACGTTGCTCCCGGCTTCGATCGTCGGGTCTTTGATTTTCTTCATCATCACGAATTCGGTCTCGTGGCTTTACGATCCCGGCTACGCCAAAAATGCCGCGGGCTGGGTGATGGCCCTAACGACTGGTTTACCGGCTTACAGCGCGACGCCGACCTGGATGTTTTTCCGTAACTCACTCGTGAGCGACCTTCTCTTCACCGCGCTCTTTGTCCTTTGTATGAACGTCGGCCGCGCGCCTGAATCCACGCGCGCTCGCGCCTCGCACTTGCGTCCTGCGTAACCCGGCATGCAGGTGCCGGAGCAACGCGACGAAGTCGAGATGCTCTCGCTGATGCTGTCGATTCGGCGTTTCGAAGAACGCGCCAGCCAACAGTATCAAGCGCAGAAGATCGGCGGCTTTTGTCATCTCTACATCGGGCAGGAAGCGGTCGTCGTCGGCGCCGTCGCCGCCACGCGTTCCGATGATTACCTTATCACTGCCTATCGCGATCACGCCCATGCGCTCGCGCGCGGAACCAGCGCCGACGCCTGCATGGCCGAGCTCTTCGGCAAGGCGACCGGCTGCTCGCGCGGCCTCGGCGGGTCGATGCATTATTTCGACAAGGCCCACAATATGTATGGCGGCCACGCGATTGTTGCGGCGCATGTGCCGCTTGCCGTCGGGATGGCTTTCGCGGCGAAGTATCGCGGCGAAGACCGCGTCACGCTCTGCTTCTTCGGCGACGGCGCGATCAACCAGGGATCGTTCCACGAAGCGCTCAACCTGGCCGGCCTATACAAATTGCCGGTTATCTTCATCTGCGAGAACAACCTCTTCGCCATGGGCACATCGGTCGAACGCTCCACCTCGCTCAAGCAGATCGTCGATCGCGCGGAAGGCTACGACATTCCGGGCGAGATCGTGGACGGCATGAATTTTCGCGAAGTGCGCGACAAACTTGCCGAGATCATCAGTAGCATTCGCAAGGAACCGCATCCGGCCTTTGTCGAAATCCGCACCTATCGTTATCGCGGACATTCGATGTCGGATCCGGCCAGCTATCGCACGAAGGAACAGCTCGAAAAATATCGGCTCGACGATCCGATCACGCGCCTCCGCGCGCAGCTCACGCGCGAAGGTTTGTTGACTAACGAGCAGTTCGACAAACTCGACAAGCAGGCGAAAGAGACCGCTCTCTCCAGCGTGAAATCTGCCGAGGAAAGCCCGGAGCCGCCGCTCGACGAACTTTACGATTACACTTTCGTGTCATGAAGCTGTCATTCCGAGCGAAGTCGAGGAATCCCGTTGCGCACCTTGAAGTGAGGCTGCTCCTGCCGCGGCGGGATCCCTCGACTTCGCCTAACGGCTCCGCTCGGGATGACCGAAGTTTTCAACCATGAGCGAGATGCGCGAAATCACTTACCGCCAGGCGCTCAACGAAGCACTCGCCGAGGAATTGCAGCGCGATCCCGACGTTTTCCTGATGGGCGAAGAAGTCGCCGAATACAACGGCGCCTACAAAGTCAGCCAGGGATTGCTCGAACGTTTCGGCGCGAAACGCATCATCGACACGCCGATCAGCGAGAACGGATTCGCAGGGCTCGGCATCGGCGCGGCCATGACGGGATTGCGGCCGGTCATCGAGTTCATGACTTTCAGCTTCTCGCTCGTCGCCTTCGATCAGGTGGTGAACAACGCGCCAAACATGCTCACGATGTCGGGCGGGCAGTTCAATATCCCGATCACTTTTCGCGGCCCGAACGGCCCGGCTCACCAGCTCGGCGCGACGCATTCGCACGCGACCGAATGTCTTTACGCGAACGTGCCCGGCTTGAAAATCTGCACTCCGGCCACGCCACGCGACGCGAAGGGATTGTTGAAAACCGCGATCCGCGACAACAATCCGGTGCTCGTGCTGGAATCCGAACTTCTCTACAGCAGCAAGGGAATGGTCGAATCGCTCGACCACGATCTGCTCATCCCGCTCGGTCAGGCGGAACGCAAACGCGAGGGAAGTGACGTTACGATTATTTGCTACGCGCAAACGGTTCCGCTCGCGCTCGCCGCGGCCGAGCAATTGGAGGAAGAAGACATCAGCGCGGAGATTATCGATCTGCGCTCGATCAAACCGCTCGATGAGAAAGCGATCTTCGATTCTGTGCGCAAAACGCATCGCGTCGTCATAGTGGAACAGGACCGGCCGTTTTGCGGAATCGGTGCGGAGATTTGCTATCGCATTCAGAACAACATTTTCGATGAGCTCGATGCGCCGATCGCGCGCGTTTCCCAGGAAGAAGTGCCGATGCCGTACAACGAAGAATTGGAGAAGGCCGTCCTACCGAGCGTTGAAAAATTGATCACCGCCGTCAAAAAAGTTTGCTACGCCTAACGAGGAGTTCGTCATGCCTGAAATTCAAATGCCGAAGCTGAGCGACACGATGACCGAGGGAACGCTCATTTCGTGGAAGAAGAAGAAAGGCGATCAGGTTTCCGTCGGCGACGTCATTGCCGAAATCGAAACGGACAAGGCGACGATGGAGTGGGAATCGCCGGAAGACGGCACGCTCACTGAAATTTTTGTCGAAGAAGGCGGAAAGGTAAACGTCGGCGACAAGATCGCGTTCATTGGCGAAGAAGGCGAAAGTGCTCCGGCGCCGGAGTCGAAAGAAGACAAAGCGGAAGAGGGAGAGAAGAAGCCGGCAAAGAAAGCGAGCGCCAAGAAGGAACAGAAAGAGTCCGCTAAATCCGAGAAACCAGCTCCAGCCGAGGAGAAAGAAAAAGAGACCGCGCCGCCCCAATCCGCTTCGGAGGGACGAGCTTCCGCTCGTTCGTCGGCGGCGCCCGCCAAAGAGAGCAGTGCGCCATCTGACGAAGCGCGTGTCAAAGCTTCACCTGTTGCCCGGCGAATCGCGGGGGAACTTGGGGTCGATCTCTCATCCATCAAAGGCACCGGCCCGGACGGCCGCATCACCGAATCCGACGTGCGCGCCGCCAGCAAACCTGTAGCCGCGGGCGCTGACCGCGGCCGGTCCAAAACTTCGCCCGCCCCCGCCGCGAAACCCGGCCCCGGATCGCGCATCAATCTTTCCGGCATGCGCAAGGTGATCGCGCAGCGTTTGACCGAAAGTCTCGGCCCGGTCCCGCATTTCTATTTGAACATCGAGATCGACGCCGGTCCGCTCGTCGCTGCCCGCGCTGAATTAAAATCCGGCGGCGAAGAATCGGATACTTCGAAGATTACGATCAACGATTTCGTGCTCAAGGCTGCGGTCGAAGCCGCCGTCAAGGTGCCGAAGGTGAACGCCTCGTTTGATGACGACGCCATCGTGCAATACAGCGACATCGATCTGGCGGTGGCGGTTGCGATTGATGATGGGCTGATCACGCCGGTCATTCGCGCGGCGCAGGGAAAATCGCTGCGCGAGATCAGCGCTGCGATCAAAGATCTGGCCGGCCGCGCGCGCAACAGGCGGATGAAACCGGAAGAATTTCAAGGCGGAAGTTTCACCGTCTCGAACCTGGGCGGCTACGGCATCAACAATTTTTCCGCCATCATCAATCCGCCGCAGAGTTTCATTTTATCGATCGGCGCGCTGGTCAAAAAAGCGGTGGTCGATGATTGCGATTCGATCGGGGTCGGGCATCGCATGAGCATTGGGATGAGCTGCGATCATCGCGTGATCGATGGCGCGCTCGGCGCTGATTATTTGAAGGCGCTGCGGCAGTTGCTGGAGAATCCGGCGCTGTTGCTCGTTTGAGAATTGCCTAACGAGCAAGCCGGGCGCGGGAGGGGAGCTTCTCGATTTCGCCACGGGATGACTCGACTTCGCTCGACATGACTGGCTTATTGCAGTCGTCCATGGATGAGCCGCCCAAGAAAGATCCCTTGTGGATGGTGCCGTTTTCGATCCACGCAGCGCGCGGGTTGATTCGCGAGCAAACGACGCGGCGCAAGACGATGTTTTTCGCTCTGCTCGCGGCGCTGTTGTTGGTCGCGACCGGCTCGACCTTCCTGAAGGCGATCCTGTTCGAACATCCGATCTGGTTTCTTCTTTTTTGGTTCGCCTGTGGATGGTTGACGTTGGCCGCCGTTCTTCTTGCCCTCTTCGATCTTCTGATGTTGCGGGCCGAAACGCGCGCGGCAAAACGCGATCTGGCGCGGAAGATTTCGGAAGAGAAAAGATAACTGGAAGAGGCGCGACGCTTGCGCCCGGCGAGACAGTCGTCGATGATCGGCGCTCGTTGAAACTTTCGAACAAGATCGGAAAGCTTGTGGAGGGAGAGGCCTACCATCGCGCAGGGCGCCGGCTGCAACGTCTCCTTTATCCTCTCCCGTTGCGTCCGTTTCTGAACAAAATCGACGCGGCCCGGCTGCGTGAGATTCAGGAGCGCCATCCATTGACATCCGACGACGCCAACAAATACAGCGATGCCGAGCACTACCTGAAGTTGAACATCGCGCGCGTTCAGGATCTGCGACTTCATCAATCGCCTCCGCAGGACATTCTCGATCTCGGATGTGGCGGTGGCTTTTTTGTCTTCATCTGCCGCGAACTCGGTCACCGAGCGCTCGGCGTGGATAAGGAAGGCTTCCCCGTTTTCACCGAGCTGGTCGATCTTCTCCGGATCGAAAGAAAAATTTGGGAGATCAAGGCTTTCGAGCCGCTCCCGAGCTTTGGCCGGCAGTTTGATTGGATCACGGGCTTTTCGACCGCTTTCAATCGCAAGGCCGCCAAATCGATTTGGGGGCCGGAGGAATGGTCCTTTTTTCTCCAGGACGTGAGCAAACATTTGCGGCCTGACGGCAAAATGTTTTTCGGGCTCAACCCCGCTCATGAGGGATGGTATTATACTGATGAGTTGCGCGATTTCTTTATCCGGGCCGGCGCGACCGTGGAACGCGAACGGATCTTCTTTCCGCACGGCGCCAACATCGCAGAGCTCGAGCGGTGAACGATTCGTCGAACAGAGGAGCAGCGGCGGCGGGCGGCTATAAATCGCGCGAGCAAATGGAAGCGACCGAGCAGGTGACGCTCGCTTCGTTTGCCCAAAAATCGGGCGATTCGCGCGGCCGGAAATATCCTGAGCCGGGCCACGCCTATCGCACGGTTTTCCAGCGCGACCGGGCGCGCATCATTCATTCGCGAGCTTTTCGCCGCTTGGAATACAAGACGCAGGTTTTCCTCAACGGAACGGGCGATCATTTGCGGACGCGCTTGACGCATTCGATCGAGGTCGCGTCGATCAGCCGCACGATCGCGCGCGCCTTGTCGCTCAACGAAGATTTGGCTGAAGCGATCGCGCTGGCTCACGATCTGGGGCATTCGCCTTTCGGACATTCCGGCGAAGAAATGCTGGCCGAGTGCATGCGCGAGCATGGCGGCTTCGAGCACAACCGGCAGAGCCTGCGGGTGGTGGAATTGCTCGAGCAGGCGTATCCCGATTTCCCGGGGCTGAATTTAACTTTCGAAGTGCGCGAGGGTCTGCAGAAGCACCAGGCCTTTTATGATCCGCCGGAGCCTAACGAGGAAAAATATCACTGCCCATCGCTCGAAGCGCAGATCGCGAATCTGGCTGATGAGATCACTTATTACAGCCACGATCTCGACGACGCGGTCGATTTCGAAATTCTCAACGCGAATCAGCTCGCCGAAAATACGGTTTGGCGGCGCAGCCAGGATGCCGTTCTCGCGCGCAATCCAGATGCGCAGGAACCGGCGCTGCACAAACACATCATTCGCGACATTATCGACCGGCAGGTGCTCGACGTCATCACTTCGAGCGCGGCGGCGATTGCGCGAGCGGGTGTGCAAACGGCGGATGAAGTGCGGCGGCAGGAACGACCGCTCATTTGTTACAGCGAGGAGTTGCTGGAGGCGAACCGGGCGTTGCGCAAATTTCTTTACCGAAACGTCTATTACCATCCGCGTGTTGCGCAGGTGAACCAGCGGGCCTGCGAGATGTTGCGGGTGGTTTTTGAAGCCTATCTGCGCGCGCCCAATTCGTTAGGCGACGGGGCGGCCCGGCGCATCACGAGCGAAGGATTGCATCGCACGGTGTGCGATTATCTGGCGGGAATGACGGATCGTTATCTGCTCGAGGAATACGGGAGGCTCATGAAAAACCGGAATGCGGAGAGCGGAAACCGGAGAGGTGGGACCGCACAACAGAGGTAGGGCGCGACCGCCGGGCGCGCCGCGGGGAGAACCTTCGATTTGGAATCCAGGAAGCCCAGAGTGAGGGAGTCCGCAGATTTCGCAGATAACGAGATTTTGTCGTTAGGAATTGACTTGCTGGGCGCGCGTCGTCTCTATGAAAGCGCGCCGCCGGTTTCGTCGCGCAGGTATTGAATGACGAGACGGAGCCGGTCGTTGACGGATAATTCTTCGAGCACCTGCTGCCGGCGGAGCGCATCGACGATGAAAGTGGATGCCATCAGATCGGCGAGCATTTCGGGGTCGGAAAGATCGGAGAGGTAGCGGTCGACCTTTTCCGGAAGCGGCCGTCCGCTGCCTTTGAAGCGCTCGTAGAGTTCCAGCACTTTGACGCCGAGCGCGTCGGTCTCGACGGAAGAATCGCGATTGGAAGAGAGCGGATCGAGGCGTGCGATCGGGAAGGGGTGTTCCTGTTTGAAATCGCGAAAATGCACGCGCCGCAAACCTTGCAGAATCAGATTAGAGGTGCCGTCTTCCCGCCCGACGGAGGCCCGAATAAGTCCCACGGTGGAGATGTGAAAAAAGTCCTCGGTGTTTTCCCAGTGGCTGCGATCTGGCTTAAGCAGCGCGACGCAGAGGACGCGTTCGCTGCTGAGGGCGTGAGCGAGCATGGCGCGATAACGCGGTTCGAAAATATGCAGCGGCAGCAAAGCGTGCGGGAAAAGGAGCGCGCCGGGCAACGGCATGACGGGCGCCTCGGCTGGCACGGGATCGACTTCGTCCATGTAAGAATATACGCCAAATTATGCGCCGAGGAGGCGGCGCAATTGGGGCAGCGAGAGCTGGCCCGCAACCGAAGCGCGGCCGAGATGGGCGTAATTCAAGACGGAACCGGCGCGGGCCAGTAGACGGCGCGACTCCGCTCCGAGTTTACCGAAACCCATGGCGCTGACGGGCAGCGGCGCGGACTCGATAAGCCCGAGCAAGCGATCGACCTGGTCGGCGCGATCGGTGCGCGCGGCCATTTTGAAAACGCTCGCGCCTAACGAATGGGCGTTCGCGGCGAGGTCGAGCAACTGCGCGAGTGGCGGCGTGGTTTGCAGATCGTGGCGGGAAAGGATGAGCATCAGTGCGGCGGCGCGGGCGGCGTCGTGCAGTGCGTAAAATTTTGCGATGGAAAGCAATTCGAGATCGAGGCCCGCGCCTAACGAGAGGGAACGCCGGAGCAGATCGCGGCGTTGCGCGAGCGGCAGATCACGGCGCGCGCCCTCGGCGGAACTGCGCGCCGTCAGGATGATGGGCGCGGGCAGGGAGGCGATGGTGGATTGAAAGCGCTCGCCGGCGGAGCCAAAGCCATCGAGCCGCAGCTCGAAAAAATCGGGCAGCCGGCGCAACCGCCGCGCCCGGGCCAGGTCCGCTCCATTGAGAATCACGGCGACGGAGCGGCGCTTCGGGAATGCTGCGTTGACCCTGCCCGGTGCGATCATATGTTGCCGCCCCCCGCGATTTATCTGAGAATTGTTTCGCATGCTCGCGCGGCAACAAGAATTAAACACGCAAATCCAGCAGGTGATCGATGCCTTCCTGCTGGCCTTTGCTTTGCTGCTTGCGCACGCGCTCCGTCTTTATAGCACGGTTTGGTTCGACCTTAGTCACACCATCGATCCCTTTCGGAATTATCAGTGGCTCATCGTCGTGATCATGCCGTTTGGGCCGATCCTGCTCGATCTGCAGGGATATTATCAGACGCCGCTCAACAAGACTTCGTGGAAATCGTTTAAGCAGATTCTGCGGGCGATGCTCTATCTGAGCATCATCGTAAGCGCGTGCGTGATTTTTCTGCGCCTGCCGCTGGCCAGCCGCTCGGTCGCGCTGCTTTTTCTGTTCATCAGCACGCTGCTTTTGTTGATCAAGGAACGGATCATTATCAATCATGTGCGGCGGCGGGCCTTGCGAGGTGAGTTGCGCGAGCACGTTATTCTGGCGGGCGAGCCGGAGGAAATCGCAAGCCTCGAGGAATCGTTTAGTCCTGAGCAGCACTTGCTCACACGGGTGGTGGCGCGCATCGATATCGGGAAGCAGCCGATCTCGGATCTGGTCGAGGCAATGCATAACCAGTCGGTCTCGCGTGTGATTTTCGCCGCAGGTCAGACGCAGTTGAATCGGGTCGAGCAGGCGATCGGCGCGTGCGAAGTGGAAGGCGTGCCGGCGTGGCTGGCCGCGAATTTCATCCAGACTTCGATTGCGAAACCGGACTTCGACGCCTTCGCCGGAAAGCCGATGCTGGTCTTTCGTTCGACGCCCGATGTCTCGTGGGCGCTGACGGTGAAAGGCGTTTTCGATCGGCTGTCGGCGCTGTTTGGTTTGATCGCGTTGATGGCGCCGATGGCGGTCATTGCGGTCATCATTCGGTTCACTTCGAAAGGGCCTGTCATCTTTCGGCAATTGCGCGCGGGCAAGTATGGGAAGCCTTTCGTTATGTACAAATTTCGTTCGATGGCGAACGATGCGGAGATGCGGCGCGAGGAATTGAAGGCGTTCAATCAGATGCGCGGCCCGGTTTTCAAGGTGGATCGCGATCCGCGCGTGACCCCGGTCGGCCGCTGGCTGCGGCGGACGAGTCTGGATGAATTGCCGCAGCTCTTCAATGTGCTCTTCGGCGACATGAGCCTGGTCGGGCCGCGGCCGCTGCCGGTCTATGAGGTGGAGCGGTTCGAAGATACAGCGCAACGGCGGCGTTTGAGCGTGAAGCCGGGGATGACCTGCCTGTGGCAAATCAGCGGCCGCAACGAAGTGGTCGATTTTCAGGAATGGGTGAAGCTCGATTTGGATTACATCGACCGCTGGTCGCTTGCCTTGGATTTCGAAATCCTGCTACGCACCATCCCGGCGGTGCTCTTCGGCCTCGGCGCGAAATAGCGCGCGCTCTATCTTAGAAAGCGGTCACGCATTTTCCCGAGAATAAGCTGTAGCCGTTTCGCTGTGCGAAACGCCGGAAAGGATTCCGCGATCTGTCCGACCTTTGCGTTTCGTCTCGGCGCATCGCGCACGGCCAAACATGTTTCGGCGAGGCGCCGAAACCGGCACGCGAGGCGCGTGCGCTCCCCAGACCCTGCCGCAGCGCCCGAGGCGGATTACGCTTGCGGCACCAGTCGCGGCATCATGCGTTCGACATACTTCGCGATGAGGTCGAATTCCAGATTGACGAAATCGCCGGCTTTAATTGCGTCGATATTGGTGTGCCGCTTGGTGTGCGGAATGATCCAAACGGCGAATCGATCGTCGAGCAGTTCGGCGATCGTGAGGCTGACGCCGTTGATGGCGATGGAACCTTTGTAAGTGACGTAATGGCGGAAGTCGGGCGGCAATTCCACTTCGAGCCGGTGATTGTCGCCGACCGCTTCCAGCGAAAGAACGCGCGCTGCGCAATCGACATGGCCTTGTACGAAATGGCCGCCGAGCCGCGCGTCGGCCCGCAAGGCGCGCTCGAGATTGACGGCGCTGTCGCGGCGCAGTTGGCGCAGATTTGTTCGCTCGAGCGTTTCCTCGAGAAGATCGAAGGTGAGACTGTCGGCCCGATGCGCCGCCACGGTGAGGCAGCAGCCGTTCACCGAAATGCTGTCGCCGCGATGCACTTCCTGCTGCGCGATCATGGGCGCGGCGAGATGTAATTGTGTGCCCTTGTCCGTTGCGCGGATCCAAAGCACCAGGCCGATTTCTTCGATCAAGCCGGTAAACATGCCGTATCTCTATCGCCCGTTTTGATGGCCAGCAAACGCCTTCAAACTTTTTTCCGACAGCCGACGACAAGGGTGCGGCCGACGAGCAGATCGACGCTGTTCATTCGCCTAACGAATGGTTCGTTCTGGGCGTCGATGGTTTTGAAACGGGTCTTTTCGCGAAAGATGGCCCAGCGCGAAAAGAGCCAGATGGGCAGCCAAAGGAAAATCAGCCAGACGAGCGAGGCGCGCTGCTTTTTGTCGATGGAAACGTGGAGATCTTCGAAGCCGGCGTCGCTCAAAGCGTGCGCGACATAGAAGAGCGACATGGGATTAATGTGGCCGCCGGTCAGGTAGCGTTCGCTTTCGCGCCAATGGAGCGGGCCGAAGAGACTGAAAAATCCGAAAAGCAAAAAGCGGATGCGCGACCGGAGATTCAAAACGTTCGGCGTCGTTAGGACAAAAAGCCCCTCCGGTTTCAGCACGTGAAATATTTCGCGCAGCGTCCGGCGGTAATGCTCGATGTGCTCGATCACTTCGGTGCAGGTGATGAGGTCGAACGCGTCGCCAGCAAAAGGGAGCGGCTCGGTGTTGAGATCCACCACGGTCACTTCGAGGCCGGGCACGCGCAGCAGTTTGTCCGTGTAATCGCAAACCGCCGGCGAGACCTGAAATTTTTCGGTGATGAGCTGGATCAACTCTCCGCGCCCGGCGCCGATGTCCAGATAGCGCCCGGAAATTTTCGGCGACATCTCCTCGATTGTGCGGGTGACCGCGCGCAGGATATTGTCGGTGCTCAGGGCCATGGCTGTTCAACGAAGAAGATGAACGGACGAATTGCGAGGATTTTATCTCCAACCATGATGGCGCAGCCAACCAGATGGAGGCGGTTTACCGATTTGCCCAGCCCTACATGAATGCGGTGGCGGCGGAGCGCCGGTTTTATTCCTCGGCGCTCGCGCGCCAGGTTTGGTTTTCCTCCGCCCAAGCCGTGCTGGATCCGCTCTTTGCTGTTCGTGAGACCCGCTTCCTTTCGCAATTGGCGGGCAGTAATGGGCTGGCCGAACTCGACCTTTATCTGCGGGTTCCGCAGATCCGAGGCGCTGTGTTGGAGGTGCTCAACAGCGATGAATTTCGAGTTAGCCTTGCGCGGACGGCAAACAACAAATCGGAATGTGGCCGCCGACGCCCCGACCGATCTGATCGCTGGCGCGATTGCGAAACGGGAATGTTGATAAAGCGGAGGCCCTCGCAGCTGCGCGCCAACCGGCTGTTTCAAACGACTGTTTCTTAGATTGGCTCTGGGAGTGATAACCGAATTTGTTCGAGCGAAATCAGATCGCGATGCCGGCGATCACGCGTTGCTCGTTAGGCGATTCTCAGTCTGGATCGGGTCGAACGGGAAGTCGGGACTTGTGTCGATTCATCCCCAACGCGCCCCGCCGTGTCCCTCAAGAAATCGTGGTTGGGGATCACGATGCGACATTGGGTTGAGCGCCGACGTTCAATTTTTTTTGAAAAAAATCAAAAAAAGGCTTGTCAGCCCTCAGGAAGTCCTCTAATGGCTAGCCAAACCTAACCAAACAATGGAGAAACTAATGATAAGAAATGTACTGAAGAAGTTGGGGTTCGTGCGCACGACGCTGGTGGTCGGGGCCATGATCCCTTTTCTTGCCGCTCAAGGCGCGTTCGCTCAAGAGCCGGCAGCAGCAGTGAATAGTCCGGCTGAGCCGTTGGTCGCGCCTGGCGCAACCGGCGCTGCTCCTGTCGCGGGCGATACGTCCTTTAATTCCACCGGCCAGGAAGCGCAGGCAGCCCGCGTTATCGTGACCGGTTCAAACATCCCGACGGCAGAAGAAGTCGGCCCGAACCCGGTTTTAAACATCAACCGCGACCTGATTAACAAGTCGGGCGAGCGCACGGCAGAAGACCTCATCAAGAATCTTCCCGTGGCCAACGGTGGTGGTGTTCCAATTTCGAACAACGGCACCGGCTTCACCCCGGGCGCGTCGGCGATTTCGCTGCGCGGTCTCGGACCGGAGGCTACCCTCGTTCTGATCGACGGCCGTCGCCTCGCGCCTTACCCAATCGGTAACGGCGGAACTTCTTCGTTCTTCGATTTGCGCTCCATTCCTGAAGCGGCCATCGAAAGCATCGAAATTCTGAAAGACGGTGCTTCCACCACCTACGGCGCTGACGCTGTGGCTGGCGTGGTCAACATCAAGCTGCGTCACGATTATCGTGGGGCCGAAGCCACTGTCGAGTACGGCAACACCCTGGACAAAGACTCGGGCGAATTCCGCTCCTCGGTCGTCTTCGGTATTGGCGACGAGAATACTCAGGTGACCGGTGCGATGAACTATTACCACCGCAATTCGATCTTCAATAAGGATCGTGCCTACTCGTCGGTTCCGCCGTTCTTGAGCAGCAACTCGACTCCCGAAAATCTACAGTTGACCTTTGAGCAGGTCGTTGCAGCGGGCGGCACTCCGCCAGCGGGTGCCGGTCCTGGCGACTCGTTCTTCGGCCATGCGCCCTTCGGCTCCAACGGCAACAGCCCAGCTTCGGCTTACACCTATACGAATGGCCGCAGTTCGGCTTACAATTTCAATCTGAATTCAAGCTCCTTCCCGGCGCTCGAGAGCCGCGGTGGATTCGTGAACTTCAGCCACAAGGTGTTCGGCGATCAGTTGGTCGTTTTCGGCGACCTCTTCTACGAAAACACCGTGTCGCATGACGAGCTGGCGCCTACCGCCACTGGCTCCTTCGATGTTCCGGGCCAAACCCAACTCGCCATTCCGCCGAACGCGCCTTTCCCGATCGATCCGGCGACGGGACAACCGATTTCCCCTCCCAACACGCCGGACTCCGTGACTTCACGTGTGCCGGCCGGCGCCTTCAACCCGTTCAATCCTTTTCAGCAGATCATCTCGGCTGGCAGCCGTGCGCGTTTGCTCGAATTCGGCAACCGCATGTTTGATAATGAGACGGACAACTTCCTCTCCACCATCGGCATCCGCGGTGACAAACTGCTCGATGGAACGTGGGGTTACGACTTCGGGTTCCGCTACAGCAATGTCCAGGCGACCTCCACGGCCACGGTGGTTTCTGGCTCCCGCTTTAACCGGATCTTAAACCAAAACGACCTGATCTTTCAGCCGGGTGGAGTTCTGGCTGGCCAGCCAGCCTTCAATCCCTTCGCCGATGCGCTGCGGGGTGCGCCCGTTCCGGGTAACTCCGCCGGCATCGGCTTCGCCACCGTGCGTCCGAAAGACGTGGATACCTCCTCCATCGGAGCCTTGGATCTAAACATCTATACCACTGCGCTCTTCAAACTACCGGCTGGTGGCGTTGGCTTCGCCTTCGGCGCGCAGTTCCGCCGTGAGCGCTTGGTCCAGAATGTCGACCAGCTCAATCTGGAGGGCGACGTCATCGGGAGTTCGCCTGCCGCCAGCACAGACGCGGGCCGGAAAGACTACGCGTTCTATGCGGAAGCGAACATCCCGGTCTTTAGCCCAACCTTCAGCATCCCTGGCTTCCATTCATTGGAATTCACGGCGGCTGGGCGCTACGAGGCGTTCGAGAATAACGACACCAACGTGGCAGTGCCGAAGTTTGGGGTCCGCTGGCAGCCGCTCGACGAGTCGCTCACCCTCCGCGCGACCATCGGCGAAGGCTTCCGCGAACCATCTCTCATCGAACTCTTCGCCAGTCCCACTTCGGGGCTGACGCCTGTAAATGATATTTTGCCGACCGCTCAAGGCGGCCCGAACTTCCCGCTGGGCGATCCCCGACGCTTGGAACGTGAAGAACCGGTCGTGACGACGAGTTCTCCCGTTCTGCAGCCGGAAGATTCCCGGTCCTTCTCTGCCGGTATTGTTTACACGCCGAAGTATGTCAACGGACTCACCCTTTCCCTGGACGTCTACGATATCGAGCGCACCGGCGTGGTCGTGGCATCGAATATCAACGATATCCAACAGCGTGAGCTCAACGGAGGTCTCCTCCCGGGTGAGATCATCCAGCGCGATCCGAACACGCACATCATTCAGCGTATCTTCGTGCCGTTCATCAACAGCGGCAGCCTCAAGGCTAATGGTGTCGATTTGGGTGTGCAATATGTCTATCAAACCCCGTTTGGCACCTTCACCTCGCTCACCAATGCAACGTGGTTGAATTCCTACCAGTTTGCGTCTGCAGCAAACACTCCGGAATCGGAATTAGCTGGCCGGCCGACCGGCAAGTTCACGGCCGACGACGGGTTTCTGAAATGGAGAGGCATTTCACGGCTCGATTGGAACTGGCAGGGCATCGACGTGATCGGAACCGTCCACTATTTGGATGGTTTCCACGATCGGACGCCTGCCGGGCATGAACATTGGGTCAAACAGGAGTTCACCTTCGACGGGCAAGCCTCCTACGACTTCACCTTTGTGGCGCCGGTCGAGTCCCAGCCCGTGGCTGGTTACTCAAAGGACAGCAAAGAAATGGTCCGCGGAAAAGACGGCAAGGCCATGGAGAGTGCGACCGCGCAGACGACAAGCTATGGTTTGCCGATCTGGAAGCAGGCGTTGAACAACACGACGATCACCGTCGGTTGCAACAACATCTTCGGACAGGATCCACCCAACGCCTACGGCTTCGGTGGCAACTCGACGAACTATCCGGGCTTCCTCTATGACGCTACCGGACGATTCCTCTACGTCAGCCTGACGAAGAAGTTCTAAGACTCCACAAGGTTGGTTTACAGAAGGGCAGCGGCTTCGCCGCTGCCCTTTTTGTTTTTTCCGAGCCTGCCGTCCTGATTTGAGCTTTCCAGGGCACTTTGGGTCCGTCAGCGCCTCCCTGTAGCCGCTTCGCTATGCGAAGCGCGGCTGTTGGGCGGGAAGCGAGAGTCAGATCCCGCGTTTCGCACAGCGAAACGGCTACAGGCTCACCCTTCGCGCCAAAGCGAGCGACGCGTTCTAAGCCGGCGCAATGCGCTCGCGGGGCGCGGGAAGTAGCCGCTACGCCAAATGCGCGATCATTCTTTCCATTCGCATCCATTACGGCAAAAGGAGCGGTCGAAGAATATCTCAAAGTGCGGCGGGATCGGGTTCAAACGAATAGCCGAACCGCCCGATGTCAGCGGCGAAACGTTCCGACACCAAGTCCTGCAGCTTTCGGTCGTAGTATTGCGAATAGTGGCCGCGCGTGGATCGGTTGTATTCTGGAAGGGTCTGCCGCGGAATATCGAGGCGGTCGCACACGCCCTGGAAGTCTTGCTCGAGATTTTCGAAGCGCATGACGGTGTCCACATTTTTGAATGGGTCGGCTTCATCTCCGAGTCGGAGATAATCAGCCACAGGTGAAGTGGCGGCGACCAGCTTCTTGAAATCTTTTCGGTCCCAGCTTGTAACCTGTCGGCTGGGGGAAAAGTAGAACGAGATCATTCGATCCCAAGGATTGCGGACACAGGCGAATTTGTAGAGGCCTGCAAAAACCTCCGGGCCGAGAGCCGTGCGGTAATCGGATAAGGTCGAGTGCTTCTTGATTTGGTAGTTTGGATTGCGCAAACCGAAGCGCTCGATTCCATCCTGATGGGCACGTAGAGCGACAACTTCATCCTCGGAATAGTTTCGCAAAATGCTTTGAATCGAGTTCCCGGCCGTTTTGTGCACATGCACAAAAAGGAATTGTTTGCGCAGCGAGAGCATCCGTTTATGCGCGCGCGCCCAGGAATGAGGCACGCTGCTGGCGCGGTCGCAGTTTGTCGTTGCGGCACGGAGTCACGGCATTTAACGATGACTTCAATGTTCCGCTCCGATGATCATCTCGCACGCGCATAAGTTTATCTTCATTAAGACGGCCAAAACAGCGGGCACGAGCATCGAGGCTTTCCTGTCGCCCCACTGCGGACCGGATGACATTTTAACGCCGATCGTCCCGGCGGTCGAGGGTCACCGGGCGCGCAATCATCAGGCGACGGTGACGGCGCTGGGAGAATTTTTGCGGCATGGACGGGATCTGTCCACGGCGCTGACTTCACCAGGAAAAAAAAGCCCAAAATTTTACAATCACATCGCCGCTCGCCATGTGCGGGAGCGGGTCACGCAACAAGTGTGGGATGAGTATTTCAAATTTTGCGTGGAACGCAATCCTTGGGACAAAGTGCTCTCCCATTATCATATGGCAGCGGCTCGCGCTGGAGGAACGCTCTCGCTCGACCAATATTTCGCCCGCGGGAGATTCCCGTTAAATTATTTCCGCTACACCGACCGCATCGGCGAAAGGATCATCGTCGACCGCGTGCTGCGTTATGAGCGGCTGACGGACGAACTGGGGGAAGTGTTCGCCCTGTTGAAGATTCCTTTCAACGGTTCATTAGGCGTGCGCGCCAAAGCGGAATATCGAAGCGATCGCCAGCCCTACGAATCGGTTTTGACCGCCGATCAAAGAGAAAGAATTCGATGCATTTTCGCTCGGGAGATTGCGCTGCACGGATACGAGTTCAGGGGAGAAGTGGCGCGCTCCGCTTAGGGGTGTCGTGCACTTTCTGCGGAGCGAGCTAAAACCGCCTGCGCTCTCCCGGGGTAGACGCGGCGCCACGCCGCGCCCTGTGGCGGCGGGCGCGATGAGGGCGTCGCGTCTACGGCCGGCGTTTCGCGCAGCGAAACGTCGACGGGCTTACCCTCGTCAAAGTGCATGACACGCTCTAAAGTCGCCTTGCCGCCGATGGTCTCGCACAAATACAAATGTATTTTCGTGGAAGTGCCGAAAACCGGCTCTACCAGCGTGCGGATGATTTTGGGCCGGCCGCTCCGGCCTCACCTAGGTCTATGGGAAACGCGGCGCCTGATGGAAAGCTATTGGACGCAGCGGGGTGGAAGAAGTGAACGCCTGCGCGAGAGCCTGTATCTTCTGCGTTCGAAAGCGCGTCGCCAGAGAATTGGAGAACAGCAATTCCAGGATTACTTCAAATTTGGATTTGTGCGCAACCCTTGGGATCGCGTGGTTTCTCTCTACGAACGAACCGAGGCCCGGCAAATGCGGGAGACAACCAGCTTCGAAGAATTCGTCCGTGGGATTCGCTTTAGCAGCAGCACCTGCGTGCACTCTTCGCCCCATCGTTATCAACTGGATTGGTTTCTTGGGCCGAGCGGGGAAATGCTGGCCGATTTCATCGGGAAATTTGAAAACCTGGCCGATGATTGGGCTTTGATCGTAAAGAGACTGGGGGCTGAAGGCACTCTTCCGCACACGCGCAAGAACCCGCGGTCTCGACACTACACGGAATATTATTCGCGCCAGACCAAGGAGATCATCGCTCGCCGGTTCGATGTGGATATCGAACATTTCGGCTATGAATTCGGGATATAAATCTGGCGGGATTCTTATTTGAAATGCGCGCCATCGTCCTCACTTGCGATAACTACCGATCGCTCACCGAGCATATGATCCTGCAATACGACCGTCTCTGGCCCGATCATCCATTTGTCTTTCGCATCCCTTATCAAAAACTCGAAGGACCGCGCAGTCCGCGCCGCGAATTCGTGCGTGCGCCCGGTGGAACGGCTTCGGATATTGCGCCATCTATTTTGGCGCTACTGGAAGAGGTCGATGACGACGAGATGGTTTATTGGTGCGCTGACGATAAATATCCGGTGCAGCTCATTGTCGAAAAAACGCGCAGCTTCGCTGAGTACGCGGCGAAGTCGGCCGATATTGATGGGCTGATGTTTTGCCGGTGTCGCGTTACCCTGGATCGCCCGGATTTGGCCCTTCTCCCAGGAGAGACGCGACTGCCTTCCGGCGACCTGCTGCTCGAGCGGCGTTCCTGGTTCCAGTTTTGGATACACCAGTTCATGCGCGCAAAGGTTCTCCGGCATTTCTTCGCCAGTATGCCGGCGGTGGTGGAAAGCGCCAAAGCTATGGACACTTTGAAGATGTCCATTCCGAAGAAGCCGGAACATCGTCTTTTCGTGACGAAGGAAAACTTCGCGGTTTTTGGGGAGAGTACTCAAAACGGACGGGTGACGCGCAATTGTTATGAAAGCATCCGCAAGACCGGCATTGAGTTGCCGCGGAGATATCGCTGGCCGAGCCGGAAGAGAATTTTCATGGGAACGCTGTAAAAGCCTTTCCCGAACGATTTACAGTGCGAGCTGGTCATCGGTCGATTTCTGCCAGGCCCGGATTTCATCGGAATACTTCCGCACAACGTCAGCAAAACGTGGTTCGGAATAGAGGTTGTGTATTTCAGAGGGATCGTCTCGCAAATGATAAAGCTCGTTCCTATCGCGATCGCGGAGCGACAGCTTCCAGCCTTCGGGAGAGATGATGGTCCGGGTCGATTCGCCCAGCGCGCGACGGGCCTGGCGAGGCGAGGCGATCTGGCTTCTCTTCTTGAGCTTCATGCGATTAGGCGACCACTCAATAAAGACGTTTTCCGCGGCCATCGGTTCTCCATAAAGGAAGGGACATCGGCTGCGACCAGCGCACTGTTCGGCGACTGGCTCTCCAAGCAGTTCCAGTAAAGTGGGGATGAAGTCGATGTGGCTGACTGCCTGTTTTACCTGGATCGCGCGACGCTGACCGGGCAGGTGAACCAAGTAGGGAACTCGCACCGCTTCCTCGAACATCACTTCCTTCGCGAACAATTGATGGGCGCCCATCATATCGCCGTGATCGCTCGTGTGGACGACGATCGTGTTATCGGCAAGGTCCAGCCTCTCGAGATGAGCCAGGATCGCGCCAATGCTGAGATCCACCAAGGTCACCAACCCCAGGTAGCGTTGCTTGATCCGCCGGCATTCTTGTGGTGTGACGCCGAAGTAGTAGAGGTCGTCCCGGCGCGCCCGGTCTCGAATCGCTTCCGCTTCCTGCCATTCTCGGAGCAGCCGATAGCGGAGGGGGAGATTCTCGCCAAGCGGCACGGAAGCCGAAGTGTCCAGCTCGACTGCGTCGAGAGCGTGTTCTCGATTAAGCGGGCCGTTATATGGTGAGTGCGGCTCGGCGAAAGCGACGAAAAGAATGAAGGGATCGCCCCGATGCTTGTCGAGGAATCGACAGGCCTCACGCTCCAGAAAGCGAGGTTTGGAGAGATCGAGCGGAAGTTCGCTCTGGGCAAGGAGGGAAAAAGTGCTGTCCGGCTCGTCGCCACATAGTCCCGCGGTGCTCAGGAAAGTCTGGTAGTCGCTCAGCCCCTCGGTGGAAACCCACGTTTCGAACCCCCGCTGAGCGGTTCTCTCCTGACCCAAGTGCCATTTCCCGAGATAAGCAGTTTGGTAATGACCCTTGCTTAGGAGCTCCGGCAGAACGCGAATGCGTGGCGGCAGCGGGATGCTGTTCCGCGTGACCCCGTTGGCGTGCGGCCAGGTGCCGCTCAAGAGCGAGGAACGAGAGGGAGAGCAGACGGGCTGTGTGACATAGACACGCTCGAAAACGGTCGACTGAGAGGCAAGCCTATCGAGGTTCGGCGCGTATCCAGTTGCTTGGCCGGTGCGAGCCACCGTGTCTGCCCGCTGCTGATCGGGCAAGAGCACCACCAAATTCGGAGGTCTCGGCATTTTGGCGGGTTTGGAGGCCATGAACGGAAATCGTGATCTTCTAGAAGAGTCTGCAAGCGCTTCTCCTTGGCAAGAAAAATACCAGAGCCGGTGGGCGCGTAACCAGGCTGGCGCGATTGCTTTCGCGTTTACCGATTAACGAAGGCTCCGGTCGAGAAGGTTAACTCGGTCGGCCGGAAGATATTCTAGACGCGGGGAAAATAGGCCTCCCCAAGAGCCGGCTGCTATGCCGCGGCACCGTTCGCTGCCGCCAGCACATATACAACTATCTTATCACAAGGTAGTTACTCCAAAAAGGCGCGCATTTCTCGCCCTATTCTGCGGCTGGCATACGCATTGCTCTAGTAGTCATCATAATTATGAAACTTATGGCTACTCCTACTAAATCAATCGGAATCGCGTTGGCTTTCCTGCTCACTTTGGCAACTTCTTCGGTATTTGCCGATTCGCTCCTGTCCGTTAAGCGAACTCCATATGATCGGCAAATGAGCCGTATCCAGCCCTATCTGCAAGGTGGCTCTTCCAGCAAGAAGTCTCCGCCGCCAGTGAGGCTGGTGAATGAATGGATCGGAAATCTGCGTTCGATTCCGTATGGCTTTTCCCAAGTCTGGAAAACTCCGCAGGAAGTTGCGACCGATCCGATCGCCGATTGCAAAGGAAAAGCCGTTGCTCTCTATCGCAAAATGAAGGCCTCGGGCGCCCAAAACGTGCGGTTGGTCATCGGCAGAAAAAGCACCTCCAGCCGTTCGACCCACGCCTGGGTCGAATGGACGACGCCGAACGGCACCTACTTGCTCGATCCGACCATCAACTGGACGGCGTACAGAGTGGAGAAGTTCAGCACAAACGAATACATCCCGCTCTATGCTTTCTCGGGCAGCAAGAAATACCGCGTGGTCAGCTCGTCGCTCGTCGCGAAGAACTAAGGCGCTAATCGCCTTCGCCATCCGGCCGATCAGGCTGGGTGACGGGTCAAGGGCGACAGTTGATCTTCCGCCGTCCTGCGACGAAGCTAATCCCGGGAGAGATTCCCGGGATTTCGCCTTTTCTGTGGACCATGAAAAGATTTTCTTGCCGTAGGAAAAAATTTGTTGCCAAATGACAGGGAGTTTCCTACTCTAATTGTAATAACTATGGAATTTATGAGAACACCATCCCTAAAGCGGACCAAATACAGCAGCCTTTTCGTCGGCACGCTTCTCCTTACTGGCGGAGCATTCCAACTTCAGGCGGCCGATCTCAGCTTGGAAAAAGTACCGCCGCTGACGGTGGAACAGGCACCTTCCTATCCGGAGAACCTGGCGCGCTATGCGTTGGGTGCGAAAATTGAAACAGCTGCTGTCCCGGCGTCGGAAAAGCTGCAACTCAGTTCGATGTCCGAGGATCACAACAAGGCGGTCTCCGCTTTGCTCTGCGAGGATCCTACGGTGGGATATGCGTTGTCTGCAGGAACCTCCTCGGTCGTCGTCTCGCTCCCGAACATCGAGAACGTCGAGAGCGTGGGGTTCCTGAATCACGGCGCGCAGGGGAATGTCACCATTGCCACTTCCAACGCTCAGCTTCCAACAGATAGCCCCCAATGGCGCACGGTTGGCAAGCAGGACTTGGGAACGCCCAGCGTCAAAACCAAGATCGGCCCCACCGAAGCGAAATACGTGAGGTTGACCTTTGACGTATCACAGCCTGGCCGTATTGCCGGCTTTGGTCTCTATTCCACGGCAGCCGTTTCCGATTTCACGATGCCGCGCCCGCGCAAGGTGAACTTCGAGGAAAAATCCAACAGCTTCGCTCTGATCACTTCCAATCTCTCTGACGTTCACGAGCGGGCGCGTGCTCTCTATGTGAGCTCAGGTTCGGAAGTGCGCAGCGCGAACAGTATGATCGATGATCAGCCGGCTACCGTTTATACCTTCGCCGGCGCCGACCAGACTCCCACGGCGATCGTTGATTTGGGCAAGGTTTCGTCGCTCCGCCGGTTGTCGGCGATTTATTCCGGCCGGAAAGGCACGGTCGACTTCTATGTGCTCAACTCGCTGCCCATCGAAGCGAAACATGAGGGTGAACAATTGAACGCGGCTGCTCTGCAAAAAGGAGCTCCGGCTGGGCAGACTCCCGCTGCGACCGCTGCGGTCGATTTTCCTGAGCAAGCCACGATCAGCAGTGCGGCACTCAGTGGGTTGAAGCCGGTTGGCTCTGTAGCCAACGGTGAGGGCGAGGGACGCGCTTCCGTCGATTTTCCGGCGACTTCCGGCCGCTATGTCATGGTGAGATGGAATGCGTCGGGCACGCCCAATACGGAATTCTCAGTTGCGGAAATCGCTGCCTTCGGGGGCGCGCGCAATTCTTCCCAAATCATCGCTGCCAATGACGAGCGCTACAGTGGGAACTACAACGACTCTGCCGGCGACGGCAAAACGATCCTCGACAACAAGGATATTCCTGCCGAAGCGCCAGCCGAGCCGCCTCCTCCCGGCGAAGGTCCTCCGCCGAGCCTGCCGCAGCATCCGCCATTTACCTTTATTCCTCAGGTGGTTCCGACCAGCCCGTAATCCTGAGCCGTTTCGCGAAGCCCGTCTTCTCCGCAAGGGAAGACGGGTTTTTGCGTTGGAGGGATGGTGCCGGGGAAGTTTCCTCTGGCAGCTCGCGATCCAATCTAGAGATTGTCGCGGACAATCTCGAACACCTTTGTGTTGTCCATCACTCCTCGCACCGCGCCGGCCCCCGGACCAATGCCGGCGGCGAACACATCCTCCACGGTGACGGAGGCATCAGGCATAAAGACCGCGGCGGGTTCCTGGACCTGCGATAAATTTTGGGTGATTTGTTCGCCCGGCGCCGGTCCGGCCCGTTTTGGGCCTCTCGGACCGGTTGCCCAGGTCAGCCACGGCGATCCGCTGGAATTGAGGCCCAGTAGCGCGACGCCGCTGTCCTTGCGAAAAGGGAAACCGTTGAGGCTTAGGCCGCCGATACCGCAATCGCCGCTCACCAGAATCGTGGATTTGGGCCCGACGTAGGTCCGCGCCAAAGCGATCGCCCGGTCCAGTTCAATCGTTTCGCCGAGCGTGCGCTCTCCATTATTTTCGCGGGCGGCCTTTCCCATCAAGCTGGCGTCCACCACCAGAAAATATCCGTTCGCATTGAATTGCAGCAGTTCGACCGCACGCCGGACCATGTCGGCCAGGCTCGGTCGTTCCGTGCCCGGCATCACCTGGCCGGCATAGCTCAATTCGTTTTTGCCAAACACGCCGAACAAACGCGGCCGGCGCCAGCGCGGCACGGCCTCCAGTTCCGCCTTCGTTTGCGCGATTTCAAATCCGTTGCGGCGGAGATCAAGCAAGAGATCACGACTGTCCGCGCGCCGGCCCTTTTTGGACAAGGGCAAAAAGTCAGCGGCTCCGCCCCCGAGCGCGATATCCAATTTATTTTGGGTCGCGAGAGCCAGCGCAAGATCTCTGCGATCGGTTCGCGCTGGACCGTGGGTATAGAACGCGGCCGCCGTCACACTCGTTAGGCTGCCATCGGTCACAAGGCCGGTGGCGCGGCCGCTTTCCCTCGCCAGGTCGATGAGATTCGACAAAGTCTTTCCATTCGGGGCGAGGTTGATCGAGCCGTTATTGACCTTCACCCCGGTGGCCAAAGCCGTCGCGGCCGCGGCTTGGTCGGGCGCGGCGAAGTCATTCGAATAGTTGATGAGGGAGGCGCTTGACTCGAATCCGTCCATGGCCAGATGCCCATCTGCTCCAGCGGCGAAACTCCGTGCCGCCGCGAGGCGCCCCGGGGTCAACCCTTCTCCGATAAAAAGAATGATGCCGAACGGCTTTTGCACGACCCAAAGCCGGAAGTACAAAACGCCGAGGCCAGCGAAGGCGAGCAGACAGAAAAGCGCGAGCAGTTGATTGCGCCGTTTCATTCCGCCGATGTAGGTGCGCCCGCTTCACCTTGTCAACGAAAACACCGCTTGTTTCGCTTCTGCTTTCCCGGCAACTTTTGTCATCATGGGAAAACCGGTCATGCTCATCATTCGCGACGGTTGGGGAATCAATCCGGGTGGCCGCGCCCGCCGCGAAGAAAATGGAGATGCCACTCTGCTCGCGCACACGCCGTTTCATGAAGAGCTTTATGCGAAATATCCATGGGAAAAGTTGAGCGCGAGCGGGCTCGACGTGGGCCTGCCCGAGGGGCAGATGGGCAACTCCGAAGTTGGCCACCTCAATCTGGGCGCCGGCCGCATCGTTTACCAGGATCTCACCCGCATTAACAAGGCGATCACCGATGGCGAACTGGCGCGCAATCCCGTGCTCCAGGAAACATTTGCTGCTTGCCAGCGGAAGCGACTTCATCTTCTCGGCCTCGTCTCCGATGGCGGGGTGCACAGCCATTACAAACATCTGCTCGCGCTCATCGAGGCCGCGAGCAAAGCGGGGGTCGCAGAAATTTTCGTGCATGTCTTTACTGATGGCCGCGACGCGTCGCCGACCGGTGGAGCAGACATTCTCGAGATTTGCGCTCCCGTTTTCGAAAAGTATGGCGCGAGGGTGATGACGGTGGTGGGCCGTTATTTCGCGATGGATCGCGATCGGCGCTGGGATCGCACCAAGACGGCGTGGGACGCGATTGTCCTGGGCCGGGGCGAGATTTCTGCGAAGACACCGGCGGCTGCTCTGCGCGAGCACTACGCGAACGGCAAGACGGATGAATTCATGCCGGCGCTGATCTTTGCCCAGCCTAACGAGCAACGCGTGCGCGACGAGGACGCGGTTTTGTTCTTTAACTTCCGAGCCGATCGCGCCCGGCAACTTTCCCAAGCTTTCCTCCTCGCGGATTTCGATGGCTTCGAACGCGAAGTGTGGCCGCAAGTCCACTATGTCACGCTCACGCAATACGATGCCAGCTACCGCGTCCCGTTTGTCTTCGCGCCAGCCGTGTTGCAAAAAATCCTCGGCGAAGTGGTGAGCGCGGCCGGGAAGAAGCAATTGCGCATTGCCGAGACGGAGAAGTATCCGCACGTCACCTATTTCTTTAACGGCGGCGGCGAAACACCGTTTGCCGGCGAAGATCGCAAGATCATTCCCTCGCCGAAGGTGGCCACCTACGATCTCCAGCCGGAGATGAGCGCAATGCAGGTCACCGATGATGTTTTGAGCCGGATGAAAAGTTATGACCTGATCATCCTCAACTTCGCGAATCCAGACATGGTCGGCCACACCGGCGTCGTCCCGGCCGGGATCAAAGCAGTCGAGACAATCGATGCGAGCGTGGCGCGCATTGTCGAAAAACTCATCTCGTTAGGCGGGAAAGCGCTTATCACCGCCGATCACGGAAACTGCGAGCAGATGCGCAACGCCGATGGCTCGCCCAATACAGCGCACACGACCAATCTCGTGCATCTCGTTTACGTGGCCGAAGACGCGGCGAACTTTCGCGTGGAAAACGGCAAACTGGCCGATGTGGCGCCGACGCTTCTTTTTCTCCTTGGCCTGCCCAAGCCAGAAGAGATGACCGGTCACAACTTGCTGGTTCAAAAGGAAGTGACGTCCTAGAGGGCACCGTCGGCACAACGGTCATCCCGAGCGTAGTCGAGGGATCCCGAGGAAGTGACCTTAAAGCTTTCGCCTCGGGATCCCTCGGCTGCGCTCGGGATGACCGTGTTTCTTTCCAGTCAGGGAATTTCCCGTCCGCGGGCCGACAGGATTTCCTCGAACGTAATGCCGAGCTGTTTGTTCATTTTTCGCGTTCCGGCCAGCGCGATCCGATGCAGGAATTGCAATTGCCGGCGGGGCTGCGTCTCGTGCCAAACCGGTCTCTGCACAAGGGAAAGCGTTTCGCCCTGCGCCAGCAAAATACCCCAGCCAGGCGGCGCTTCGGCTGCTCGATAAAGCTCGTTAGGCAAAACCAGAAAGAAAAGATTGGCGCAATGATAGTGAGCCAGCTTTTCGAATTTCACGCCGCCGCGCAGTTGCTGCTGCAACGCGATCACCTCGCGCAGCACCCGCCGGTAATTGTGATGGTCGATTGCGCCGAAGTCATGCGAATCGAATTCAGAGAAGAGTGAATCACCGCGACGCAGCGCGGGGTAGTGAACGCGCAGATGTTTTTCGATCACGACGCGCCGGCGCTGCACCGTTTCGAGCCGTTGCCGGGTGCCGATCGTGCCGCGATTATCGCGCTGCAAATCGGAGCGCGCCTGTTTGCATTCGAAAACGGCGGTCGTCAAAGCGCCGTCACTCGTTAGGCGACAAGCTGCCGCATCGGCCCGGTAACGGCATTGCGGCAAACCAACCTCGAGCGCGGAGGCGGTGTAACCCTGTGCCTGCGCCCAAAAAACAGCGAGCCGTTTCAGTTCGCGATGCGCAGTGGTCTCGCCGCGCGGGCGCGCTACGACTTCGTCCATTCCGCCATTTCCTTCGCCCAATAGGTCACGATGAGGTCGGCGCCGGCGCGTTTGAGCGAAGTCATGATTTCGAGCACGGCATCTCGTTCGGCAAAGCAGCCTTTTTCGGCGGCGGCCTTCACCATGGCGTACTCGCCGCTCACGTGATAAACGGCGGTCGGTTTGGCAAAACGCTCGCGCACGCGCCAGAGAATATCGAGATAGGGCAGCGCTGGTTTGACCATGATGATGTCGGCGCCTTCGTCGATATCGAGCGCAACTTCGCGCAACGCCTCCTCCGCGTTTGCGCTATCCATTTGATACGAACGGCGATCGCCAAACTGCGGCGGGCTTTCGGCCGCTTCCCGAAACGGTCCGTAAAAAGCCGACGCAAACTTGGCCGCGTAACTCATGATGCCGGTTTGATCGAACCCCGCGGCGTCGAGCGCGCTCCGAATGGCGCCGATGCGGCCATCCATCATGTCGCTCGGCGCCACCAGATCGGCGCCGGCTTTCGCCTGCGAGACCGCGGTTTGGACGAGCAGCTCGACTGATTCGTCGTTAAGAATATGGAAGTGATCGCCGTCGCGCTGGGTCACGCCGCAATGGCCGTGGCTCATGTATTCGCAGAGACAAACGTCGGTCACGACCACGATCTCGGGATTCTTCGTCTTGATCGCGCGCACGGCCTCCTGCACCACGCCATCATCGGCGTAGGCGGCAGTGGCCTGCTCGTTTTTCTCCGCCGGAATTCCGAAAAGAAGAACAGCTTGCAAGCCGAGTGCGTGCGCGCGGGCCGCTTCCTCCGCCACCTCGGAAGGGGCGAGTTGGAAAACGCCGGGCATGCTGGCAATGGCGCGACGTTCCGACAGTTTCTCGCTCACGAAGAGCGGCAGGACGAAATCGTGGGCGCTTAGTTTGGTTTCGCGCACGAGGTTGCGCAGCCCAGGAGAACGCCGCAGGCGTCGGGGGCGATGAACCAAATTCCTCACAGCGCGAGGCTACGCGCGGCCTCAGAGCGTCGCAAGCTTGACGCCGCCAGACGGAACATGTAGGCGCGTCGGGGTAACGCCCGATGGCTCGCTCCGCCAAACGTCCGCAAGATTATCTGCTGATCGATATCAGCAATTCGTTCACCAAGATTGCCTTCGCCACGCGGCGTCGCATCGGGCGCGCGTCGCGTATCCCCACGACGGAGCTTTCCGCGCCGAAATTGCGGAAGGTTTTGCGCGGAAAAAAAGTCGGTCGCTTCGTCGTTTGCTCTGTGGTGCCGGCCCGCAATGCGGCGGTGAAAAAAGCGGCTGGAAAAACTCCGATTCTTTGGCTGAGCGCACGGATCGAACTCGGCGTGGAGGTGGATTATCCGCAGCCGAAAATGATCGGGGCGGACCGCCTCGCGAACGCAGCGGCCGCGGCGCAGCTTTACGGTTGTCCGGCGATCGTGGTCGATTTCGGGACGGCGCTGACTTTCGATATCGTGTCGCGGCAAGGCGCTTACATCGGCGGCGTGATCGCGCCCGGTTTGGAAGCGATGACCAGCTTTCTTTATCAGCGCACGGCACTGCTGCCGAAGCTGACCTTGCGCGAGCCTCGCCGCGCCATCGGCCGATCGACGCACGACGCCATGATGTCGGGCGCCGTTTTTGGTTATCGCGGGCTGGTCCAGGAAATCATCGCGCGCATTAAAGCGGAGCAGTTCCCGCGCGGTCCGGTCAAGGTGATCGCGACCGGCGGTTATGCGCGCTTGATCGCCGCGCGCGTCCCGGCCATTCGGTTCGTCCACCCAAATCTCACGTTGGAAGGGCTGCGCCTGGTCGCGAATCTTAATCGCTGAGAACGACTTCCAAGGCGGCAACGCGAGAGCTGCGCTCAGAAAGTTTTCACTTGTCAGGAGGGGGGTGGGAGGTTTTCATGCCTCTGCCCATGAAGACGCCCAAATTGGCACTCGTTGCCGTCCTTATTCTCAGTTCCTTCGCCGCGACCGATGTGTCGCCGACGAAGTCCGAGCTGGAATCGATGTATGACAAGGCGTTCCGCAGCTTCGACGCCAGCAATTTCCCCGAAGCCCTGCAACAGCTCGACGCCATCGACGCGCGCCAGCCGGACCTGGCTGAATCGCAAAACCTCCGCGGCGTTATTTTTATGCGGCAGAGCCTTTACGAAAAAGCCGAGGCGGCTTTGTATCGTGCGGTCGAACTGGATCCGAAATTCTGGAACGCGCGTTTCAATCTCGCGGAGATTCCGTTCCTTCAGAAAAATTGGACGGAAGCCCGCACTCGCTTTCAATCTCTGCTCGCTTCCAATTCCGCCGAACTGCAAGGCGAAGCGACTCAGCTGATCCAGTACAAGATTTTGCTGACCTATATTCTCCAGGGAAAAGAGAACATGGTGGATTCGCTCCTTTCGAAGTTTGAACTCTCGAACAGCACGCCAGCGGTGCAATACGGGAATGCCGCGATGGCCTTTCAGCGGAAGGACGAAAAAGCGGCGAAGGATGCGATCGCGGCCGCCGAGAAGAACTTCTCACCAGCACTGAACAAGCTTTTCGCGGAATCGCTCTACGAGATCGGCTGGATGACGAAGAAGGATGGCCAGGAACGGGCGGCTCTGGAATTGACCTCGGAGGCGGATCGGGCGGCCCGGGCGCAGAATTATGCCCAGACCAAACTGAGCCTGGCGGAAGACGCTTTTCGGAAACGGGATTTGACGACTGCTCTCCAATTGCTCGATGACGCGGATGCGTCCGCGCCTAACGAGTCGACGCATATGAATCTGCGCGGCGAGATTTTGATGGAGCAGCAGAAGTACGACGAAGCGGAAAAGCTCTTCCAGCAGGCCCTCAAGATCGATCCAAAATATCGCGAAGCGCTCTACAATCTCGCGCAAGTTCCGTTCAAGCAGAAGGAATACGGCAAGGCACGCGATCGTCTCGAAAAGCTCTTTGCAGCCACTCCGGGCGGCGACAAGAATCAGGCGGCCCAGTTGATCAAATTCAAGATTTTCATGACGCTCCTGCTCGAAGGCAAGGACAGCCGCGCGCAGAAGATGATGGATCAATTCCAATTCACCGGCGATACGCCCGCGCTTTATTACGCGCAGGCCGCTTGGGAATTTCAGCACAATAATTCGGCCAAGGCCGAGGATTGGATCAGCTCGGCGCGAAAAATCTATTCGCTTCCGCTCAACCTCGTTTTTGTGGATTCGTTCTACGATGCCGGCTGGCTTAAAGCGCCGGGCCCGGGCGAACAACCGGCTTCCTCGCAAACCATGGTCGCCCAAGGGGAAACCGCCGCGCCCACCGCCGGCAATCCGCTCATCGAGCCCAGCCCAATCCCTGGATCCGCGCCGGCCGAAAATGCTGCCACGCTCAATCTCGCGCCAAGCGCCAGTCCGACTATTGCCGGCATGGAAGCCACCACGTCCGAGGGTAAGATCGCCGCTGCTGCGGCCGCGGCGAGCCCGGTCGAAATGGTGAACTCACAAGGCGCGACCGCGGTGCCCAGCCCTTCGGTCGTTGCCCAGGCCGTTCCTGCCAGTGAACCAATTCAGGCATCTCAGACCGCGCCAGTTGCGGCGAAGCCCGTGACGGCAGCGAAGGTAGCGTCGGCCGTTGTGGCCGCGGCCGCGACGCCAGCGACCGTGCTCGCGCCGGCCCGCGTGCGTGAATACGCCCAACCTACCTTTGGCGAAATGTTCTACCGCGTAACCGATTCACATACGCTTCTGGTCGTCGGTTTGCTGGTGGTCGGCATCGGATTACTGGCTTGGGTGATCGTGCCGGAAATCCGTCGCCGCAGCGTCGCAGGGGCTGCTTTCTTCCGGCGCGCAACCCCGGCGACGGGACCGAGCTTCGATTTGGCCGACGATCACGACGAGTTGGCCGATCACGCCGAGGCTCCTTCACGCACTCGCTTTTCCGGCGGCCCGCCCCAGCGTTCCGTGCAATTGAAGGCGACGGAGCCGTCGGTCCGCCGCGCCGCCATTCCCACTGGTCGACCGGGCCATTCCATTTTGGGCGATATCGCGGGCTCTGCGCGCCGCGCCTCGGCGCCTGCGATGAAGCAGGCAGTCGTGGAAGAAGTTGCCGATGCGCCGGAAAAAATCGAAGAGCACGGCGCTTTTGAAGCGGTCGGCGAGATTCGCGAAGTCAGGGTTGAAGAAAGCCCGAAAGCTCACGAGACTATTATTTCCGCCGCGCAGGAACACGAGGTTTCTGCGACTTCGGCGCCTGACCTGGAATCCGAATTTGCGATGAGAGAAAAATCTACCAAACAAGAATCCGAACCCATTGCGCAAGGCCGCCCCGTCCCCTATCAAATGCCAGCTCCCGCGCGTGCCGAACAAGCGCGTCCCGCCACGCCGCCAAAAGCGGCCGCGCCGTCCATGACGCACGAGCCACCCAAGTTTTCTTCCCCAGTGACGACCGATCAACCTTCTATCCAGCAGCCAACCAAACCCACCATGCCTGAACCGACTCCATCACCCGTTATTCGAACCGCTCCGAACGCCGGCACTCCGGCCGCCCCGGCCGGCGCCAACCAGACCGCGGTCCAATTGACTTTCTCCTGCGAGATCGCCGCGTTGCAGTTGACGCCTTCCTTCAAAATGGGCGCTTTGCAGCTAAAGCCCACTTCGCGCGTCGTTATGATGCGTCTCGCGCCGTCGCAGCAGCCGCAACCGGCCATGAACTTGCAGGTCACGTTCGAAGTCGCCACCGTGCAACCGTCCGGCAACTCGCTCGGAACCATTCGCCTTACCCCGTCGCAGCAGCAAAAGCCCGGCGTCGTGACTTCATCCGCGTTCACCATCACCGGCGTGCAATTGTCCGGGTCGGAAAACTCGCCAGTGCAGCTCACGCCTTCGCAGCAGGGCAAAGCTTCCGTCCACATGACCGCGGGCTTTACCATCGCGACGGTGGAATTCTCGCCCTCGTTCGAAATCGCTTCCATCGTGTTGAACGCGACTTCGCGGAACGTCTCGGTCCAACTGCCCGGGGCCGGCCCGAGCTCGATTGAAGGAGCTCCTGTTTTCGAAATCGGAAACGTGCAAGCCGGCGGGAACGGCGAGATCGGTTTGATCCAGCTCACTCCCGGCGGTTCGGCGCCGCGTCGCGCCTGATCCGGCTCGCGAGAAAGAATCTGCAACAGCCGCGCATTTCGGTGCGCGGCTGATTTGTTTCGCATCGCAGCGATCCCAGAAGGCCGACGCACAGGCTGAGCTTGCCTTGCGATGTAGAGCCGTTTGCGTGAAACGCCTCGGCTTCGGAATTAGCACTGCGTAATTTTTTTCATTTTTTTCTTGCGCTCCGAGCGTGATATCCTTCTAAATTCAGAAAATAAAAACCTTCACAGGGAGAATATCATTTTGTTACGAATCGCCATCGTCCTTCTCGCGGCTGCTTTATCTGCCGCACCGCTATCAGCGGAAATCTTGCAGGCCAACCCCACTACCAACAACGGTGGCTCCTCCGGCTGGGGAATCTTTTTCGATCTCAGCGCCACAAGCGGCCCGCTCACAATTACCGGTATGACGACAGCCAGCTCGGCCTCTGCTGGCGCCACGTTTAGCATCGAAATCTTCACTCGGATGGGCAGCGGTCTTGGTGGTCCCGTTAATATGGGCCCCGGCAGCTCGCCTGCGGGTTGGACCGATCTTGGCTCGGCGAGCGTGACCCAAGGCGCGACCAGCGGCGGCATCTCGATGGAGATCGACCTACCCGATTTCAATATCGCCATGGGCCAGATAATGGGCATCGCGATTGTCTTTAGCGGCGCGGGGCCAAGTTATTTCGGGACGGGCACCCCGCCGATCCAGCACTTTAGCGATGGAATGCTTACCCTCGATACGGGTGACTCGCGAACCATGCCCTTCACGCCAGGCGGAAGTTTCTTTAGTTCGCGCGGTCTGACCGGTTCGATCACCTATCAGGCTGTTCCGGAACCGTCGACGTTTGCGCTCTTTGGCATCGCGGGGCTCGGCTTGGCAGCGTTTTCGCGGCGTCGGAAAAGCGCCGCGCGCGCGTAGGAAGCTGTTCGAAAAGTCGTAACACAGCCATCATTGTCAGGTCGTGCGGGCATCCTGCCTGCACTCCGGCAGATGCGCGGGCTGGAAGCCCGCGCGACCTGACAGGCTGGAAGCCTGTGTTACGGCCGCGAGCACGCCGTAGTCGTTAGGCGAGCTGTGGTGGGGTTATTAATGTCGCTCTGCGCGGGCGGATATCTGCATGTCCTGAACGCACGAGCGCGGGCTCGCCACGACGTGGAGGGCTACCGCTTCGACTTGCCTGGGCGATTGAGGGAGCGCAGCGACTTCGGGAGAAATTTGCCGTCGCGGCGAATCAGTTTGCCGTCGAAATAAATTTCACCGCCGCCGTAGTCCGGCCGCTGGATGCAGACCATGTCCCAATGGACCTGGCTGCGGTTGCCATTATCGGCCTCTTCGTAAGCCTGCCCGGGCGTGAAGTGAAATGAGCCCGCGATCTTTTCATCGAAGAGGATGTCGCGCATCGGTTCGAGAACGCGCGGATTAAAGCCAAGCGAAAATTCGCCGATGTAGCGCGCGCCCGGATCGGAATCGAGAATCTTGTTCAGCTTCTGCGTCTGGTTTCCCGTCGCTTTCACGATTTTCCCCTCCCGGAATTCCAGCCGGATGTTATCGAACGCGATGCTCTGATAAATGGTCGGCGCGTTGAAAGTGACATGGCCTTGCACGGAGTCTTTGATTGGGCAGCTAAAAACTTCGCCGTCCGGAATATTGCGATCGCCGCCACAGATGATGGCCGAGATGCCCTTGATGCTGAAACGCAGGTCCGTGCCCGGCCCCTTGATCTCGACGCGATCGGTTTTTTCCATCAGCGCCTTGAGTGCTTTCATGCCGGGCTGCAATTTTTTGTAATCGAGCGTGCAGACGTCGAAATAGAAATCTTCGAACGCTTTCGTGCTCATGCCGGCGAGCTGCGCCATCGACGCCGTCGGCCAGCGCAACACGACCCACTTGGTTTTCTTGACGCGCTGATCGGTCACCGGTCGCATTTTTTTGGCCAGCAATTTCATCTGGGCTGCGGGAACGTCGGAAAGCTCGGTGATGTTATGGCTGCCGCGCACCGCAATGTAGGCGTCCATCTTTTTCATGCGCGCCAGTTCCTGGTTGGCCAGAAGACCAAGTTGCTGATCCGTGACGCCGAGGGCGAATTCGCGATTGACGCGCGCGCGCTGGATTTGCACGAAAGGATTGGCGCCTGCTTTACGCGCCGCTCGCACGAGGGCAATCACCATTTCGTCCGGCACATCGAAGCCTTCGATGAGCACATTCTCGTTACGTTTTAATTGCGTCGAATATTCGACGAGTAGTTTGGCCAGCTTATCGAAACGAGCGTCGTGCATAGAATAACAACGGTTCCATTCGTCGCCGCGGATGCAACCCGCGCGAAATTTCCCTAACGAACGTTTTCGAAACGCGCGGCGAAAGCACCATCGAATCCTTCGCGGAACGGCGTGATCGCGGCCTGCTCGATCAATTGCAGCGCCGGGAACTCCGCCGCGATTTGCGCCGCCACCTCTTCGTTTTCCTCCGGTTCAAGACTGCAGGTGCTGTAAACAAAAACGCCGCCGGGTTTGAGCGATGGAATGAGCGCATGCGCCAGGGCGATTTGCTGCCGTTGCATGCGCGGAAAGTCGGCGGGCTGCAAGCGCCAGCGAACGTCGATGCGCCGGCGCATGACGCCGGTGTTGCTGCACGGTGCGTCGAGCAGGATGCGATCGAAGCGTTGGTCGTCGTCTCCCGTGATCCAATCATGCTGGCTGGTCGACGCGATGGTGACGCCGAGATTGCGCATGTTTTCGGTGAGCCGCTCCAGGCGCGCGGCATCGCGGTCGCTCGCCCGAATAGTTCCGTGATTTTGCATTCGCTGGGCGATCAGGCCGGTTTTGCCGCCCGGCGCGGCACAGGCATCGAGAATGGTTTCGTCGGGTTGTGGATCGAGGAGCCGAACCGCCAGGCCAGTGCCTGGATCTTGAATGTAGCAAAAGCCGCCTTCGAGAGCTTCCCGCGGAAGGTGATCGAACTCGACGAATTCTTCGTCGCTCGGAAGGGGACGAGCGTCAGAAAATTGCTCCAGAAAATCGCGGCGCGAAGTCTTGAGCTCGTTGATCCGCGCATAAATCGGCGCGGGGCGATTATTCCACTGGCAAAGATCGATGGCGGTCTCGCTTCCGAATTGTTTCGTCCAGCGTTCGACCAAAAACTCCGGATGGGAAAGACGCACGGCAGGCGTTGCGTCGGCCGCTTTTTCGCCTAACGAATGGTGCTGGCGCTGGGCGGCGCGCAAGACGGCGTTGATGAGACCGCGCTGTCGCGTGTGGGCCAGATGCACGGTCTCGTAAATGGCGGCGTGGCCGGGCGTGCGCAGGATAAAAAGCTGGTAAAGCCCGAGGCGCAGCAGATCGCGCGAGCCAGCGTCGAGTTTGCCGTCGCGCAGGATATCGATCCAAAAATCGAGCAGGCTCAGGTTGCGCAGAACGCCGTAGAAAAGTTCGCGCGCAAAAGCGCGGTCTGGAGAGCTGAGCGCGTTTCGCTCGAGCAAATCCTGTATGATCGAATCGGCGAAGCGCTCGCTCGTCTGCCATTCCTGGAGCGCGGCGGAGGCCAGGCTGCGAGCCGACATTGGCGGCATGGGCAGAGGCTACTGCGGCTTGACCGTTTTGCGACCGATCGAATGGTAGTGGAAGCCGAGTTTCGCCATCGTCTCGGGATCGAACAAATTTCGGCCGTCGAAAACCATCGGCGTGGTCATGCGTTTTTTTACTTCCCCCAAATCGACTTGGGCAAACTCCGGCCATTCCGTGGCCACGACGAGCGCCTCGACGCCGTCGACTGCTTCCAGCGCCGAAGACGCGAAGGTCGCCTTCTTCATCGATTCCAAATCGCGCGCCCGTTCGCCTTTTGGATCGTAAACGGTGATGTGCGCGCCTTCTTTGATCATGTCCACGATGAGATCGATGGCGACGGAGGAACGAATGTCGTCGGTATCGGGCTTAAAGGTGAGACCCCAGACGGCGATTTTTTTGTCGCGCAAAACCCAGAGCGTTTCGCGGAGCGCTTTGAGGAAGCGATCTTTCTGGGTGGCGTTGATGCGCTGCACTTCTTTGAGCAGCGTGAAGGGCACGCCGAGCTGTTCGCTGATGGTGATAAAGGCGGCGATGTCTTTCGGGAAGCAGGAGCCGCCGTAACCGATGCCGGCGTTGAGGAAGTTGCGGCCGATACGGCGATCCATGCCGATGCCGTCCGCGACTTTTTCGACATCGGCGCCGCTCGCTTCGCAAATAGCGGAGACGGCATTGATGTAGGAAATCTTGAGCGCGAGAAAGGAATTGGCGGCGTGTTTGATGAGCTCGGCACTGTTGATATCGGTGACGAGGATCGGCGCCATGAACGGCTCGTAGACTTTCTTCATCAAGTCGATGGCGTGATCGCTTTGCGCGCCGATGACGATGCGGTCGGGCTTCATCAAATCGCCGACGGCGCAGCCTTCGCGCAGGAACTCGGGATTGCTGACGACATCGAACTTCGCGCCGTGGCGATTGTAGCGTTTGATCGACTCGGCCACTTTCTCGCCGGTCTTCACCGGGACGGTACTTTTATCGACGATGACGCGGTAATCCTTCAGCACGCCCGCGATTTCGCGCGCGACCTGTTCGATGAAGCTGAGATCGACGCTCCCATCCGGCTGTTGCGGCGTGGGCACGGCGATGAAGACGATCTGCGAATTATCGACGCCGTCTTCGATGCTGCCGGTGAAGCGGAGACGTTTGGCGGAGACGTTGCGATGAATGACGTCCTCGAGGCCGGGCTCGTAAATCGGGATTTTGCCCGCCCGCAAAGCTTCGATTTTTTTTGGGTCGTTATCGACGCAGATGACGTTGTGACCGACGTCGGCAAAGCAGGCGCCTGTGACAAGGCCGACATAACCGGAACCGATGATGGACAAATCCATAAGCAAATAACTGCGCTGCCAAAAGCGCAGGGCGCAACCAAACGAGTAAAATTGCTAAAAAGCAAACGCCGCCCCGCGCGTTTACTGATTCGTCGTGTCGCCTGTGCCCGAAGGATCGAAATTGAAGTCGAAGCTGAATTTCGGGAACGCCTTGAGGGTAAAGGTAAGGAGAACACCGTATTCTTTGACGCTGCCGTTATTACGAATGATGGCGCCGACCGAGGCAACCCAACTGCTCAGATCGCGATAGACGGAGTAGCGCTGCGACTCGACCAGGCCGGTCTCGGCTTCGTATTGTTCCAGGGCGCTGACGCCCCAGTTATCGCTGATCCGATAATAGGCGCCTACCGTGTAGAGACTGCTGTCGAGGAAGAACGGATTGTTGTTGAGGTAGCGGTGACCGACGGAAAACTGGAAATTGGAAACCGGTTGGAAAATCACGCGGGTGTTCACTTCGGTAAAGCCTTTGTCGAAAGCGGGGAATTGTGAGGTGACTGCCAGTTGCGCCCAAGGCACCGGTTGGAAGTGGAAGGTGTTGAAGAGATTTGAGTAGTCCGTTTTGTCGAACGGGTTGTCGATGTTCACGTCGACATAAGTCTCTAGATCCATCCAGCTCACGGTCAGGTCATCGCGCCGCGTTTGCAGGGTGTTGCGCACGCCGACGCGAGCGACGGTCCAGTTATCGATCGAATCGATGGAAGTGAATTGAGGGAAGTCGACCGGCGCCAGCTTGGTGGAGGGCTGGAAGCGATCGAACTGGAGGATGGCAGTGGGATCCGTGTTATCCGCGACATAGGAAAAGTTGAAGAAGGGCTGGATGATATGGCGCAATCCATCCAGACCAAGGGCACGGCTTTGCACATTTTCCCAAACGCGGGAGACCTTGAAGGAGCCTTCCATGCCGGCGTTGAAAACGGTGCGCAGGACATCTCCTCCATCGACCACCGGATAACGAAGATTCGGCGCGATAAAGTCCGGGAGATACGGGTTGCCGTTCGACGGCGTGAGAACTGTCTTGCTCACATCACGGCTCTGATCGTAGTAGGTGGCGCGGAAACCAACCCGCGGCACAAGCGACAGCCAGCCGAAGTAGGTATTTGGATAAAGAAGTTGATGAAAGGTATCGGCCCGAAATGAGCCGTAATCGGTATAGGGGGAGGCGCTGGCAAAGTTGCGATAGAGGTCGCCGATACTCGTCTCGCCCTCGTAGAAGATCGGACTGCCAAAGAGCGCGTGCCGCTTGATGTCGAGAGCGACTTCGGGGAAACGTTCGGTCGTATCGAAAAAGGCGTTGGCCTGAAAGCGGCCAAGAGCGGTGATTGTGTAAAAGGGATTGGATTTCGTTAGGGCAATAATATTGTCCGGCTTCGGATCGTAGCGGAATTCGTTCTGATAAAAATCCTGCAAGAGGAAGGCGTCGCTCAACTTGGTTATGTTGACCGTGGCGTAGAGGTCATCGGTAAAGTAGGTGCGATCCTGCAGAGTCAGGCGGTAGCGCGCGGTGCCGATGGTGCCGCGCGGCAGGTTGGTGCGATTGAGGAGCGGATTCTGATCCTGGAGATAGTAGGTGCGCAGGCTGGCGAGGTTGTCCTTGTTGGTCCCGTGTTTGATCTCGGTCTCGAACCCGAGCGCTTCGCCGCGGCGCGCCCGGTAATCGAAACGCACGCGACCGTGAATTTCCTTGGTGATCGGGAAGGTGACTTGCGTGAGAAGTGACGGGCCCCAGGAACTCAAATACGCGGGCGAAATGGAAAAGCTGAAGGCGTCGTCGAGGGATTGGTAAAGGTAGGGCCACCAAAAAACGGGAACTTTGCCGATGTAAAAGGCGACGTTTTGAAAGACGACGCGATCGTTTTCATAAATGCGCACTTTTTTGGCGCGCAGATGGAAACTGGGATTCTCGGAGTCGTCGGTGGTGAAGGTGCCGTTTTCGACAATCGTTTCGCTATCGGAGACGACGGAAATCTTGTCGGCGGAGACGAAGTAGGGCGGATAGGAGCCGCGCATGTTAGCGGCCTGAATTTGTTTGGTCTCCACGTTGTAGACGCCGTGATTGCCGATGTAGAGATGGATGCCGCGATAAATGCGGACGTTGCCGTCGACTTCCACCTCGTGGGTGTGGCTGTCGTAGCGGGCGCGATCGGCGTAAATGTCGGTGTCGCCCACGTGAATGGCCACGTCATCCTGCGCGGTGGCGACGCCGTTTTCGTAGTTGGTTTTCCCGCTGGCGTTGATCTCGATGGGGAGCGAACTGAGCGAAGACGTGGACGTGGCCGGTTCCTCGGGGTTCGAAGGAAACGGCGTCGGCTCCTGCGCGAAGACGACCACGCCGGCGGCCGACCACATCAAAAAAGTCAGCACGAGCAGCTTGCGCATGGCGGTCGCCGAAGTTAGCGGACGGGCTCTCCGTTGCAAAGGCAAAAACCCAGCCCCGGCCGGGAAGCGAGGTGCGTGGGTGGAAAAGGGCGCGATCATCCCGCCAGACCGAGTCGCAAACCGGCTGCCTGTTCGTTCAATCCGCAGGTGAGAACCAGAGCGCGCTGTGCGCGGGCAAGAGGAAGCGGGCTTTCATGTTGCGACCCATCGTGCAGTTGCGGCGGGAGTTGCTGCGACTGCAGAGCCTGCGCGGCGATGATCACCTGCCAGAGCCCGCCCGCGGAGACTGCTTCGCCTAGAGCGGGCTTGGGCGAATAGATCGGCAGCGCACTCGCGTGGGCTGCTTTTTGTTCGGCCGCATCAATGAAGGTGCCGTTGGCGCTGCTGACGAGCAGATCGGCTTTTTCTCCTCCCAGTTCTTCGAGGATTTTTGAAAGCAAGGCTGCTGCTTTGTCGCGCGACCAATAATTTCCGCCGGCGCTGATTTGTTCGAGCGCGATCTTTCCCGACCGGCTGAGGAGAAGAGCGCCTGCGCCTTCGCTCAGAATCATCCCGCGCGGCGGTTGGTGGAGGATTTCCAAAGGTGGCGCGTCTCGCAGCAATCGCCATTTGCGATAGGCGTCGCAGAGAAGCCAATCGACTTCTTCGGCCGCTACCACCAGACAATGGTCGAGTGCTTCGGCCCGCATCAGGTCTTCCGCCATTTTGAGCGCGAGCAAACCGACGGCGCCGTCGCCGACGAGCGTGTAACTGGCGCCATTGATTCCCATGATGGCCGCGAGATGGCTGGCCGGTGCGTTAAAAACGGTTTCCGGAAAAAGGAGCGGACTGGCCTGGCGCGCTCCGCCCGTCACGATGTCGTGATAGAAACGTTTTGTGTAAATGACGCCGCCATTGGCGGTGGCAAAGATGAGAGCGATGCGATCGGCTTCCGCAGTGGGATCGATCCCGGCATCGGCGAGAGCGGCTAGACCAGCCGCCACGGCGAAGCGCGATATGTTGCTGGAACGGCGGAGGCGCGGATGCGCAGCGGGCGTTTCCTCCACGCGAAAGGCCTGGTAATCCCGAAGCCCGAGATGGCTTTCCACCTTCACGGCGGGCGCTTCCGTTCCGCACAGGAGTTTACGCCAGACCGTCGAAACATTCGTGCCGAGGGGAGTGACCCACCCCATGCCGCGCACGAAGAGACTCATGCCGGCGCGTGCTGCAGGATGATGGAGGCATTGGTGCCGCCGAAGCCGAATGAATTGGAAAGCACGGTGCGGATGCGCGCAGGTCGCGCTTCGTTTGCGACGATCTCCAGCGGCAACTCCGCGTCGCTCTCGCGGAAGTTTAGGTTCGGCGGCAAAAATTGGTCCTGCAAAGCGAGCAGGCTGATGACGGCCTCGATCGCGCCGGCTGCGCCTAACGAGTGGCCCATCATGCTCTTCGTCGAGCTGACCGGCACGCGGCCGAACAACTCGACGATCGCCTTTCCTTCCGCGGCGTCGTTGAACGGCGTGGCTGTGCCGTGGGCGTTGATGTAATCGATGGCGGTGGCGGGCAACGCCGCGCTGGCCAGCGCGCGCTCCATCGCCTGCCGCGGCCCGATCCCAGAGGGATGCGGCCGGGTGAGGTGATGATTATCGGTTGAGATTCCATAGCCAACGATTTCCGCCAGGATATGCGCACCCCGTTCTTGCGCGGAGGCAAAATTCTCCAAAGCGAGCACGGCCGCGCCTTCGCCCAGCACCAGACCGGAACGCGCGCGATCGAAGGGCCGGCATTTTTCCGGCGTGGAAGCCTGGAGAGAATCGAAGCCGACGAAGACCAATTCTGAAAGGGCGTCGTAGCCGCCGGTGAGCACGCGTTTGTAGCGGCCCGAGCGCACGCACTCGAACGCATGGCCCAACGCGTTGGTGCCGGAGGCGCAGGCATTGGCGATGACCTGGCAGGGCGTGTCTAAACCAAACGCTTCGTGCGCATCGAGGATTGGTTTTTGCGGCGGATAGTTTGCCAGCCACGATGGCGTGCCGATCGTCGGGTGGCGTTCGTGAAGCGAGCGATAATAAGCTTCACCGAAAGTCATGCCGCCGCTGGTTGTCCCAAAGATCGAAAGGTCGGGCGCGAGATCGGGCGATTGCGCAAGCGCTTCTCCCATCGCGTAGATCATCATGCGCGCGGCGCGATGCAATCGGTCTGGTCGCCGCAACCGGCTCGCGTTTACTTGGGCGAGACGTTCGTCCGCCACCTGCCCGGCGCTCTGGCAGCGGCATTGCTCGACCGGGAACTGTGTGACCGGTGCCACGCAATCGCGCCCCTCGCGCAAAGCGGCCAGGGTTTCGCCCAAGCCAAACCCCAGCGGGCTGATAATTCCTGCGGCGACGACTGCCACCCGCTGAGGGAAATATGGCCGTTTTTCGCCGGGAATTTTGGCCCCCGAAATGGGCCGATTTGAGTCGCCTGATTCCATTTGCTTTTAGAAGTAAAGGGCTCTAATGATCAGGCCGAAAAGGAAACGAAAGGTTGGGGCCTTGGTGGATTGTCAGTTGAGTTTTTCAGTGGCGATTTGAAATCCGATGAGCGGGAACAGAGACCTGGCGGCGTTTTCCACAGTTAACTCAGATGGGAACTAAATTATACGTTGGAAATCTTTCCTTCAACACGACCGAGACCGATCTTCAGGATCTTTTCGCTCAAATTGGCCCCGTGCAAGAGGTCGCCCTCATGCAGGATAAATTCACAGGGAAGTCGCGCGGCTTTGCTTTCGTCACCATGACGGCAGAGCCCGACGCGCAAAAGGCGATCACCGAATACAACGGCAAAACCGTCGAAGGCCGTCCGTTGACGGTCAACGAAGCGCGTCCGCGTGAAGCCCGTCCGCCTGGAGGCGGTGGTGGTGGAGGCGGCGGCCGTGGCTACGGCGGCGGCGGCGGTGGTGGCGGCTACGGCGGCGGTGGTGGCGGCGGAGGCTACGGCGGTGGTGGCGGTGGCCGCCGGGATGGTGGTGGTGGCCAGCGACGCGGTCGTTAAATCACGAAAGAAAATTTGCGAAAGGCGCCTGACGAAAGTTCGGCGCCTTTTTGTTTGAGGAGAAAACCTAACAACGTAGGAGCAATGCATGGCAGAGAAAATCACTTCAGTTAAAGGCAAGCGAGCAAAGGCGAGTAGCGCCCTCAAAGTGCCGGCCATCTCGAAAGAGGCGGCGGCCGCGGCCACTGGCGCGGTTTTGGGAAGCATGGTCGGGCCGGTCGGAGCCGTGGTGGGCGGCGTTATCGGAGCGATCATAGGAAAGCGTGCCGCCGCCAAGAAAGGGAAGACGGCGAAAAAGGACGCGCCCCCAAAGTCCCAAAAAAATGGCAGGACGCGGCCGGCGAAAGCGGCGAAACGCGCCACCAAAACGGCGCGATCAAAGCCGGGCGGCCGGAAGAAATAGCGACGCGGAGGGAGTGGGCAGGGCTGGATTCGAACCAGCGAAGGCGTAAGCCAGCAGATTTACAGTCTGCCCCGTTTGGCCACTCCGGAACCTACCCGTCGCGCTTGCGAGCGTTTGATATAGGCGCGCCCTCGGATCGTCGCAAGTAATTTGACCTGCATGGCAGCCGGAGCTGTCAGCTAATCTCCGAATCGGGAAGCTGAGGGACGGCGAACCGTCTTGTCATCCATTCTCCCTTGCTCCTGCCATTCCGTTCGTTGACTGCCGGGCACGTTGCGTTAAACTCCGCGGCATGTCCGTGATTCGTGGGCTTTTTTGGATCGTCCTCTTCATTTTTTTCACGTTTTGCTTCGTCGTTCTCTTCGAGTACGGCGCGCACGATTTTACGAACGGGTTCCAAAAGGAATTTGAGCGCGCCAAGACCTTCGTGACGCAAAAAGCATCAACAGAGAAAAAGTAAGACGGACGAGCGTGTATTCCGCTCGTTTACTCGACGAACTCGAGTTCGACCGTCTGGCGTAGGTAACCCTTCTCCGCCGCTTCGGCGAGAAATTCGCGAATGGCCCGCCGCCCCTTTTCGCCGTAGTCCCGCGTGTAATCGTTCACGTACATGCCGATGAACCGGCTGGCCAGCGCTGCATCCATGTCGCGCGCGTAGGGCATCGAGTGCTCGACCGCCGCCGCTCGATGCGCGAGACCGTAATCGATGCTCTCGCGCATGATGGCGAGCAAATCGCGGCGGACGGCTGGCGCAATATCTTTGCGCAGCACGTTTCCGCCGAGCGGTAACGGCAGCTCGCGCTCGCGTTTCCACCATTCGCCCAGGTCGATCACCTTGCGAAAACCGGCGCTGGCGTAGGTCAATTGGCCTTCGTGAATGATGAGCCCGGCGTCGGCTTCGCCGCGTTGCACGTAATCGAAAATTTGGTCGAACGGAACGACCACGTGCTCAAATTCGCCGAGGTAAATCTGCAAGGCCAGATACGCGCTCGTCATTTTTCCGGGCACGGCGATTTTGCGTCCCGCCAGCCATTTCCGAATCTCGGAGTCGTTAGGCGCGGCGCTCAGTCCGCTCGTCTTGGTCGCCACCACCATCGGCCCGTAGCCGTCGCCCATGCTCGCGCCGCACGGCAGTAAGGCGTAGCGCTCGCTCACAAACGCGTAGGCATGGATGGAAATGGCCGAAATGTGCAGCTCACCGCGGAGCGCGCGTTCGTTGAGCGTCTGGATATCTTCCAACTGATGCTCGAAGCGGTAACCGCGCAGATCGATCTTGTTTTCCGCCATCGCGTAAAACATGAAAGCGTCATCGGGATCGGGAGAATGCCCGAGGGTGAAAACGGTGGAATCGGCGGCCATGATTGGGGCGCATGCTAGCGGCGGCCGTTTCCTTGCGCAACGCACGACTCGCCGTTTGCGTTTACCGAAGCGCTCCGATAGCCTGCGCGCATGGCGAAATCGGCTCTCGGTAAAGGTCTCGGCGCCCTCATCACCGCACGGCCTGCGCGTCTGCAGCCTGAGCCGGAAACCGGCGAGAAAATTCAGCAAGCCGCGCTCGACAGCGTCGTGCCGAGCCCGCTGCAACCGCGCAAGGAATTCGAGCCCAAAGCCCTGCGTGAACTGGTCGATTCCATCCGCGAGCACGGCATCATTCAGCCGCTCATCGTCCGCCGCGTCGATGGCCGCAATGAATTGATCGCCGGCGAACGCCGCTGGCGCGCCGCCCATGAAGTCGGTCTCACGGAAGTGCCGATTCTCGTCCGGACCGCGACAGATCACGAAGTCATCGAGCTTTCTCTCATCGAGAACTTGCAGCGCGCCGATCTCAATCCGATCGAAGAAGCGCAAGCTTACGCGCGGCTGGCCACTGAATTTCAGATGCGCCAGGAAGACATTGCCCAAAGGGTTGGCCGTAGCCGCGCCGCGGTCGCCAACGCCATGCGTTTGCTGGAGCTCCATCCGCAATTGCAAACGTGGTTGATGCAGGATCTGCTCACCGTCGGTCACGCCAAAGTTTTGCTCTCCTTGAAATCGGCGGAGGACCAGCTCTACGTCGCCGAAACGGTCTTGCGCCGCAGCGCGACGGTGCGGGCGACCGAACGCCTCGTCGCGCGCCAACTCGGCAGCGTCAAAACTCGCCGGCGCCGGCGCAGCGGCGCCGGGACGGCTTCGGCTGCGATCAACGACTTGCAGAATCGATTGCAACAGCATCTCGGAACGCACGTTGTCATCCACCACGGCGAAAAAAAAGGGCGCCTCGAGATCGAATATTACGGAAACGACGATCTCGAACGCATCCTTTCTCTCATCGGTTTTACGACGAACGAATCGTGAACCGTCTCGCCGGTTTGCTCTTTTGTGGGACGTTCGCGTTGGCAGGTTGCCGGGCGGCGCCGCCGGAAACTGGTCAACCATGGCTTGAGTTTTCGGGCGCTAAAGCGCTCGCGCAGGTCCAACACCTGGTCGACTTCGGCCCGCGACCGCCCGCCTCACCGGCCATCGAGCAAACGCGCGCTTATCTGGAAGGGCAGTTGCAACAGTTTGGCTGGGAAGTGCGCCGCCAGGAATTTACCGACGCAACGCCGGGCGGTCCGGTTCGGTTCGTCAATCTGATCGCGCGATTCGGCGACGCGGAAGAGAAGGGGAAGTTGTTTCTGCTCTGTTCGCATTACGACACAAAGACTTTTGCCTCGATCCGATTTATGGGCGCGAACGATGGCGGCTCGAGCACCGGTGCCTTGCTCGAAATTGCGCGCGTCCTCAGCGGTCATCCAGCGTTGGCCAGGCGTACGGAGCTCGTCTTTTTCGATGGCGAGGAAGCCTACATCAATTTCACTGAGACCGATGGCCTCTACGGCAGCCGCTATTTTGCAAAGCAGTTGGTCGCGGAGAAACGCGCCGCCGATTTTCGCGGCGGGATTTTGCTCGATATGGTGGGCGACCGCAACCTTACCATCACGCTCTCGCCCGATTCGCCGCAGGAACTCACCCGCGACATTTTCGCTTCCGCCGAAGCGCTAAAAGTGCGCGACAAGTTTACCTATGCCGAGGGCGGCATCACCGATGATCACACGCCGCTCAACGCGGCCGGAATTCCCACGATCGACCTGATCGATTTCGATTATCCGCCCTGGCACACTTCCACCGATACGATGGATAAGTTGAGCGCCGAAAGCTTGCAGACGATGGGCGCGGTGACACTCTTCTATCTGGCAAACTTCGCCTTCAAGTGATGCGCATTCCCAATTTTATCCTGCTGACTTTGATCGCGCTGGCGGCCGGAATCGGGGCGGGGATTTGGGCGGTGCGTCTGCCTTTGGCGCGTGATTTGGCCGGGCGCTTTTCCGGTCGCGGGAAGCTGACGGCGCTCGTAAATGGAACCGGTTTTTATGCCGCGGATGCGGATGCGGAACTGGCCTACGATTCGGCGCGCGGGGCGCAACTTCCCGATCGGGCGAGCGTGGTGCACCGGTTGGTGGCGGAGGAAAATTTGCGCGCGCTCTCAGCGGAGCAGCGCCTCGTGGCGACGGAGGTGCAACGCCAGTTCGATCTTCTCTATTTTCAATTTGCCGATCAAAGCCGCTGGACCGACGCACTCGACAAAAGCGGACTTTCGGAAAATACCCTGCGCGGCAAACTGCGCTACGCTCTGGCGGCGCGGAAATTTTTGGAAAAGCGAACCGCTGGTGATTTGCGAGCGGATGAGGCGGCGAGCGAACGTTACTTCGCGGCGCACCAGGATGAATTCGCGCAGCCGCAACGTATCCAGGCGAGCCATCTTTTCGTGGCCGCGCCAGGCGGTTGGCCGGACGAACTGATCGAAGAAAAGCGGTTGCTCATTCAATCGCTGGCCGATCGCCTAACGAAAGGCGAAGATTTCTCGCAACTCGTCGCGGAGGCCTCGGAGGATGAGGCGACCAAGAGCAAAGGAGGCGATCTGGGCTGGTTTTCGTTTTGGCGCATGCCGCCAGATTTCTTCCAGCCGATATCGAAACTGCGCGTCGGCCAAACATCCCCGCCGTTCCAGACCGGGCTCGGTTTCCACATCGCGCGCGTGACCAATGCGCGACCCGCGCGGCAAATGAGCCTGGCTGAGGCACGCCCGCAGATTCAGGATCGCCTGCTCGACGAGCAACGGATGACAGCGGTCGCGGCGCTGGAATCGCGTCTCGGCCGGCAGGCCGTCTATTTCCGCCCTTGAAGTTCTCCGTTGCGTGCCCGGTGGTTTGAATTGAATTTCCTACCCTCTCAGTTGTCAGACCCGTGTGAGTTTTACGAAAATGTCTCGTCGTAGTCGCAAAAACGTCGGTGTAATTGGTCTCGGCATCATCGGTCGCCGGGTCGCGGAGAATCTGCGTAAACGCGGCTTTTACGCATTTGTCTGGAATCGCACGCCGCGGCCGGTGCCGAACTTTGTCGGTTCCATCACGGAAGTGGCCGATCTCTGCCGCGTCATTCAACTCTTCGTCGCGGACGATGAAGCGTTGCTCAGCACGATTGAGCAACTAAGCCCGTCGCTTCATTCGCATCACATCATCATCGCGCATCCCACGGTTGCTCCTGAGACGATGCAATCGGCTGCCGCCATCGTGCAGGGGCGAGGGGCGCGCTTTCTCGATGCGCCTTTTACTGGGAGCAAAGGCGCGGCCGAAAAGGGCGAACTCATCTATTATGTGGCGGGGGATCGCACCGCGATCGAGGATGCCCGCCGTATCCTCGAGGCGAGCAGTAAGGAGATTGTCGAGTTTGGCGAGGTGGGCGAAGCGACCGTCCTCAAGGTGGCGACGAATATGGTGACGGCGGCGACCGTGCAATCCGCCGCCGAAGCGTTCGCGATCGTGGCAAAGAGCGGGATCGATCCGGCGAAATTCGATCGCGCCTTGCGCAGCAATTCCAGCCACTCCGGCACGCTCGCGCTCAAGCTGCCCATGATGTTGTCGGGTGATTTCGCGCCGCACTTTTCGGTCAAGCATATGCTGAAAGATTTGCGGATCGCCGGCCGGATCGCGCAAAGCTTCGGTCTCGAATGCGGCGTAAGCGATGCCACGCGCGACGCGCAATATCACGCCGCCGATCAGGGCCAGGCCGACGAAGATTATTGCGCCATCGCTCGTAAATATTTTCCAGATGGCGTGCTGCCAAAACCGGCGGAGCCAGAGGTCGAGACGCCAGCACCGGAGCCAGCGCTGGTCGAAACGGCGGTTGCGGAAAATACGGCCGCCGCGGTTCCGACGGAATTGTCCGCCGAGAATCCAACCGTTTATCCCTCGGTGGAAACAGAGCCGCCCTTCGAGCTTTCCCCGGTCACTCCTGATTTTGTGGCTTCGCCGGAACCGATGGCAGCCGGATCAAGCTTTGAAGATACCGGCCTCTCGGTGCCCTCCGCACCAGTTTCTCCCGAGGAAATGTTGCCCGGGCTCGACGCAACTGCTGCGCCCGCCGCAGAAATGAGCGAGGCGACATCGGCGGAAATGGAAATCGTTCCCGCTCCGTCATCAGAGGAAGAAGTGCCGGAGGAAAAGTCGCGCAACTTCTTCAGCCGGCTTTTTGCCCGCGGCACCGATTACTAAGCGGGAGCCATTCTTCCTCCGGCCGATATGAATCCCGCGCCTCCTCTTTTCTTCGATCTCTCCGCTCGCGCGAAATTCAGGATAAGCGGAGCGGATCGGCTGCGATTTCTGAACGGCCAGATGACGAATGATCTGCGCCGCGCCGGCGAAACGGAAGCGATCGAAGCGTGCGTCACCAGCGGAAAAGGCAAAATCGACGCGCACCTTTTCATCTCGCGATGGAAGGACGACTTCATCGTCGATTGCGAAAATGCTTCGCTGCCGGCGCGACTCAATCGCTACATCATCGCGGACGATGTCGAGATCGAGGATGTCACCGAACGCTTTGGGCTGTTTCACGTGCTCGCCTCCGCCGCGCCTGCGTGGCCGGCGGAATGCCGCGTCGTGACGGTGCGCCGCTTTTTGGAAGCGGGTTTCGATCTTTGGGTCGAGCGCGCCGCCATCGAAGAAGTGCGCTGCTGGCTGGAAGGTGGCTTTAGCCGATGTGACGCGAGTTGCGCCGAAACCTTGCGCATCGAATCGGGCCTGCCACGGGCGGGTTTCGAATTAACGGACGAGATTATTCCCGTCGAAGCGAACCTGGAGGCGCGCTCGATTGATTACGAAAAAGGCTGCTACATCGGGCAGGAAGTGATTTCGCGCATGAAGATGTCCGGCCAGACGAACAAGCGGCTTTGCGGCCTGGTCGCGCTCGACGGAGCGCTCCTCGAAGCGGGCACGCGCCTAACGAATGAGGAAGGGCGCGATGCCGGTTGGGTGACGAGCGCGACGCACAGTGAGCGGTTGCAGCGAAATATCGCGCTCGGTTTCGTGAAGCGCGGTTTCAACGAGCCCGGCAGCAAACTGCGCGCGGCCGTTTCGGCCAGCGGTGATGGCGCTGTCGTCGAGGTGGTCCCGCTGCCTTTCGTTTGATCCGTTCTCCGCGCTTCCGTAGTTTCGTGTCGCGTCATGGCCAAAGTCGTCATCACTCATCTGTCGAAATTTTTTTCCGCGAGATCACAGGCTCTTCACGATCTCACTTTCGAAGTCGCCGATCGCGAATGCCTTGCGATTCTCGGGCCGGCCGGCAGCGGAAAATCAACGCTGTTGCGGCTCGTGGCCGGCTTGGAATCGCCTTCCGCCGGCGATATTTTCATCGGCGATCAGCGCGTGAACGATCTCGCGCCGAAAGTGCGCGACGTCGCCATGGTTTTTCGCGAGGCCAGTCTTTATCCCGCGATGACGGTGTGGGAAAACATCGCTTTCGGCCTGCGCCGCCGTCATTTTTCGAAAGAGAAAACGAACGCGGCCGTGAGCGATACGGCGCGCGTCTTCGGCGTGGCGGAATTGCTCGCGCAAAAGCCGGATGCGCTTTCCTTCGCGCAAAGCCAGCGGGTCGCGCTCGCCCGCGCCGTCGCCTGGCAACCAAAAGTGTTGCTGCTCGATGATCCGCTCGCCCATCTCGAGGCCGAGGAACGGGCGAAGTTGCGCGCGGAGCTGCGCCAGCTTCACGAGCGTTTGCAGACGACAATACTTTTCGCGACGGCCGATCCCGGAGAAGCGTTAAGCCTGGGCGAGCGCGTGTTGGTGCTCGATGAAGGAAACGCGCGGCAACTCGACGGCGCGCGCGGCGTTTATGAGCGCCCCGCCAATCTGCGCGTGGCTCAGCTTTCCGGCTCGCCGCCGATGAATCTTCTGCGCGGCACGTTGAAGAAAGAGGGCGACGGCGTCCGTTTCGTCGAGGTGGAAGGAGGCACCGTCGCGGGACGGCTGCCGCATTTGAACGCCGCCAGCGCAGAGGAACGAATGGGCGCGGAGGTCATCCTCGGCATTCGTCCCGAGGACATGGAGCTGGCGGATCTGGCGCTTTGGCCCGAGGCCGATGCCCCGGCGTTTCCGATGATCGCCGAATACGTCGAGCCGCGTGGGGGCAGCGCGATTTTGCATTTGCAAACCGGCGCGCACGATTTGGTTTGCCTCAGCCAGGGGGCGTCGGATAGGGCCGGACTGGGCCGGCGGGTGAGCATAAAAGTGAACCTGGCGAAGGCGCATTTGTTTGATCCCGCTTCCAGCGAGCGAATCGTCTGGCGGAACGCTATCTAACATTCGTTGTATTCGATGATTGCGTTTTTTCCCGATAATGATGTAAAAGTTTCAACTAGATTAACCTTCCCTAAAATGAACCAAAAATTACTGCAGGAGATCGGTCGCACCCAGCGACTTGAGATTCTCAATTCGCTCAAGCGAAGCAAAGGACTGTCCGTGAACGAACTCGTCGAGCGGATGAAGATGAGCTACATGGGCATCAAGCAGCATTGCCTCACCCTCGAAAAAGATGGCTACCTCGATACCTGGCGACGCCCGCAAAAAATGGGGCGCCCGGAAATGGTCTATCGGCTCACCCGCCGCTCGCACGACCTTTTCCAATCGGACAGCAACCTGTTTACCATTGAGCTGCTGAATTCCGTGCTGGAAATTTACGGACCGAACGCTCCGGAAAAACTCCTCTACAACGTCTTCGAACGCAAAACGGCCGGCCTCAAAGCGAAAATCAAAGGCGACACGGTGGCCGAACGCGCCCGCTGGCTCGGCCGCCAGCGCGATGCCGAGGGCTACATGTCGGAGTTTAAAGAAAACGAGACGGAGGGGCCGCAAATCCTGGAATGCCACACGCCCATCCTGAACTTGATCGAGCTTTACCCGATTATCGGGCGTCTCGAGCAGGAGATGTTTGAGACGCTGCTCGGCACGCCGGTTCGTCGCGAGGAAACACGCACCTCGGGTTTGTACGAGTGTGCGTTTTATTTTTCGGTCTGACGCCGCTTCGCCCGATTTTCACTTTCACGCGCGCTAAATCTTGATTGATTGAAGGCCCAATGCCCCGGGCCTTTCCTACTGCTGTCATCGAAAATCTGGCGCCGCTCGTCGATGGCGGGCGTTACCCGATCAAGCGCGTCGTCGGCGAAGATCTCGTTGTCGAAGCCGACATTTTTAAGGATGGACACGACGTCGTGGCGGCGTCGTTGAAATGGCGCGTGCTCGGTGAGCCGGATTGGCACGAGACGTTGATGGCGCACGTCGACAACGATCGCTGGCGCGGCGCCTGCACCTTCTACGAGAATGCGATTTACGAATACACGGTCGAAGCGTGGACCGATGTTTTTCGCGGTTGGCGCCACGAGTTTGGGGCCAAGTTCAAGGCCAATATCGCCAATTTGGAAAGTGAAGCGCTCGAAGGCGCGGCTCTCCTCGAGGCTGCGGCCGAGCGCACGAGCGATGATCAGGATTACGCGCGCCTGCGCGAACTGCGTGAGCAATTGATGACCGGCGAAAACGCCGAGATTAATCGCATCGCGCAATCGGCCGAGTTGGAAGTGTTGATGGACACGTATCCGGATCGCTCGTCCGCCACGCAATACGCCCCCGCTCCGCAAGCCGTGGTCGATCGTCTCGAAGCTCGCACCGCGGCCTGGTATGAATTTTTCCCACGCTCCGCCGAAGGGCGCGACGATCGCGGCGCGACTTTCCGCGATTGCCTGCCGCGCATCGACGACGCAAAGGCGATGGGATTTAACGTCATTTATTTTCCGCCGATCCATCCGATCGGGCACACCAATCGCAAGGGCCGCAACAACTCGGTGACTTCGCAACCGGGCGACCCCGGCGTGCCGTATGCGATCGGGAGCGAAGCGGGCGGTCATCGCGCGATCGAGCCGGCGCTCGGGACGATGGAGGATTTTACCTGGCTGGAAAAGGAAGCGCGCGATCGCGGGATCGAGATCGCGCTCGATTTCGCACTCAACTGCTCACCCGATCATCCTTACGTGCACGAGCATCCGGAATGGTTTTACAAACGGCCGGACGGCACCATCAAGTTCGCCGAAAATCCGCCGAAGAAATACGAGGACATTTATCCGCTCAACTTTGGCGCGGAGAACTGGCGCGAACTCTGGGACGAAATGGCCGGCATCATTCTGCATTGGGCCGAGTGGGGCGTGCGCATCTTCCGGGTCGACAATCCGCACACCAAACCGGTCCCGTTTTGGGAATATCTCATCACCCAGGTGCGCGCCACTTTTCCCGACGTCATCTTTTTATCGGAAGCATTCACCAAGCCGAAAATGATGAAGGCGCTGGCCAAAGCTGGCTTCACCCAGAGCTACACCTACTTCACCTGGCGCAACACCAAGGCCGAGCTCATCGAATATTTTACCGAGCTCACCCAAACCGATATGCGCGATTATTTTCGCGGCAATCTCTGGCCGAACACGCCCGACATCCTGCCGGTGCCGTTACAGGAAGGCGGGCCGCCGGCGTTTCGCATTCGCGCCGTCCTCGCCGCGACGCTCTCGAGCGTCTACGGCATCTATTCCGGATTCGAGCTTTGCGAAAACACGCCGTTGCCCGGCCGCGAGGAGTATATGGACTCCGAGAAATATCACTGGAAAGCGCGCGACTGGAACGCGCCCGGTAACATCAAGCCGCTCATCACCCGCCTGAACCGCATCCGCCAGCAAAACCGCGCGCTCCAATTCTACGACAACCTGCGCTTTTACCCGGTCGATAACGACCATCTTCTCTGCTACGGCAAGGCAACGCTCGCGCTCGACAACATCATCTTCATCATTGTAAACCTGGACATCGCGCAGCCGCAAAGCGGTCACGTCGAAGTGCCGCTCAAGGCATTCGGCCTCGCCGTAGACGAGCCCTACGAAATGCACGATCTCCTCAGCGACACGCGCTACATCTGGCAAGGCAGCCGCAACTACGTCGAGCTGAATCCCGAGACGCATCAGCCTGCGCACATCTTTCGCGTTCGCCGCGCCGCGGGCGACGGGCGCTTCGTTTAGTTGAACGGCGGGCGCGTTCACCGTGTCTCAGCCGCAACCAGACGGCCGGAATTTGCATCGCTCTGACCCGTGCCTATGCTACTCACACTTTCGGCATGAAAATCTTTCTTTTCCTGCCCGCCTTGCTGGCGGGAGCCCAACCGCTCCTCGCCCAAACTCCGACGGCCGCGCCGGTCGTTCCCAATCTCCCGCGGTCCACCTCCATCCTCGAAGCGATGCTCCGCTCCGGCCCGATGATCTGGCCGCTGCTCATTCTTTCGATTTTTTCGCTGATGCTGGTGATTGTCTATTTGCTCACCATTCGGCGCGGCGCGGTTGTTTCCAACGGCTACATGGCCACCGCCGAAGCGCTCCTGCGTAAACGCGATCACCTTGGCCTGCTCGCCGTTTCCAATCGCCATAGCGAAGGCATCGCCCGCGTCGTCCAGCGCGTGCTCGATTTTACGACCAAGAATCCCAACGCCGACTTCGCGCAGGTCCGCGAGATCGCCGAGACCGAGGGGACGCGCGTGGCCACAAATTTGAGCAATCGCGCCAGCTACCTCGCCGATATCGGCACCATCGCGCCGATGATCGGATTGCTCGGCACCGTTTTCGGCATCATTCGCTCATTCGGCGCGCTCGGCGCCGATGTGGGGACGGCGCGTTACGCGGCGCTTTCCAACGGCATCAGCGAAGCGCTCGTTAACACCGCGGCCGGTCTCGCCATTGGCATCCCGGCGATGATTTTCTTCGCCTTCTTCCGCGGTCGCGTGCAGCGGCTCATCTCGGAATTGGAAGCCGCTGTCACTCACATTCTCGCATTGCTTTCCATGCAACAAGGCCGGCGCAGCGAACGCGCGCCCGTTTTGCTCGAGGATGATTTTTAGGTCCGCGCGGGCGGAGCCGAATTTCGACATGGCTCTTAATCGAATCTCATGAATCTGCGTAACCGTTCCGTTGTTTCGCATCCCGGCATTCAATTGGCGCCGCTCGTCGATGTCCTCTTGTTGCTGCTCATCTTTTTTCTGATGACCTGGAACGCGGCGCGCAACGAAAACGAACTCGACGTCAAAGTGCCGAAAGCGAATGCGGCCAAGGAACAATCGGCGCCCATCGGCGACGTGATCGTGAACGTAAAATCCGACGGCACCGTCGTGGTGAACCGGCGCACCTTGACCGGGCCGGAGTTGACTGAGTTGCTCAAAGGCCTCGTTCAATTGCGTGCCGATCAGGCGGTCGTCATTCGCGGGGATGAGGCCGGCGCCTACCGCAACATCGTCGATGTTCTCAACATTTGCAGCGAGGCGGGGGTGAGCAACGTCGCCTTCGCCACTGCGAAATGATGGCGCGCCTCGGCGTGACCGCGTCGATCGTGGTCGTGATATGGGCAGGGGCGATCTCGGCCCAGGAAGTTCGCCGCGCTCTCCCGGTGCAACCAGAGCCGCCGATGGGCCGGCCGGTGCCGTTTGATACACCGGCACCCGCGCCTGTCTTTACGCCGGAGCCGGCGGAACCATCGATCCCGGCGCCGGCCACCGAGGAAGCCTCTGGTCCAGCCGAAGAATCGCCGGCCGCGCGTCAGTTGAACTACGCGACTGCTCTCTTCGGCCGCAAACTTTACGATTTGGCGGTCCCCGAGTTCGAAAAATTCCTGAGCGACTTCCCGGATGCGAGCGGGCGAAGTTCGGTTTATTTTTATCTCGGTGAATGCTATCGCTCGTTAGGCCGCACGGCCGCCGCGCGTTCCAGTTTTCAAACGGTGCTCGACCAGTTCGGCGATTCCGAGTTTGCCGGCCCGGCCGCCTACGGCGTGGCCGAGATTCTCTTTACCCAGAAGAATTACAGTGCGGCGCTGCCGCTTTTCCACCGCGCCGCTGCCAAGACGAAGGAAGGCGCGCTCGCCTTGTCCGCGAGGTATTTCGAAGCGCGCTGTCTCGAAAACCTCAAACGCCCGGATGAAGCGCGCGACGCCTACCAAGAGGTGATCGCTTCGAAATTAACCAATCCTTATCGAGACGATTCGCGGCTCGCAGTCGGCGCCATTCTGGTCGCGGATGGAAAAAAGGCGGAAGCGCTCAAACAATACGAAGCGCTCGGCAACGAGACGAAGAAGGATCCGTTGAAGGCGGAGGCCTATGTGCGGGCTGGATTGCTCGCGGTCGACCTCGCGCCTAGCGACAAAGGCAAGGGGGCCGCGTCCATGAGCGAAAAGGCGGCATCGCTCCTGCGCAAGGGCGCAGGCATTAGCGAAGCCGGCAAATGGGAAGGCCTCGCGCAGGTCGGTCTGCTGCGGCTTCGCTATCAAGCGGGCGATTACGCGCAGGTCATCGCCACTTACCAGCGGGCGGGCGATGAGCTGCCTGCGCAGTTGCGCGGCGAAATGATGCTCCTCGTCGGCAACAGCCAGCGCCAGCTCGGACACGCCGCCGAAGCGGAAAAAATTTACCAGGAAGTCATCGCGCAATATCCGTCGCGCAATGAAGCGAAAGAGGCGCGCTACCAGCGCTTGATCAATCTCTACAACTCGAACAGCCCCGAGTTGCAATCGGAAGTGCAGCAGTATCTCGCCTCCAATCCGACGGGCGAACGGGCCGATCAGGCGCGGCTCCTCGAAGCGGAAGCGGCTTACAAAGCGGGGAATTTTGCGGCCGCCGCTCCGCTTTACAGCGACCTGCGTATGTCGAAACTCTCTCCCCGATTACAGGCGGAGTGCGCCTACAAACTCGGCTGGTGTTACGCGCAGTTAAAGGAGAGCGGGAAGCTCATCGAGGCATTCACCTATTTTCTGCAAGGCTTTTCGGATAGCAGCCAGGCCCCGACCGCGCTCATGCAAAGGGCACTCGCTTATCAGGAAAACAAAAACTACGCCGCCGCGCTGGCCGATTTGGATTCCTTGCTCGCCAATTATCCGAAAGCGCGCGAACGCGAAGGGGCCTTGCAGCAGAAAGCGCTCATCCTTGGCCAACAGGAAAACGCCAAGGGAATGGCCGACGCCTTTCGGCAATTGCTGAAAGAATACCCGAAGAGCGCGGTCGCGGCGCAGGCGCATTACTACATCGGCAAAGCGAGCTTCGAAGCGAAAGATTACGCGAAAGCGATCCCGGAACTCAAGACCGCGCGCACCCTCGACAAGGATCAGTATTACAACCTCGCGACCCTCCGGATCATCTCCTCATATTTCTATCAAAAGGACCGCGCGGCGCTGGCGCGGGAGGTAAACGAATTCATGGCGGCGAGCACCGGCACGAAGGTGCCGTCCGAAATTCTGGAGTGGCTCGGGATTGAATCCTACAACGAGAAAAATTACGAAGCCGCGGCCAAATATCTGACCGCGTTAAGCGAGAGCGACAATCTCGCGGCGGTGAAACCGGACTTCTGGTTCTACCTCGGCGACGCGCAATCGAAGCAGCAAAATTTCCCGGCGGCCGAAACCGCGTTCGAAAAATATTTGGCAACGGCGACGGATCCGGCGGGCAAAGCAAAAGTGTTGCTCGCGCTCGGCGCGGTCAAAATTGGCGCGCATAAACCGGAGGAAGCGCAGAAGATCGCTGAGGAAATCATGAAGTTGCAGCCCGAAGGCCGGGTCAACGCGGAGGCGCGTTTGCTCGCTGGCGACGTCGAGATGGAGCAGCAACATTTTGACGAAGCAAGCAAAGCCTTCATGAGCGTTGCGTTGCTCTATGATGATCCGGCGATTACGCCGCGCGCGTTGCAGAAGGCGGCCCTCGCCTACGAGAAAGCGGGCAAGCCCGAGGAAGCCGCGCGCGTAAGCAAACAGCTGCACGATAAATATCCGGACTTTGCCGGCGGCTAGGTTTCGGAAATAATCCGGGCGTGTCGTTCATCCGAAAACACGCCGACCTCGCTCTGCTCATCGCGCTCGCCGCGCTCAAGCTCGGCTTTCATCTCGTCACCAACACGCAGTATGGATTTCATCGCGATGAACTGGCCACGCTCTCCGACGCGCGCCATCTCGCCTGGGGCTACGTCGCTTATCCGCCGCTCACGCCATTCTTTGGACGAATCGAACTCTTTCTCTTCGGGACTTCGTTGACGGGCTTTCGCTTCTTCGCCGCGCTTGCGCAAAGCATCGCCTTTGTCATGACTGGCCTGATCGCGCGTGATCTGGGCGGAGGTCGCGCCGCGATGCTGATCGCCGCTGGCGCCACCGCGATCGCGCCCATCTCGCTCGGGGCCAGTGCGCTCTTCCAATACGTTTCGTTCGATTATCTCTGGTTCGTTCTGCTCGTCTGGTTTGTGTTGCGGCTCATCCGTTCCGGCGACGAACGCTGGTGGGTGGCCATTGGCCTCGTCATCGGTCTGGCCGTTGAAACCAAATACACGGCCGCGTTCTTCGTCGCCGGTCTCGTCGCTGGCGTATTGGCCACTCCGTTGCGCACACAGCTGCGCAGCAAATGGCTTTGGCTCGGCGCGGTTCTTTCATTGCTCATCGCGTTGCCAAATTTTCTTTGGCAATGGCAGCACGATTTCATCAGCCTGGAATTTCTGCGCTTCATCCACGAGCGCGATATGGAGATCGGCCGCACGACCGGATTTCTCGGCGATCAATTTCGCATCGCCACCAATCCGTTGACCGTGCCGTTGTGGATCGCCGGACTCATCACTCTGTTCATTTCTCCGCGCGATCGGCGGGATCGCGTTTTCGTTTGGATGGCGCTGGTTCCTTTTTTCCTGCTCTTCATCGCGCACGGACGCGGCTATTACTTGGGACCGGTTTACCCAATGCTGTTCGCTGCCGGCGCAGTCACGCTGGAGCGATCTCTCGCCGCGACGCGACCTTGGAAACGGCGCGCAGTCTACGTGAGCGTTGCGCTGCTGCTCGTCATCGGCAGCGGGGTCGCGACGATTGCTCTGCCCTTGGGCCGCATCGGTTCGCCGCTTTTTCGTTGGGCGAGCAAACGAAATTCCGATCTCGTGGAGGAGATCGGTTGGCCCGAGTTAACGCAGGAAGTGGCGCGCATTTATCGCAGCCTGCCCGCGGCGGAACGCGCGCGCACCGGCATCTATGGCGGGAATTATGGCGAAGCGGCCGCGATCGATCTCTATGGGTCGGCTCACGGGCTGCCGTCGGCCATCAGCGGAATCAATTCCTATTGGGCGCGTGGACCGGGCGATCCGCCGCCCGAGACGGTCATTGTCATGGGCGTGAAACGATCGCGTCTCGAGCGGGTATTTACCTCAGTGGAACTGGCCGGGCACATGCCGAATCCGTGGGGAATTAAAAACGAAGAAATACGCGATCATCCGGACATTTTCGTCTGTCGCGGGCTGCGTCGGCCCTGGCTGGAATGGTGGCCACGCGCTCGCTCGTTTGGATAACTCGTTAGGCCAGGAGCAGCGTCTCCAGCGGCAGATCGGCTAGGAATTTTCGCGTATCCATCACGGCCAAAACCGGCCGAGCCAGATGGGCGGCGAGCAAGCTGGTATCGGGTGTGGCCGCGATGCCGGCTTGGGCGACGATCTCAGCGACGGCCAATTGGTCGATGACGCGTCGCGTTTTTGCCGGGAGATCGCGCGAGTCGGTAAACTGCACCGTGCAAATGCCGGGCGCGGTCGCTTCCAGATAAGGCGCAAGCGATCCGGCCAGTTGCTCCAGCATTTTATCGAGCAATTTCTCCTGCGCCCGTTGTCGCGTCTTGATGATGAGAGATAAACATCGGGCCAGGCCCTGGCTCGCCGTCATGCCGACAGCGACGCCTGCTTGTTCGGCGGCAGAATTCAACTGGCAAAGGATCGCTTTGTTTTGTTCGTCATCGAGCAGCGCGATCGGTTGATCGCGCAATTCCGGCTCATGCCGCGTCGCGGCCTGCAAATAGAAATTCGGCAGGTAAATGGTGGCGAACATCAACCGGCCACGGCGCTTGGCCGGTCTCCCAATTTTTTCTGCATCCGAAAACGAAAGCGCGAAACATCGGCCTGCTCGAGGTCGCGGAGTGACCAGGAATTTTCGAGGACGAATTTGGTGGCCGCGCTCATGATCAGACTGCGCCGCGTCAACACGAGCAGCGCAGTTGGCGCCGGCTCGACCAGGCGCTGCAGGCGATACCAACTGGCCGACGGAATTTTGCGCAGCTCGCGCGCATCATTCAAAACCAGATCGAGCACCACGAGCGGGAAGTTGCCGTCGCGTAAAAGAAAGTCGGCCGCCTTGACCGCTTCGAGACCGTGACGACAACGCACCCAGAGAAGATGGCGGAGCGTCCCTTGGCCGAAGGGTTGCGGATCGAACGAATCGCGGCCGTCGATGAGGGCGAGGAAGTAACGTGCCCGCTGCGCCGTCTGCAAAAGCCGGGCGATCAGCGAGGCGCTGCCAGCACTCCATGCCGGGCTGATGCATTCCGTGATAACGCCTTTGCGCAAGCCGCCCTCGGTCGCTTCATCGAGCGCCGACAGGCCGGTGGACAGAGACGCGCCCGGCGCCGCGAGAGTGGCCGGGAAACGGGTCGCGAGCAGATTCCGGAGATCGACAATTTTGTTACTGCTCGCCGCCATGCCGGAGAATGGCGCGGCCGCGAAACATGTTCAAGAGAACTTATTCTCGACGGCGACGTGGATGCACAACCTGCTTGCGCACGAGCGATACCATCACGCCTTGCACCCGCAACTCGCGCGCCGGAATCAAATCGGGGAACTGCGGATTTTCCGCTTTCAGATACGGCCGCCCGTGATCCATCACGTAGCGCTTCAGCGTCGTCTCGCCATCGATCAACGCGGCCACGATGTCGCCATTCTGCACGTCCTTGCGGTCTTCGAGAATGACGAGATCGCCATCGAGAATATGCGCATCGATCATCGAATCGCCGCGCACCCGCAACGCAAAAGGCCGGCTGCTTTTGGAGGACGCGTTGACCGACCGGGCGTCGAGGGAAATGTGGCCTTCGATCGTCTGCTCGGTCAGCGTCGACATGCCGGCGGGGATTTGGCCGTAGATCGGGATATCGGAGATGCGCACTTTTTGCACCGGCGTGATGAGCGCACGGGCTTTGCGCGCGTGGCGATCGAGGAAACCTTTGCGCTCGAGAACGGCCAGGTATTGCATAACCGACGTCTGACTGGCCAGGCCGAAATGCTTTTGAATTTCGCGCGTGCTGGGGGTGAGACCTTTCTCGCGTTGCTCGTTTTGGATGAATTCGAGAACGTTGCGCTGGCGTTCGGTGAGCATGATTTATTGTTCGTTAGTCCGCTTGGATTGCAAGTTCAAATGAACGGTAAAATACCGGGAGAGCGGCCGAGCGCTGCCCGCCGGACGGCTCGGCGATTCGTCCCTACCGTCGATCCCGATAGAACGTGGCAGCCTCCCACGGGTCGGGCGCGACCGCCGGGCGCGCCGGAGATGACGCGTCGCAACGAATCAGCCTCACGCAAATCCCAACTGCATCTCTTGCAACTGCTCCCGCCACCGGCTGACGTAGCTCAATCTCTCGTAAAGCGATCGCAGTTCTTCGATGGCCGCCGCTGGTTCGCGCAACCACTCTTGATCGATTCGTTTCAATTCGGCGAGGCAACCAGCCCATGCTGCCGCCAGCTCACTCTGGAACTGAGCGATCTCTCCTTGTCGCATTTTCAACTCCGTCTGCAGCAGAGAACGGCTCAAATCGCTTTGTGCATCCGCTCGTTTTTGCAACAAACTCCGCGTGTTTTGCGTCAGCGCCCCGAGCCGCACGAAGATCTCCTGCAAATCGCCGGGGACGTCGCGTCCGGCGCGGGCGAGCGCCGGCGCTTCCAACGCGAGCAGATGTTGCAGCCGCAATTTTGGATCGAGCAGAACGCGATACGCTTCGTTGACGGAATCGAAGTTGGTCGACGTCGCAGTCGAAACGTCGGGATGCGATGTGCGGGTGAGCTGGTGATATCTTTCCTTGAGCGAATCCAGATCGAGCCAGGGCCGGCGCGGCTGCGCGAGCACCGCGAAGAGATCGGTCATGCCGAGAAGCTTTCGCCGCAGGAGCAATGGGCGACCGCGTTCGGGTTCGTCACTTTGAAGCCGCCCTTTTGCAGATCGTCGCTGAAATCGAGGAGCGAGCCGCTGACGAAGAGCGCGCTTTTCGGATCGACGACCACCCGAACATTTTCGGATTGGACCATGATGTCGCGATTGGCCGGGCCATCGACCAGATCCATTTTGTATTGCAAACCGGAGCAGCCGCCGCCGATGACGGCAACGCGCAGAGCACCTTGCGTGCGCCCTTGCTTTTCGAGAAGCGAGAGCAATTTGCGCGCGGCGTTCTGCGTCACCTTGACCAGCTTTTCGTTGCCGATCTTGTAGTTGATTCCGGTGGCGGCCGGAGTCGGGGTGCTGTTCACGAGGGAAGTTCGGGTGCTCGAAGGAAGAGGTCAAACTGGACGAAGGTGGAGAGCGGAAACCGGAAACCGGAGAGTTTGTCATCCCGAGTGAAGCGAAGCGAAACGAAGTCGAGGGATCCCGTGGCGAACGCTTTAAGATCGCATAACGGGATTCCTCGACTTCGCCTTCGGCTCCGCTCGGAATGACGGCGAGGTGGCGCGCTCTTTAGACGGCCTGCAATTCGCCTAACGAATTCAAATGTTCGGCGGCGATCTGATCGATGTCGGCGAGGGACGAGACGTGCTGGAATTTGCCGCGCAAAATCTTGCTGCCGGGAAATCCTTTCGAGTAGGCCATGAGGCGAGCGCGCATCGAGCGGATGGCGGGATCTTCGACGCCCCATTCTGCAACGGCGCGCCGGCAATGCTCGCGGATAAGATCCCATTTTTCGTGCGGCAAAGGCGACGGCGGAACCACGCCGCTGGCGAGGTATTCCTTCACCTGCCCGAAAATCCAGGGCGCGCTCATGGCGGCGCGGCCGAGCATGGCGCCGGCGATGTTCGTCTCTTCGCGGCGTCGCGCGACATCGGCGGCGGTGGCGAGATCGCCGTTGCCGATGACGGGAATCGTAACGGCCTGCACGACTTCGCAGATCACGTTCCAATCGGCATTGCCGGAATAACCCTGGGCTCGCGTGCGGCCATGCACGGCGATGGCGGCGATGCCGATATCTTCGAGAATGTGCGCGACCTGCGAAGCGTTGATCGAGCTGTCGTCCCAGCCAATGCGAATCTTGGCCGTGACCGGCGAGGGCGCGACGGCGCGGACGACCGCGCCCGCGACAGCGGCGAGCGCGGGGCAATCTTTGAGCAAGGCCGATCCGCCATTTTTCGAGACGACTTTGTTGACCGGGCAGCCAAAATTCAGGTCGATGAAGTCGGGTTGCACCCAATCCATGACGTGACGCGCCGCTTCGGCCATGTGTTCGGCGTGGCCCCCGAAAAGTTGCACGCCGAGCGGACGTTCGATTTCGTCGAAGTCGAGATATTCGCGGGTGCGCTCGTTGCGGCGGAACACGCCTTCCGCAGAAACGAATTCGGTGACGAGCACATCGGCGCCGTGCGCTTTGCAGAGCTGCCGAAAAATTTTATCGGACACGCCGGCCATGGGCGCGAGAAAAAGCGGGAAGCGATTTTCGGTGAACCAGGGAAGCGACGTGATCATGGCGAGCCGCTAACTGAGGAGTGCGGCCTGGTTGAGCAGTTGCACGACTTCGCTCTGTACTTGTTCGATTTCATCGAGGCGCAATTGCGGATCGCGCACGAGGAACACGTCGCCGGTCTGGCCGTGCTCGTAGATGAGCAGGCGGCCGTTTTCGGTTTCTTCGCTGTTCACTTGTTTGAGGACGCGTTTGCGTTCGAGCATGACGGCGAGAACAAAACAGGCGTTGGCGCGGTCGGGATTCGCTTCAGCGAGCAAACGGCGCAGCAATTCTTCCGCGCTTTCCTTGGCCAGCGGCTCGGGCGGCGTGGCGGGCGGCGGTTCGTAGCGGCTTTGCCAGAACGAGAACGGCCGGATGTTTTCGTTGCGATTCGCCCACGCTTCCGCGCTCAGGTCTTCGCGGCGAAAGCCGTCAGCCTCGCGATAGAGCAGCGTGTAAAATGTTTCGCCATCCGCGAAAGGACGTTGGGTGGCCGCGCAGGTCTCGGCGCGATGTTTGATCGGCCAATCGTTTGCCAGCGGATTCATGTCGCCAATTTAGGGCGAGGGCGCGGCAGATGAAAGCGCGGGAGCTCGCGGTTCGACGAGCGAAGGAAGAGGAGATAAAGGCCGATCGCGCCGAAAAGAATGTCCGGCGTCCAGGCCGCGACCCACGGCGTGATGCGTGCGCCTTCGCCGAGCGCGAGAAAAAAATGAGTGAGAAAGTTGAGCGCGAAGATGAGCAGGATGGCGGAGGCGACGCTCGACAAAATGCCGCGCCGCGAGAAGCCAATGCCGAGCGGCGCAGCGATGAGAACAACGACGAGGCAATTCCACGGGAGCGCGAGCCGATATTGCAAGTGCGTGGTAAAAGGCGCGAGGAGCGTGGGCGGGAAATCGGAATTGAAATCCAGATATTTGCGCAGCTCGGGCACGCTCAGGGTTTCGGCACGGAAATTGGCGCTAGCCAGCCGGAACGGCGTTTCGCTCCAGTCCTTGATCAGGCGTGAACCTTCCAGCGCCTCCTTCTTGATGTTGCCGGCCGCGTCGTAATCGACCGTCTTCACGAGCTCCAAGTCCCAGGCCTTCTGCTCGGGCAGATAGATGACTTTGGTCGCGAGATAATTGCGCGTGATGTTGTCGTGCGCGTCCTGTTGCAGGATTTGCACGTTGTGAAAAACGTTTTCGCCGGGACGAAATTGCTGGATGAACCACGTGCGGTTGTCGGTCCGGTTGCGGAAAATCTGGGCGACCAGGCCCTTGGCCGAGCGGCGCGTGCCGGCCTCCAGAAAAGTGCGTCGCGCCAGATCGGCGTGCGGGGCGAGCGAATAGTTGAGGGCGACGCAGACGAGCGAAGTGATGACGCCCATGGTGAAGAGCGGAAGCAAGGCGCGCGGGACGCTCACGCCGGCAGTGAGCATCGAGACGATCTCGTTCGCGCGCGACATCCGTCCGAGGCAAAAGAGGAGCGCAAGCATGAGCGAGATGGGGAGAAGAATGACGAAGACCTCGGGGATTTGGGTGAGGTAATAATCCGCCACGCTCGAGAGGGGCAGGTGTTGATCGAGAAACGTCGAGATGTTGTCGCTGACGTCGAAGATGAGCCAGATCGAGATGAACCCGGCGATGCAGTAGAGATAGATCTGCAGAAAATTCCGCAGGATGTAGCGATCAAGGAGCTTCACGATGGTGGCCGAAATAATGGGCCAGCTTCGGGACTTTTGCATCTCGGGCTTGAGATCGCGTGGAGCCGCGCAGTTTCCCCAACGCCGCGGAGTCCGATTTCCCCGGAAATCGTGCCGCCACGCGCATTAGTTGCCGCGCCCCGCTTCCGTGCCGGTGGAAAGACGCGCGCGCCACCGTTAAGCTCCCGCCCGCCCATGATTGCCCTCAAAGATTCTCTCGGCAGCGACTTCGTCGAACAGGTGCGCGCGCTTTTCTCGGAAAGCGGCGCGCTTTCGCATGCGCGCAATTTCGAGTATCGGGCCGAGCAGCAAGCGATGGCCGTCGCGATCGCGCAGTCGCTCGAAGAGGAACGCCATCTCGTCGTCGAAGCCGGGACCGGCGTGGGCAAATCGATCGCCTATCTCGCGCCGGCCATTCTCTACGCCGTCGCGCAATCGAAGAAGGCGATCATCGCCACGCATACGATCAATTTGCAGGAGCAGTTGCTCAACAAAGACATCCCGATCCTGCGCAAGATTTTGCCGATCGAATTCGAGGCCGCGCTCATGAAAGGCCGGCAGAATTATCTTTGCCCGCGCCGGCTGGAACGCGCGCGGCAGCAAACGACCGAACTCTTCACCACGTCCGAGCAGGCCGAATTGCAACGGATCGCCGAATGGGCGGCGACGACAAAGGACGGCTCGCTCAGCGATCTCGCGGTCGAACCGGATCCAAAAGTGTGGACGCAAGTGTGCAGTGAAGCGCACATCTGCACGGCGAAAACCTGCGGGCAGCTCGGCGGTTGTTTCTTCCAGCAGGCGCGCAAACGTCTGCTCGCGGCCGACGTTATCGTCATTAATCACACGCTGCTTTTCATGCTGATGGGGAGTGCGGAGGAAGTGGCGGAACGCGAGAGCGGTTATCTTTTCCCTAACGACTTCATCATTTTCGACGAAGCGCACGTCGTCGAGCAGGTGGCATCGCGCCAGATCGGGATTGGCGTTTCGCAATATGGACTGCGCAGCGTGGTGCAGCGGCTTTATAACGCGCGCACGCGCAAAGGCCTGTTCACCGTCACGCGCGATGCGGCGGGCGTGACGCTGGCCGCGGAGTTGATCGACGGCATCGACGATTTTTTCGACGCGATCGAGGAGCGTTGCGATTTTCGTAAAGGCCGCGAGACGCGGGTGCGCCAACCGGATTTGGTGCCGGATACGATCAGCAGCCGGCTGGCTGGGTTGCAAACGCGCATCATCGATGTGGTGCGAAAGAGCGAAGACGAATTTCTGAAGGCGGAACTGCAGGAGCTCGGCCGGCGTTTGCGCGATGCGCGGGTCGGCATCATGACGTTCCTCGAGCAAAGCGCAGAGGGTTACGTCTACTGGGTCGAGCGTACGGGGAAGACGCAGCAGAATCTCACGCTAAACGCGGCGCCGGTCGATATCGCACCGGTCTTGCAGCAGATGCTCTTCCGCGACGAATGCAGTTGCGTGATGACGAGTGCGACGCTCGCGGTGGGTCGCGCGGATCTTTCGTACTTTCGCGACCGCATCGGCGCGACCGAGGTGGAGCCGTTGCAACTCGGCAGCCCGTTTGATTTTCCGAAGCAGATGAAGCTCTTCGTCGTGCAGAAAATGCCCGACCCGCGCGCGGCTGGTTACAACGAAGCGCTCGCGCATTGGGTCGCGCATTTTGTCGAGGAGACGGAAGGACGCGCGTTCGTTTTGTTCACGAGCTATCGCGGGATGCAATTGCTGGCCGATGAGATGCGCTCGTTTTTTGAAAAGCAGGAAATGAATCTGCTCGTGCAAGGGCAGGGCGCGCCGCGCAGCCGGCTGCTCGAGCAATTTAAGACGACGCCGCGCAGCGTGCTTTTCGGGACCGACAGTTTTTGGATGGGCGTGGATGTGCCGGGCGAGGCGCTCAGCAACGTCATCATTACGCGGCTGCCGTTCGCGGTGCCCGATCATCCGCTCGTCGAAGCGAAGCTGGAAATGGTGGAAGCGCGCGGCGGCGATCCGTTCACGTCCTACTCGCTGCCGGAAGCGATTTTGAAATTGCGGCAGGGCGTCGGCCGCCTCATTCGCACGAAGAGCGACAACGGCATCGTCGTGATTCTCGATAACCGGATTGTGACCAAGCCGTATGGGCGCGCTTTTCTGAGCGCGTTGCCGAAGTGCCCGGTGCAAATCATTAAATGATTTCGCGAACGCGACGGGCGCTCGCGTGGTCGAACCCAGCCGAGACGATGGAAAAGGAATGAAATTTGAGGCAACTTCTGGGGTGAAAGGTCTGCTTGGAATGGTCGCCGTCGGCGCGCTGGTCGTCGGGATTCTTCTTGGTCGTTACGCCTTCCCAGTGATTCACGTCGCTCCCGCGCCGGCGCCGGCTTCCCTCCGCCCGGCCACGGAATCGATGGCGAATTTGCCGCTCGCTCCGCGGCCATCGGCGAACCCCAATCCGGAGACGACGTCAGCTCAGGCCGAAAAAACTTCCGTGAGCAAATCTCCCGCCGACATCATCGCGCAAATCAAAACCGCGCTGGCCGCGTCCGGCCGGCAAAGGCAATACGCCGCGCTCAGCGAGTTGATCGACTCGATCGATGGGAAAAACGTGCGCGCCATTCTCGCCTTTGTCGAAACGCTGCCGCAGCAGGATAAGGCGATGGTCGCTCCTTTGATCGTCAGCCATTGGGCGGCACAGGATCCGAAAGCGGCGCTCGAATATGCGCAAAATTTGCCTACCGGCACCTTTCGGAATTGGGCGACGAGCGCCGCGATCGGTGGCTGGGCCGATCGCGATGCGGTGGCGGCGGCGGCCTATGCGCAAAAACTTCCGGCCGGTCCAGGTCGTGATCAGGCCATGCAAACCGTCGTCTCTGCGTTGGCCGAAAAAAATCCGCAAGCCGCCTTCGATTTTTTGCAGAACCTGCCGCCGAGCCGCAAACGGCAGAGCCTTTACTGGCCCATCTTCAGCCGATGGGTGGCGGCGGATCCGCGCGCGGCGGCCGAGCGCGCGGCGCAATTGCCGGCTGGTTCAAGCCGCAACACCGGCTTGCAAGTAGTCGCTTCAAACTGGGGTAGCCTGGATCCGGAAGCCGCCTACGCGTGGGCCAGCGGGCTGCCCGCGGGCGACGGTCGCAATAATGCCCTGCAAAATATTTTCGCGAATTGGGCGTCGAAGGATCCGCAAAAAGCGGCGTCGATGGTCGAGACGTTGCCGCCCGGAAATGCGCGCGATCAGGCATCGGCGAATATCGCGCGGCAATGGGCCTCGATGGATGTGCCGGCCGCGCTCGCCTGGACAAAAAATTTGCCCGCGGGCGAAGCACAACAAAATGCCTTGAGCTATGTCCTCGCGACCTGGGTGCAAAGCGATCCGACGGCTGCGGCCGATTACGTCGCCACTTTGCCGCCGGGTAAAGCGCAGGAAAAAGCGGCGACCGCCGTCGCCATGCAATTGGCGAGCAGCGACCCGGAAAGCGCGCTCACCTGGATGCAAAAAATTCCGAGCGGGCCAGGCCGGCAGAACGTTTTGAACAACATCGTCTCGCAATGGACGGAGGTCGATCCGCAGGCGGCGGCGGCTTACGCGATGCAATTGAGCGACGACGACGGACGCAAAAATATTCTCGAAAACGTTTCGCGGCAATGGGCGCGGGTCGATGCGCAGAGTGCGCTTAATTGGGCGTCGAATCTGCCGAACGCCGATGCGCGCAACGCCGTTTTGCCCGGCATCATTTCCTCACTCGCCGAGACCGATCGCGCGGAAGCGACCAAATTGGTGGCGCAACTTCCCGCCGGCCAGGCGCAGTCCAGCGCGACGACTGCCATCACCTGGCAATGGGCTGGGGAAGATCCGCAAGGCGCGAGCAAGTGGGTCGGTTCCCTGCCGGAAGGCGACGCGCGGCGGCAGGGTTTTGAGGCATTGATGAATCGCTGGTCGGAGAGCGATCCCTATGCGGCCGGGGCCTGGCTGGGCACCTTGTCAGCCGGGAATTCCCGCGACGCGGCTGTGAATTCCTACGCGCGGCGCATTGTTTCATCGAACCCGCAAGCGGCTGTGCAATGGGCGGCCACCATCAGCGACGAGAACACGCGCAACAGCCAGGTGGAATCGATGGCCGGCGCGTGGTTGCGGAGCGACCCGCAAAATGCGGCCAACTGGATCAACAGCGCGTCTTTGCCGGACGAGATCAAAACGCGGCTGCTTCATCCGAGTGGTTGAGTAATTATGTTCGGTTGAACATAATCGCGGTTTCGCTATCTTCGGCGCGTGCCTGCTTCACGCGCCGTCGATCTCTCTTCGCTCCTCGCCATCCTGCACAAATGGGGAATCCACACGCTCGGTCAGCTGGCCGCTCTTTCGCCCGATGATCTGAGCGCGCGGCTCGGGCCGGAAGCAGTGCGTCTGTGGGAACGAGCGAGCGGCAAAGCGACGCGTTTGCTGAAGCTGATGCCGACTTCTGAATCGTTTGCCGAGCTCTTCGAATTCGAAAACGAAATCGAGACGCACGAACCGCTCCTCTTCATGCTGCGGCGTTTTCTTGAGCAGCTTTCCCTTCGACTCGGCCACCGCCATTTCGTCGCGCAGGAGTTAACGCTTCACCTCACTTTCAGCGACAAGCAAAGCTACACGCATCTCTTCAAGATCCCGGAGCCGACGCGCAACGTGGAAACGCTTTTCCGCATGCTCCACACGCATCTCGAGAATTTCACCGCCGCGTTTCCGATCGTCGCCGTCGCGCTCGAAGCGCAACCAAGCCAATCGTCGCAGCAGCAATTTCGTCTGTTCGAGACGGCCTTGCGCGATCCGACTCGACTCTCCGAAACGCTCGCGCGTCTCACCGGTTTGCTCGGGCCGGATCGAGTCGGCACGCCGGTTTTGGAAAACACGCATCGGAGCGACGCGTTTCATCTTGAGCCTTTCGCCTGGCAGTTGAGCGAAGAAACGGAAGCGACGGCGTCTTTGCCGCCAGTGGCGCTGCGACGTTTTCGCCCAGCCGTGCCAGCCGCCATTTTACTTGAGCAAGAAAAGCCGGCGCATCTACGGAGCGGCGTTATCGAGGGCACGGTGCAGGAGCGCGGCGGCCCGTATCATTCCTCGGGCGATTGGTGGGATGCGCAAACGTGGGCGCGCGCCGAGTGGGATTTACAACTAACGGAAGGCGCATTCTGTCGTTGTCACCGCAGCGATGACAAATGGGAGGTGGATGGTGTTTATGATTAACGACACTCTCCGGTTTCCGGTTTCCGGTCTCCGCTTTCGATAAATGTCGTACGTCGAGTTGCACGCGGCGAGCGCGTTTAGTTTTTTGCGCGGCGCATCGTTTCCTGAGCAACTGGCCGAACGCGCCGCCGAATTATCGATGCCGGCCATGGCGCTACTTGATCGCAATGGTGTTTACGGCGCGCAACGTTTTGCCGTCGCCGCGCGTGAGCAAGGTGTGCGGTCAATTGTCGGCGCCGAATTGGATATGGAAGATGGCAACATCCTGGCCGTCTTGGTGAAGGACCGCCCCGGCTACGCCAATCTCTGCTCGCTCCTCACCCAGGCGCATCTTCGCAGCGAGAAAGGAACATGCGCCGTGCGCTGGAGCGAATTGCCCGAATTCAGTGCAGGGATGATCGCATTGCTGGGTAGCGCAGGCTGCCAGCCTGCCGTTTTCGGCAGCCTGCCGAAAACATCTGCGCGCGATCAACCCAAGCGACGCCCGACCGCCCGGCAGGCTGCCGAACGGAGCAGGCTGGCAGCCTGCGCTACCCGGAATTTTGCCGCGCGCGCGCAGCGCCTCATCGACGCGTTCGGCCACGCGAATGTTTACATCGAAATCCAGCGCCACTTCCTCCGCCGCGAGGAGCAAACCAATCGCGTGCTCAGAGATCTCGCCGCGCAATATCGCCTCCCACTCCTCGCCACCAACGGCGTGCAATACGCCACTCCTCGTGGTCGCGAAGTGCTCGACGTCTTTACCTGCATTCGCGAACACACCCACCTCGCCGCCGCCGGCCAGTTGCTCACCCAAAATGCCGAGCGCCATCTCAAGAGTGATTGCGAAATGCGCGCTCTCTTTCGCGATTTGCCCGAAGCCATTACCAACACCGAGCGCCTCGAGTTTTCCCTCGAAAACATCGGCTACGCTTTCCCCGATTTTCCCGTGCCGGCGGGGCACGACATGAATTCCTTTCTGCGCACCATCACCTGGTTCGGCGCGCAGCAGCGTTACGAAGCGATCAGCAGCAAAGTGAAACGGCAGATCGAAGAAGAGCTCGCGCTCATTACGCGGCTCGGATTTTCCGGCTACTTCCTCATCGTCTGGGACATCGTGAACTTCTGCCGCGAACAAAACATCATGGTGCAAGGCCGTGGCAGCGCCGCGAATAGCGCTGTTTGTTTTTGCCTCGGTATCACCCCGGTCGATCCGGTGCAAAACCATCTCGTCTTCGAGCGTTTCCTGAGCGAGAGCCGCAAAGGCTGGCCCGACATCGATCTCGATCTGCCGAGTGGCGAACGGCGCGAAAGCGTCATCCAGGAAGTTTACCGGCGTTACGGAAAACACGGCGCCGCCATGACGGCGAACGTCATCACTTATCGCGGCCGCAGCGCCGCGCGCGAGATCGGCAAGGCGCTCCATTTCTCGCCCAACATCCTCGACCGCTTCTCCCACCTCTTCGCCAATGGGGATTTCCCGCACACCCTCGACCTCCAGTCGCAGATCGAGCAATCCGGTTTGCCGCGCGCGCATCCGCGCATGCCTGCATTCGTTAGGCTGTATGAGGCGATCTACGGCTTGCCGCGCCATCTGGGACAACACTCCGGCGGCATGATCATTTGCCAGGGGAAACTCAGTTCCTTCGTTCCGCTCGAAAACGCTTCCATGCCCGGCCGCGTCGTCGCCCAATGGGACAAGGACGATTGCGAAGATCTGGGCATCGTTAAAGTGGACTTGTTAGGGCTGGGCATGATGTCGGTCATGCAGGATGCCTTCGAACTTTGCCGCGAACGCGGGCGCCCGCTTGATCTCGCCCACATTCCGAAAGACGACGCGGCCACCTTCGAGCTCATGCAAAAGGCCGACACGATTGGCGTATTCCAAATCGAGAGTCGCGCGCAAATGGCCACGCTCCCGCGGATGAAACCAAAATGTTTTTACGACGTCGTCATCGAGGTCGCCATCATTCGACCCGGTCCGATCCAGGGCGACATGGTGCATCCGTATCTCAATCGCCGCGCCGGCCGCGAGCCGGTCACGTATTTCCTGCCCGAGCTGGAACCAATTCTCCAGCGCACGCTTGGTGTCCCGTTATTTCAGGAGCAGATGCTCAAGATCGCAATGGTCGCCGCGGATTTCTCCGGCGACGAAGCGGAGGAACTCCGGCGCGCTCTTAGCTTCCATCGCTCGGAGGAGCGCATGAACAAAGTGAGCGTGAAATTGCGCCAGGCGCTCGCGCGCAAAAATGTTGCTCCGGAGATTATCGAGAAAGTGCTGCAATCGATCAGCTCGTTTGCGCTCTACGGATTTCCGGAATCGCATGCCATCAGCTTTGCCATTCTCGCCTATGGCAGCGCGTATCTGAAAGTGCATCGCGCGCCCGAGTTTTACGCGAGCCTGCTCAACAATCAGCCGATGGGTTTTTATGCGCCGGCTACCATCGTGCAGGATGCGCATCGGCATGGCGTGGAGATGCAGCCGGTCTGCGTGATGCAATCGGACTGGCGTTGCCGGGTGATTTCCGACGACACGGTGCGGCTCGGGTTTTGTGTGGTGAATGGCTTGCACGACGAGCATGCCGAAAAACTCGTTAGGCAACGAGCCGCCCGCCCGTTTGCTTCGCTCGATGATTTTCGCGAGCGCGTGGAGTTGAGCAAAGAAGAAGCGCGGGCGCTGGCGGAATTGGGAGCATTGAACTGCTTCACCGAACATCGACGCGCTGCGCTTTGGAAAGTGGAAGAGACGCTGCACGATGATTTGCTGGGGAGCGCGCCCGGCACCCGGGGAGCGTGCGGCCGCGAGGCGGGCGGGCGCCGTGCCCCCTCCGGGTGGGTTCTCCTCCTGTTTGGGGCCCGCGGCCCCACAACCGGGCCCCGCCGCCGCCCCCGCTCCCCAGAATACATCCCCACTCGCGCCGATGACGCTGCCGGAACGCGTGCAGGCCGATTACGAACGGATGAACCTTACGACCGGTCCGCATCCCATGAAACTTCTGCGCGAGCGATTGCCAAACATCTGGCGGGCGAGCGATCTGGAGCAGGCGCGTCACGGTTCCATCGCGCAAATCGCCGGCAACGTCATTTGTCGTCAGCGACCCGGGACGGCAAAAGGGTTCGTCTTCATCAGCCTGGAAGATGAGACCGGCGTTTCGAACGCGATTGTCGCGCCGGATCTATTCGAGCAACTGCGGCTCGTCATCACCGAAGAAGCGTTTCTCGTTATCCAAGGTGAAGTGCAAAATTCCGAGGGCGTCGTTTTGATCAAGACGCAATCAATCAAGCCGCTCGCGCATGAGCAGCTCATCGGCAGCAACTCGCACGATTTCCACTAACGAGCTGCGGCGATCAATGACAACCGCAATGCGATCCACAGGAGCCGACCGATGGCCCCGTCGATGCGCCTGGAACGACCACGCCGTATCCGCCGGAAATCACGCGCTTCACCGGCTCGCCCGTTTTTGGGTCTTTCTTTAAGGCGGCGTCGCGCATGCCTTGTTTGATTTCAAATCGCCGCACCGGTTTCTTCGGATCGGTGGTTTCGTAAACGTAAATTGGCATAATGAATTCCCCTCCGAACTACTCGCCGGCGTGGCGCTTGGGCGCTTCCTTCGGTCCGGCTACTTCTTCCTGCGGAGGCTGATCGCCGCCTTCCAGCCATTCGGTATGGAATACCCCCGGCTTATCGACGCGCTCATAGGTGTGCGCGCCGAAGAAATCGCGTTGCGCTTGCAACAGATTCGCCGGCAGCCGCGCCTGGCGATAGCTGTCGAAGTAAGCGAGCGACGCGCTGAACGCCGGGACCGCCACACCTTGCTTGATGGCGGCGGCGACGGCTGTGCGCCAATTTTTCTGGGCCTTCTTGATGATGCGCGTGAAGTAACGATCGAGCAGCAAATTCTGCAGCGCCGGATCGCGTTTGTAAGCCTGCTTGATGCGATTGAGAAACTTCGCGCGAATGATGCAACCGCCGCGCCAGATGGTAGCGATGTCGCCGAGGTTCAGGTTCCAATTGAATTCCTTGCTCGCCGCGCGCAGCAGTTCCATCCCCTGCGCATAGGAGATAATCTTCGAGGCGTAGAGCGCATCCTGGACGGCGCGCACCAGGCGATCGGCGTTGCCTTTGAACGGCGAGACTTTCGGGGCGGGCAAAATCTCAGAGGCGGCCACGCGCTCTTCCTTGCGCGAGGAAATGACGCGCGCTTCGACCGCGGCGTTAATGGTGGAGATAACGATCGATTGGCGGAGCGCCGATTGGAGCGTCCAGAGGCCGGTGCCTTTTTGTCCGGCCTTATCGAGAATCACGTCGACGAGCGGTTGGCCGGTCTCGGAATCGGTCTTGCGAAAAATCTGCGCGGTGATGTCGATGAGGTAACTGTCGAGATCGCCCTTATTCCATTCGGCAAAGGTCTCGGCGAGGCGCGCCGCGTCCATGCCGAGGACGTCTTTGAGGATCGCGTAGGCCTCGCAAATAAGCTGCATGTCGCCGTACTCGATGCCGTTGTGCACCATCTTGACGTAATGGCCGGCGCCGTCCGGTCCCATGTAACGGCAGCACGGTTCGCCATCCACCTGCGCGGCAATCTTGCGAAAAATCGGAGCGATGATTTCCCACGATTCCTTCGAGCCGCCCGGCATCATCGATGGGCCTTTGAGCGCGCCCTCTTCGCCACCCGAAACACCGCAGCCGACAAAGTGAATGCCCTTCGCTTCCAGTTCCTGACAACGCCGTTGCGTGTCGGTGAAGAGCGAATTGCCGCCGTCGATAATCACGTCGCCCGGTTCGAGAAGGGGTGCGAGCTGGCCAATGACGGCATCGACTGGCGCGCCAGCTTTCACCATGATCATCGCTTTGCGCGGCTTCGAGAGAGCACCGACAAATTCTTCCATCGTGCGGGTCGGGAGAATATTTTTTCCGGCCCCGCGCTCCGCGGCGAACTTGTCGGTGACGGCGGTGGTGCGATTGAAAACAGCGACCGAAAACCCCTTCGATTCCATGTTGAGAACGAGGTTTTCGCCCATGACGGCGAGGCCGATAAGGCCAATATCACATTGCGTAAGAGTCATTTTAGGTATTTTGAAGCCCGGGAGGATGTCGGGCTCACGAACTGTCCTTCCAACTCCACCACATGGCAATTTCGATTTGGGAAGTTTCAATCACCGAAGAGCCCTTGGAACTTTCCGATTTGCCCGGTGACGAGCACGCCGGCGCGATCATTGATTTTTGGGGAATCGTCCGGCGCGCCGAAAACGATCGCGCGATTGCTGGCATCGAATACGAAGTGCATCGCGCGATGGCGGAGCATCAAATGAATTTGCTGGCCGAAAAAGCGATGGCCGATTTTTCACTGCGCGGTCTGGTGCTGCGGCACCGAGTTGGATTCGTGAAGGTGGCGGAGGCCTCGCTTTTTCTACGCACGGCAAGCGGTCATCGGCCAGCCGCATTCGCAGCAAGCCAGTGGCTGATTGATGAGCTCAAGAAGTCGGTGCCGATTTGGAAACGGCCGGTCTTTGCCAATTCGCCTAACGAATTGGCGACCAGCGGAGGACGCGCGTGAACTGGGCAAATCGTCTCACGCTCAGTCGTCTGGTCCTCACCATTTTCTTTGTGGTCTCGCTCAATGCGCCGTGGCCCTACGGGCGGACGATTGCCTTCTTCCTTTTCATTCTGGCGGGCATAACGGATTTCTTCGATGGCGAGATCGCGCGCCGTTATCAGATCATCACGAACTTCGGTAAGTTGATGGATCCGCTGGTCGACAAGGTGATGATGGCGGCGGCGTTCATTTGTCTGGTGCCGCTGCGAGCAGTTCCAGCGTGGGTGGCGACGATCGTGGTCTCGCGGGATTTTCTCATCACCGGGCTGCGCTTGCTGGCCAGCGCGCAGGGTCGGGTATTGCCGGCCGAGCGTCTGGGTAAACACAAAACCTCATGGCAGATTGTCACGATTCTGTTCTTTCTCGCGCTTCTTTCGGCTCGGGAACTGCACTATGCGGGAGAGCAAACTGCGTGGTGGCTGACCGCGTGGAATCAAGGCGGGGTCGCGCTGATCTGGATTGTGGTGGCGTTGACGGTGTATTCGGGACTCGGCTATGCATGGCAGCACCGCGCGATTTTAGCTGGGAAGTAGGTCCGTAGTCGTTTCGCCGTGCGGAACGCGGACCGAAGAAGCGTAAAGCGCGCGACGCGCTCTAGAAGAAGCTCTGCGGAACTTCGACGCGGTCGCCGGGCTGCAAGCGAACATCCAGGGCCGGATCCTTCCGAAATTGGCGAACATCGAAGACCTTTGCCTCATTCCCGCGCAGAAGGCGGACGCGCTTTTGATCGGCAAAATCATTGAAGCCGCCGGCGGCGTTGATGGCGGCGAGCAGGGTCATGTCTTCGGTGAACGGAACGCGTGTCGGTTGTCGGACGGCGCCGCCGACGTTAACAAAACGAGCCATCGGCTGCATGACGATGGTGATGGTCGGGTTGGTGAAAATCTTGGCCGAGCGATAGGCGCTTTCGATGGCGCTGGCCGCTTGTGGGGGAGTAAGGCCTTCGGCGTGAACTTTGTTGATGTAAGGCAGATTGATCGAGCCTGCGGTGTCGACGGTGTAGGTGTTATTGACCTGCAACTGTTCGTCGCTCGGGACGCCGCCAATCTTCAGTTCGACGGGATCGCCGACGCGAAGGGTGGCTTGACCAAAGGCCGCAGTGAGCAGCCCAAAACTAACGGTGAGAATGGCGAGTGTGAGGCGCATTTAGTATTCGTCGGATTCGGAATTCGAATCGCCGTTTCGCACAGCGGCGGTTTCGGTTTTCTTGCGGCTGTCGCGGCGACCAGCTCGATCGCGCGGCTGATAATAGCCGTAATAGTTCGTGTAGTAGTAGTAGGTCTGATCGTGCTTTAGGTCGACGTTGTTCAGGACGACGCCGAGGACGGAGCCGCCGACACCGAGGATGGCCTGCTTGACTCGCGTGAGCATGGCGCGCGGGAAACGGCGATGTTGCACGACGATGATGGTTTGATCGACTTCGCTGGCGAGGACGGAGGCGTCGCTCACGCCCAGCATGGGCGGAGAGTCGAGGAGGATGATGTCGTAGCGCGATTTCAATTCTGCGATCAAATCGGACATGCGCTGGGAGTTGAGGATGCCGACCGCATCGGAGGGGAGAATACCACTGGGGAGGAGAGAAAGATTCTCGACGGTGGTCGGGACGATCGCTTCCGCCAAGGGCATGTCGGTCGTGAGATAATTCGTGAGGCCGACATTATTCGAGACATCCCAGATGGAATGTTGCGTGGGACGGCGCAAATCCGCATCGACGATCAAGGTGGAATATCCACCCTGGGCCGAGATGTAGGCGAGATTGGCGATGGTGGTCGATTTGCCTTCGCCGGGTCCGCCGCTGGCCACGGAAAGAACATTGGCCTCCGGGTTCTTGCGATTGAACTCGATGTTCGTTCGCAATATTCGATAGGCCTCCGCGTCCGGCGTGTCGCTTGGCTCCTTGTGGAGGAGTTTCACGTTCTTCGGAATAATGGCGAGGACGGGGACGCCGAGCAGGTTCTCGACGTCGTCCATCGTCTTCACGCTGGTGTCGAGATACTCGAGGAAGAAGGCGAGCCCGATGCCGACCCCGAGGCCGACGAGGGCGCCGAGGGCGAGGTTCAACCCGACGCGCGGACGCGAGGGATAACTGGGCGGCTCGGCCACCTGCTTCACGCTCACGGCGGTGCGCGGCATGGCCAGCTCCATGGTCTGCGATTGCGCGCGGGTGCGGACGCCATCGAGCAGCATCCTTTCCTTGATGTAATTGTTTTTCGCACGCGTGTAATTGGCGCTCAGGTTTTTCGAGGCCAACTGCTTGGCGTTGATTCCATCCAAACTTTGCTGCAAATGCTCGCGGGTCGACTGCGCGGACTTGAGGTTTTTGTCGAGCGCGTCGCGGATGCTTTTGATCTGCTGTTCGAGTTGGTGCGAGTAAACGGCTTCAGTCGCGCGGACGGCTTTGACCTTGGGATGATTTTCGCCCAGGCCGGAATTGAGCATCATCGCTTCCTGGGCGACGGCGTCCTGGTAGTTAGGCAGGATTTTCTGAATCGTCGGATCCTCAATATTCAGCGTCGGTAACATGCGAATCAACTCGTCGCCTTTGACCTTCTCGATCAGGGCGAGTCTGGTGGCGAGCACGGTTTCGGTCGTCTCCGCTTCGTTAACGGATGTTTGTTGCTTGAGCACGATTGCGTCGACCGGCGCTTGCGTGTCTTCGGTGCCCTCGGGATTCAAATCGACGATGTGTTCTTTGTCGCGAATGCGAGCCACTTCGGCGGAGGATTCGTCGACCCGCTTTTGCTGTTTGGTGACCTCTTCGTTCATGGTCATGACAGCGCGGTTTAGAAGGTCCTTTTCCTCCTCAACACGCGTTTCCTGGTAAACGGCGACGATTTTGTTGGCAATGTTGGCCGCTTCCTGCGCATCGGTGCTCAAGACGCTAACCTGAAGGAGGTCGGTATTGCGAACTTCATCAACGCTCAGTTTGTTGCGGAGCATCTGATAGGTCTGCTCGCGCGAAGGCCGCACGCCGTCTTTGGTCCATTTATCCTGCAACCGCAGATCTTCGATGACGGGATAGAGAACACCGGTGCGTTGAATGACCTGAAAGACCGTCGGCGCGAGCGTGGGATCATGGACCGGCATGCTCGGATCCGCATTGCTGAAGATGCGCGGATTTTGCGCCATCGATTTTACCTCGACGAAGCAGGAGGCCTGATATTCGCGGGGTTGAAAGAAAGTGACGACCGCGGCAGTGATGAGGACGAGGAGAAAGGCCAGGAGTATCAAAACCCAGCGGACGCGGATTACGCGCCAATAGTCGAGAAAGTGGAGTTTTACCTCTTCGGTTTGTGCCATAGGAGCCCTTATTTCGGGACGAAGAATCTATCAGGAATTCATCCGGAAGCAATTGGCGTTCCCGGGGACGCGCGAGGTTAAAAGCTGAGGTTTAGCCCTGCGTAAATGCGGTTCCGATAATAGGAACGCAAGTCGATATCCGACTCGATGTCGCTGAAGTCATACCCGGCCTCGATCGCCCAGTTGCGATTAATCGCGTAGCGCACAGAGAGGGAGAGAACGAAAGTATCTTCGCTGAATGCAGGCGAAGCAAAGCCGATGACGTTTTGACCGGAATTGTCATCGTGCGTGTAATAAGCGGAAAGGTTGGCCAGAATGCGCTGCGTCACGTTGTAGCGAACGCTAAGGGCCGAACGAAATGTGGTGCGGAGCTGTGAGCCGGGCACATCCGGCTCTTCCAAGCCGTAACGGTTGGTCCAGGAAATCGAAACCCGGGGACCGAGCGCATAGATGAGCGTGCCCTCGAAGTATGGATCGACGTTTTCGCCGTAGTTATCGTAATCGCGGACCTCAACGCCGCCCCGCAGCGAGATGTTAAAGCGCGGCGAGAAGCTGTGATCGACGCCGACGAGAAAGAAATTCGAGGTCGAATCACGCGGAAAATTATCGTAGGAGATGATCTCAAACCGGTATTCGCCGACCAGCGTCGTCATTGGCTGGAGGAGATAACGAAATTCGTTTCCGAAGGTGTGCTCGAAGCGATCTTCGTAGCTCCCAATGGCGTTGTCCTCATACGAAGTGCGGCCAAACGTATAACTGGTGGCCGTCGATAAGCGTGGCGCCCAAAGATAAGTGGCGGTCAGTTTATCGGCCGTATAAAAGTAATTCCCATTGCGTCGGCCGATTCCGGCGTTCACCGCAAAGTCTGGTTCGGCCTGATAGGTGGCGTAAATGCTCGCCGCAAAACTCAATCGCGGAGTCGCTTTGTGATTGGCGGTGACGGCGAGGAAGCCGTTCAGATCGTATTCTCGGCCTGTCCGGTCGAAATAGTAGGTGAGGCCGCCGCCAGTCCGTAGATCGATTTGCGTGCGCGCGTTGCCGAAATCGTAGGAGAGCACGGCATTCGCGTTGGTGAAGGCCGATCCCCGGCGGTTGAAGTGCGTGGTGTTGACGTTGTCGTCGTAACCGCCGCGCACGGAAACGGAGACGTGAAAAGGCCAGCTGGAAAACTTGCCGAGGCCAGCTGCATCTTTGGATGCTTTATCGGTAGCCACGTCTTTGCGGTCATCCGTAGTCGTAGAGAAATCTCCGCTGTCGGAATCAGGGCTCGATACTTCGCCGGCGGCGAAGACAGGACTGTTCGGGAAGCAAAGCAAAAAGAGCGCAACGGCAGCGCTCCCCGATCTAAAATATTTAGCGATGGTCATATTCCCTGTGTCGAAAGGCACCGGCCATCGACGCTCTTCCCCTTGGGCCAAAGAGGGTAGGCATTTCGTACACTGGGAGCAATCCTTTTTTTGTTCCTTTTGCGAGGCGAAAACGAATTTCTAGCTGGATGGCGCCTTATCGGAAACCGGTGGCGGAACGCTCCTCGGCGTTTGGCTTTTTCCACCTGATTTGCGCCACTGTTCCAGGTGGCCCTCGTAGAATTTGCGCACGTAGATGGAGTTTGGGTCGAGTTGGTGCGCTCTTTCAAAGAAGGGCTCGGCTTCGGCGAAGAGCTGCTGTCCATCGAGAGCAAACCCGACATCGAGGACAAGGGTGACATCCTGCGGAGCGAGAGCCAGGGCGGACTGGAACGGCTCGAGCGCGGCGCGGTAAAAGGAGCGCGCGGCGCGTGGATCGGTCATCCATTCGGCCTGGGTCGTGCGGGCGCGCCCGAGGTATTCGTAAAGATTGGGATTCTTTTTTTCCACCTCGATTCCCTTGAGCGCGTAATGGATGGCCGAAGCCGAATGATGATCGCGCAAAGCCACGCGCGAGCGTTCGGCAAGATATTCGCTCGGCAAGAGTCGCGCGCTTTGGACGAGGACGAGGACCGCCAGCGCAGGCAGAGCGAGCCGCCAAACAAGCTGGGCTTTTGTGGGCGGTGGCGCGGCGGTTTCGCGGTGCCAGCCCGCGTTCGCTAGAATCCCGAAAACCACGGCGAGGAGCAGGACATTGGCTGGAATGTGCAGATTAAAATCGAAGACTGAGTGGACCACATACGCGGCGACCGAGGCGAACGCGCCGAGGTTGAGGGCGAAGCCGTTGCTTGATAAGCGCGATGAAACGGCCATCCGTTTCGGGCCGATCCGCTGGAATTCGAGCCAGCCGCGCCGCAAATGGCAGCCGAGGAAAAACAGAAAGGTCGCCGCGCCGATGATGCCGTATTCGGCGAGGAGCTGGAGGTAATCGTTGTGGACGTAGATCGGATCCTGCAACACTTCGGGGCTGCGGAATTGGCGCCCGTAATATCGGTAGGTGCCGCTGCCCGTCCCGATGACCGGTTGCAGGTGCCATTGCCGCACCGCGGCGTCCCAAAGGAGCAGCCGGATGTTTCCTTTATCGATCACATTGTTGGCACGGTCGGTGAGGAAGTTGCTCTTGTGCAGCAGGGAAAGAGTGAGCGCGCCGGCCAATACCGCTGCCACCAGGCTCGCGCCGAGTGCTTTCCAGAAAAATGAGGGACTTGTTTGGCGCAACGCGATCAAACTGAGCGCTCCGAAAACGAGGAGGCTGGCGATCGCGCTCAGGTAACCGCCGCGGCTGCCCGTCAACGCCTGGCCGAGGTAACAGACCGCGACCGCATAAGCGATGAGCAGCTTCGACCAAATCGGCCAACGGCTCCAGCAAACGAGGCTCAACCCGAAAATGCCGATCACTTCGAGAAAACCGGCGAGGTGGTTTGGGCAGGCGTAAAACCCGCTCGCGCGCCGGCCGTAATCGAACCGTTGCAGCCAGGAAATTAGCATGAAATTGTTGCCCTGGCGGAATTGCACCGCACCGATTCCGACATGCACACCGGCGACGAGAAGGAGGAAGAGGAGAAGCCAGCATCGCGTCTTCGGTCCGGTCACGACGGTGGCGACGAGGAAGTAAACCAGCAGTCCACCGAGAACGGAGTAAATATCGGCGCGCGCCAGATAGACGACCGGCGAAAGGAACCCGCGTCCGATGACGTAGCCGAAAAAAAGGACCGCGCTGAAAAGGCAAAGTTGATCGGGCAACGGCCGCGCCCGGCGCAGCGCGAGCAGACTAACGAGTCCGGCAACCGCGACCAAACTGTAAGCCGGCAGGCTGAAGAGCAGGCGCGTGCCGCCGACGAGCACCTGGATGCCGGCCAGGGCAATCCCGAGAAGGATGGCCGCAAAAATCTCGACGCCTCGATTAAGCACGGCGAGAAAATTTGCCGGGGAGCGGACGAAAGCGGTTCACACGTTGCACCGGGACGAAGTATTCGGGCAAAGAAAAGCCGTTGCGCATGCACTGCGCAACGGCTTTCCGTTAAATTCGAATCGCGCTATCGGTTCGTCCTGGGCGTCACGCCGCACGCCCCGAGATGAGCGCCAGGGTGTTTGCTCAAATACTTGGCCAGATTGGAAGCGCGGATGCGCACTTCGGTGCCGTTGTTGCAGACCGTCACCCGATTATCCTGCGGATTGAACCCGCCACCACCGCCGATCGAACCCGGAGGCGGGTTTTGGTTGGTCGGCGGGTTCGTGTAATTGCCGGTTTCAGCCGGGCCTTCGCCAGGAGGAAGAACCGTTTTGCCATCATTAAGGACGGTCTTTCCATCACTTCTACCCGCCGCGTCGATGGCGCCGTGGCAATCCGGCGCCAGCTTGAGGGCGAGATCGATCAAATCGGAAGCTTCATCCGGATCGGTCGTCATACCGACGCTGACGATCTCGGCGACGGCGTCGCAGTCTTCCGAGCCAAGGCAGTGAATGGCCGTTTCGACAATGCGCTTGGTCCATTCCGGACGAGCGGTGACTGCCGTGCGGACGATTTGCGGGCCGGCTTCGCGATTGCGTTTAATGGCCGCGCAGACGGCGGCGGCCAGCTCGGGCTTCTTCGCCATCATCAAAACTTTGCCCTGCGGAAGCTCCACTTCGATCATCTGCTTCGGCGTCATTTGCACCGCGACCGCGACGGGAGCGGTGGCCATCCAGAAAGTAGCAGCGAGCGCGAGCGCCACGAGGAAAACGAACGCCGTGCGTAAAGAGGCGAAGGAGAGCTGATCGCCTTTGGTGACCGTGAGCAATTTTTTCATGACAAGACCTTTGTGATTAAGCGGAGCCAGCCTGTTTTTGTAGGACATGAGGAGGGCAATGGTCAATATAATTTTCGGAAAAACCCGGGAAAAGCGGGCAAAGGGAATCGAACCCTCATGGCCAGCTTGGAAGGCTGGAGCTTTACCATTAAGCTATGCCCGCGCGTGCCGGCTAAGCTGGCGCGACCGGCGGCGAATGCCAAGCGGAATTTCATTCCGGCGCGCGCTTCGCGGCTTGCTTTCTTTTGGCCCCGCGCCTAAGCGGAGAAGCATGAAATTTGTAGCCTTTGCCATCGCGGGTCTTGTGCTTTCCGTGTCGCTGTTGCGAGCCGATCTCACCATTACGCAAAAGGTCGAAGGCCTGAATGGCGTGCACGATATGGTCATTGAAATCAAGGGCGACATGGCGCGCGTCGAGGCCACGCCGCAGATCACCACCATCATCAACAGTAAAACGGGCGAGATTTGCACCTTGATGAACGACAAAAAAGAGGTGCTGCGCATCTCGCCCGACAAAGCGAAGGCGATGGCGGCGATGGTGCGGCAATTCAATGGACGCCAGGAGGCGAGCACCAAAGCGAAACTCATCCCGACCGGCCGCAAGGAAACGATCAATGGTTATCCTTGCGAAGAATATCGCCTGGAAGGCGGCTCGCTTTCCGCCATCTATTGGATCACGACGAAAAATTCCGATTATCGCGCGATCCTCGATCAGCTCGATAAGATGCAGCCCTCCACTTGGGATATTACTAAAAAAGGAATGCCGGATTATGCCGACCTGCCCGGTTTGCCTATTCGCGTGATCGTAAAAGTGCCCGCGCAAGGCGAAGTCACCACCACGCTTGTTTCCATCAAACAGGATTCGATTTCGCCGGAGCGTTTCGTGATTCCGTCGAATTATCACGAGATGCAAATGCCGGATTTTTCCAAGTTCAAACCGCCCGTCTCGCCGGCCCAGGAACCTTGAACAGGTCGCGCCTGTGAGCCGGCTGCTGGTGCTCGCCTCTGGATCGCCGCGCCGGAAGGAATTGCTCGCCGCCGCCGGTTATCGCTTCACCATTGTGGTTCCGCGCGTGAGCGAAATCAGCGGCGTGCAGTTAACCATTCGCGAGGTCGTCCTCAGTAATGCCATTCGCAAAGGGCGCGCCGTCCTGCGCGAACAGCCGGGCGCAATCGTCCTGGCCGCCGATACGCTGGTGGCGCTCGATGGCGAAACGATCGGGAAGCCGGCCGATCTCGAGGCCGCGGTAAAGACTTTGCGGCGGTTGAGCGGACGCACCCATCTGGTGTGCACCGCGGTCTTCATCGGTCGCGCGGGTCGCTGGCGCAGCGTTTGCGCGATGTCGCAGGTTCGGTTCCGCCGTTTGAGTGGCGCCCAGATTCGCCGCTATGTCGCGAAGATCAATCCGCTCGACAAAGCGGGCGCCTACGCGGCACAGGAACCAGGCGGCGAGATCATCGCGCGGATCGAGGGTTCCTTCAGCAACGTCGTCGGGCTGCCGATGGAGGAGACGGGCCGCCTCTTGCGCGAGTTTGGGGTCGAACCCGAAATAGCCTAACGAGTCTCTGTTACTTCAGGGACAGGCGCGGCGACGCTCGTTGGGTGAGACGTGTCGCCCCGCAGCACGCGATAAACAAACCAGACGATGAAGCAGTTGATCGCCAAAATGACGGCGGTGACAATGCTGGGCCGCTGCCAGAGCTGCCGCACTTCCAGCGGAATGAGCGCGCCCGTCGCGACGACCATGAGCAATTCCGCCCACCGTTTTTGGAAATAAACGCCGAAGCCTTCGACGAACAAAAGCACCGCATAAAAAAGGGCGAGAAAAGCCGGCGCGCGCAGTTGGCCATTCACAAGCGCGCCCTGGAGTTTGTTGAGCAGAAAGAGAACCGGGCGGCTGTGAGTGAGAAGAAGTTCCTCATCGGCCCAGGCCGAAATCGCGTCGAGCCAGCCGGTTCGGCTGGTAATAAAGAGCAGCGAGAAGCCGAGGACGACCAGCAAAAGTCCATTCAGGATTTTGAAGATCGCAATGAGCTTGAGATAGCGAACGCTTTTTTTCGGGCGAAGAGTTTTGGGCGGGTCGGCGGCCACGCCCAATGTGTCGTCGAGAACATTCTAAACCGCAACGGGACGGCTCTCCCGGTGACAAATCTCCAGCTTGTTCCCGCTCGGATCCTCGAAAAAAAGCGCGTAATAGCCGGCCGAATACTCGGTCCAAATCTGCGGCCCTTCCAGATTAAGGCCGCCCGCCTGGCGGACGATCTCGCTCAAGCGATCGACTTCCGCCCGGCTCTCCGCCCAAAAGGCGATACGCGACTCGTTAGGCTGATGATCGCGCTTTTCGGTTAGGCCAAAGAACGCCGTCGCTCCTTCGCCCGGCGCGTAGAACGCGCACCATTCTTCGTCGCTCCGATCGATCTCGAAGCCGAGCGCCGGCAGCAATTGCCGGTAAAAGCTGTCCGCTTTTTTCCGGTCGTTTACGCGAAGGTCGATGTGGTCGAATCGTCGGGTCTTCATGATTTTTAGGCGCTCATTCTAAGAGGGGTTGCCAACCATGTTAAAGTCCGAACCAGCACGTCATGTCGGATTCCATCATCGTACCATCCCATCTGCCACCCGGTTTCGAGTGGAAACCATTCCGGCTTGTTCTCGGTGCCATCGCGGCCATCGGACTGGTCGTTTTATTCTTCTCACTGCTCTTCGGCTTCATCTCGATTCCGACTAATTCGGTCGGCGTGCGCCTGCGCTTTGGCGCCTTTCAGAGCCTGGAGAATCCCGGGCTCGCCTACGCCATTCCGCACGTGGATGAAATCATCGTCGTCCCGACGCAGCGCTTGTTGAAACTCGAGTTCGGTTTCACCACGCCCAATGCGAGCAACGAATTCCAGGGCGATCGCGAACCGGGCGACACCGAGACGATGATCACGGGCGACCTTAATACCGCGCTCGTTCCGTGGGTCGTGCAATACCGGATCACCGACCCGAAGCAATATCTCTTCGGTGCGCGCGAGCCCGAGCAGACGTTGCGCGATCTTTCCGAGAGCGTCATGCGTGAAGTGATAGGCGATCGCACCGTCGATGAAGTCCTCACCATTGGTCGCCACGATATCGAAACCGCCGCGCTTAAGCGGATGGCTGAGCTTTCTTCCGAGTACGGACTCGGATTGCAGATTCAGCAGGTGCAATTGGCCACCGTGCGTCCGCCGCCTGTGGTGCAGGCGGCGTTTAACGAAGTGAACCAGGCGCAGCAGGAAAAGCAGACCGCCATCAATCAGGCCTGGGCCATCTATAATGACGCCGTCCCAAACGCGCGCGGCCAGGCCAAAGAAATGCAAAAACAGGCCGAGGCTTACGCGTTTCGCCGCGTCAATCAGGCAAAAGGCGACGCGGAAAAATTTACGCTTCTCCTAAACGAATATCGCAAAGCGCCGGAAATTACGCGTCGTCGCCTTTATCTCGAATCGATGGAAGCGATCCTGCCCGCGTTGCAGCGCAAGGTCATCATCGATGAAGACCTGAAGAGCATCCTGCAAACGCTCCCGCTCAACGCGCCGGCTTCGTCGCCGGCCACACCGCCCGCCCAACCGTAAAATTCACGCCATGCCCTTTCGCCTTCTCCAATTCTTGCAAAGCCGTTTCATGGCCGTGCTCGGCATTCTCTTTCTACTCACCGGCTTGAAATGGGGCGCGATGCTTTTCACCGTGCATCAATACGAGAGCGCCATCGTCACCCGGTTCGGCAAAGCCATTCGCATCGAGAAAACGCCGGGACTGAAGTTCAAGATTCCGTTCATCGATTCCATCCACCGTTTCGATAACCGCATCCTCGCCTGGGACGGCCCGCCCACCGAGACGCCCACCAAAGACAAGCTCTATCTCATCGTCGATTGCTTCGCCCGCTGGCGCATCAGCGATCCGCTTCTCTACTACAACCGCCTCGCCGATGAACGCAGCGCACTCTCCCGCCTCGACGACATTCTCGGCAGCGAAACGCGCACCGCCGTCGCCTCGAACGACCTCGTCGAGATTGTCCGGGTGACCAAAGGCCGCCAGCCCGTGCGCGATCCTGAGCTCGAGAAAAGCGGCACCGTTCTTCCGGCCAACCTGCCCGACATCGCGCTCGGCCGGAGCGCCATCGAGCAGCAAATCACCGAACGCGCGCGACAGAAGATCGAAGGCTTCGGCATCGAGCTGCTCGACGAACGGTTCAAGCGCAGCCAGTACAATCCGGCCGTCGAAGAAAAAATCATCGAGCGCATGTCGAGCGAGCGTCATCAGATCGCGTCCAAGTTCCGCTCCGAAGGCCGCGGCGAGGCGGCCAACATCAACGGGCAAAAGGAGAGCGACGTCGCCTCGATCATTTCCAGCGCGCAGAAAGACGCGCTCAAGATCGAAGGCGAAGCCGATGCCGAAGCGGCCCGCATTTACACCGCCGCTTACAATGCGCCCGACGCCCAGGACCTTTACCTTTTTCGTCGCAGCCTCGAAGTCGCTGCCAAAGCCTTCGAGAAAGACACCACCGCAGTCATTTCGACACACAGCGACCTCGGCCACATCCTGAAAACGATTGGGCCGCCCCCGCGCCCGGCGTCCCAGCCCTAAAGGTTTCCGCGCATAGTCCGGGGAGCGCACGCGTCTCGCGTGCTGGTTTTCGCATTCTGCGAAAACGAACTTTCCCAGTCATGCACGATAAAGAAAGCGCGTGAAATTGGAGAAAGCCTGTTGCGGCAGAATGCCGCAACCAGCACGCTAGGAGGCGTGCGCTCCCCGGATCAGATTTCGCGGCTCTGCAGTCGGCCAACCGAAATCGCCGCCGCTACTTCTTCTCCAGCGTCGCCAGATCCTGCAACACCTGCTCGCTATGCGTCGCCGGCTTCACGCTCGCGTAAGACTTCGCGATCTCGCCCTGCGGATTGATCAAAAACGTATTCCGCGCCGCGATTTTCTGGCCTTTGTATTCCATCACCGACCCATACTTCGCCACCACATCCGTCATCGGGTTGGCCAGCAATTTGAAATTCAAACCTTCCTTCGCGCAAAAATCCTTGTGCGACGCCGCCGTATCCGCGCTCACCCCGAGCACGACCGCATCGAGCGCCTGATATTTCGCGAGGTCGCGCTGGAAATTGTGGGCCTCCAGCGTGCAGCCACCCGTGAAATCCTTCGGATAAAAATAAAGCACCACCCATTTTCCGCGATAATCCTTCAGGCTCACGCTGCTTCCATCGCCACTCGTTAGGCTAAATTCCGGTGCCGGCGATCCGACTGCCGGCATGGCCGCTTTATCATCCGTCGCGGCCAGCAGGTTGGCCGTCGCGAGCATCGCAAAGGCAAAAGTAAGAATCTTCATATTGTTTGTCTCCCGTTTGGTCGGACGACCATAGAAGCGTTTGCCCTCAAGGGAAAGTTGCCGCTCGAATGTCATCCCGAGCGCAGTCGAGGGATCGCGATGTATAAACCGGAAGCGGCCTTCGAGGGAGCGCCTTCCGCGGACGACGACTTAAAGAGTGCGCCCCGGAATTCCTCGATTGCGTTCGAAACGCCCGCTGCAGAAATTCCAACACGCGAGCCTCATAAGCGGACGGCGCTGCTCTGTAGAGATCGACGTGTCCCGCCTTCGGCACGATCCAAAGTTCTTTGGGTTCCGGCGCCTGCGAAAACAGTTGCTGCGTATCAGCGACCGTCGTGTTTCGATCCCGCTCGCCATTCATCACCAGAAGAGGGCAGCCGACTTTCCCAACATGATCGATGGGTCTCAGTGCCTCAGGCGAAACGTGCAAACGCGGTTGCAACTGCGCGCGCAGCAGAGGTGCGAGCGCTCTGCCCATCGGTCCCAAGTATTTCCGCAACCGATTGTCGAGCGCCTGATCGATGGTCGGAAAAACGGATTCTAGAATGAGGCCCTCCACCCGCAGTGGCGGCATCGCCAAAAGCGCGGCCGCTCCGCCTAACGACATGCCGATAATGGCCACGCGAGGCTCTGGAGTCCGTTGCCGGATGAAATTGACCGCCGCCAGCACGTCGCGGCTTTCCTGTGCGCCAAATGTAATGTGCTCGCCTTTGCTCTCGCCCGTCGCTTGCAGGTCGATAAGCAGAGTTGCATACGAATGCGCCCGCAGAAATCGAGCGCGCTCGACCATGCTCAATCGATTTGCACGAATGCCGGGAAGCAGAAGAACGTTCCCGCGGCTGTGCGGGACGGGGCACCACCATCCGTGGATTATCGCGCCGGAGTCGCTCGGAAAGGCAACTTCGCTCGCCTGCAAATCCGCCGGGGCCGGCCCAATCGCTACCGGCACGGGCCGGGCGAGCAACCAGCCGAGGACACAACAACTGCCGGCCACCGCTAACGAAAAGAGCAGCAGACTTCCGCCTAGCCATCGGACGCGACGCGACGCACTCATGCGATTCACCGTGCTGTTTTGTTTACTACGACGCGATACGGCGCGGACGTAACGCCTGAGTTTTTCTCGAACGTGCAGGCAACATCCACGTCAGCGTCTTCCTTTGCCGGCGCCTGCTCTTCGCCGCTGAGTGAGAAAGCGAAAAGCACCATTTCATCGATGGGCTCTGACCAAAGCTCGGGATTGATCGTCCGCACCGGGATTGGAAGGAGATCAGTCTCGAAGTAGGTGTCCCACCCATGCAGACGCGCGCAGCCGCGAACGTTGAGTGTGCGGCGAAAGTTATGGGTCAGGCGCAGAACGCGTTTCCCCTTCTCTTCATGAAAATCGAGCCAGAGCATGCCTGATGTTCTTTTGCCGGCCATGATGATTTTGGGATGGACCGGTCGTTTACCGTTCATTTCGAAACGCACCACCACCTTCGTGCCAAAGGAGATCGCCACCTTATCCGGGAGATTGTTTACACTCGGCACGGGCGTTTCCTCGCGATTCAAATCGCGGAACGGCCGCTTTTGCTCGTAGAGATCGAGCCGTTTTTCGTTGGCTTGGGAATGATCGAGCGCGATCGCCTTTTTTTGCCATTTCGCGGCGGCGGCGAAGTCTCCACTCTCGGCGTAAGCAGCGGCCAGGCCTGCAGGTGACCTCCCTGTTTCCAACCGGTCAATTCACAAGCTTTGGTGGCGTAGGCGACGGCCTTTTTTCCGTCGCGAAATTTCGGCATCGGGCAAACGGCTAGAAGATAAGCCTCCGCATCATAGGAGCGATCGTTGCTGGGTTCGAGCGCGATGGCCTTTTCGTAATCGGCCAGGCTACGAGCGTAGTCGTGCTCGATCTTGTGCAGGACGCCTCGCAGGATGTATGGGTCGGCGTCGTTCACGCCCAGCTTGATCGCTGCGTTCAAATCCTGGAGAGCGGGAGCAGCTTTTTGAATGTCGAAATAAGCGTGAGCCCGTGCCATCAGGATATCGGTGAGGTCGGGCGGTTTTTGCGGTGCCAACTTCAAGGCCTTGTTGAAATCAGCGATCGCGGCGTCGCTCTTGCCCTGGTCGGCATAGGCAGTTGCCCCATTGTAGTAGATGGTCCAATCCGGCCGCGCTCGCAGCGCAGCCGAAAAATCGGCCATCGCGCGATCGAATTGCTTTTCCCGGGAATAGGCGAGAGCGCGGTCGTTCAAGAGATATGAATTTTTTGGATCCAGCTTCAGCGCTTCGCTCAGTTTGGCGATCGCCGCCTTGTTGTTTCCAGCTTTGAGTAAGGCGATGCCTTCGTCGCCCGCGGTCGACTTTTTCGGCGCGGCTTCCGTCGACGAAAAAGAAGCGATGAACATGGCGGCTACGCCAAGGAGGGAAATCAGGGGACGCGACATCGTCGGCAGAGTATTTCACCGATCGTAAATTGGAAGAATTTAGTGACCGGACAGTCCACGCGCGAGAGGCTCTGCGGGCAACGCTCTCCTGTAGACGTTTCGCTGTGCGAAACGCGAGATCGGCTCTCGCGGTCCTCTCAACCTCCGCGTTTCGTAAAGCGAAACGCCACAGGGCAGGGAGCAAACCGAAATTTTTGGGCGCGCGCGCGCGTCTTACCTGAGCGCCAACGAGAAATGATGGGAGGTGATCTTCATGCGCTTCGTCAGGTAAAAACGGTGGGCGTCGAAGCGTTGCACGCCGGAATCGAGTTCGAAGCTGTCGCATTTTTGTCGGCGCGCTTCTTCGACCAGCCAATCGAAAAGTTTTCCGCCATGGCCGGTGGAGCGCTCGCTTTCCGTCGTGACCAGATCGTCCACGTAAAGGACGCGGCCGGAGAAGAGCATCTCGAGCAGGCGATAACCGGCGACGGCGCGAATCGCGTCGTCCGCTTCGAGAAAGGCGAGGTGATAGCCCTCCTTTTCCTGCTGGCGAATGCGCGCGATGAACTTCGTCTCGTCGTCAAAGTGCGGCCGCAACTCACGCATCACCGCATGGCAACGGCCGATCTCCGTATCCGTCTCTGCGAGAGCGATGCGCGGCGGCTTCACGCCGGACGCTCCTCGCGTTTGCCGTCGTACCAAAGCGCCAGTCGTTTGCGCGAAAGCAAGCCACGCCGCCCGCGCGCCATGATGCCGAGAAATTGCAGCACGACGTGACGCGTGCCGTGCATACGGACTTTGCGCCCGGAAGTCTCGACCGGATCACGCAACACGCAGAACGGGCCGATCTTTTTCAGCGCCATGCTCAGGTAGGTTTCTTCAGCGGCAAAATATTGTTCATCGAAACCGCCGACCGCGAAAAAGTTTTGGCGGGTGGTGAAGAGAAACGCGCCCGCCCCAAGCTTCATCGTGAAGTAAACAGCGGAGAAAAGGATGAGGAACACCTGTGCGCCGAGCGTGGTTTCGCCGTCCATGGTGAGACGGGCGCTGCCGCCGGAGCAACCTCTCGTTAGGGCAGCAAGTCCGCTGCGGACATGGCGCGCGGCAATCCGCGTATCGGCGTCGACGAAAAAGAAAACATCGCCGCGGGCGGCGCGGGCGCCGGCGTTGCGCGCCGCGGCGATCTGACGCGCCTCCACGGAAATGACTTGGGCGCCGAATTCCCGCGCGATTTCCGCGGTGCGATCGGTCGAAGCGTCATCGACCACGATCAGCTCGTAGGGTTCCCCTGTTTCATCCGCCGCGGCGCGCAGAGCACGGAGCGACGGCGGCAGTTCGTTCTCCTCGTTATGGGCTGGGACGATAAAGGAAATCATGGAAGCGGTGCTGCAGGAGTCTCTGTCATTCCGAGCGCAAGTCGAGGAATCGGGCGGCGAAGCTTTTCGGTCACGCGAGGGGGTTTCCCGTTTTGGCGCTTGGAATGGTGGCGAGCCGGAAAAAGAGGGATCTGACCCAGCGACCAAATGCGTTTTAGGGGTGACTCTATGAAGAAAACGTTTGCCGTTTTGCTCTGTTGTTTCCTGGCCAGCGTGGGACGCGCCCAGGATCAAACCAATCATTTGGCCAGCCGCGCCAATAAAGCGCCTGGCTCGCCTGGATACATGGAAGTGAAAGATAACGACAAAGCGATGGATGGCGCCGTCGATCACGCGCAGAAGTCGCTCGGTTTCTTTATCGCAGCGCTCGCGAAAAAGCGCTCCGGGGACGAGCGTTTTGAAATTAAGAAAGGCTTCGTCGATGGCGACGTGGTCGAACACCTTTGGATCGATCATCTCGTCTGGGACGGGCAGAAATTTCGCGGCCGCATTAACAACGAACCGGCGGACGTGAAGAATGTGCATCTTGGCCAATCAGTCGTCGTCAATCCGCGCGATGTTTCCGATTGGATGTTTGTGAAGGACGGCAAACTGATGGGCGGCTACACGACGCGCGTGCTTTATGGGCGGCTCTCACCGCAACAAAAAGCCGCCTTCGATCAGGAGGCGCAATTCACCATTCAATAGAGAGAATTTTATGAATTTGATTATGAAAATTGGTCGGGGTCGTTCGATCGTGGCGGCGTTGGCGTTGCTCTTCGCTCTGGGAATGAGCGGTTGCGCGGGCGGCTATTACACCGCCGGCTACCGAGGCGCTTATTATTCGCCCGATTACTCGCCCTACTACGGCTCTTACGGATACCGAGGCGCTCCTTATTACGGGTACAGTCCCGGTTATTTGGGCGGTTTCTACGTCGGCGGCGTGCGCCATCGGCGTTACTACGGGCGGCATCATTTCGGCGGTCATCATCGTCATCATCTCCGGCGCGGCGTGCATCGCAGCCGACGCGATGGACATCGTGGTGAACATCATCGCCGCGATGCGCGCCGTCCCTGATACGGTAGGGCGAATGAATCCTAGCGCGGCGGCAGAAACGAGAGCGCGTAAAGGAGTCCGAAGATGAGGTGGGTTTGGGCGGTTCCTTCCACGCTGCCGCTGCGATAGGCGCGAATGAGAAATGGCGTCGCCAGAAAAGTGGCGGCGCTCCAGATCGGAAGCAGGTGCAAGAGAATTCCGACCGCGACGAAAACAAGCGGGCCGAAGACGAGGACGATTTGCACGAACTGCCCGCCGCGCAGCGGAAGGAGCGTGGCCAGTGTGCGCACCTTCGCGCCCCGGTCGTCGCTCACATCACGCAGATTGTTGGCGTGAAGAATCGCGTCGACGAGCAGGCAAACCGGCACGGAGTAGAACGCAATCCATCCCCATTCGCGACCCGACATTTGACCCGCCTGAATACCATAGGCACCCAGCGTAAGTCCGAGGCCGAAGGATAAAATGATAAGCAGATCGCCGAGCGCGTATTTCTTGAGCAGCGCGGAGTAAAGGACCGCGCAGCCGAGCCCGAGCGCAGCGAGCGGGGCAACCACTCCAGGGTGAGCGCGCAGCAGGAGCAAGCCACAGAGCGCCGCGCCCACGAAAAGGAGCGCGGAGAAAATCAGCGCCTGCCGCGGCGTGAGCAGCCGGCCCGTCAGCACGCCGCTGCCATGTTCCGGTCGCGTATCCACGCCGTAGAGAAAATCGAAGTAATCGTTCAGCACGTTCGCGCCGATGTGGGCGAAAACTGCGCCGATGAGGACGATGAAAAACGCGACCAGATCAAAATGGCCGCGCCCAAAATTCGCGTAACCGCGCGCGGCCAGAATCGTCCCGAGCAACACCGGCACGATGCTGGCGGGGAGCGAGTAAGCGCGGGTCGCCCGCCAGAAGGCTGCGGGATTCACGAGTGGATGCGCGATTGACCAGACACGCTGTCACTTCTCGACTTCACGCACGCGGACGGCAAGTTGCCCGATGAAGATTCCGTTTTTTGAAGTGGCGGCGTTTACGAAAACGTTATTCGCCGGCAATCCGGCGGCCGTTTGCTTATTGGAAAACGAATGGTTGCCTAACGAGACGATGCAACGCATCGCCTCGGAAAATAACCTGGCTGAGACAGCGTTCCTCATCGAGCGCGAAGGCTTCTTCGATTTGCGCTGGATGACGCCCGCCATCGAAGTGGATCTCTGCGGCCACGCCACGCTCGCTTCGGCGCATGTCCTCTTCACGCATCGCGCCCGGCGCGAGCCGGAGTTGCGTTTTCAATCGCGCAGCGGAGAGCTGCGTGTCGCGCGTGCGTGCGATCGATTGGTGCTCGATTTTCCGGCGCAACCGCTGGAGAAGAGCGGCGCCCTCGAGGAAGTTGCAACGGCTTTGCGCGCCAAACCGGTAGCTTTGCTAAAGGGCCGGGATTACCTGGCGGTCTTTGCCAGCGAGGAAGAAGTCGCCGCGTTGCAGCCCGACTTCGTGAAGGTTGCGAAGCTCGATGCGCAGGGCGTCATCGCCACCGCGCCGGGAGGCGATTGCGATTTTGTCTCGCGCTACTTTGTGCCGTCAGCCGGAATTCTGGAGGATCCGGTGACAGGCTCCACGCATTGCGCGTTGACGCCGTATTGGTCGCAACGACTCGGGAAGCGCGAATTAAGGGCGCGGCAGATCTCAGCGCGCGGCGGCGAACTGTTTTGCGAAGATCGCGGCGACCGCGTCGGCATCGGCGGTTACGCAATCACCTACGTGGAGGGGCAGTTGGAGACGGGCGACTAGCGGGCGGCTGCTCCCAATCGATCGTCGCGTTCCCGGCATCGTCCAGCGTGACTTTGTTTCCGTAGAGTCGCACGAACGTGTAGCCGTTTGCCGGATCGCGTCGCACGCGTCCGTAAACTACGAGCGGAGTGATCGCGCGAAAATCGGCCGGCAGTGCCTTGAAGGCCGCAAGGTCGGGCTTCGCCACCAGTACGGGGATCGAGGCATAACCGCGCCGCGCGCTCCGCTCCGGTTGCCAGAGAGCCGCTTGATAAAAGTTCGGTTTCAAGTGCCGCAGTTTCTCGCTGCGGCTGCGAAAGCGAACGCCGACGAGTTGATTGATTTTCAAATTCTTGATCCCGTCCAATTCGGCCACGTTGAACATTTGGGCTTTCGACCACATGGCCGCGGTCAATTGTTCAGCGGCCAGCGAACTGGCAGCGCACGCCAGCAGAAGAACGAGAGCGTAAATTATTTTCACAGCCTAACGAATCTCGACTTCGATCGGAAGGCAATGGTTGATCATGTAAGTGCCGCGATTGAGGTCGCGCTGGTCCGGCTGGGTCTGGCCGCTCGCGTCGGTCGCCCGCACCATGAGCGTGCGCAGTCCGCGTTCGGCCGGCGTTTTCCATTCGCATTCCCAAAGGCGCCACGCGTTTTTCACTGGCTCGCCTTGGAGCGTGGCGGACTGCCACGATTTTCCGCCGTCGTCGCTAAATTCCACCTGCGCGATTTCCGCCTCGGCCGCCCAGGCGGTGCCGATCACGCGATAGGTTTGGCCGGCCGGCAACACTTCATTGATTTTCGGCCGCGCGATCTCGGCTTTCACCTGCATGGTAGTGAGCGGGAGCAACTCGGGCCCGTTCGGGTTTTCCTTCCAGTAGGCGTAATCGACCGTCTGGTAATACCCGTTGAACGGCTGATCGGTCACGACGATGCGCTGCAGCCATTTGATCGAGGCCACCGCGTACCAGCCGGGCACGATTGCGCGCAGCGGAAAACCGTGAGACGCGGGCAGCGTTTCGCCGTTCATCTGGAAGGCGAGCAAAGTATCAGCGAGCGCTTTCGCTTTCGGGATGCTGCGCGTGAAATGGATTTTGCCGGTCGGCTTCGGGTCGTCCGAAACGCTGCCGCTATCGGCGCCTTCGAGGATCACTTCGACCGCGGAATCTTTCAGGCCGGCTTTCTGCAAGAGATCGGCCAGCGGAACGCCCGTCCATTCTGCGTTGCCGACGGCGCCGAGGCCCCATTGCGTTCCCTTCACCTTCGGGACAAGAAAGACGCGATTGTTGCCGGCGCATTCCAACGTGGACGCGATAGTCCGCGTCGGCATGGCGCAAATCTCCTCGTAACTCAGCGAGAGCGGATGCTCGACCGCGCCCTCGATCCGCAAGCGCCAGGTTTTGAGATCGACGGGCGGAATCGGGAAATGGGATCGCACATAAAACAACTCGTTAGGCGTAAGAAAGCCATCGAGCGTCTCGAACGGCATTTCCAGGTTGGCCGGCTCTTTTTCGCGAATAATCATGGCTCGTTAGGCGGCTTTACCTTCGACGGGATAACCGGCCTGCTTCCAGGCGTGCCAGCTACCCGGCACGTTGTGGACGTCGGCAAAGCCTTCCTGTTTCAAAATGCTCGCCGCGATGCTCGCGCGATAGCCGCTCGCGCAATAGACAACCGTCGATTTCGATTTATCGAGTTCGCGCGCGCGGCGTTGCAGCTCGGGCAGGAAGAAATGTTGCGCGCCGGGGACGTGGCCGCCTTTCCATTCGCGCGGCGAACGCACGTCGAGGATCTGCCATTTTTCATCGGCATTCTTCAATTCGTGCACCGTCATTTGCTCGACCTGCGCGAAGGGCAAGCCGGCCGCCTGCCACGCTTTGATGCCGCCGACAAGATAGCCGGCGAATTTGGTGAAGCCGGTGCGAATGAAGAGGCGCACGATTTTCTCGAGGTCGTTGTCGTCTTCGAGAACAAGCAGGATCGGTTTTTCCGGATCGAGAAGCGAACCGGCCCAAATGGAAAGGGTGGGCGATCCGCCGATGTTGAGCGCGCCGGGAATGTGCGCGCCGCCAAAGGCGAGCATGCTCCGCGTATCGATGAGGATCGCGGATTTCTGATCGATCGCTTTCTGAAATGCTTTCGGCGGCAAGGCGGCGACACGCGGCAGGCCGCCGAGAATCTCGGGCCCTTCCGCGTTCACTTTTTTCATGACCGGGTAATAGCGCGGGATGGGCGGCGCGGTCTCGACGGCGTAACGGGTGAAAGACTTCTCGTCCTTGAATTGCAAAAAGGGATTGAAGGGCCGCTCGTAGCCGATCGTGCTGCTGAGCCGGTCGCCAATCTCCGCGCCGCACGGCGATCCGCTGCCGTGCCCAGGATAAATGATCACGCTGTCCGGCAGCTTGAGGTAAAAGTCGTGGAGGGTGTGAAATTGCTGCGCCGCCAGTTTCTCTGTCTCGTTTTCGCCTAACAAGTCAGGCCGGCCCGCCGAATTGACGAAAAGCGAATCGCCGCTCAGCACGCCCCACGGAATTTCCGGGCGATCTTCCTCGGCGAGCAGATAGGACATGTGTTCCGGCGTATGGCCCGGCGTGTGTTTCGCGGTGATGAGGACGGCGCCGAATTTGAATTGATCGCCATCCTTCACCTTCTCGTTGGCAAAGCCGTAGTGCGCGCCGCCTTCATGGCTCACGTATATGCTCGCCGATTCGAGCTGACTGCAGAGTTCGCGCGCGCCGCTCACCAGATCGGCGTGAATATGCGTCTCGAAAATATGTGTGATCGAGACATTCTTCGCGCGCGCAAGTTCCACGTAGATGTCGACATCGGCGCGCGGATCAAAGACGGCGGCCACACCTTCGTCGTCATCGCCGACGAGATAGGAAATTTCGGCCAATCCTTCGGTCGGAATCGCTTCGAAAACGAGTGACATAACGGCGGCCACTATATCACGCGAGGTTTCGCCAGCCAGCAGAACGGCCATGCTGAAAACATGACAAACTTTTAGGAACAGTGGAACCAAAGCGCTGGTTTAGCGCGGGCTGCTAGCCCGCAGTTTCCGGCAGCCTGCCGGAAACATCTTCCCAACCGGCAACAGGTTACGTCCACCGATGCCGCGGCAGGCTGCCGCGGCCCGCAGGCTGGCAGCCTGCGCTACCCGGAGTATTCGCGCTCTGCCCAAAACATATCGCAACCATCGCGCGCGCGAATGCGTATTGGTGGTAGAGTATTATATATGAAAGCGATAAAATGTTCGACGCTTGGTTTGCTCGCAACCGCCTTACTGTTGAGCGGCTGTGCCAATAGCCGCGGCATCTCGACCACGTCGCCTGATCGGCAGACACAGTTGGTCGGTTGGGTGGACGGGGAAGGCGCCCGGAAAATTCCGGTGACCGAGACGCACGGCGCTTATTAAATCTGACTTCCGGAGGGCGCGGCGAGCAATCGGCTTTTCGCGCTCTCTGCGCGCCTGAAAAACGGGGGATTGTCCTGCGGGATGACCCTTCGTAGATTCACTGTCTTGAAGACGCGTTTTCTTTTCCTTCTGCTTGGCCTCGTCGCGGCCGGCTCTCTTTTCGCGCAACCAGAACCCGCCACTGCCGGCGACACAAGCGGGTTCGATTTCAAACAATGGGGTCTGCTCGGCATTCAGGATGGCGGGCGCCGTAAGCCGATCGATACGTTCGCGCGCGAATCGCTCATCCGCATCACCGGCAAATCGAGCTACACCGACACGCGCGGCCGGAAGTGGACGCCGAACGATTTCGTCCTCTCCGCGCTTCTCGGCACGAAGGATTGGAAAAGCGAACCGATCGTGCTCGTCACCTACGGCAAGCTGGTCGAGCAGCTCGGGCTCGATAAAACGAAGCGCCGTTTCTCCTTTGCCCAACTAAGCGCGCTGCCCGAGTTGCAGCGTCTTTCGGACGAAGCACGCGCCCGCCAGCGCACCGACCAATCGCTCGACCGTTTCCAGCAGGAAGTGATGCGCGTGAGCGATCGGCTCACTCTTTTCCATCGCATCATGGATGGGAGCGCCTTCGCTATCATCCCGGCGGAGGGGAGCGTGACGGCGGCCTGGAGTCCGCCGGAAAATGCGAAACTGAGCCAGCCCCAGTTCGCGGGTGCGCAGCAAGATCTCCAGAAAATGGCCAGCGCCTACATGCAGGGCGAGGGTTTCGCATTCAGCCGCGCGGCGGCGGAATTGCGAGGCGCGCTGCGGCAGGTGAGCCCGCAAATTTATCCGAGTGATTCGCAGCTGCGTCTCGAGTATTTCTACAATCACTTCGACGGTTTCTATCGCGCTGCGCTTTGCTACGGACTGGCGCTTGTCATTCTGATCGCCGCGTATCTGCGGCGGCGCGGCGGCTGGGTGCAACATCTCGGTGTCGCCCTCGCGATTGTTGGTCTGCTTTTTCATGCGAGCGCGATCACCATGCGCTGCTTCATCGCCGGGCGCCCGCCGGTGACCAACATGTATGAGTCGATCATCTGGGTTTCGTTCGCCGTTTCCTTTTTCGGCATGATCTTTTTCGCGCGCTATCGGACGCCGATTTACCTGCTGGCCGCGCTTCCCGTGACGCTGATCGCGCTGCTGCTCGTGCATCAAATGCCGATCGCCATGCCGTCGAGCATCGATCCGCTCGTGCCGGTGTTGCGCGATAATTTCTGGCTCACTATTCACGTGCTCACCATCACGTTGAGTTACGCCGCCTTCGCGCTCGCCATGGGTTTCGGGCACATCCTGCTCTGGCGTTATATGCGTAATCCGGCGGCAGCGCGCGCCGATCAGCCGATGCATTTCTGGCTTTATCGCGTGCTGCAACTTGGCGTTCTGTTGCTGGCTTGCGGCACCATTCTCGGCGGCGTCTGGGCCAATTATTCCTGGGGCCGATTCTGGGGTTGGGATCCGAAGGAAACATGGGCGCTCATCGCGCTGCTTTGTTACATCCTCACCTTGCACGGCCGGCTGGCTGGCTGGTGGACGCAATTCGGTCTCGTCGTCGCGAGCGTCGTTTGTTTCCTGGCGGTGCTCATGGCGTGGTACGGCGTCAATTTTGTTCTCGGCAAAGGCCTGCACAGTTACGGGTTCGGCATTGGCGGCGAAAGTTACGTCGCCACTTTTGTCATTCTCGATTTGCTCTTTGTCGGGTTCGCCATCTGGCGTCACCGCGCCGCTCGCGCCATCGTCCCGGCGCGTCGGGACGAGCAAACCACCGCTGTCTAGCGCGCCCGTGAGCGAGCAAAGCGCAAACGCCGTCGTCATGGTGCGGCCGGCGCGTTTTTTCCCAAATCCCGAAACCGCGTCCGATAACGCCTTCCAGAGCGAAATGGCCGCCGCCGAAGCGACCACCATTTCCGAGCGCGCACTCGCCGAATTCGACGAAGCCGCTGCGCAACTGCGCGCCCACGGCGTGACCGTGCACGTTTTCGACGACACGCCCTCGCCGGCCAAGCCGGATGCAGTGTTTCCGAACAATTGGTTTTCCACCCACCATGACGGACGCATCGCGCTCTATCCGATGTATTCGGCGGCGCGGCGGCACGAACGTCGGCATGATCTCGTCGAGCAGTTACGGGAAATTTATGATGTCGCCGAAGTCGTCGATTATTCCGCATACGAAGCGCGGGATCTTTTTTTGGAGGGAACGGGAAGCCTCGTGCTCGATCATCGGCATCGCATCGCTTACGTCTCACTTTCGAAGCGGGCAAATCGCGAATTGGCCGAGCGCTTCTGCGCCGATTTCTCCTATGAGCCATTGCTCTTCGAGAGCCACGGCGACGATGGCCGTCAGATTTATCACACGAATGTGATGATGTGCCTCGCGACCAATTTCGCGCTTGTCGGCTTGGGGATGATCACCGATCCCGCGCAGCGAGATCGCGTGCACCAAAGCCTCACACGCAGCGGGCGCGAACTCGTCGAACTTGATCGAAAGCAAATCGCCAATTTTGCCGGGAACGCCCTGGAGCTGCAGGGAAGAGAAGGGAAGCTGCTCGTTTTATCAACACGCGCGGCATCCAGCCTAACGAGTGAACAAAAGGAACGGCTTTCGCACCATGCGCGCTTGGTTCTGTTGTCGCTGCCCACCATCGAGCTGGCCGGCGGCAGCGCGCGCTGCATGCTGGCGACGATCCATCTTCCACCCGAACGCTAACGGTCCGGCTCCAGCGTCTGGCAAAGAATGTGGATGAGCAGTTGATGCGCTTCCTGGATGCGCGCCGTCGATTCGCTCGGCACGAGCAGCTCTACATCAGCGAGTCCTTTGGCTGCGCCGCCATCGCGTCCGAGAAAAGCGATCGTCTGCAATCCGCGCGTCTTCGCTTCGCGCAAGGCGCGTTCAATGTTCCTCGACTTTCCGCTCGTCGTTAGGCAAACGAGCAGATCGCCTTCCTGGCCAAAGGCCGCCACCTGTCGCGCGAAAACCTCGTCGAAGCCATAATCATTGCCCGCCGCGGTCAACGTTCCGCCATCATTGCTCAGGCAGATGGCGGGATAGGCGGGCCGCTCGGCGGCGAAGCGCACGACCAGTTCTGTCGCGAAATGCGCCGCATCGGCCGCGCTCCCGCCGTTGCCACAAATGAGAACCTTCCCGCTGGCGTCGAGACAATGCCGGATCGTCTTGGTGGCGCGCTGCATTGGTTCTGCCAGAGCCGCAAGCGCCTTTGTTGAAGCAAGCGCTTCGTCGAGGCTGTCACGAAAAACGGAAGAAAAATCGCTCATTCTTTTGCGCCGCACCCATACAGCCCGGCGGAATCGGTTGCAAAAACAAACGGCCTTGTAAGATCAAGGCGTGGCCAAAGAGGAGCAGACGGCGCAAAAGCGAATCGACGAATTGCGAACGGCGATCGAGGAACACAATCGCCTTTATTACGAGGAAGCTGCGCCCACCATCGGCGACCGCGAATACGACGCGCTCTACCGAGAACTAAGCGATCTGGAAGCGGAGTTTCCGCAGTTCACTTCGCGCGAATCACCCACCCAGCGGGTGGGCGGTAAGCCGCTGACTGCCTTTGCCCAGGTGAAACATCGCGCGCCGATGCTGAGTCTCGACAACACCTACTCCGAGGAAGAGGTGGGCGATTTCTGGCGGCGGCTGGAAAAACTTTTGCCTAACGAAAAAATTCCGGTCGTGATCGAGCCGAAGGTGGACGGCGTGGCGGTCTCGTTGCTCTATGAAAAGGGAAAACTGCGCTATGCAGCGACGCGCGGCGACAGCGTGGTCGGCGACGATATCACGCAAAATATTCGGACGATCCAATCGATTCCGGTGCAATTGACGGGGAGCGCGCCGGCCCTGCTCGAAGTGCGGGGCGAGGTCTTCATGGATAAGGCGGGCTTCGTGAAGTTGAACGAGGAACGCGCCGCCGAAGGCCTGCCGGTGTTTGCCAATCCGCGCAACTCGGCCGCTGGCTCGCTCAAGCAACTCGATCCGGCGCTCGTCGCGCGGCGTCCGTTAGGCGTCGTTCTTTACGGAACTGGCGTGACGGAAGGATTGGAATTGGAAGAGCACTCGCGCCTTTTTCCTTTGTTGAAAAAACTCGGCCTGCCCGCGACCGAGCGCTTTTGGAAGGCCGATTCGCTTAAGGGAATTCTAGCCGCGATTCGCGAGCTCGATGAGGTGCGACACGATTTCGCCTACCAGACCGATGGCGCCGTTGTGAAAGTCGATTCGTTCGCGCAGCGCGAAGAGCTCGGCTTTACCGCCAAATCGCCGCGCTGGGCGATCGCTTACAAATACGCGGCGGAGCAAGTCGAAACCAAGCTGCTCGGCATTCTCATCCAGGTCGGGCGCACGGGCGTGCTCACTCCGGTGGCGGCGCTCGAGCCGGTGACGGTAAGCGGAAGCCGCGTTTCGCGCGCGACGTTGCACAACGAAGACGAGATCAAACGCAAAGACATTCGGATCGGCGACACGGTGGTGCTGGAGAAAGCGGGCGAAGTGATTCCGGCGATCGTCGAAGTCGTTAGGGCGAAGCGGCCGAAGGACGCGAAGGCATTCGATTTTTATGCGCATATCAACGGGAAGTGCCCGGTCTGCGGCAGCCCGATCCGGCGCGATCCGAAATTTGTGGTGTGGCGTTGCGAGAACATGGCCTGTCCCGCGCAGACGACGCGGCGTTTGGAATTTTTTGCCGCGCGTGGCGCGCTCGACATTGAAAGCGTGGGCGGAATCGTGGCCGATAAATTGGTCGAACGCGAACTGGTGAACGAGCCGCTCGATCTTTTCGGCCTAACGAGGGAGCAACTGGCGACCTTGAATCTCGGGACGGAGGAAGCGCCCCGCATTTTCGGAGAGAAGAATGCGACCAAGGCGGTCGAATCGATTGAGCGCGCCAAAACTTTTCCGTTGTCGCGCTGGCTTTTTGCCCTGGCCATTCCGGAAGTGGGCAAGACGACCGCGCAACAACTGGCCGCGTTTCACGAGACGATCGAAGAGGTCGCAACGTCGCCGTTGCTTGGCGATATTTTGCATTATCAGGAAACGGCGGAAGCCATTCGCGAGGTTGGCCGAACGAATTCGGAAATGCGGGAGGCGCTCAAGAAGCAGTTGAGCGAGATCGGCAAACGATTGCTCGCAGCCGGCTTCGCCAAAAAATCCAAGAATGAGAAAACAGGCGGGATCATCACGGAAGTCGGGCCGATCGTGGCCGGCCTTGTTTTAGAGTTTTTCGCCTCGAAGCCGGGAACGGAAACAGTGCGTCGCATGCGCAAACTTGGGATCACACCAGAGAGCGAAAGAATCCCGATGGCCAAAGCGGCGGCGTTGCCGCTCGCGGGCAAGACTTTCGTTTTAACGGGAACGCTGCCATCTCTGACGCGGGAAGAGGCAAGCGCACAAATTCAGGAACGCGGCGGGAAGGTGACGGGAAACGTGAGCAAGAACACCGATTACGTCCTCGCGGGCGAAGCACCCGGCAGCAAGCTGGAAAAGGCCAGGCAGCTTGGCGTCGCCGTGATCGACGAGGCGCAGTTTCGCAAATTGCTCGACGCTTGATTCGTTAGGGCGATTTAGCCGGGGCGCGCCCCGATTCCAGGCGCAAGGGCAGAGCCTGCTGGCGCGGAACGGAGGAACGTTGGGCCGCCGGGTGGGCCGATGCCTGAAGATTAAAGGTGAGCGTTTCATCGCCCCTTTTCACCACGATCGGGACCGTATCGCCGGCACTCAAATAAAAGGAGGCGTCGATGACGTCGACTGGTTCGTGCACTTTGGTCTTGCCGACTTGCAACAGGATGTCGCCCTCCCGCAAACCCGATCCGGCGGCTGGCGTATCGTCCATGATTTGGGTGAGACGGGCGCGCGAACCATCGATGGCTGTCGCCGCTTCCGCGACATTGATCCCGACCCAGCCATGGCGCGGCTCGCCGAAGCGGACGTAATCGCTGCGAATTTTTTCCGCGGCATTGATGGGGAGCGCATAGCAGGAGGAATTATTCTCGAGGCTGCTCACGACCATGCCCACGACTTTACCCTGAAAATTCAGCAACGGTGCGCCGGCTTCACCGCGTTGCGTCGGTAAGTTCACGCGCAAGTGCGTGGTCGAAAAATAGCGGCCGAGATATTTGCGATCGAATCCGGCGATCATGCCGAAACTTGGCGTCTCGGGCAGATCAAGCGGAAAACCGACGGTTACGACCGGGGTGGCGACTTCGAGGGAATCGGATTTGCCAATCGGCAGACAAGGCGTCGTGGCGTCGACTTTGAGAATGGCGAGACCGCTGCGCAGATCGACGAGCACTTGTTTGGCCGGCACTTTCTCCCCGTCCATTTCGACGGTGAAATTGGATGCGTCGCCGCCTACGGAATAAGCGGTGTAGAGCGTCCCGGTGGGGTCGACGAAAAAACCGGTGCCGGATAATTCGCCATGCCGATCGACGGCGTGAATTTTAACGACTGCACTGGCGGAACGGCGAAAGATTTCCTTCACCTGCTTGCCGAGCTCACTGGAGGGCATTTCCTGCGCGAGCAGCAAAGCGGGCGCGGCCACCGCGGCGACGACTGCGAGAACCAGAGCAAGAGGCGAGCGAATCCGGAAAGAGTTTTCCGGCGCCCCACTAAAACGTGAAAGCGGTCTCATAACTCACTGGGGTGGAGTCGAGCACGTAGCGAGGCGTGGCTGCGGCCCGGTGAGCGTAGGCGCTTTCTTTAACGTTGCGGAAGAGTGGCGAACTGAAATCACGAACGGCAATCGGTTTGGCCAAACTCCAATCACTATCCGCCGAGACCTGCGTGCCTGGCATTTGGAATTCGAGCGGCACCTGTTGCGCCAGATGATGGGCCGGTTTCGGAGACTGATAAACTTTGAGAGAAATCACCGCCGCGCAGATGAGGACGGCCGCCGCCGCCATCGGGTAGGAAGCGAACGAAGGAACCTGGAGACGGAAAAGGAAATCCTGGACGCGCTGCAGGCTCAGGCGCCAGAGCGGTTCACGCAGCAGTTCATCACGCTGACGGCGATGAAATTCGTGCAGAAAATTTTCGAAATAGGCGGGAGGTGGCTGCTCAAAATTTTTGAGACGGAGTAGTTTGCCAATTTCGTTTTCGTTCAATTCGTCCATGCGATCTTAAAATTTATGATACGGGATTTTTTCGGAATTCTTCGAGGTAGTTCTGCAACTGCCGGTTCGCGTAGAAGAGCCGGGAACGTACTGTTCCTTCGGAGACGCGCAAGATTTTACTAATCTCTGCGTGGGGCATCCCCTGAATGTGGAACATCGTGACCACAGCTCTGTGTTCATCAGACAGCTTCATCATGGCCTCGTTCAATCTTAGCTGGAGCTCGCCGAGATCGGCTTCACGCACCGGGCTGCTCGTTGAGGTGAGCTCGATAAATTCCTTATCGTTCTGCACGCTCGAATCCATGTCATCGAGGCTGAGATGATAACGACGCCCGCGTTTTTTGAGGAAATTGAGCGTCATGTTCACCGAGATCGAGTGCATCCAGGTGTAGAACGAGGACTTGCCGCGGAAGCCGCGAATCGCTTTGTAAGCCTTCGCGAAAATGTCCTGGAGCAGATCGTTCGTGTCCTCGTGATTCGAGGTCATGTTGTAAACGAGGCCGTAGAGGCGCGGCGAATATTTCACGACAAGCTGATCGAAGGCCGCGGCGTCACCCGCTTGGGTGCGTGCGACCAGTGCCTGGTCTTCATCGATCCGCGCCTGATCCATCGGTTGGCGACGAGACTTACCACGCGCCGGTGCGTCGGACGACAACAAATCGGAAATGCGTCGCGGAGCGGTTAAAGCAAGAGAAGGCATTCGTTTCAAAATGACGGTCAACGGCGATCGCGGACCGACATAAGGTAGATCAAATTCCCCAAGGTGGCGACAAAGGCCGCGACGTAGGTGAGAGCGGCGGCATTGAGCACTTTGTTCACGCCCGTCACTTCCTGGCCGGGTTGCACCATTCCCATCTGGCTGAGAATAATTTTCGCGCGGCGCGAAGCGTCGAACTCGACCGGCAGCGTGATCAATTGGAAGGCGAGCAGAACGAGGTAGCAATAAATGCCGAGCGTGATCAGCCCGGTCATGTGGAAAATAAAGCCGCCGAAAATGACGAAGGGGAGCATGCGCGAGGCGATCGAGGTCACGGGCACGATGGCCATCCGCCATTTCAGAGGCGCGTAGGCCTTGGCGTGCTGAATTGCGTGACCGGTCTCGTGTGCGGCGATGCCAAGGGCGGCGACCGAGGGCGTGTTGAAAACTCCGCTTGAGAGGCAAAGCCGTTTTTTCGTTGGATCGTAGTGGTCGCCGAGATAATCGTTGGTCTCCACCACTTCCACGTCGTGGATTTGCGCTGCGGCCAGGATCTCACGGGCGGCTTCCGCGCCGCTCACATTGGAGCTCGCGCGCACCTTTCCCCATTTTTTGAAGGCGCTGCTCACGCGAAACTGCGCCCACATCCCAACGAGAAGCGGAACGCCGACGAGCAACAACCAATGCTGACCAAATCCGTAGTACATACGTGAACTTCTACTTAGACTCGTTCGCGCCCGGCGCGTTCAGATTTCGAGGCGTTTCTCAAAACGCGAGAGCATGCGGATGCCCGTTTTGGTGAGCGCGACCACGTCTTCCAGCCGCACTCCGCCGAGGCCGGGGTAATAGAGACCGGGCTCGACCGTCAGCACTTGTCCCTCTTTGAACACCGTCTTCTGAAAGCGCGGATGTTCGTGAATCTCGAGGCCGAGTCCGTGACCGGTGCCGTGGAAAAATCCGACGAGCTGGCCCTTGCGGGTTTCGGTTGGAAAGCCGCGATCGGCGAAGAATTGCTTGATCTCGTTGTGCAATTTCAAGCCATCGACGCCCGGCTTCATTTTCTTGAGAGCGAGGGCCTGACCGGCGCGCACCGTTTCCCAGAGCTCGCGTTGTTTCTCGCTGGCGCGCCCGCGCACGACCGTGCGGGTGAGATCGCCGTAGTAGCCGCTCGCCGCGTCGCGCGGAAAGATGTCGAGAATGATGAGCGAATTTGCGTAAAGCGGGCCGAAACCGCGCTCATGCGGATCGCAGGCTTGATCGCCGCCGGCCACAATCGTGTTCGCGGGCAAACCGCCGGCATGCAGAATCGCGCTGTCGATTTCGGCGCGCAGGATTTCCGACGTCAATGTCTTGCCGGCCCAGCGCAGCTTTTTACCGGACTCCGGCTTCGACGCTTTCAAAACTTCCATGGCGCGCGCGAGTCCCTTTTCGGTAATGGCGAGGGCGCGGCGCATGAGCTTCAATTCCGCCTCGCTCTTCGCTTCGCGCTCTGGCCAAAAAAGTTCCTTCGGAGTTTGCAGCCGAATTTTTTTCTTCGCCAAGGCCTGCGCGTAACCGAGCGGGAAGCTGGCGGGGACGAGCGCGGAACGCACGCCGCGTTTTTGCAAAAAATGCGCCATCACTTTCTCGAAGGGCGGCGTCTTCTTGTGATCTCCCTGCAATTCGCGCTCGAATTTGCTGTAGGGCAAAATTTCGTCCGCCTCCGCCTGTTTGCGGCCGCGCCCGATTTCCAGGTCGCTCAGGACGAGTGTGCGTTTGCCTTTTTGCTCGAGAAAAATGAAAGCGTCCGGCGCGAAAAAACGCGTGGCGTAGAGCATGTCGGCATCGTGCTCACTGGCGGCGGCCATCAAACGGGTCGCCTTCTTTTTGGCTTTGCTCATGACGCTTTAATTACACGCAGATGCCATGCGTGTCATGCCGACCGCCTAACGAATCAGACCGGAATGTCGATCCAATCGTTGGTCGTGCGCGAATCGGCGGCCGCTTGCACGACGCGCATGTAACGATAGCCATCCTCAAAATCAGGATGCGGCCGCACGCGCCCCTTCGATTTGACGGCGGCGATGAAATCGTTTTCCACATGCCAGCCGCCTTCCAATTCGGCCGTTAACTCGACCGCGTGCAGCGCGCGATCCTCAGCGCGCCCGACGCGCACCTCGTCCGAACCGAAATCGTAAGTGAGCGTGCCGAGGTCGCCGTAAATTTCGAGCCGATCAGCCGGCGCAAGTGCGTTGACGCCGCTGAATTCGAGCACGCCTTCCGCGCCATTCGCGAACGAGCAAACCACGTTGAGCATATCGGGTGCGAGCACTTGGTAGCCTTGGCGCATCGGATACACGGTCTTGCCGCGGGCGAAGACGCCGTTGATATCGCCCAGCCAGCTTTGCAGCACTTCCACATAAATGCCGAGTGTGAGCACATGCTGGCCGCTGATCTCGACGCGTTGCCGCCAATGTGCCGGCTTCTCCCGGTCGAGATAGCCGCTGGTGAAACTCTGCAACCGCACCTGGTGCGGATGGCCAATGCAATTTTCGGCCAGCAACTTGCGCATCAACAAATCGCCGCGCATTCCGTGTGGCGGCGGGCAAAGCATGGTGACCAATTGCGGATAACGCCGCGCCGCGGCCAGCATTTCCTCCGCTTCCGGTAAATCCATCGCCATGCGGGCCTGACAAAAAACATGCTTGCCCGCTTCGAGCGCCGAGACCGTGACCGCCGAATGCATGTAAGGCGGCGTCCCGATCCAGACGATGTCGAGATCATCAAGCGAGAGAAGGTCGGCCCAATTCTGCATCGGCGTCGCCTGCGGCAGATTCTCTTTGCAAAATTTCTCCGAGCTTTCGTAGGTGGAATTGGAGACCGCGAGAATTTCGACATCCGGATGCTTGAGCAACGCGGGCAGGTGACGGCGGCGAACGATGTCTCCAGCGCCGATGATGCCGACGCGCAGTTTGTTATTGTTGCGACTCATGAGGTTAAGGAAAGAGAAGTTGGATTGGACTGCGCGCCTCGGAGCGCGTTCAAGAATCGCTTGACCGAGCGGGCGGGGCACGCCAGCTTACGCGTCTTTTCCGGGAGAAAGCATGTCAAAAGTTTGCAGCATTACAGGATCGAAAGTTACGCGTGGCAGCGTGATTCATCGCCGCGGTATGGCCAAGAAGAAAGGCGGCGTCGGTCGTCACGTCACCAAGAATGTCCCGCGCGAATTTGGCCCGAACCTGCAAATGCATCGCATCTGGGTGCCGGAGCTGAAGAAGTTCGTGCGCGTGCGCATCACGGCGCGCGGCCTCAAGACGATCAATAAAAACGGCGCGTTCGCGACGTTGAAAAAAGCCGGGCTGATCGCCGCTTAATCCTGCGGCGCTTCGGGCGCTGTTGCTTCTTCAGCCGGGGCGACTGGTTGCTCCGCTGCGATCTCTGCTTCCGCGACAGGCATTTCCGCGGGCGGCGTTTCCGAGACCTCGGCGGGAGATTCTGCGACCGCTTCCGTTGCTGCTTCGGCGGGCTTCGCTTCCGGCTGTTTGGTGCGCGGCAAATCAAGCGAGCCGTCGTTGAATTCGATGACGTAACCTTCGCTGATCAACCAGCGCAAATCGGTCGCCAGCGTCCTCTTGGCGCGTTCCATTTCCTCCGCCTTGCCGCCGGTCGAAATCAATTTCTCGGCCAGTTCCTTGCGATGAATGCCGGGCGTTGCGCCAATCGCTTCGAGAATTCCACCCACGGATGGCGAGACCGAAGTGAGCTCATGCTTGAACGAGCGCATACGAATAGGCGAAACGAAAAGCATGCCGCGCCGATGCCGGAAAATATTGAGCCCAGCCTGCCGCAACGCACCCGCCAATTCCTGCATCATGTTCGAAGGGGAGCGCGTCTCATGCGACCAGGCGTTTTCGATCAGCCGGCCGAGCGCACGATCGGGCAGGCGGCGGCTCGGCACGCCCGCGACCGTCAATTCGTGGGTCGAGCGGATCAGATTCGGCAGATGATTCTGGCGAAAATCACGCTCGACTTCGGCCAGATTTTGGAACGTGACCGGCGGCTCGTCTTTCGTCGCATAAGTGGTCACGCTGCGTGCCTGTTCCTTCCATTGTTCGACGACCGCCGGATCGCTCACGATTTCGATCTGGCGCTGGAAATCGGGGAAGCTCATCCGCCGGCTGTAGCGCTGCTCGTAGAGATTACGGAGCTGCGTTTGGTAGCTGTGATGGTTGGTCGGGCCGAGCAGCGTGCCGCTCGCGCGGTCGCGCGCGACGTTGGTGAAATTCCCTTTGATCGGCTCGGTCTGGACAACTTCGCTTTGGTAAATCTCATCGCGGGTCGAAGCGAAGGCGATGTTTTCGAGTAACCGGCGATCGCTCGCCACTGGCCCGTGCTCGCCGATTTGAAAGAGAGGCGTCTCCGGCGCAGTCGTTAGGCGGACATCGTAACGCTCCGGCTTTTCCAGAAAGAGACGCGCCAAGGCGTAAACCGAGTAGGCGGCCGTGCCCGATTTAATCTGTGCGATCACGTTTTCCAGCGGCGGCGGGTGCGGCACGAAACGAAGAGTGATCGGCGGCAAAGGAGCCTGCGCCGGTTCCTCTCGCTCGCGGGGCGCCGCACGCCCGTGGCCTTGCTCGGGACGGCGCCGATCCGGCCGGCGTTTATCCCGATCGCCGCCCCGTTGTTCGCGCCCGCGCGGGCGCTCGGTGCGGCGAGGACGATCGCGATTGAAGTCGCCACGCCGGCCCCGGGGCTCGGCTTCTTCGCCTTCAAAATTCGAATAGTCGCGCGCCGTGGCTGTTTCCTTCACCCACGCAGGCAACAATTTCAGATCAAGTAACTCACTTGACGGATCGGACGAAGACATCCTCCCAGTTTTACGCCAAGCCGCCGGGGAAGTAAACTGAAGCGCGCGGAAAAGGCGACAGCTGTGTTCCCGGTGAAATCGCAAATTAGATTGACAAGCTTTCTAATTCATTTACTTGGCATCCGTGCGCGGGCGGATTTAGCTTCTGCCCCGCGCGACCAACCCTAAATCAGAGAAAATTATGTCGGACAAAACCATTGAAGAGAAGGTCAAGGATATCATCGTCGAGCAACTTGGGGTGAATCCCGAACAGGTCACGCCGACCGCTTCGTTCATCGAAGATCTCGGGGCGGATTCACTCGATATCGTCGAGCTGGTCATGGCTTTCGAAGAGGAATTTTCGGTCGAAGTGCCCGATGAAGATGCCGAGAAGCTGCAGACCGTCGGCGACGTCATCAAATACATCGAAGAGCGCGCCAACAAGGAATAGCTTTTTCATTCTGCCGCGTCAGGCGGCTCAACCAAAAAACACGGCTGCGGCCGTGTTTTTTTGTACCATTTACAGTTCACTTAAGAGCGGGAAAATTAGGGCCGCATGAATCTCGAAATCCTGCAGCGCCCCCTCTTCCATCTTGGCGATAATTACGTCTCGCTGCTCGGCCTGGCCGCTTTCGTCGGCCTCTTCTCCCTAGGGTTGATCCTGGCCAAGGTGCTGCAGAGCGCCACCATGCGCAGCTTCCTGCGCCGCGTGAAGCTGGAGGGAAAATTTACCGCCATTATCACGACGATTCTGAGCCTGGCGGCCATCGTCTTCTTCACCGTCAACGCCATCAAAGCCGCCGGCCTCCCGCTCTCCTGGAGCGCGCCGCTGCCCGGTGTCCCGCTCAGTCTTCTCCAGATTTTCCTGCTCATCTTTCTGCTCGTCGCCGTCTTCTGGATTTCCTCGCGGACAAAGCGCTTCCTCTTTGACCGATTCCTCGTCAACAGCGGACTCGATCGCTCCCTTCAGTACGCCATTTCGCAGATCGTCAGCAACGTCGTCCTCGTCGTCGGCGTGCTCATCGTTTTGCAGAACACCGGGATTAACCTCGGCGCGCTCACTGTCTTCGCGGGCGCGGTCGGCGTGGGCGTCGGCTTTGGCCTGCAGAACATCACGAGCAATTTCATCAGCGGTCTCGTCATTTTGGCGGAACGCCCCATTACCATCGGCGACCGCGTCGAAGTGGCCGGTGTGACCGGTCAGGTGCGCAAGATTCGCGCTCGCAGCACCGTAATCGTCACCAACGACAACATCTCCACCATCGTGCCGAACACGAAGTTTATCGATTCACCGGTCACCAACTGGACCTTTGGCGATCCGCGGGTGCGGTTTCGCATTCCGGTGGGTGTCGCTTACGGGAGCGATCTGGAAAAAGTGACGGAGGCGCTCACGGCCGCGGGAGCGGCTCATCCCCATACCTTGAAGGATCCGCCGCCGAGCGTTTTCTTCATCGGTTTCGGCGATAGCGCACTCGATTTTGAATTGGTGGTCTGGAGCACCGAAATGAGCAACAGGCCCCGGCGTTACCGGAGCGATCTGAACTTCGCCATTGATAAAAATCTGCGCGCGGCCGGAGTCGAAATTCCTTTCCCGCAACGCGATATTCACTTCCGCAGCGGCATCGTGAAATCCGAACAAGTGGCCGTGGCGAAAGAGGCGCCGGAAAGCGAGTAGCGAAGTCGCTTTGGTTGAGAAAACGCCAAAATCTGCTAAAAACTCTTCCTCGCGATAACTCCGAGTTATCGGTAAGAATGCAACTTGCAGCCACCATCCCTTTGCCAGACGGCAACGCCCGCATCCTCTCTCGCGCTCAGCTCGAGAATTGTCCGGCGTGGAAAGAGATTTTCCGTGATCAATGCAAGGATCATAGGTTCTACGACATCATTGCGCGGACATTGCGGGAGGATTTCGAATACGAATATCTCGTCCTCGAAGATGCGACCGAAAAAGTGCGCGCCATTCAGCCGCTCTTCTTCGTCCGCCAAAACGTCGTCGAAGGCGTCCCCGGTTTGCGCGCTGCGGTCGATACCATTCGCCGCCGTTTCCCGAAATTTCTAACCATGCGCATTTTGATGGTCGGTTGCGCGGCGGGCGAAAGTCATCTCGGCGTCCTTCGGCATGAAGATGAGGAATGGGCCGCGCGCGCCTTGCATTCGAGCCTGAAAAAGTATGCGCGGCAGCGCGGCGCGTCGCTCGTTGTCTTGAAAGATTTTTCGTCGCGCTATCGCTCGGCGCTGCGCAGTTTTTCTTCGAATGGCTATGCGCGCGTCCCGAGCATGCCGATGACGGAGCTATCGCTTCATCACGCCGATTTCGAAGCCTTCCTAAACACGTTGAGCAAAGCCACGCGCAAGAATCTGCGCCGTAAATTTCGCAAGGCGGAAAAGGCTGAGCCGATCACCTGCGAAACTGTTTCCGACATCACGCCCTACATTGACGAAGTCTATCCGCTTTATCTCCAGGTTTACGAGCGCTCGCCTTTGAAGTTTGAGTGCCTAACGAGAGATTACTTCTGCGATCTCAGCCGTTGCATGCCGGAGCGGACGCGCTTTTTCATCTGGCGGCAATTTGGAAAGGCGATCGCCTTCAGCCTTTGCCTCGTGCACGGAAACATTCTCTACGACGAATATCTTGGGCTCGACTACAAAGTGGCGCTTGATTTGCACCTCTACTTTTACACTTTCCGCGACATCATTAGTTGGGCGTTGTGCAACGGAATCACCAGCTATTGCAGCAGCCCGCTCAACTACGATCCCAAGCTCCACCTCGGCTGCACGCTCCTGCCGCTGGATCTTTACGTCACCCATACGGCCAGCGTTTTGAATCCGCTTTTCAAACAGGCCGTCCGCTTCCTCGAACCGACGCGGCACGATCCGGTCCTGCGCCAGTTCCGCAACGCGCATCAAATGGCCTGAGGCCAGTGGACGTGCGACAGGTGATTCTGTCTTATGCCAATCCGCATCTTTGAGCGAAATGCGTCCGGTGCACTGGCCAGCTTTCGTTTAAGTCGCGGCCGGGCTGAAGTCTGGAACCTTGCCGCTGAAATCGATCCGCTGCTGTGGGCGGAAACGTTCGGCCACAGCCACAAGGACTTCGCCTATTACAAACTGATCGAGGAGACCCAGCGCGAACATTTCGCCTATCGCTATCTGGTCTTGATGGATGAAACAGGGCAGGCGTTCGCCTTGCAGCCTTTGCTCGTGGTCGATCAAGACCTGACCGCTTCGCTCAACGGGACGCTTGCTCGACTCGTTAGGGGCATTCGCCGCCTCGCGCCGCGTTTCTTGCGCACGCAATTGTTAATGGCCGGTTGCCTGGTCGGAGATGGCCGGTTGGGATTAACGGCGGCCGCCGATCCTCGCGTCGCCAGCGCCTTGTTGGCCGAGGCGCTCGACGCGTTTGCCGTGGCGCGGCGTATCTCGCTCGTCACCCTCAAAGATTTTTCGGCTGACGAACGAACCAATCTCGCGCCGCTGCTCGAAGCCGGCTACACGCGCCTCGATGGTTTTCCATCGCTCACGCTCGATCTCGATTTCGCCAGCTTTGACGATTATCTCGTCCAGCGGCTGAGCAAAATCACCCGCAAGGGACTGCGCCGAAAACTGCGCAAGTCCGCCGAGGCCAATCCGCCGATCACGCTCGAAGTGCACGACGACTGCGAATCGGCCATCGACGAAATCTACCCGCTCTACCTTGCGGTCGCGCAGCGCAGCGCGATCAGCTTTGAGGTCTTCACACGCGAATATTTTTTGGAAGCCGCGCGCCAGATGCCGGGACGCCATCGCTACTTCATTTGGCGACAAGCGGGCCGCGCCGTGGCCTTCAGTTTTTGCACGCTCTGGGGCGACACCATTTACGACAACGACATCGGGCTCGATTACGCCGTCGCCCACGATCTCGCCTTGTATTACAGGACCTTTCGCGATTTGATCGCCTGGTCGCTCGAGCGCGGTCTGCGCCGCTACGGGAGCGCGCCGTTCAACTATGATCCGAAACTGCGCCTTCGCATGCAGCTCGTGCCGCTCGATCTCTACGTGAAACACTTGTCGCCCATTCCCAATCTTTTCGTGCGCTGGTTCGCGCCCTTCTTTGCCCCGGCCAAATCCGATCCCGTCTTGCGGCGCCATGCCGCGAGAGTGGCCGCGCACCGATGAACAAGCGGGGATTCGGAAATCCCTGGTTCCAACTGGCCGCGAGCATCGTCTGCGTGACCGTTTCCGAATTGCTTCTTAAAAAGGGGGCCGTCGATTCGGCTGGCGCGCTCAGGCCCGAGTGGTCCTGGACTGGAATTGGCGGCCTCGTTTCGCCGCTCGTCTGGCTCGGCATCCTCTTCGTCATCCTCAGCTTCCTGAGCTGGCTTTACGTTTTAAAATACCTGCCGCTCAACGTCGCCTTCCCGCTCTCCAACGTCGTGCACGTGCTCGTGCCGCTGAGCAGTTGGATTTTTCTAGGGGAATGGATTTCGCCATTACGCTGGTGCGGCATCTCGCTGGTCATCATCGGCCTCATCGTGGTGGCGAAGCCGGTCGCGCGTCTGGAGGAAAAACTGTGAGCTGGCTTTCGCTGTTTCTGATTTTCTCTTCGCTGGCCTCTTTCGTTGCTGGTCAGATTTTGCTCAAGAAAGCGATGGAACTTTCCGACGGCGGCATGCGCCGGGGCAACTTCCTCTGCTATCTGGGCGCAGGGGTTGCCGCCATGACCGTTTCGTTTTTTCTCACGCTCGGTTTGCTGCGCCATTTCGAACTCAGCTACCTCTATCCGTTCCAGGGTTTGAGCGTCATCATTATCGCTCTCGCGGCCGCGTTGCTCTTGCGCGAAAAGCTCACCTGGCAACTCGCCATCGGCGCGTGCTTGATCAGCCTTGGCGTGGTGCTCGTTTCACTCAGCTAGGAGTGGCCAAAGCTGCGCCAGCGTCGCTGCATTGATGCGCGCGACTTCCGCCGCATCGGGCAAATCCAATTTCGGATGATCCATTTCCGACGCGAATCGTTGCTTCCGCCGCGCATAAGCAGGCGGCGAGTACGCGCCGCAAAGATCGCCCGCCACGATGCGTGTGACCTGTCGCAACTCGCTCAGCGCCCACGCGACATCTTCCGTGGTGAAGCGCCCATTTTCCCAATTCGTGATCGCATCCTCTTTGCGCAAACCATCGATATCGATGGTCACGTAAATCGGCAGGCCGCTCAGCGATTGCGCGAAGGCGTGAAATTTTTCGCGCCAATTCTCCGACCGAATCGCGCCGCGGCGCGTCTGATCTTTTGGTGGCCGCTCATCCGCCCACGGATGCACTTCGAGCCGTCCTTCACGCTCGGCGCGTCGATTTCCGAAAAGCTGGCCGGGCCACCAGCATTCGAAATTGCCGCAACCCCACACGCTCACTTTTTCGATGTGCGGAAGTTCAAGCGCGCGATTCACCCAGCTCCCGCAACACCACTTCGGCGGGCGAATGTCCCAGTCCGGATGATTATCGAAGGAAACGATCACGCGCGCGTCCGGCGCGCGGCGCGTCCATAGTCCGCTGAGATGATGAAAATCGCCCGACCCATAGAGAAGGAACGGCGCAAGCTGCGGCGCGATCGCGCGATAAAATTTTTCGATCACGCGCGGCGGCGTCGAGAAGCGCAATTGCGGTCCCCACTCCCGCGCATCGATCGTTTCGCCGATGGCGACATTGGCCGGCCACGCGTCGTCCAGGTTCAGATGTCGCGCCGCAGTCATTCCGGTTTTCGCACTTCGCCCTGGCGAATGAAAATCTTTCCGCTCGGGCAGAGCTGAAGCACTTCGCACTGCGTGCAATCGGGTCGTCGCGCGAAGCAACGGCGCCGCCCATGCCAGATGAGCCAATGGCTCCAATTGGTCCAATCTTTCCGCGGCACGATCTTCATCAAGTCGCTCTCGATTTTAACTGGATCGGTTTGCTTCGTTAGGCGAAGCCGATGCGAAAGACGCGTGACGTGTGTGTCGACGACAATCCCTTCGTCGATCCCAAAGGCGTTGCCGAGCACCACGTTCGCCGTCTTGCGCCCCACGCCGGGAAGCGCGTTCAAATCCGCCATCGTGCGCGGCACTTTGCCGCCGTGCTTTTCCACGATCGCGGCCGCCGCTGCGCGGATGCTCTTCGCTTTGTTTCGGAAAAAGCCGGTCGATTGAACCGCTTTCTCGAGCGCCGGCGGCGAAGCTTTCGCGTAATCGGCGGCGCCTTTGTATTTCGCAAAGAGCGCCGGCGTCACCATGTTCACGCGTTTGTCAGTGCACTGCGCGGAGAGAATCGTCGCGACGAGCAGTTGCAACGGATTCGTGAAATCGAGCTCGCAATGCGCGCCGGGATATACCTGCGGAAAGATCTCGACCAACTGCGCAGCCCGCTCCCGCGCCGTCATGATTTGACCGCCTTCCGCGCGCGCCGCTTCGCCTTATCGATGAAAATCTTTCCGCGCTTAAGAACGCGCCGTGCCCAGGCAAACTCCGTCGCGAGAATAGCCAGTCCCAGCGGAATGATGAGGATGGCCGGGCCTGGCAATACAATCATGACGATGCCAATCAGAATCACGGAGACGCCGACGATCGCGACGATCGTCTTGCGCAAGCGTGGCTTTTTTTCGAGGCCAAATCGCGCGATCAAGCGCTCCAGAAATTTCTTCATGCCGAAGTTTCTTCATCTGCCGGAGCCGGCAGTGGCGCAAGATCAAACGAGCGCGAAAGGGGCGAGGCGGGGCTGCAATTGCGGCGGGACGTGCGCGACGACGATGGCGGCGTCATCTTCGTAATGCAGCTCGAGCACGTGGCCGATGCGATGGACTTCGGCGAGCAGGCTCGATTCGGTGAGCGGGACGCGGAAACGCGAGCGCAGACGCCAGGCGCTCAGTTGATCTTCCAGACCCTCGATTAATTCGCTCAAGCCCCGGCCGGTGCGCGCGGAAATGAAAACGCTGGCCGGAAATTTTCTGCGGCAACTTTCGATCAAGTCGTCGTTGGCCAGCGCATCGATCTTGTTGAAGACCATGAGCGTCTGTTTGCCGAAGGCGCCCAGTTCCTTGGTCACGGCATCGACCGCCGCGATGTTTTCATCCACGCGCGAATGGCTGAGATCGACGACGTGGATGAGCAGATCGGCTTCGCTCACTTCTTCGAGGGTGGCTTTGAAGGATTCGATGAGCGTGTGCGGCAGCTTGCGGAGGAATCCAACCGTGTCGGTGAGAAGAACGCGCTGTTTGTTGGGCAAAGTGAAACTGCGCGTCGTCGGATCGAGCGTGGCGAAGAGTTTGTTCTCGGTCAGAACGGCAGCGCCGGTAAGCAGGTTGAGCAAAGTCGATTTGCCCGCGTTGGTGTCGCCGACGACGGCGGCGACCGGCCACTGATGGCGCTTGCGTCCCTGCCGCTGCACGTGGCGTACCTTGCGTACGCCTTCCAATTCGCGCGCGAGTCGCGCGATGCGTCCCTGCACGCGGCGCCGATCGACTTCGAGCTGCGTTTCGCCGGGGCCGCGCGTGCCGATGCCGCCCGTTTGCCGCGAGAGGTGATGCCACATTCTCGTTAGGCGGGGGAGGAGATATTGCAATTGGGCGAGCTCGATCTGGAGGCGGCCCTCACGGCTGCGGGCGCGTTGCGCGAAGATGTCGAGGATGAGCTGGGTGCGATCGAGCACTTTGCGCGAGAGCAAATTTTCCAGGTTGCGGCCCTGCGCAGGCGAAAGCTCATCGTTAAAAATGACGGAGGTGACTTGCTGTGTTTGGAAGGAAGCTTTGATCAGCTCGGCTTTGCCGCGGCCGATGTAGTAAGGAGCGGTCGGCTTCTCCAGTTTTTGGGTGACGGTATCGACGACTTCCGCGCCGGCCGAGCTGGCCAGCTCGCGCAATTCATCCATCGAATCGCGCAAATCCCATTTCGAAACGCCGTGTTGTTCGAGGCCGATCAAGAGAGCGCGCTCTTGTTTCTTTTGCGGGGCGGTTTCGATCATCCGGGTTGCGAGAACGAGAGACGCATCTCGCGCAGGATTTGTTCAACGCTGGCCGCCGTGTTTTGCAGGGAAAGATTCAGCGAGGGAAAATTAGTTTGGCCGCGGAACCAGGTCAATTGTCTTTTGGCGTAGCGACGCGTCGCCTGTTGAATGGCGGCAATGCATTCCGCTTCGGAGCCTTCGCCGGCCATAAGCTGGCGAATTTCGCGCAGGCCGAGCATTTGGGCGGCGGTTGCGCCGACGTTTTGAATCGCGCGCACTTCATCGATCACGCCGTCGGTGAACATTTCTTCTACGCGGCGATTGATGCGTGCGTAGAGATCGTCGCGATCGCGGAAGAGGAAGATTCCGTTGGCTGTGGAAAAACGACATGGCGTTTCCTTTAAGCTTTCGCCACGGGATTCCTCGACTGTGCTCGGAATGACGGAGATTTCGATCGCACGGCTGACGCGGCGCGGGTTCTTGAGATCGGTTTTCGTGGCGAGTTGCGGATTCAATTCTTCCAGTCGCCTAACGAGTTCGAGAGGCGTCAGGCCGGCCAATTCCTCCCGGAGCTTCGGATTCGGCGGCGGATGGATTTCGAATCCGTGAGTGAGCGCCTTGACGTAAAGACCGCTGCCGCCCACGACGATCGCCGGTTTTTCTCGCTGGCGTATTTCGCCGATCGAAGTGAGAGCGAGCGCGCGAAATCTTTGCGCGCTCATTTCTTCGCCTAACGAGGTCGCTCCGATCAAGTGATGCGGCGCGCGGGCCAGAGTCGCGGCGTCCGGCTTGGCCGAGAGCAGATCGAGCCCGCGATAAATTTGAAAGGCGTCGGCGCTGACGATTTCAGCGCCGGCTTGCTGCGCGACGGCAGCGGCAATCTCCGATTTCCCGACCGCGGTCGGGCCGACGAGAAAGAAGACGCCGTTCATGCAAAAGAAAACCGGGAGACCGTGGCCTGCGCCACCATGTCTCCCGGTTGTCTAAACAATAACGAGCTTAATCGCGAACGGAATGCTCGCTCGATTTCGCGCCGCTCACCACGAGCTTGCGGCCGAGGAAGTCCTTATCGTGCAACTCGTCCACTGCGCGTTTCGCTTCGTCCACCGTCAGCATTTGCACGAAGGCGAAACCTTTCGAGCGCTGATTGTGTTTGTAGGTGACGACTTCCGCGTTCTGCACCTGGCCGACGCCGTTGAACAGCTCGAAGAGATCGCTCTCCGTGGCGTCGAAGGAGAGGTTGCCGACGTAAAGACGCGGCGTGGTGACCTCGATCGATTCAGGTTTACGCGTCGTGCGCGGCGTCTCCGCCGCTGCTGGGGAACGCGATCCGTTGCGCGCGACACTCGGTCGCGCGGTGCTGCCATTGCTGGGGCGATTTCCACCCGAGAAAAAGGCTGCGATTTTTTGCCAAAAGGTCTTCTTGGCGGGTGCCTTCGGGGCGGCGTCTTGATAACGCGAACGACCTTCGCCCCTTCTGCGGGAGCCGCCGCGCGAACGTCGCGGGCCTCTCCCATTTGAATGAGATGTCATAATGATCCTCAATGTTTTTCCAATTGTCCGTTGAGCGGAGCGCGCCATCGAATGGTGCACGGTCCCCGGCGTCGAAATCCCAAAGGATTTGCATAGGCTCGAAAGCGGTCTGCGCCGGCGGAAACTCCGCCTCATTTCGCCGGGAAAAAATCCGATCTGAGTAGTCCTCCACCAGCCTTATCCAGCGATGACGTAAAAATGCGACTCTGCGCATTTTGGTCACCGAAAGGGTTCCTCGTCGTGAGAGAGGGAAGGCCGGAGTATCGAAACTGATTCCCGACATCGGTGAATAAGTAGCCTTGACGGCCCGTTTTGCAAGAACGGCCTTGCGCGCGCCTATTTGGCGTGCGCGAGGTACCACTCGACGAATTTCGGCAATCCGACGCTAAACGGGGTCGTCGGTTGATAACCGAGCAGCTTTTTCGCTTTCGAAATATCGGCGCAAGTCAGCGGCACGTCGCCGGGTTGTTCGGGCAATTGATTGATCTTCGCTTTGCGGCCGAGCGCGGTCTCGATCGCGGCGATGAGCTCTTTGAGCTCGATGGTTTCGCTCTCGCCGAGATTAAAAATATCGAAGAGCGGGCCGCTGTAATCGAGCGAGGCAAGCACACCTTGCAGGATATCGTCGACGTAGGTGTAATCGCGCCGTGTCGTTCCGTCGCCGAATTGATCGATCGCTTCCCCGGCGTGGATTTTGCGAGTGAATTGATGAATGGCGAGGTCGGGCCGCTGCCTCGGGCCGTAAACGGTAAAAAACCGGAGCGCGACGATCCGCATTTTATACAGGTGCGACCAGGTCGAGCAGAGAAACTCCGCGGCGATCTTGGTCGCGGCGTATGGGCTGATCGTTTGGGTAAGATGCAAGTCCTCGGAGAACGGCACCGTTTTCGCGATGCCGTAAACGGACGAGCTGGACGCGAAGATGAAACGCTCGATCTCGCGCGTGCGCGCAGCTTCGAGCAGGTGGAGCGTGCCGTTGACGTTGGTGTCGTAATAAAGTTGCGGCTCTTTGATGGATGGCCGGACGCCGGCGCGGGCGGCGAGATGGACGATGACGTCGAATTTTTTCTCGCGCGCAAAGAGCGATTTTACGGCCGGTCCGTCGCGCAAATCGATTTCATGGAGGGCGATGTTTTGCGCAAAGGCGGCGATGTTCTTGCGTTTGATCCTCGGATCGTAAAAATCGTTAAAGTCGTCGAGAATCGAAACATCGTGATCGGCGGCGAGCAATTTTTCGACGAGATGAGAGCCAATGAAACCTGCGCCCCCTGTGACAAGAATCCGCACGGCGCGACGCTAAAGATGAAGTCGAAGTCGATCAAGGGGAGAACATCGATCGCCGTCCTCGTGTCGCTGTTCGTGATCTTCGCGGTCGCGCTCATCGGCACCGTTTTCTACCGGCTGCGATCGGAATTGAGGCGACCGCTCGTCACCGCGCTGGCCTTTCGTTGGCCCGACGCTTTTGATTTGGTCTCGCTGCCCACGGCGACACGTTTTGATTTTCCGCTCGGGAGCGAGAACGGCGCGCTTGTTTATAACGCGCAGCCATTCACCCAAAACAAACATCTCGGCGACGACCTGAATGGCATTGGCGGCGAGAACAGCGATCTGGGTGACCCGATCTACGCGGTGGCCGATGGCCGTGTCCTCTTTGCGCATGAAGGCGGGCCGGGTTGGGGGAAGATCATTATTTTGATCCACGCTTATCGCGAGAACGGCGAACGGAAGTATGTCCAATCGTACTATGCGCATATCGAGCGGATGTTTGTCGCGCCGCCGCAGATCGTCCGGCGCGGCCAGCAAATCGCGACCGTCGGCACGGCGGACGGCCGTTATCTCGCGCATCTGCATTTCGAGATGCGGGAGTTCGTCACGCCGTTTGTCGGGCCCGGCTATCGCACGGATACGCGCGGCTGGCTGAACCCGAGCGAATTCATTTCACGACATCGCGGCGCGGCCGATGACGATGTCGGGCATTTCCCGCGCTAGCTGATGGGCGAGACTTGGCGCGGATGGCGTTCGTTAAACCGGCCGCGCGATCAGGAGATAAGCCCAATTCGCCGCCAGCAACGCGATGATCGCGCCCCGGATAAGTCGTTTCTGCTCAAATGAAAAATCGGTGACGCGCAACCGCGGCGCGCCCGTCAGCCACACGACCGCAGCATAGAGATTGAAAAGAATGAGCCCGCAATAAGTAACGAAGGCGAGCGGGTTGTAGGCGAACGCGGCGCCGAAATGTCCGTGAAAAAATTGCAACGCAGCGCGCGTCGCCCCGCAGGTGACGCAGGGCAAACCGGTGATCGCATGGAAGGCGCATTGCGGCCTGGGCAGGCGCAACGCCAGCCAGGTCGCGATGGACAGGAAGGTCGCGCAACTAACGCCGAGCCAGAGAAGTTCCGGATCGCTCTGCCGCGTCACGGTTTGGCGCCAGATCAGTTGCATGCGGATCAGTGATTGCCAGTCAGAGCGCCGAGCAATCCGAAGATCATGGCGAAGACAAAAGAGCCGCCGCAACACACGATCACTGGCAAGAGCACGGCGAGCACGGCGCGGCCTGTGTCGATTCCATGCGCGCGGGACAAGCCGAGGCATTCGAGCACGATGCTCCAAATGCCGGCGATCAAACCTCCGCAAAACGGAACGATCATGATCGGTTGAGCCGAGCCGGTGGCGAAGCAGACCACGCGAAAAGTGGTTTCGAAGGAACGCTTCGCCCCACCCACGAGCAGGAGACAAAGATGAATGATGCCCGAGGCGATGAACGCGCCGATGGCAACGAAGACCGGCATGAGGATAATCACGAAGACGAGACCGATGCCCATGCCCATCACTCCGGCCATCGCATTGTTCCGGTCGGCCATGATGCCGAATGAACTCATCAACAACATGAAAAGTAGATAACCGATGAAGCCGATGCTGCCGCCGATCACCGCGTAAATAAGCGGCTCAACCAAACCGCCCTCCGTTTTCATCGCCGTGAAGGCGGTGTTTGGCTGCGTGAGGACAAGCTTGAGCGTTTCGAAAAAGGCCGAAAAAAGCCCGAGTTCCTGGCGCCGATCCCACGGCAATCCGCTGCGCGGAGTCGTTTCCACGATGACCGGAACGGTGGTGGTGCTCGCCGGTATCGCCGGTTCCCCTGGCAAAACAGGAGCCGCTGTGCTGGCGGTGGCGCCGAATTCCGGAAATTGATTGAGCGGCTGCCAGCTCGCCATGCCGTCGCGCCAACCGAGATCGCTGGCTTGAAAACGTCCACTCGTTAGTCCCTCGCGAATTTCGTCCTCGGCAAAGACGCCCAGGCTCGTCCCGCCACGGTTTACATGAATAGAGGCCATGGCTGAGGGTTTTAGGGAAGAGCGCCTCCGAAGTCAATCAAGCGGCTCGAGCCGATTAGGACTTCGCGTCGAAACGATTCGTCTTTTCCGGCGTTTCCAGCGCGCGCCAAAAATACCAGGCGGCGACCGAGCGATACGGACGCCATTTCTCGCCGAGCTTGTGCAACTGCTGCGGGGTCGGCAGTTTTCGGCGCCGGAACGTTTTGGCAAAACCTTTTCTTATTCCGTAGTCGGTCACCGGCCAGACATCGAGGCGGCCGAGTTCGAAAAGGAGCAGCATTTCCACTGTCCAGCGGCCAATGCCCCGCACGGAGGTCAGGCGCTCGATGATTTCTTCATCGCTCATTTTGGCGAGCGCTTTGGCGGAAGGAACGGTGCCGTCGAGTGTTTTGGCGGCGAGATCCTTGAGCGCGCGCGTTTTGCTGCCGGAGAGTCCGGCCGCGCGAAATGTTTCGTCGGGCGTGGCCAGGATTTGTTTGGGATCGAGCCATTTGCGGCGCGGGAAGAGTGCTTTCACGCGACCCCAGATGGTGGCCGCCGCTTTGCCGCTCAGTTGTTGATAGGCGATCGATTCGGCGAGCGCATCGAAAGGCCTAACAAGTAATTGCGGTCGCACGTCGAACGCGCGCACGGTCGCCAAAAGCGCAGCCATGCGCGGATCGGAACGCGAGATATGAGCGTGGGCTTTCTTCGACATCAGAGCGCGTTATCCAAGCCTAAGTGGCTTGGCCAAAGCAATAAAATCCAGCCGGGTTCACTTCCATGAATCCAAGTTGTCGAACACGCGCGAATGGATTAGACGTTCACTGCATGAAATCCCTGGCTCGCTCCTTATCCATTCTCGCCGTCTATTTTCTGGCCGCTCAAGCGTGGGCTGGCTCGGAAATGGAAACCTCCACCAAGACCTACGTAACGAACACGCCGGGCGCGCACGTTGCGCTCGATCTTCTCGATATCGAAGGCGGCTACGTTTTCGAGAGCGACCTGAATCACGGCGGCAGCTTCGGCAAACAGGATGCGTTGCAATCGCAGTTTGCTTATGCGCATCGTTTCCTCATCACCGGCAATCTCTATGTGCGCGCCGGTCTGGAATACAATCGCTTCGATTTCGGCGGCACCAACGCGCCCGTGCCGGTGCATTTGCAGAGCATGGCCGGCGTCATCGGCATCGATTACATGCATGGGAGCGACCTCGCGGCGTTCATCTGGGTGAAGCCCGGCTTTTACACCGAGGAACATCTCGGTCTCAATTCCTTCGACGCACCGATCACGCTCGGCCGCATCTTCGTTCTCCAGCAGGATAAACTTTATCTCTTCGCCGGCGCGAACGCGGCTTTTCTGCGCGGCGGTTATCCGATCGTCCCGCTCCTCGGCGTGATTTGGTATCCCGCACCGAACTGGAAATTGCTCGGCGTTTTGCCTGAGCCGCGCCTGGTCTATTCACCGAGCAAACAGCTCGATCTCTGGATTGGCGGCGAACTGGCCGGCGGCTCTTTTCGCACCGATCACGACGACCATATTCAACCGCGCAAACTGAGCGGCACGCAGGTCGATTACGAAGATTACCGGGCGGGCGTCGGTTTCACCTACTCTCCCTGTCCCTCGGTCTCGTTGAACGCGGCTGGCGGTTACTCGATCGAACGCGGCTTTAAGTTCCATCGTGCCGGCGAAAATTATCGCACCGACCCAGCTCCTTATCTGAAGGTGGAATTGCGAGCCGCATTTTAATCAGACGCTCTCGCTGGTTTTGGCAACTCATCGCGCTGCGCGAGTGTTTCGAGTTTTCGCTTTAGCGTCGGCTGCCGCTCTTTGTCTGGCCAGTTCGGCGCTGCTCGGTGCGACGCCGATCGAGCAAATCCGCACCGTCTCCAAAATTTCCGATCTCGATTTGGGACGATTGGAGAAAGGCGAGATTCTTTCCCAGCGCGGTCCGCTCGGCAAATTCGGGCGCGGCATTTACGGCGAGAGTTGTTACTTCATTCACGCGCCAGCGGCGAACGTCAGCGAAAAGCTGATCAGTTGGGATCCGTTGCGCCATCGCGAGCTGGGAGTGTTGCAGATTCGCGGGTATCAATGGCCGGCGCTGCCCGAGATTTGGGACACGATCTCGCTCAGTGAGGGGAGAGAGATCGATGAATGGCTGATCGATCATACGCTGGCGCTCGCGGCCTCGAAGGGAGCGCCGTCGGATCTCCACGTCGGCCGCGAAGAAGTGGCGTCGTTGCAAAAGAGTTTAGGCGCGTCGGGAACGAAATACCCGGGGGAGAAAAAAGAGAGCGCCATCAATGAATTTTGGCGCGGGGTTTTGCGGACGCGCAGTGAAGCGTTGGTCCGCGGCGGCCTGGGCGCGCTTCCCGCCTACACGACTGGCGGGGTGACGATTGAAACGCAGCGCGAGATCGATCAACTGCTCGGGCTCGCTCCGGACATCACCGCTCGCTTTCGTCCGCTGCTCAAAGCCGCACCGTTTACGAAGGGACCGGGCGCGGGGCATTCGATCGCGCCCTATCGCGAGACTTCGCTTATTCGCGGGCACACTGGTCTTCAGCTCGGCTTCGTGGTTTCGCGTGAGAACGAAGGGCACTGGCAGGTGATCGATTGCAGCTACTACGTTTCCGATACGTATTTCATTTCTGTTTCGCTTTACGAAATCTGGCCGCAAGGCGACGGCACGATCGTTTGGCAGACCGATTTTGTGTCCGCGCCTTTTCGTTCCTACACCGGTGGTCTCGATCGCGTCTTTGCCGGCGGCGAAATGCTGAAGGAAGCGGCGCAGACGGCGCGGGCGTTTCGTTCGGACGTGATTCGCGCGCATTAACAAAGCTGTCGCAAGGATCAGCGTGGAAACTCCCACCATCGCTCGACGGCGCGCAGGCCATGGCGCTGGGCCGCGGGCAAACCTTCGCCGATAAGCGAGCCGAGATCGGTCAACACGCTGCGCTTGTTGCCGAAATAACTGTGATGCAATCCGAGCAGGCTCGTGTCGATTGCGCTCGCGTCGATGGTTTCCATCCCTTCCCGCACATAGGGCTTGTCGGGAAAACGGCCGATCCGATTCGAGCGATGCAGGAACCAGGAAAGGAACAGCGCGCGATCACTGTTCGACGCGTAAGAGGTGATGAGATCGCCGCGTTCCAGCCGCACGCGTTCCGCAATCCAGGGAAATTGTTGATCGAACCACTCGACGTTCACATCGGCGGCGATGAAGACGATGTTCTGCAGCGGAAGATTAAACTCCGCGCGGCTGGCCAGGCTCTCGGTCAGGACGCGATTTCCCATGCTGTGGGCAACGAGATGAACCTTTTCCCAGGGCCCATCTTCGAGATGGCGCAGGAAATCGGCGAGCGGCATCGCTGAGTTTTTCGCGGACGCTTCGTCCATGAAATACCCTTTGAGGGCGCCGGCCGAAGGCCAACTGAACAGAACGACGCGCCCTTCGAAGTTGATATCGCGAGCAACCTGCGCGGCGCGCCGCGCGGCATCGTCGAAAGTCACCTGATAACCGTGCAAGAAAACGAGTAGCTCGCGGCGCGACGCAGCGGCCACCTCCTTCTCGAGTTGCGCATCAAACTGCTCCCACCCGAGCAACTCCGTTTGTGCGATGACCACATGGCGCTCTTTGTTCTCGTTCCGCAGCCAGCCGGGTCGTTCAACTTTGCCCGTGCGATGTCGCTGCGGAATGGTGACGGTGGCGACGCCGTAGGAAAGTTCCTTCGCGTAGGTGCCGCCGAAATGATCGTTCGCTTCCGGTTTGCGATTGGTGGCGAAGAAAATGGGAATGCGCGTCAGCTCCACGGCACTCGGCGGCGCGGCGGCAAAGTTGCGAGCAGCCCGCGTCACTTCCTCCGCAGCCATCGGCTCGGCGGCGGCGTGGCTAACGAAACCGCGCGTCGTGGCCTGCTCCGGAAGCGTGGAGCGGCGGATCAATTCTCGCACATAATCATAGGCCGCCGTTTCCTCCATAAGATCGAAGAGACGATCAAGTAACCGCGCGATCTCGTCGGTATTTGGGGCCGCGCTCAGTTTCTGCGCGACCTGCGCGATTTCCTTTTCGAGCGTCTCCGGAATCGGTCCGAGGCGGATGAGAATTCCGTCCCAATTCGTCAGCAAAATATCGAGCAGGGCAAACTGCTGAAGGTTTTCGTCAGTCATGCGCTTCCGGTGAGCGTAAAGGCTGCCCAAAAATAAGGATGAACGAAAGGCTGTTCTTCATCTTCGCGGCCGCGCCACTCGGTGCGCCGGTCTCGCGCGAGACGGCCAATTGGATTTGGCTGATCCAGCAAGCCCCGCATAATTTCTGAAAGTTCCTTGATCGTCACGTCACGCAACCAGCATTGCGCGCGGCGCAAAGCTTCGGCTGGCGGATGTTTTGCGGCGCGCTCCTGATAAAAGTGGCCGATCAAGAGCGCCGCCGCCAGATCGTCGACTGGCCATTGCGTTGCGAGCACAGCGCGCACGCCATGCGCGAGAAGTGCGGCCGGGAAGCCGAGCGATTCTTCGGCGAGCGAAGTCACGCGCACGACCGCTGTTTCGCAGGCGGAAAGCGCGACGAAGTGCGGGCGTTGTGCGCGCAGATGCGGCGCGAGTTCCTCCAGGGTCAACGTTTCGCCTCTGGCCAGATCGATGCGCGAGGCGAACGGATTATCCAGGTCGAAATGGCCATGCGCGGCGAGGTGGAGATCGGTCGCACTCGCGAATTCCTGCAGCACCTGGTCGCGCCCCGCTTCGTCGCCAGCGAGCACGCGGGCCTCGGGATGGATTTCGCGAATCCATTCGGTCTCGAGCACGCTGAAGGGAAGGTTGCCGGCTGGGTTGGTGATGATCGTTAGGCGGCGGGCGCGCTCTTTTGGCTCCGCCGTTTCTTGCAGCACTTTGAGTGACGGCGCGAAACGCAGCGCGTAACGATCGAGCAGCCATTTCCGCTGGCCGTCCGCCATTTGCCACGCGGCTTGCATCGGGAAAATGCCGCTGCCTCCGTGGGGAAACCAGACCAGTTCCGCCCCGTTCGTCACCGCCAGTTCATCCAGGCGCACGATCAGGTCGGTCCAAAGTTCGTGGTGCAAAACGCGGCCGATCGTTTCGATTTCGCTGCGAAACTTTTCCGGCTCGGATTGACGAAAACAGTAAGCGTAAAGCCAGCCGCCCAGCGTCGCGGGCTCGGAGCCGCGCTGCAATTCGAGCACGCGCGTTTTGCCGAAGTGCGGCAAAAAGAGCGCGTTTACTTTTGGCGCGCCGGCTTCGCGCGTGACGATGAGGACCACGCCTTCCGCCGCGGCAAAGATCGGAAAAAGCAGCGCGCCATTTGGCGGAACAAGATCGGCGAGCGCGATGGTTGTCGGCGCCGGTTCGGTGCGCCGCCAGAGCAGGGTGCGTCCGCGTTCGAGCGCTTCGAGCGCCGCCAGCAGTTCGCCTGTTTTGGCCTGGCAATAGGCGAGCAGGCTGCTCGAATCGCGCAATTCCCAAATGCGTTCGAGCCGGCCCGAGTTCGTGGTGGCTTCGCGCAGAAGTTTTTCCCCGACCGCCACCGCTTCCGCGCAACAGCGGCCTGCTTCCGCGAAATCTTCGACGGCGAGAAATCCGTCCGCTTCGATCTGCCAGATTCTGCGCCGCTCGACGGCGTAGGTGGGACCGTCGAAGAGGTGCAGGGCCGTTGTGCAACACTCCAGGAATTTGGGAAAGAGTTCGCGCCGGCCGAGGCGCAGCAATTCGAGATAATCGAGCGCGAAGAATTTTTCGACGTTCCCGCGCATCTCCGGTTGCGGGCGCGGCGCGGCCAGGCGGCGCGCTTCTTCGAAGAGCGTCAATGCTTCTTCCAAGGCCGCCCGGCGTCGATGCGGCTTTTTGAACATGAGGCAACGGCCGAGGAGTAGGAGAATTTCCACTCGTTGGGCGCCATCTTCTGGGCAGAGCGACAACGCGCGCCGCAGATATTTTTCCGCTTCGCGACCGTTCTCGATCAACTCGCCTTGCCCGCGGTCGAGATAAACCGTGCCCAAATAGATACACGTGCTGAGAAAGGCGGGATCATTTTCCGGCAACGCGGCCAGGGCGGCTAGATGACCTGCGATCTCGTTCTCTTTAGCGACTCCGTAGTCGGCGCCCGGTTCCTCGCCATGGGCGACGGCCAGCTCGTTCGTCAACTTCGCCCACTTCACCGGATCGGCATCGCGCGGCGCCCGCGCGAGAGCGAGCTCAAGATAACGAACGCGTTTCTGCCAGTTCTCTCGCGGATCTCCTCGTGGACGAAATCCGTAGAGGCCGGCTAGCAGTTCGGCCATGAATGGCTGGTCGTTGATCGCGCATTCGAGATGGGCGATGGCTTCTTCGCCTTCGTCGCTGCCCGGCGGAAATTGCGTGGCGAGTAGACTACCGAGACCGCTGTGGCATTGCACCCAGGTCTCGCGATCCTCGTTAGGCTCAAAAACGGTCAATGCGTCGCGGTAGGCGGCAATGGCCGCTTTGGCGTCGATGAGTTCCGCGTTCCTGGCGAAAAGAAACCGGAAGGCCGCCCATTTCCTCGGATCGGCCGCGCGATCGACCAGGCCGGCTGCCTGCTTCAGAATTTCGCAGGCCCGCGCCGGTTCCGCGGTTTCATCCAGTGCATGATATTCTGCGATGAGCGCGGCCAGCTCGGGGGAATTCACATTGCGAACCTAAAGTTATTGTTCGATGCGGCGAAGCAAAAAAACCGCGCCGACAAAGGTGATGAGCACGCCGAGACAAAGCGCGGCGAGATCGAGCGTGATGTAGGAAAAATCGGCGCGGTATAAATTCACCAAGCGAAAGGCACGGCAGAAATGGGTGAGGGGAAAGAGTTCGGCGAAATAGCGAATGGCTTTCGGCAATTGATCGAGCGGTGCGAACGCGCCGGAAAGCACGAAGATGGGCAGCAGAAAAAAGACGGAGAATTGAATGGCCTGCGTTTGCGTGCGCGAGAAGGCGGAGATGAGCAAACCGAGCCCGAGCGAGCAGAGCAGAAAGAGAAAGCAGATGAGCGCGAGGGTGGCGTGCTGATGGAACCTCACGTGAAAATGCCAGCCGGTCAGAATGAAGATCGCGACGATGAGGACGATGGAGATCGCGAGGTAAGGCAGAATTTTACCGATGACGATTTCGCGCCGCCGCAGCGACGTGACCATGAGCTGGTAAAGCGTGCCCGATTCCCGTTCGCGCGCGATCGTGCAGGCCATGAGCGTGACGGTGAGCAGTTGCAAAATGAGGCCGATAATCCCCGGCGTGACGTATTCGATGAAGCGCGACTTCGGGTTGTAGAGGACTTTTCCGTCGACCGTCCACGGCGTCATGGCGGAGACGAATCCTTTGCGCACGGTGACCGGCAACTTCTTCGCCAGTTCGAAAACATCGTCCGGCAACGAATCGATCATCACCTGGCGCTCGTTCATTTGAAACTTGCCGAGCGTTTCCTGGAGGCTGCCTTCCAGTTGCTGCGCCGTGTTGGTGTCGGCGCCATCGAGATAAACTTCGAGGGGCTTCGGGTCGCCGTTGTTGAGGCTCTGGCTCCAGCCGTGCGGGATAACGAGTGCAGCCTGCACATGATGGCCGAGCAAATCCTTTTCGCCGCCGGCTTGTGGCGCTTGTTTCTGCCATTGGAATGTTTTGTCCGCCAGCGCGAGATCGACGAAACGCTGGGTGCGCGGCGTGTTGTCGCGATTGATGAGGAGCGCTGGAATATCCGTCGGATCGCCCACTTCAAAGGCGTGGCCGAAAATGAGCGTGAAGACCGGCGGCAGAATGAGGATGAGCAGGAGAACGCGTTTGTCGCGGTAGATGTGGAGGAATTCCTTGTAGGCGACGCTCATAATCGCGCCGAAAGATGCGCGGCTCATCGGCGGGTCGCTCCGTCGGTTACGGCAAAAGATTGCTCTTCTTCGATCGGCTTGAGCACGGCGGTGTAACCCTGCGAATAGGCGGTGAAGACGTCTTCCATATCGGCGTCAACCCAGCGTTCGCCCAGAAAGCGCAGCTCGGGGTAAGGCCATTTCTCGCGCCAACGCGCGACCAGTTTCTCGGGATCGGCGGCGTAAAGACGCAACGCGCCGCTGCGCAGCGAGACTCCGAGAATTTCCGGCTCGTCGCGCAATGTGACCAGGGCCTCCATCACCGGCTCGACGTCGATCTCGAGCAGTTTGGCGCTAAAACTTTCCTTGAGCGCGCGCGGCGAAGCTTTGGCCAGCAATTTGCCGCGCTCGATAAAGCCGACCTCGGTGCAGCGCTCCGCTTCGTCCATGTAATGCGTGGTCACAAAAATAGTGATGCCGCTGTGGCTCAGATCGTAGAGCAGGTTCCACATTTGCTGGCGATGCACCGGATCGAGACCAGAAGTCGGTTCGTCGAGAAAGAGGAGCGGCGGGTTGTGAACGAGCGCGCAGCCGAGTGCGAGCAGTTGGCGCATGCCGCCGGAAAGGCTGCCGGCCGGCGCGGTGCGCTTCCCTTCCAGATCGGTCAGTTGCAGCAAATTGACGATTCGCGTTTCGAGTTCGTGACGCGGCACACGACACGCGCCGCCGAAGAACCGCATGTTCTCTTCGACGGTGAGATCGGGATAAAGGCTGAAGCGTTGCGCGACGTAACCGAACTTCGTCCGCACCGCCTGCCGTTGCCGCCAGATATCCTTGCCGGCGATCGTGCCCGTCCCGCTGGTCGGGTGCGACAAGCCGCAGAGCATGCGCATGGTGGTCGACTTGCCTGCGCCGTTCGCGCCCAGAAATCCGAAGATCGTGCCAGCGTCGATGGAGAGGGAAAGATTCTCGACCGCATGGGTCGATCCATAGAATTTCGAGAGCCGATCAAGGACGATGACCGGCTCGCTCGCTTCCGCGCTGGCTTGTGGTTCGGAGATTTGCAACCGCTGCACTATGGGAATAGTTGTGGCTTCTTCAAAGGGGAAACCACCAACATGAATGTGCGACTAAAAACATTGGGCGGCCTCGGCGCAGCCTTTTTGATCCTTCTGGGCGCGGCCAACGGGCGCGCTGATGGCGTGTCGGAGATGGCGGCCTTTTCGGTGTTCGGCAAGGTCGATCCGGCGCAACTGGCACAAAGCGATGTAAAAGTGATGCGCAGCCCGACGATGAATTCGCCGCGGCTCGTCTCGGTGCAAAGCTGCTACGTCACACCGCGCTCGCCCGCGCAGGAAATGGCCGTTATGCGCGACTGGAATCCGGCGAAGCACCGCGAGCTGAAGATTTTCCTGCACAGCGATCTGCCGGGTTCGCCCGGGCCTAACGACTTCGTGGCCCTGCGCAAGGCACCGGATAATTCCTCTATCGGCGACCTCGTCAGTAAAACGCAGAAGCTTTCTCCCGATCTGCAAATCAGCCAGGAGGAAGCGAAGAAGTTGTCGACCGCGAACGCAGCCGGCGGCGGCGCCATGCCGGGCGGGGTGGCTTCGTTTTGGATGAACCTTCTCGCCGGTCGGGCTCGCGCGTTTGCCACTGGCGGCAGCGCGGCTGAAGCGTCTTACAATCACACTGGCCAGAACATTCGGGCGAACGACGAGCTGAACGCACTGTTGCGTGAGCAGGGAAAAGTGCGCGGACAATTCGCCAATTTCCTCGGCGGCACCGGCATTGGGCGCGGCACAGGTTCGTCGAAGCCGGAGATGTATTGGGAATTGCTGGATGTCGATGGCGACGGCGTGCTCACGCTCGGCGCGGCTTATCGGCGCGGCTCCGGCAATGGCCCGTATCAATCCGCCGACGTGCTCTACTACGCGAGCGGCGGTTACTACGTCGCGCTCACGCTTTTCCAAATGTGGCCGGTGAATGTGGGTGGCCGACCTTCCACGCTCGTCTGGCGTGGCGACTTCATTTCTTCCGAGCAACTTGCTTCGCTCCACGGTGTCGAACGTCTCGCCTCCGAATCCGCCATGATGAAAGACATCACAAAAGCCGTGACTTTGTACCGGCGTGATACATCATCGGCCCGCTAACGACCACACCATCGCCTTCCCATGAATTTTCTGACACGTCCACTTTGCCTTCTTGCCATCGGTTTTGCTCCCGCTGTTGTCTTCGCGGGAGACGAGAGCAAAGAAGTCATTCCGCCGGAATCGCCCGTCACCGAAACCCAGCCCGCCTTTCGCATCTCGGCCGAATACAATGTGGAGCAAACCTATGTGGGTGATGCGGAAGTCCGGCGCGAGGGCGTCAGCCGCACCTTCGATGAGAGTGATACGGTTGTTGATTTCGTGTTCACCCCGCGGGTGTCGTTTGGTGTTTTGCGCCTGGGCTTGGGCTACGAGCATTTTTCCTTCGGGTTCGATAACGGCTGGCCGCTGCCCAGTACGCTGCAGGCCGCGAACCTGGTGATTGGTCTCGATACCGAGCTCTTCAACACCATCCTCGTGCGCATTGAAGCGCAACCCGGTTTCTACGGCGCCGGCACGAGTGATTTGGAAATGGATGACCTGAATGTGCCGTTCATCATCGGCGGCACTTACATCTACAGCTCGGATCTGCAGTTTGTCCTCGGCGTCGGCGTGGATGTGAATCGTCAATATCCCGTGGTGCCGGGCGGCGGCATCCGCTGGCGTTTCGCGTCGCAATGGGTGCTGAACGCCGTCGTGCCCACGCCGCGTCTCGAATACGAATGGAATCGCTCGCTCACCGTGTTCGCCGGCGCCACGATTAAAGATCAGACGTACCGGATGTCTGAGAGGTTCGGCCGGCTGGGCGGCCAGCCCGATTTAAATCGGGCGGTGCTCGATTACAGCGAAGTGCGCGTCGGCCTGGGGTTTGATTGGAAGATTAATAACTGGCTCACGCTTTCCGCGGAGGGCGGTTACGTTCCTTATCGCCAATTCGATTATCACCGCACTGAAGTGCGTTATCATAACGTGCATGGTGCTCCCTACGGGACCGTCGCGTTGCACGGCGCGTTTTAGAATTCAGCGTCGCTTTTCGTAAAGATCTACGCGGCGATGCGCGAAGACCTTCATCCGCTCGCGCACTGCATTGAGCACGTCGACTGAAATTTCCGCCTGAATCAATTCCTCGCGATCAGCCGAAGCCGCGGCCATCACCACGCCATACGGATCGATAATGACTGAGCTTCCGCAGCAAGTGGCTCCGTCATCCACGCCGACGCGATTGGACGCGATCAGGTAGCTTTGGTTTTCAATCGCTCGCGCCATCGCCAGAGCGCGAAAATGTTCGAGCCGCGGAAAAGGCCACGCCGCGGACACAAGAAAGACATTCGTCTGCTGCTCGACAGCGAGCGCGCGAAAAATCTCCGGAAACCGCAGATCGTAACAAATGGTCAATCCGAAACGGAATTCGCCTAACGAGACGTCAACCAGTTCGTTTCCCGGCTTGAAACATTTGCTTTCGTCATTCGTGCCGCCCGCGAAAAGATGCGCTTTGCGGTAGCGGCCAAGGATCTCGCCGCTGGCATCGATCACGATCTGCGTGTTGTAGATGGCTTCATCAACGCGCTCGGAGACACCGCTGACCACCGCGAGCGAAAGCTCCTTCGCCATTTCGCGCAAAGCCGGGACAGCGCCCGTCGTCCACGCGGTCGCCTTCTCCCGAATAATCGGCATCGAGTAACCCGTGTCCGCCATTTCTGGAAACACGATCAACTCGGCGCCTTGCTCGCGGGCTTTCGTCGCCGATGCTCGCATCTTTGCGATATTTGTCTCCACCTCGCCAAGGGCGCAGGCGATTTGGGCGACGGCGATTTTCATTGCAGATTCTTGTCGAGCGCGCCGATCCGCCGAGTCTCCGGCCAGATCAACGCGATGGCGAAGACCACGATAATCGTGCCGAGGCCGCCCGCCACCACCGATGCGATGGGACCGAAGCGCGCCGCGGTTAAGCCCGATTCGAGCGCGCCGAACTCATTCGAGGTGCCAATGAAAATATTGTTCACCGCTGAGACGCGGCCACGCATTTCATCGGGCGTGAGCAGTTGCACGAGCGTCTGGCGTACGACCATGCTTACGCTGTCAAAAACGCCGGTAAAAAAGAGCATGGCGAGCGAAAGCCAGAAGGCGTGCGAGAGGCCGAACACGACCGTGGCCAGGCCGAATCCGATCACGCACCAGAGCAAGGTTTTGCCGGCCTGTTTCATCGGTGGCAAATAAGCGATGAGCACCGCCATGCCGCACGCGCCGATGGCCGGCGCGGCCCGCAACCAGCCGAGACCAACCGGTCCGCAGTGCAAAATTTGATCGGCAAAGATGGGCAGCAACGCGGTCGCCCCGCCCAAAAGCACGGCGAACATATCGAGGGTAAGCGTCGCGAGAATGATTCGTTTGCGCAGCACGAAAAGCATTCCTTCAGCCAGGCTGCGCCAGGCGCCGAGTTTCACGCGCGCTGCTTCGCGGATTTTGTGGATCGGCAGGACGAGCAGGAAAAACGCGCTCCCGCAAAGTGCGTCCAGGACATAGATGAAGGGGAAGCCGGTCCGCGCGATGAGCAAGCCGCCGACCGCCGGACCGACCACGCAACTCACTTGAAAGATGCTGCTGTTCCATGTGACCGCGTTGGCGAAGATTTCGCGCGGGACCAGGGTCGGGAGAAAGGAACTGCGCGCTGCCCATCCGAAAGTGCGCGACACCGTCGAGACGAACATGATCAGATAGATCAGCGGCAGCGAGCGATCGTCGAAGTGAAATGATGGATGGCGCTCGAAAATGCCAGCGAGCGCGGCGAGGCCGCCGTTTGCTCTGAGCAAGATCGGCCAGGCCGGAATGAAAAGATGTTTCCAGGAAATGAAGGCAAGTGCGAGGGAGCAAACCGCGCTGCACGCTTGCGACCAAAGAATGATCGTGCGCCGGCTGATGCGATCTGCCAAATACCCAGCCGGCAACGAGAGCAAGACCACGGGGAGCGCCACGACCAACCCGACCAGACCGAGCGCGGTGGCGGAGTGCGTGCGTGCGTAGATTTCCCACTCGATCGCGACCGTGAGCATTTGCCGGCCGGTGATCGAAATGCCGTTGCCAGTCGTGTAAAAAAGAAAGCTGGAGTAGCGAAAGGCCGCGTAGGGATCGCGTCCCTTGCCGCCGGGAAGGGGGGCGACTCCTTTCGCGGGTTTCTTGCCGCCGCGCGTGGTTTCAACTGCGGGTGGTGGCGCGTACGGTTTTTCTTCGGGCATGAAAGCGCGCGCCGTCCGAGCGCGCGCGAGAGATTCTAGAATCGCTAGCCACGCCCGCAACTCCTACAGTGCAGTGTAACCATTATAGTCGGCTTAAAAGGGTCTCTAAAAACCCGGTCATTCCGAGCCCCGAACGCTTTTCGGAATAGGAATACCGTGGAGGGAGCGGCAAGGTTTCACCACGGATACCTCGGCTGCGCTCGGGATTACCGGACTTTTTAGACGACCTCTGAGAAAAATAGACCCGTGAGAGGCCGGAAGCCCCGTTTCCACGATGACTGGAAACCGAACTCTCAGATCGAAACGGACAAATGGAATCCCACAGATAAATGAACTCGACCGCTTAAAGCGGTCGAGTTCGCAAGCTCCTGGGCCTCCGTATAAATGTGACACGGGATCAGCGAAAGAGATGGAGACGCGCCTCTCAGTTGTGAACGCGAGCGCGCGGCCTGTAGCCGCGGTCCCCTGGAACGCCCGTCCTCGCCCGTTGAGGGCCGACATCTTTTCGGACGTCTGGACATGCAGAAGCATGTCCCCTCCGAACCGACGAGCATCGCGGGCACGGCCGTTCGGAGCACGGTCGACTTCACTCCGCATCTGGCTATTGATCTGATCCGCGCTGTGCCTGTAGCTCAACCGGATAGAGCTTCTGACTTCGAATCAGAAGGTTGGGGGTTCGAATCCCTCCAGGCACGTTCTGCCTAACAAATTCGCGGCAACTGCTCACCCGAGAGCATGTCGACCACGCGCGTCCCGCCGACGCGGGTTTTCATTGTGACAAAACCAGCATGCGCGGCGACTACTTCGCCGATGATGGCAGCTTCTTTGCCTAACGAATGGCTGCGCATCGCCGCCAGCACGGACTCAGCGGCCGTTGCTGGAACGACGGCGATAAGTTTGCCTTCATTCGCCACGTAAAGGGGATCGAGTCCGAGAATTTCGCACGCGCCTTTTACGTCCTCCCGGATCGGGATGGCGGCTTCCTGCAATTCCACGCCGATCTTGGCGGCCTGAGCAATCTCGGTCATTGCGCTGCTCACGCCGCCGCGCGTCGGATCGCGTAAAACATGCACGTCCGGACAGGCTTTCAGGATTTCGGCGACCAATCCGTTAAGAGCGGCCGTGTCGCTCGCGATCTCGGTTTCGAATTCCAGACCTTCCCGCACGGACATGATGGCGATGCCGTGGACGGCGATGGGGCCACTGATGATGATTTTGTCGCCGACCTGCGCGCGAGTGGGCTGGATGTTTACGCCTTCCGGCACAACGCCGATGCCGGCCGTGTTGATGAAAATTTTATCGGCCTTGCCGCGATCGACCACCTTGGTATCGCCGGTCACGAGTTGCACTCCGGCTTCATCGGTCGCCGCTCGCATCGATTGCACGATCCGCCAGAAATCTTCCATCGGAATTCCTTCTTCGAGGATGAATCCGCAGGAGAGATAGAGCGGCCGCGCTCCGCACATCGAGAGGTCGTTGACCGTGCCGTGGACAGCGAGTTTTCCAATGTCGCCGCCCGGGAAAAAGATCGGGCTGATGACATAGGAATCGGTACTGAAGGCGATGCGCTCGTTGCCTAACGAGAAGACGGCGCCGTCATGCAGCGGATCGAGCAGCTCGTTCGCAAACTGCGGGGCGATGATTTTGGAGATGAGCTGGTGGCTCATTCGCCCACCGCTGCCGTGCGCAAGGACGATCTCCTTGTAATCGGTGATCGGGATGGGGCAACTGGCTTCCAGAAGACTGGGCGCCGATTCGTCAGGTGACATCCTCGGCCCCTAACGCGATGTGCACCAAATCCCAAATGATGTGGACGGCCGTGGCGTGCGCTTCCTGAATGCGATGAATGCTGTAGGAAGGCACGATATAACAAAAATCGGACACGTCGGGGAAACGGCCGCCGTCTTTGCCCGAGAAGGCGATGCTCAACATCTTTTTCTCACGCGCCGTCTCAAGCGCGTAAATGAGATTGGGCGATTTGCCGCTCGAACTGAAGACCATCGCGATGTCGTTAGGCGTGGCGTGCAGCCGCAATTGATTAACGTAAACGCGTGTGAAATCGAGATCGTTGCTGATCGCGGTCATGGCCGCGATATCGGTCATGAGCGGGATGGCGGGGAAGGCGACGCGTTTCTCGATGATCGGGTGATTGAATTCGACCGCGATGTGGAGCGCGTCGCAAAGACTGCCGCCGTTGCCCATAACGAAGAGACGACCGCCCTGCTTGAAACGCTCGGCCAGCGCGCGCGACATCTCGTCGAAGGAATCGGCGTATTGAGCGAAGAATTTCTCCTTCGCCTCCATGCTCTCGGCGCATTTGCGCAGAACTTTTTCGCGGAACGGTTCCGTGAGCCGATCGGTGGCCGTTTCGATCGTGACGCTCATGGTTAACTCGCTTTCGACAGAGCCGGTTGCTCGTCCGGCGCTTGATCGAGATGACGGCCGTAGGCGTAATAGGCGGCACAGGCGCCTTCGGCCGAAACCATCGTCGCGCCGAGCGGATGATCGGGATTGCAAAGCGTGCCGAAGGCCGGGCAATCATGCGGCTTTTTCACTCCGCGCAGAACGAGGCCGCTGATGCAAATCTCCGGCTCTTTCGTGTCGATCTCGCGCGTATCGAAAATTCGATCGGCATCATGATCGCGGAATTCGTATCGCAGTTTGTAACCGCTTTTCGGAATCGAGCCGACGCCGCGCCATTTGCGATCGCCCACTTCGAAAACTTTGTTGATCAAATCCTGCGCGCCTTTGTTGCCCTCGCGGCTGACGACGCGCGGATATTGGTTCTCCACTTCCGCACGCCCCTCTTCCAGTTGGCGAATGGTCATGAGCGTGCCTTGCAGGATGTCGATTGGCTCAAAACCCGTGATGACGATGGGCACCTGGTAACGCGCGGCGAGCGGCTCGTATTCGCGATAACCCATAACGACGCAGACGTGGCCCGGCCCGAGAAAACCCTGCACGCGATTGAGCGGCGATTGCAGAATCGAGGCGATCGAGGGCGGTACGAGGACATGCGAGACGAGGATGGAAAAATTCGTGATTCCCTGCTTTTGCGCCTGCCACACGGACATGGCGTTGGCGGGCGCCGTAGTTTCAAACCCGATTGCGAAGAAGACGACCTTCTTGTCCGGATTGGCGCGCGCGATTTTCAGGCAATCGATTGGCGAATAGACGACTCGCACATCGGCTCCGCGAGACTTTAAAATGAGCAGGTCGCACTCCGATCCCGGGACCCGCAACATGTCGCCAAAGGAACAAAAGATCACATCCGGCCGCTGTGCGATTTCGAGCGCCTTGTCGATCATCTCCAGGGAAGTGACGCAGACCGGGCAGCCGGGTCCGTGGACCAATTCAATCTCGCTAGGCAAGAGGCGGTCGATGCCGTATTTGACGATGGAATGGGTCTGGCCGCCGCATACTTCCATCAGCACCCAAGGCTTGGTTACGATGCGGTGAATTTCTTCGACGATGGTTTTGGCGAGCGCGCCATCGCGATATTCGTCGAGAAATTTCATGGAGAGACTGGGGTGGCTGGCGGTTTTACTTTGTCATCGAAAAAGGCGTGATCTTCCGCGGTCGGCTCGTCGAGATCGGGCGTGTCGAGTTCGCCGAGTTGATCGAGTTCCTGGAGTGCTTTGTAGGTTCGCTCCGCTTCGGCCTCGTCCACTTTGCTCAAAGCAAAGCCGACATGGACGAGAACGTAATCGCCGACCAAAACCTCGGGCGTGTATTCGAGGCAGACGGCTTTGACGATGCCGCCGAAATTCGCTTTGCCCATGCGCACGCCCTGCGCGTCCTGCTTAATTTCGATGAGCTTACCGGGAATCGCGAGGCACATAATTTTTCTCCGCGTCAGCGTCCCGTTGCACCTGGCTGATGGCGACGCCGTCGCACATTGGAACTCTACCACTTGCGGTCGCCTTCGTCAGCCATTCCAGGCCAACTTTTTTACGCGAGCTGCGCATGCACACTTCGCCGTCGGCCCGATTCATTTGCCCTCGTTCGCTTCGAAATATTCGGCGTGCGCGCCGACGGCGACGAGAGCGACCCCGCCGATGACGTTGCCGATCAGTACAGGAATGAGATAGCCGCCCAGACATTCACCTAACGAAATGGCTCCGGTCGAGATGAGGTAAAAGGTTTCGACGCTCCCGGCGATGACGTGCGGCATTCCGCCCAGCCCTACGATGTAGGCGAGGATAATGATCACCCAGAGGCGCGCGGATTCGGCGAACGGAAGAAGCCAGACCATGAGAGCAATCAGCCAGCCGGCCCCGATGCCGCGCAGGAGGAGCGTGCCGAAGGCTGGCGCGGTCGCGTCTTCCGCGATCTTCGCCATGGCGGCGCGCACCGGCGGCTCGAAAATTTCGGAATGACTGGCCAGCCACGCGAAGATGAACGCTCCGATTAAATTCGCCACCAAAACCACGCTCCAGAGGCGGGCCACATTCCCGAGCATGCTCAATTTTTTCTTGCGCAGGAGCGGAAGGATGACTGTGAGCGTGTTTTTGGTGAACAATTGCTGCCGCCCAAGAATGACGATGAGGAAGCCGACGCTGTAACCGAGCTTGGTGAGCAATGGCGCCCACGGCGCGTCGGGCAGATGGACACGGAGAAATGCTTCGGTCACGAGCGAAAACCCCATGGAGAGCCCCGCGGCCAGACCGGAGAGAGCGAGCTCGGCATTATTGCGGTGAAGTTCGTGCTCGCCCTCGGCGTAGATCGCTTCGTAAACGATTTCGCCCGGCGGCGAAGTGCGCTCGATGATTTCTTCCTCGCGCTTTTCTTTTTCGTTCCGGCGTGGCGGCATAAAATTATTCCTGGCGGAGCGACCACGCGGCGGCGGCGATTTGACCAAGGGCAATTCCGCCGTCGTTAGGCGGAACACGTTGATGCCAATACGGGCTGAAATTTTCGGCGCGCAGGCGAGCGATGGCGCGTTCGGTCAGATAACGATTTTGGAAGCAACCGCCGCTTAGTGCGACCTTCGGTTCGGCGATATCCCTGGCAATCGCAACGATGATTTCGGCGAGCATGTTGTGAAATTTTGCGGCGATCACTCCGATTGATTCCCCTGCCTTATGATCGCGCAGGATCGCTTCGATGGCCGCCTGCCAATCGATCACAATCGGAGCGCGGCCGCGCAATTGAAATTCATACGACTCTTCGATGCCGGGCTCGATCGCAAACTCGAGAGCCATCGCGGCCTGGCCTTCAAAGGTCGAGCGATGGTGCAGGCGGAGCAGTGCGGCCACGCCGTCGAAGAGACGGCCGACGCTGGAGGTGCGCGGGGAGTTGATGCCTTTCGCGAGCATAGTGCGCAGTGGCCGCAATTCCTCTTCGGCAAAGGCTGCGGTCAGCGCGCTGTGTTTCCACAGATCCGTTCCATGAATTTCGAAGAGGAGACCGAGCGCGCTGCGGCGCGGTTCCTTCACGGCGGCGTCGCCGCCGGGCAGAGGAAACGCGCGAAAGTGCGCGACACGAACGAAGCCGTTATTTTGCGCGAGAAGAAATTCCCCGCCCCAGATGGTGCCGTCGAGCCCGTAACCGGTGCCGTCCCAACTCACACCCAACGCGGGCGCGGCGATTTCATTTTCCGCCAGACAGGCGGCGATGTGCGCCCAGTGGTGTTGCACTGCGATGTGTTCGCCGGGCTGCTGCAGGGCGAATTTGGTCGAGAGATATTCCGGGTGCAGATCGTGCGCGATCAAGGCAGGCGCGGTGTCGTAGAGTTGCGGCAGCTCGCGGGCGATGCGTGTAAACGCGTCGTAGGCTTCCTGCGTGGAAAGGTCGCCGATGTGCTGGCTAACGAAAACGTTTTCGCCCAACTGCAGGGCGACCGCGTTTTTTAAATGCGCGCCGACGGCGAGAATCTGGGGAGCGCACGCGTCCTCGCGTGCTTCGATCGGCGCCTCGCCGATCGGGCCGGAGGAAGGGTGGATTGTGGGAGATTTCTCGAATTTTTTGAGCACGGGAGGAGCCATCTCAGCGCCGGCAGCCGGCGAGGCGCTGGATGCGACACGCGAGGGCGCGTGTGCTCCCCGGAGCGGAAGCGGGGCGTAGCCGCGGGCGCGACGCAGGATTGCTTCGCGTCCGGCGATCATGCGGACGATCGAGTCGTCCACCTGGCGGACGATGGGCCGGTCGTGGACGAGAAATAAATCCGCGATGCCGCGCAGGCGAATGAGGGCTTCGTCTTCGTCGATGCAGATCGGTTCGTCGCTCAGATTCCCGCTTGTCGCCACGATCGGGAAATCGAGTTCGCGCATGAGCAAATGATGCAATGGCGAATAGGGCAGCATGACGCCGAGGTTCGGATTTCCCGGAGCGACTAATCCAGCCAGGTAGGGACGGACCGCCGGGCCGTCCGGGGGTGGATGATCGCTCGCGCGGCGCGCCCGGCGGGCGCGCCCTACCAGAACAATGGGGGCTTCGGGCGAGAGAAGCAGCGCGCTTTCCGAGTCGGAGACGTCACAGCATTCCTGTATCGAGGCGAGCGACGGAAACATGACGGCGAACGGCTTTTCTTCGCGATGCTTTCGTTGTCGCAACGTGCGCACAGCTTCTTCGTTGCGCGCGTCGACGAGCAGTTGGAAACCGCCGATGCCTTTGAGGGCGACAATGCGACCCGCGCGAAGGGCGTCGGCCGTTTGCAAGAGCGCCGCATCTTCCGTCGCCAACACTTTGCCTAACGAATCCGAAAGTTGCAGACGCGGGCCGCACGCCGGGCAGGCCGTGGGCTCAGCGTGGAAACGGCGGTCGCGCGGCTCGGCGTATTCCTGCGCGCACGCGGCGCACATCGGAAACTTCTTCATCGAAGTATTCCCGCGATCGTAAGGCAGCGCCTCAATGATCGAGAAACGCGGGCCGCAGTTGGTGCAATTAGTGAACGGATAACGAAAGCGACGATTGTCCGGATCAAAGATTTCGCGCAGGCATTCCGCGCAGGTGGCGATGTCGGGCAGGATGAGCGCGGTTTTCGCGCCGCTTTCTTCGCTTTCGCGAATCGCAAAGCCGGTATAACCGATTGCGTCGAGGAACGAAGCCTCGCTGCTTTGGATGAAAGCGCGTTCTGGTTTGTCGCTGATGAGGCCCGCGGCGAATTGCCGGAGCACTTCCGGTTCGCCTTCTACTTCAATGAAGACGCCTTGCGAAGTATTGGAAACCCATCCCGCTAATTGTAACTCGTTAGCCAGTCGAAAAACGAAGGGTCGAAATCCAACGCCCTGCACTGCGCCGCGCACGATGACGCGAAGGCGTTCGGTCACTTGATGAAGAGGCCGTCGACAAATCCGATTTGGTAAACCAGGAAAAGACCGAACCCGAGACTCAGCACGCCGGCCGCGCTGGCCAGATGGCGATGGAAGAATTGGAAGCGCGTCGAGTAGGTCACCGGCACGGCGATCGCCGCCGTGATCAACATCATACCCGCAATCGTGCCGAGACCGAAGACGAGCAGGTAGCACATCGCCCATTTCGGATCGGGAATGATGGGCAAAACGAGCAGCGCGACCGCGGCGGATCCCGCCAGACCATGAACAATGCCGATGACCATCGGCCGCAACGCCTGATAAATTTTGAGCCGGCCAAACCAGCGATCGAGCCGCGCCGGCGGCACCGTTTCCGCCGAGTGACCATGCGATTCGGCTTCGTGGCCGTGAAGATGACTGTGCACGTAATCGCCATGCCGATGCACGTGATTGTGATGTTCATGATCATCCTCCGGCGCCGACAGCGCGCGCGCATTGCGCAACGACCGCACGCTTCCGCGCAGATTAAGCACGCCGAGCAGAATCAACATGAGCGCCACGCAGAATTCCAAACCGAGCCCGAGACGCGTCGGGATGACGATGCCGAATAAAATGATCGCGCCACCGACGACGAAAAGCGTGAAGCTGTGGCCGACTCCCCAAAAAAGGCCGGTCACGGCGGCGGCCGAAATGCGGCGTTGCCGGCTGACGATGGTGGTGACCGCGACGACGTGATCGGAATCCGTCGCGTGACGCATGCCGAGGAAAAACCCGAGCAGCAAAATGGAGAAGAGCGTGGTCATTGGTCAGAAGCTGGCGTCGGCGGTTTGCGTTTCGACGAAGCGAAGGGATTTGATCGCGCAATCGCGACCATCGACAGCTTCCGCGGCTTTTCCGCATCTGGGGCATTCCAGCGTCGCCACCGGAATACCGCGCAACGCGCCATCCCAATATTTCGGGCGGCCGTGAAAGGAACAATGCGGGCAATCGACCATCGCCGGCACGGACTCGATGGTGAGCGTGGAACCATCGATCGCGGTCTCGGTGACGATCGACTGATAACAGAAGCGAAGTTGCTCTTCCTCGATGTTGCTGAATTCGCCAACGGCGAGACGCACTTCGACGATTTTCTTGTCCGGATTTTTCTCCGCGAAATCGAGAAGCTTTTCGACCAGTCCGGCGGCGATCGAAAACTCATGCATGCGGAGAAAATGACGAAATCCGAAATCCGAAATCCGAAAAAATGACGAAGTCCGAATGACGAACGCCATCCATTCGAGCTTCGTCATTGGTCATTGTTTCGGGCTGTGTCATTCTGATTTCGTCATTGTCTCAAACAGCGAGCAGTGTTTCGGCGACCTCGTCGAGCCCGATGCCTTTACGGCAACTGGTCGGGATAACTTTGAGATCGGGCTTCAACTTGTGCACGTCCGCGATGAGATCGTCGACGCTCACTTCCATCGCTTCGGCCAGATCGATTTTGTTGATCACGACCAGCTCGGCGCCGAGGAACATGTGCGGATGTTTGCGCACCATCCACGGGCCTTCGGTCACG